>NZ_JAANIH010000079.1 GCF_014529705.1 Bradyrhizobium campsiandrae
CAGTCTTGCGACCATCGTGGCGGCCTGCGGCGGCGGTACCGGTGTCACCACCTATGCCGAGAACATCGGCGTCATGGCGGCGACGAAGGTCTATTCGACCTTGCTGTTTGCGTTTGCGGCGACCGTGTCGATCGCGCTCGGCTTCTCGCCGAAATTCGGCGCGCTGATCCTGTCGATCCCGGGTCCGGTCATCGGCGGCCTCTCGATCGTGCTGTTCGGATTGATCGCGGCGATGGCCGGCCGGATCTGGGTCGAGAACAAGGTCGACTTCGCCGATCCTGCCAACCTGATCACGGTCGCCGTGGCGCTGACCGCGGGCGCCGGTGACCTCACGCTCAAATTCGGCGCGTTCACGATCGGCGGAATCGGCACCGCGACCTTCGGCGCGATCATCCTGTACCAGATCCTGACTTCGCCAATCGCGCGCCGCGCGGAATGAATCCCAGCGCTGCGTCAGCGGGACGGAACAAAATCTCGGTTCCATCCATGATGAGACATCCCGGAGAAAACTCATGCCACAGACCGACCTCTCGACCACCTTTCCGTCACGCCTCGTCGGCCGATATGCGCTGGTGACGGGTGCCTCCCAGGGCATCGGCCGTGCCGTTGCCGTCCGGCTCGCCCAGGAAGGCGCGGCCGTCGCCATCAACTATGTCGATCATCCCGGCAAGGCCGAGGAGACGCTTGCGCTTGTCAGAACGGGATCGAGTGATCGCGGTCACGGCAAGCTCGACCATGTCATCGTCAAGGCCGACGTCAGCAATGAGCAGGAGGTCGGCGCGATGTTCGAGACCATCCTCGCGCGCTGGGGGCGCCTCGACTGTCTCGTCAACAATGCCGGCTTCCAGCGGGAATCGCCGAGCGAGGCGCTCGATATCGAAACCTATCGCCGCATCATCGACGTCAATCTCAATGGCGCCGTGCTCTGCGCACAGAAGGCGCTGGCGCATTTCGTCGCACGCGGCGCGGCTGGCTGCATCATCAACTGCTCCAGCGTTCACCAGATCGTTCCAAAACCGGGCTATCTCGCCTATTCGATCAGCAAGGGCGGCATGGCCAGCCTGACCCGTACGCTGGCGCTGGAGTTTGCCGCACGCGGCATTCGCGTCAATGCCGTCGGCCCCGGCGCGATCGACACGCCAATCAACGCGGCCTGGACCGGCGATTCCGAGAAACGCGATACCGTTACCAGCCACATTCCGCTCGGCCGTGTCGGCACGCCGGAAGAGATGGCCGCCGTATTCGCCTTCCTCGCCTCGGACGATGCCAGCTACATCACCGGGCAGACCATCTATGCATGTGGGGGACTGACGCTGTTCCCCGAGTTCCGGGACAATTGGGCAAGTTAGAGGTTCCGGAACACGTATATGTTGTAGTCGGGTAACAGTCGGCAAAAAGCGGAAAGCACTGCCGATGCTTCCGTGCGACCTCAACCCAACGGTGGATGCACCGTCTGCGATCTCGTTCCACCTTGGCTCTGCGCGACGGATGCTTGTGAGCGGCTTCCGGCTCGGGCGAATTTCGTGGTCCGACCGAATCGGACTCCGCCAAGCAAGGGACGCAAATGTCTGATGCTGCCGAAGCCATTTTAGATCTGATCACGTTAGGTGCACGTGTCGGCCGCCTTTCCAGCAGGGCAGGCTTCGCAGCCAGCATGGTTGCGGTGTCGGTGATGGGCTATACGATGGTTAGGCCTGCGTCGGCGGGGCAAACCTGTGTCGTCAGTGCGGGGGCGCCCGGAGCTGCGACAGGCAGTCAGGATCTTGCTTGCGGCGCGGGTGCGCTTGCGCAAGGTACCAACGCTCAACCCGCGACGGCGATCGGTCAGCTCTCGACGGCAGGGCCCGATGGGACTTCGCTAGGCTTTTTGGCCGGGAGCCATTTGTTTGGTCTGACGGTCGCGGGCGTCACCAGCATCGGTGCCAACGCCAACGCCGACCTGAATGTTACGGGCCAATACGGCACCGCGGTCGGGGCTAACAGCTATTCTGGCGGCAGCTACAGCGTGGCAATCGGCGGCGGTGACGGGGGCGGCGGCGCGGCTGCACGGTCCACCGGCGATAACTCGATCGCGATCGGCGTCAGCAGTAGCGCGGCGGGCGTTTCTTCGACGGCGATGGGGAATGGCGCCGTCGCATCCGGTTTATCTTCAATCGCGTTGGGAACCGGAGCCGCTGCGACATCCAATACGGCGACCGCGATCGGCACGGGCGCCTCTGCAGGCTTTGCAAACTCCACCGCCATCGGCTCAGGCGCGACGGCGACGGCCGCCAATCAGGTCGCGGTTGGCACAGCGAGCAGTACCTATCGTCTGGCGGGCGTCGCGTCGGCGACGAGTCTTGCGGCGCAGAGCGGCCCGGTCTCCTTTGTGACCACCGACGCGGCCGGCAACCTCGCCACATCGAGCTTCAATCCGGCGAGCCTCACCTCCTTGCAGTCGCAGTTCGCGTCCCTGCAATCGCAAGTCACCTCGTTGCAGTCGCAGGTGATGGACAACAGGCTCGAGGCGCGCACTGGCACCGCCGTCGCGCTGGCGGCCGGCTCGATGCCGGCACTCCAAGCAGGGCGGAAATTCGCGCTCTCGGCCGGCTATGGCAATTTCGAAGGCGCCAATGCCTTCGCACTCGGCGCGACCGCCCTGCTGTACGAAGGCAAGAGCTTTGCGGTCGTCGCTAATGCCGGCGGCGGTATCGGATTGGAACGCAACGTTGCCGGTGGCCGTGGTGCCATGTCGATCCAGTGGTAGCAATGACGCGCTTGTCATGACGCTGCGCTGGCTGAGTGCTGGACTTGGTGTTCCGGTCGTCGGGCTGTTGATCCTCGGCGCGGTGACAACATCCGCACAGCAAACGCCTGCGCAGCCGCACCAGACGTCACCCCAGCAGCAACCGACGGCCAAGCCGGCGAACATCGACCGCAATGGCGTGCTGATGCTGATCCGCTCGACGCTGCTCGCACTCGACCATGCCAACAAGACCGGGAACTATACCGTGCTGCGCGATCTCGGCGCGCCCGGATTCCAGGTCAACACCGCAGCGAAGCTCGCGGAGATCTTCGCCAAGCAGCGCGGCGAGAAGCTGGACCTCTCCGGTGTGGCGGTGATCGATCCGCAATTGTCGCTGCTGCCGCAGATCGAGCCGAATGGATTTCTGCACATGGCGGGATTTTTTCCATCGGTGCCCTCCCAGGTGAATTTCGAATTGTTGTTTGCGCCGGTCGAAGGGCAATGGCGCGTGTTCGGCGTATCGTTGTCGGTCGGACAGTCCGCGCCGGTAGCGCCTGAGCCTCCGGCCGAGAAGGCTGTCGTCTCGCAGAGGCAGGCCGCACCGCCGAAACCGGCCGTTTCTGCAAAATAGCCGATGCCGCCTTCATTGCTGCGATCGTCGCGCACCATCGAGCGTGGCAGGGAGGAGGACTCTTGCCGCTTCGGCATGCAGCGTGCCTTTAAAATTCGCGCGCACGACGTTTTGCAGGCGTCAGCAATCTTGTGGTAGAGTGTTACTGAAGGCGCCAATGCCCTGCATGTCGTTTGGAATGATGAAAGTTGGCCGTGACGTCTGAAGCTGCTCGGCTGTCGGAGCTCATCGGCCTGATTTACGACGCGGCGCTCGATCCCGCTCTGTGGCCGCATGCCCTCGGGCAAGCCTGTCTGTTCGTCGGCGGCTCCTCGGGCGCCCTGTTCTGGCACGATGCAGCCACGGAGGAATCCGCGGCGTTGCATATGTTCAACGAGGATCCGCACTACACTCAGCTCTATTTCGAAAAATATCTTCCCCTCAATCCGTGTTTTCCGGCCGGCGCGTTTATCGAGGCCGGCGTCGTGTGGGGATCCACCGACCTCATTCCCTTCGAGGAGATCGTGGAGACCCGATTCTACGCGGAGTGGATGAAGCCACAGGGCATCATCGATGCGCTCGGCACCAATCTGGAGAAGAGCGCAACCAGCGCCTCCGTCCTTGCGGTCCGGATGCACGAAGAGGACGGCCTTGCCGACGCCGACGATCGTCGCAGGCTCGGGCTGCTCGTTCCGCATTTTCAGCGCGCGGTCGCGATCGGGCGGTTATTCGACCAGGGCAGGACGTCGCAGGCCGTCCTGACCGAGACGCTCGATCATGTCTCGGCGGCCGTCTTTCTGGTGGGTCCCGCCGGACGTCTCGTCTTTACCAATCAGCCGGCTCGTCTCATGCTTGACGAGGCGGTCCTGGTGGGCGAACGGAACGGCGCATTGATGGCGCTGTCACCCGAGGCTCATCGCGCGCTACGTGATGCGCTTCTCGCCGCCGAGAACGGCAACGCGACCGCTGATCGCGGCGGCTCAATTCCGATCGTCAACTCGCATGGACGCTGGTTTGCGGATGTGCTGCCATTGACCTCGGGCGATCGGCAGCGCGCCGGCGCGCTGCATTCTGCCGTCGCTGCGGTCTTCGTCCGCAAGACTTCGTTGGCGAGTCCGCCGCCACTCGAGGCGCTGGCCAGGATGTACAAGCTCACGGCCAGCGAGATCCGCGTGCTCGATGCCGTCATGAAGGTGAGCGGCGTGAGGGCGCTGGCGGAGGCTCTCGGACTGACGCAGGCGACCGTCAAGACTCATCTCCACAACGTGTTCCGCAAGACCGGCACCGCACGGCAGAGTGAGCTCGTGAAGCTCGTCGCCGGCTTCGCACCCCCCGAGCACGGTTGATCTGGCAAAATGTCGCGGCGCAGATTACATCTGCGCCATGGCAAACCCTCCGCTCCAGGAATTCGTCGAACGACACGAAAAGCTCTTCGTGCTGACCGGTGCCGGCTGCAGCACCAATTCGGGCATTCCCGACTATCGCGACCGAAACGGCAACTGGAAGCGGACTCAGCCGGTCAATTTTCAGGCCTTCATGACGGAAGAGCCGACGCGCCAGCGCTATTGGGCGCGCAGCCTGATCGGCTGGCGGCGGTTCGGACAGGCCCGGCCGAACGATGCGCATCATGCGCTGGCCCGGCTCGAGGCGAGTGGACGCTGCGAGATGCTGCTGACCCAGAACGTCGACCGGTTGCATCAATCCGCCGGCCATCGTCAGGTGATCGATTTGCACGGGAGGCTCGATCTCGTCCGTTGCATGGGCTGCGGCCGGAAGACGCCGCGGAGCGAATTCCAGCACACGCTCGCCCGCGCCAATTCGGAATGGCTGACGCTCGACGCTGCGGATGCGCCCGATGGCGATGCCGATCTGGACCATGCCGATTTCTCGTCGTTCAGGGTGCCGCCCTGTGAGGCTTGCGGTGGCATCCTCAAACCTGACGTTGTGTTCTTCGGCGAGAACGTCCCTCGCGACGTGGTCGCGACCGCGCAGGACCATCTGTCGCAGGCCGACGCCATGCTGATCGTCGGCTCGTCGCTGATGGTCTATTCCGGCTTTCGCTTCGTGCAGGCGGCGGCGCGCCGGCAAATCCCGATCGCCGCCGTCAATCTCGGACGCACCCGTGCCGACGATCTGCTGACGCTGAAGGTCGAGGAGCGCTGCGAGGCAGCGCTTGCATTCCTGCTCTGATCTGACGCCGGACCAACACGTCTTGCCTATTGCATAGGTGCCAAGCAGAATAGCTCGGTGTCGCGCTTTCACGTGCTCGATGGCATGGAAATTGCTGCGTTTTCGCCCTGAGTTTTGACGATCAGCCGGAGAATTTGGAATGCTTGAGGGAGCCGAAGTGCGGCTTGCCGTGGATATTGGTGGCACGTTCACCGACATCGTGCTTGACGTGGGCGAGGTGCGCAAAACCCGCAAGGTGCTGACGACGCCGCAGCGGCCCGAACAGGCGGTGCTGGACGGCATGCGTCTCATTTTGACTGATGCGTGCGCGCATATCAGCGACATCGACGTCTTCATTCACGGCACGACGCTCGCGACCAACGCCATCATCGAGCGGCGCGGCGCAAAGACGGCATTGATTGCAACCGATGGCTTTCGCGACGTGCTCGATATCGGCACCGAGAGTCGCTACGACCAGTATGACCTCACCATCGACAAGCCGAAGCCGCTGGCGCCACGCGGCCTGCGTTTCACCGTGCCGGAGCGCATCGACGCTCATGGTGCCGTTCGGCTCCCGCTGGACGAGGCGGCGGTGCGAGCACTCGCGCCGAAATTGCGCGAACTGAAGGTTGAGAGCGTCGCGATCGCCTTCCTGCACTCCTATGCCAATCCCGAGCACGAGCGTCGCGCGGCTGCGATCATCGGTGAGGAGATGCCCGGCGTCTCCGTGACGGTGTCGTCGGCTGTCTGTCCCGAGATCCGCGAATATGAGCGCACTTCGACCGCCGTTGCCAATGCCTATGTGCAGCCGCTGATCGACGGCTATCTCGCGCGCATGGCGGAGGCGCTGCAGATCGAGCAGTTTCGCGGCGCGATCTATCTCGTCACGTCGGGCGGCGGCGTCACCTCGATCGAGACGGCGCGGCGCTTTCCGGTGCGCCTCGTCGAATCCGGTCCCGCCGGCGGCGCCATCTTCGCGGCGCAGATTGCGGCGCGTCTCGGTGAGAGCAAGGTGCTCTCCTTCGACATGGGCGGCACCACTGCAAAGATCTGTCTCATCGAAAAGTATCAGCCGGAGACCTCGCGCGTGTTCGAGGTCGATCGCGCGGCGCGCTTTCTGAAGGGCTCCGGCCTGCCGGTGCGCATTCCCGTGATCGAGATGGTCGAGATCGGCGCCGGTGGCGGCTCGATTGCCCATGTCGACGCCATGAAACGCGTCACCGTCGGCCCTGAGAGCGCCTCGTCGGAGCCGGGCCCCGCCTGCTACGGCCGTGGTGGCGAGCGCCCGGCCGTGACGGATGCGGACGTCGCGCTCGGCATGATCGACCCCGACGCCTTTGCCGGCGGCACGATCAAGCTCGATCCGGAGTTGTCAAAGAAGGCCCTGCTGAGCAGCGTCGGCAATGCGCTCGGCCTGTCGGCGGAGACCGCGGCCTATGCCGTGCACGAGGTCGTCTGCGAGAACATGGCGAGCGCGGCGCGCGTGCATGCGGTCGAACGTGGCGAGATCGTCGGTCAGCACACCCTGATCGCCTTTGGCGGCGCGGCGCCCCTGCATGCGGCCCGTGTCGCCGAGAAGATTGGCGTCTCCCGTGTGATCGTGCCCTCGAATGCCGGCGTCGGCTCGGCGGTCGGATTCCTCGCAGCTCCCATCGCCTATGAGCTGGTGCGCAGCCGTCACGTCCGGCTCGACGATTTCGACACCAAGGCCGTGTCCGAGCTGTTGCAGGAGATGGTGACCGAAGCGCGCGCGCTGGTCGAGCCCGGCGCTGCCGGCGCGCCGGTGCGCGAACGCCGCGCCGCCTTCATGCGTTATGTCGGCCAGGGCCACGAGATCACGGTGGAGCTGCCGAACCGGCCGCTGACATCGGCCGATCTTGCAGGCCTCCGCCAGAAGTTCGAGGCGGATTATGCGGCGATGTTCGAGCGGCCGATCCCGGGCGCGGCGATCGAGGTGCTGAGCTGGTCGGTGCTCGCGACGACGGAGGCGCGCAATCCATCTGTCGTCGCCGCCGTCGCGCGCAAGCCGGCCGCGAAAGCCTCGGGCAGCCGCAAGTTCTTCGACGGCCGCGCAGGCGAAGTGATCGAGATCCCGCTCTACCGCCGCGAGGACATGGCGCCTGGCGCGACCATCGCGGGCCCCGCGGTGATCGCCGAGGACGAAACCTCCACCTTCGTCTCGACGAGTTTCGATGCCCATATCGACGGTGCGGGCAGCATCGTCATGGAACGGAAGGCAGCCTGATCATGAGCAAGGCAAAAGGCGCGAGCCTGATCGACCTCCAGATCATGTGGCACCGGCTGATCGCCGTGGTCGAGGAGCAGGCGCAGGTGCTGCTCCGCACCGCCTTCAGTCCGATCGTGCGCGAATGCGGCGACCTCTCGGCCGGCGTGTTCGACCTTAAGGGGCGCATGCTGGCGCAGGCGGTGACCGGCACGCCCGGCCACGTCAACTCGATGGCGGAATCGGTCAAGCACTTCATCAATCATTTCCCGCTGGAGACGATGAAGCAGGGCGACGCCTACATCACCAACGATCCGTGGATGGGCACCGGCCATCTCAACGACTTCGTCGTCACCACGCCCTGCTTCAAGGACGGCAAGGTCGTCGCGCTGTTCTCCTGCACCAGCCATCTCATGGACATCGGCGGCATCGGTTTCGGCCCCGACGCCACCGACGTGTTCATGGAAGGGCTCTACATCCCCATGCTGAAGCTGATCGACCAGGGCGTCGTCAACGAGACGCTGATGGCGATGATCCGCACCAACACGCGCCTGCCTGTTGATACCGAAGGTGACACCTATTCGCTGGCCGGCTGCAACGACGTCGGCTGCGAGCGTCTGGTCGAGATGATGACCGAGTTCGGCATCGACACGCTCGACGAGCTCGGCGACTACATCTGCGACCGCTCGCGCGAAGCGGTGCTCGCCGAGATCGCCAAGCTGCCGAAGGGCAGCTGGCGCAACACCATGGTGGTCGATGGTTACGACGCGCCGGTGACGCTGGCGGCGACGCTCACGATCTCGGATAGCGGCATCCACGTCGATTTCGACGGCACCTCTGCGGCTTCCAAGTTCGGCATCAACGTGCCCTTGTCCTACACCACGGCCTACACCGTGTTCGGCCTCGGCTGCGTCGTCGCCTCGCAGATTCCGAACAATGCCGGCTCGCTGTCGCCGCTGACGGTGTCGGCGCCTTCAGGTGCTATTCTCAATGCGCCGAAGCCGGCGCCGGTCGCCTCGCGCCACATCATCGGCCAGATGCTGCCGGACGTCGTGTTCGGCTGCCTGCGCCAGATCATTCCGGAGCGCGTGCCCGCCGAGGGCACCTCGTGCCTGTGGAATCTCAACGTGCGCGGCCAGACCCGGTCGGGCGTCGGCGGCAATTACGGGTTCTCGATGGCGGTGACCTCCAATGGCGGCACCGGCGCGCGGTTCGGCAAGGACGGCCTTTCCGCCACCGCCTATCCCAGCGGCGTGCGCGGCACCCCGGTCGAGATTGCAGAAACGCAGACGCCCTTGATCTTCTGGCGCAAGGAGCTGCGGCCGGATTCCGGCGGAGCAGGGCGTACGCGCGGTGGCCTCGGCCAGATCATCGAGGTCGGCAGCGGCGTCGACGCGCCGTTCGACATCCTGGCGGCGTTCGATCGCATTGATCATCCGCCGCGCGGCCGCGATGGCGGCCGGGATGGCGAGGCCGGCTATGTCGGCCTCAAGTCCGGCAAGAAGCTGCGTGGCAAGGGCTTTCAGCAGGTGCCGCCGGACGACCGGCTAGTGGTGCTGACACCGGGCGGCGCCGGCATCGGCGATCCCCGGGAGCGGGACCGCGCGGCCGTCAACGACGACGTCGCGAGCGGCCTTGTGTCGTCGGACAACGCAGTCGCAGTCTACGGGTATGCGCGGTGACGTATCAGGCGTCGCACGCGTAGCAAACGGAGGGGCAGATGATCACGCGTAGGAATTTCACCGCGGGTGCAGCGACGTTGCTTGCCGCCGGTCACATCTCGACCCGTGCACGGGCGGCGACGGTGAGCTGGGACATGTCGACGGTCTGGCCCGACGGCAATTTCCACACCCAGAATGCGATGGCCTTCGCTGAAGAGGTGAAGAAACAGAGCAATGGTGCGGTTGCGATCACCGTGAAGGCGGGCGGCCAGCTCGGCTTCAAGGGCCCGGAGCACCTGCGCGCCGTCCGCGACGGCCTGGTGCCGCTCGCCGACGTCCTCAACATCCAGCAGGTCGGCGACGAGCCCTTCATGGGCGTCGAGAGCATCCCCTTCCTGTGCGGCTCGATGGACGAGCTCAAGGTGCTGCACAAATATGTGCGGCCGGAATACGAAAAGGTCGCCGCGCGCAACAACCAGAAGATCCTCTATATCGTGCCGTGGCCGACGCAGTATCTGCATCTCAAGGTCAAGGTCGCCGATGTCGAGGGCTTGAAGAACATCAAGATCCGCGTCCCCGACAAGAATGCCGTGGACATGCTGGCCGTGGTCGGCATGGCGCCGGTGATGATCCCCTGGGGCGAGACGATCCCCGCGCTTGCGTCGGGTGCCGTTTCCGGCGTCTCCACCTCCGCCGTGTCGGGCGTCGACGGCAAGTTCTGGGAGTTCCTGAAATACATCTACCCGACCAACCATGTCTGGTCGTCGCAGATGCTCACGGTCAATCTCGATTCCTGGAAGGCGCTGAGCAGCGACCAGCAGAAGCTCGTCGCCGATATCGCAGCGAAGATGGAGCCCGGCTTCTGGTCTAACTCGCTCAAGGCCGATGTCGACAGCCTCAACCGCCTCAAGGAGGGCGGCATGGAGGTGGTGCCGGTCTCGGACGCCATGATGACGGACATCCGGGCCAAGACCGCGCCGCAGCTGGATGCCTTCCTCAAGCGCGTGCCGGCGGCCGACAAGCCGGTGCGGGCCTATCTCGCCGAAATGAAGCGCGGCTGAGGGACGAGCGGTGACCAGCGTTTCACCCGAGGCCGCGCAGAGCCTCAACGCGGCGGCGCCGGCGCCGCTGCGCATGCTGCTCGATGCCATCGACCGCCTCGGACGACTCGACGGCTGGATCGGCGGCGGTTGCCTGCTGACCCTGACGCTGTTGATGCTGTGCGAGGTCGCGACCCGCTTCCTTTCGAACTTCCTGTCGTTCTTCCCGCCGACGATTTCGATCGCCTGGGAATATTCCTCCTATTTGATGGCGGCGTCCTTCACCTTCGGCGCCGCCATGACGTTGCGCGTCGGCGGTCACATCCGCGTGGTGCTGCTGCTCAAGAACGTGCCGCCGCCGCTGCAGCGCGCGATCGAGATCCTCTCCGCCGCCGCCGGATTTGCCTTCATGGCCTTCCTGACATCATCGATGGCGAAGTTCGCTTTCGGCGCCTATACGCGCGGCCAGGTCTCGACCTCGAGCGACACGCCGCTGTGGTTTCCGGAAGCCGTCGTCACTTTCGGCATGCTGCTGCTCACGCTCCAGTTCCTGGCGCGTGCGATCCAGGCCGTGCTCGGCCTGCCGCTCGAGGATCACCGCATGAAGGCTTCCCCCGTCGAATGACCGCCTTGCTCGCCATCGGATTCAAGCTCGCATGACCATCGAAGTCGTCGCCCTGTTCGGGATTCTGTTTGCGCTGCTGGCGGGCGGCGTCTGGATCGGCTTGACCCTTGCGCTCACCGCAACGCTCTTGCTCGCGATGTTCCGCTCGATCCCGCTCGACAAGCTGCTGCCGCAATACGCCTGGAACATTTTGACGACCCAGGAGCTGCTGGCGTTGCCGCTGTTCATCCTGATGGGCGAATTGCTGTTCCGCACCCGCCTGTCGGGCTCGCTGTTCCAGGGCCTTGCGCCCTGGGCCGGGCTGCTGCCGGGCCGCCTGCTGCATGTGAACGTGATCGGCTGCACCATCTTCGCGGCGATCTCGGGCTCGTCGGCGGCGACGACGCAGGTGATCGGCCGCATGTCGCTCAACGAGCTGCTCCGCCGCGGCTATTCGCGCGACATCGCGATCGGCTCGCTCGCCGGCGCCGGCACGCTCGGCTTTCTGATCCCGCCGTCCAACATTATGATCATCTACGGCGTGCTCGGCGATGTCTCCATTCTCAAGCTCTTCACCGCCGGCGTGCTGCCCGGTCTGCTCCTGGCCGCCACCTTCATGGGCTGGGTGATGCTGCACACCTCGCTCAAGCCTTCGATGGTGCCGGAGACGGAAGCCAAGCTCTCGCAGGTACCGTGGGGCGAGCGCTTCGCCGCGCTGAAGGATCTCGCGCCGGCGCTGTTCCTGATCGCCTGCGTGCTCGGCTCGATGTATGGCGGGCTCGCGACGCCATCGGAGGCCGCCGCCGTCGGCGTGCTCGGCGCCGGGCTGGTTGCCTGGGCGCAAGGCTCGATGTCGCAGCAGGTGATGCGCGACGTGCTGATCGGCTCGGTGGTCACGTGCTCGATGATCGCGCTGATCGTGCTGGGGGCCTCGATCCTCGGCAATGCCGCAGCCTTCCTCGGCATCCCTCAGGCGGTGGCTGCCTTCGTCAAAGGGCTCGGCCTGTCGCCCTTCATGCTGATCGTGGTGCTGATCATCTTCTATCTCATCCTCGGCTGCTTCCTCGACGGCTTCTCGATGATCGTGATGACGCTGCCGATCGTGCTGCCGATCGTGAAGGGCGCCGGCTTCGACGAGATCTGGTTCGGCATCTTCCTCGTGCTCGCCGTCGAGATGGCGCAGATCACGCCGCCGGTCGGCTTCAACCTGTTCGTGATCCAGGGCCTGACCGAGGACGGCCTCGGCTACATCGCGCGCGTCACCATGCCGTATCTGATCATCATGGTCGGCTTCGTGCTGCTGCTGACGCTCTGGCCAGGCATCGTCACGATCCTGCCGCGGGTGCTCTACGGCTAAGGATGTCGCCCCGGCGAGGCCGGGGCAACGTCTTGATCTGGTCGTTCAGGCCGCGGCCTTCTTGCGCGCGAGTTCGGCCTTGTACAGCTCGAACTCCTCCGCGATCGCCTTGGCGATCGACGGCCGCTGGCGCAGGCGCTCGTAATATGCCTTCACGTTCGGCCACTTCGCGAGCTCGATCGGCGGCGTCGCCATGGTCCAATTGATGACCGTGACGAGATAGGCATCGGCTACGCTGAAATGGTCGAGCAGGAACTCGCGTCCCTTCAGGTAGTTGTCGAGATAGTCGAGCCGCGACAGGTTCTTCTCCAGCATATAGGCCTTCACCTCCTGCGACGCCTTGCGGTCGAGCACGGGGATGAACAGGCCCTTGTGCAGCTCGGTGCCGATGAAGCAGAGCCATTGATGCAGCCGTGTACGCGCGATGCCTTGCGTGGCGCCGAGCCCGGATTGCGGGAAGCGGTCCGCGACATATTGCAGGATCGCGGCGTTCTCGGTCAGTACCACGCCCTCGTCGGTCCGCAGCGTCGGCACCAGCCCGATCGGGTTCACGGCGCGGAAGTCGGAGCCGTCCTTCAGCACCGTCTTGGTCGGGGGATCGACTTCGAGATAGGTCGCATCAGCGCCGGCTTCATAAAGCGCGACGCGCGTCGCCATGGAGCAGGCGAGCGGCGAGAAATAGAGATCCATCTGGTGCCTCCTTGGGCCGTTTCTCTGAGTGAGTGTCGCTCAACCTGGCCAGATTGATTTTTGTACTGTCTTGCATAATATGGGGTCGGTCAAGGATTAACTTGCGATATGGTACAAAAAGCAAAGCCGCCAGCTGCTGCCGCCGAACCGAAACGCCGCGGCCGGCCACGTGCCTACGAACCCGACATCGCCCTTGGCAAGGCGCTCGACCTGTTCCGCAGACAGGGCTTTGCATCGACCTCGCTCGACGATCTCAGCGAGGCCACCGGCATGAACCGGCCGAGCCTTTACAGTGCCTTCGGCGACAAGCGCGAGCTCTACATCAAGAGCTATCAGCGCTACCGCGAGGACGCACGCGCATCGATGGCCGAGATCTTTCGTCAGGAGATGCCGGTGCGCCAGCGGCTGGAGCGCATCTTTGCGTCCGCGCTGAACATCTATCTGTCCGGCGAGACCGGCCCGCGCGGCTGCTTCACGGTGGTGACGGCAGCGTCGGAAGCGGTCGGCGATCCCGAGATCCGCGCCATGGTGCTCGATGGACTGACCGAGCTCGACAAGGCCTTTGCGAACTGCTTCCGCCGCGCCAAGGAAAAGGGCGAGCTGCCGGCGAGCGCTGATCCGTCGGTGCTGGCCCAGCTTGCATCCGCGACCGTCCACACCATCGCCATCCGCTCTCGCGCGCGCGTGCCGCGCAAGGAGCTGGAGGCGATCGTCACGGGCGCGATTGATGTAATGGTGGGTGGCAAGCGATAGGCTGTCGTCGAGCCGACCTCGTATCTGTCGTGCGAACTATCTCCTCAACGTCGTCCTGGCGAAAGCCAGGACGACCCCAAGCTTTTCAGCGGGCGAGCCTTAATACCCGCGCGCGCGGTCCACTACGTTCTCCAGTGCGCCGCCCGCCTCGAACGTTGCGATCTGCTCGGCGACATAGGCCGAGATCGCATCCGCGTCGGTGTCGGCGGCGTTGTGCGGGGTCAGCAGCACCTTGGGGTGGGTCCAGAAGCGGCTGTCCGCCGGTTGCGGCTCCTGCACGAAGACGTCGAGCGAGGCGGCGCCGAGCGTGCCGTCGTCGAGGCAGGCGAGGATATCGGCTTCGTTCTGCAGGCCGCCGCGGCCGGCATTGATCAGCACGGGCGCGCCGAGCGGGCTCGTGCGGTTGAGCTTGGCGAAGACGTCGCGGTTGAGGATGCCGTTCGTATCGGGTGTCAGCGGCAGCAGTGATACCAGGACGTCGGTCTTGCGCAGGAATGCGTCCATGCCCGCCGCGCCATGGAAGCACTCGACACCGGCGATCGTGCGCGGGCTGCGGCTCCAGCCGGCGACGCGGAAGCCGAGCCGCCGCAGCACGTCGGCTGCATCGGCACCCAACGTGCCGAGGCCCATGACCCCGACGGTGATGGCGCTCGCCGGCCACTGATATTTCGGCTCCCAGCGCCTGGCGCGCTGCGACTCCCGCAGATACAGCTCCTGGCGGTGGTGCATCAGCACGTGCAGCACGACATATTCGGTCATGCGGTTGGTGAGGTCAGGGACCGCGACGCGCACCAGCGGCACGCTGGGAAGGCTGCCGTCGGCCATCAGCGCATCGACGCCGGCGCCGAGATTGAAGATCGCCCGCAGGTTCGGGAAGGCGCCGAGGTCGCCCGGCACCGGCTTCCAGACCGCGGCATAATGCACCTCGCCCGGATCGAGCGAGGCATCCGGCAGCAGCACCACGCGGCGGCCATTGCAGACCGCGTCGAACCGGGCCTTCCAGCGCTCCGGCAGCCAGTTCTGCTGCGTGCTGTTGATCAGGACGGCCAGTGTGCCTTTGCTCATTCGAAGTGCCTCGTCGGGTTCCGCTTTTGAAGGCCCTCCTTGGCACGATCTGTCGGATTTTTCTCGCAAATTATTTCCGCAGCCCTGTCGGGGCAGGGCATAGTGGATCGTCTTCAAAACAAGCGTTCAGGGAAGGTGCTGCCCATGCTTTATGCGATCCTCTGCTATCATGACGAAGACTTCGTCGGCTCCTGGAGCAAGGACCAGGACGAGGCCGTGATGAAGAAGCTCGCCGTGGTGCAGGAGAGGCTGACCCAGCAGGGTCGGCTCGGACCGGTGGCCCGGCTGCTGCCGACCACCGCGGCGGCGACGCTGCGCAAGGAGGACCCGCCGCTCGTGCTTGACGGCCCCTATGCCGAGACCAAGGAGCAGCTGCTCGGCTTCTACATTGTCGACTGCAAGAATCTCGACGATGCGCTCGACGTCGCGCGCGACCTTGGCGCCGCCAATCCCGGCGGCGCCTACGAGGTGCGTCCCGTCGGCGTATTCCGGCCCGGAGGGATTTCGGCGTGAGCGACACGGATACCGCCTGGATCGAGACCGCGCTGACTTCGGCGCGACCCCAGGCGGTTGGCGCGCTGCTGCGCTATTTCCGCGATCTCGATACGGCCGAGGAGGCGTTCCAGAACGCGTCCCTGCGCGCGCTCAAGAGCTGGCCGCAGAACGGGCCACCGCGCGATCCCGCGGCCTGGCTGATCATGGTCGGCCGCAACGTCGCCATCGACGAGGTCCGGCGCAACCGCAAGCAGCAGCCGCTGCCGGACGACGACCAGGCGATCTCCGATCTCGACGACGCTGAAGGCGCGCTTGCCGAACGGCTCGACGGCTCGCACTATCGCGACGACATCTTGCGGCTGATGTTCATCTGCTGTCACCCGCAACTGCCGGCGACGCAGCAGATCGCGCTGGCGCTGCGCATCGTCTCCGGCCTCACCGTGAAGCAGATCGCGCGCGCCTTCCTGGTCTCGGAGGCCGCGATGGAGCAGCGCATCACCCGCGCCAAGGCCAAGGTCGCCGAGGCCGGGACTCCGTTCGAGACGCCGGGCGCGATCGAGCGCTCGGAGCGGCTCGCCGGGGTCGCCGCGATGATCTATCTGATCTTCAACGAAGGCTATTCGGCCAGCGGCGACACGGCCGAGACCAGAAAACCGCTGTGCGAGGAGGCGATCCGGCTGGCGCGGCTGCTGTTGCGGCTATTCCAGAGCGAGCCGGAGATCATGGGGCTGACGGCGCTGATCCTGTTACAGCATGCGCGGAGCGCCGCGCGCTTTGCCGAAGACGGCTCGCTGATCCTGCTCGACGACCAGGATCGCTCGCTCTGGAATCGCACCATGATCGCGGAGGGGCTGGCGCTGATCGACAAGGCGATGCGCCACCGCCGCAGCGGTCCCTATCAGATCCAGGCCGCGATCGCCGCGCTGCATGCGCGCGCAGCGACGCCTGACGAGACCGACTGGACCCAGATCGACCTGCTCTACGGTGCACTGGAGGTGGTGCAGCCTTCGCCGGTGGTGACGCTCAACCGCGCGGTCGCGGTCTCCAAGGTCCGCGGGCCGCAGGCCGCGCTAGACCTGATCGAGCCGTTGGCGCCGAAGCTTGCCAACTACTTCCATTTCTACGGCGTGCGCGGCGCCTTCCTGATGCAGCTCGGCCGCAACGACGAGGCCCGCATCGCCTTCGACCGTGCCATCGCGCTCGCCAATACCTCGGCCGAAGCCGCCCACATCCGCATGCACATCGATCGCCTGATCCGGGACAACCAGCCGAAGGCCGGCGAAGGCAGTGCGCGGCAGAGTGTGAAAACGAAATAGGGCAACCTGTCTAAAAAATCGTTCCGTCATTTGTCGGGCCACGCCGCTCCCCTTCGTCTTATTCCTGTATCAAGGGAGCCGTTCATGCTGAAAGCTGTTGCCATCATTGCCGTCGTGCTCGCGGTGGGAATCGCGGGCGTTCTCGTCTTCGCTCTCACCAAGCCGGACACGTTCCGTGTCGAGCGCTCGCTCGCCGTGAAGGCGCCGGCCGATGCGATCTATCCGGTGGTTGCCGACTTCCACTTCTGGACCAGTTGGTCACCCTACGAGGACCGGGACCCCGCCATGAAGCGCACCTTCGGCGGAACCGCATCAGGCAAGGGGGCGACTTATGCCTGGGACGGCAACAACAATGTCGGCGCCGGCCACATGGAAATCCTCGAAGCAAACACGCCGTCGAAGCTTCGGATCAAGCTCGATTTCCTGCGCCCCTTCGAGGGTCACAACACCGCTGAGTTCACTTTTGTGCCGCAAGGCGATGCCACACTCGTCACATGGGCGATGTACGGTCCGGCGCCTTTCATGTCCAAGGTGATGCAGGTCTTCATCAACATGGACAGCATGATCGGCAAGGATTTCGAATCCGGCCTCGCCAGCCTGAAGAAGCTCACCGAGAAGTAGCGCCAGCAACGGCCCAAAGAACGGCCCAAGGAACGGCCCAAGGTGCGACCAAGGGCGATCGAGGACACAAAGAGGAGAGAAGCGATGCTCAGTGCCTATCTGTTCTATCAGGACACCTGCGAAGCAGCCTTCAACTATTACGCCAAGGTGCTCGACGGCAAGATCGACGCCATGATGCGCCTCTCGGAAGCGCCGCCGTCGGATATGCCTCCGGGGCCAGCCGGTCGCGAGAAAACCATCATGCATGCGCGGATGACCCTGCCCGGCGGCGCCGTGCTGATGGCCTCTGACACGCCGCCTGAGCATTTTCACAAGCCGCAGGGCTTTTCGATCTCGCTCACGGTCATGGACCCCACGGAGGCAGAGCGTAAGTTCAACGCGCTCGCCGATGGCGGCATCGTCACCATGCCCTTCAGCAAGACGTTCTGGGCCAAGGGATTTGGCATGTGCGTCGACAAGTTCGGCATCCCGTGGATGGTGAACTGCCCGGCCGAAGGCATGTGAGCGTGGACGACATCTGCCGAGCGGCGAAGCCCTCTCTTGAGTGTTCAATAGCTGCAGGAGAGGGTGCCGCGCCGAAGAGCGTCACCCGCCACAATGTCAGCGGATTGATCCGGTCGTGTCCTCGATCGGTGGCTGTGTGACGCAACTGCGGCAGATCACGAGCTTCGATTCGAGTTGCCTGTCGTTCTCGGCCTCGATCTCGTCGTTGACGGCCCACCACGCGTCGGAATAGGGGCGCAGCGTGGCCAGCACCCTTTGCCGCTCCAGATTGGGATCGCTTTCCCGCGCAGGGGGATTGGCAAGGCGATGTTTTGCGACCGCAGGACGGTTGGGATCCTGACCGAGTCCATCCCACGCAATCGGGCGGCGCTCGGCCGCCGGCGCGCTTGCGCATCCCGCGAGCGCTGCGCAAAAACTGAGCAAGACGAGAATGTGTCGAGCCATGCCGGGCCTGCCATGCGGTGCGCCAGGCGAATTGGCGCGGAAAACATTGCAGTGCGACGCTTACCTCGGACTTGAGGGAAAACGACGTCGTCAGCATGGCCGAAAGGAGATTCGTGCACGCGCGTCGCATCGTGAGAACCGCGTGAGCGGCTTCGTGACGCGGTGCGGATCGCATCGCACAACAACTGGCGCAAGAATAGGCTGTGCACTTTCCGGCGGAATCAGTAACTATATTCATAATAACTACAAATTAGGGTGGACGCGACTGGGAAGGGAGCGACCGATGGCGGCGGCGCTACAGATCAATTTTGCTTTGTGGGGAATGTTGATCTGCGCGAGCTTAAAGCTCGCGCCAGTGATCCACGTCGTTTTCCACTAGAACAGTAGCCGGCTTGTGACGGGCCGTGCTCCTTGTGGGCACGTTGCGTTAGCCAGCCGTTGCGAGTGCGCTCCTGCCGTCATCGGCAGCGTGGATAGATCGCGGCGAGGTCGCGCCCCTTAAGCAAGAGCAATCGAGAGGTGAGGCCGCCGCGCTGGCTAATCCAGTCGCGGACCGGGCCTGGGTAGGCCTCGAGCACGGCTTCTGATGCTTCCGGCTCGGCATAGAAGCGCCCGCGCCGATCGACCGAACGCGCGGCATGGAAGCCGAGCACGGCGCGCTTGGTGACGCAGATGCGCTCGCCCGGCACGATGCTGAGCACCAGCGTGCAGGCCGACAGGCAAGGACCGTCGATCACCACGCGCTCGCCGCTCGCGCGCACCTTCTCGAACAGATCGAGGAACGGTCCGACCTGTCCGCCGGGGCTCTGGATGATGCGGATCTCGGCTCGCGCCGGTACGGCGGCGAGCAGGGCGGCTGCGAGCGCCAGGACTTTGAGGAAGGTGACGCGTCGCATGAAGCACTCCACCCTACAAGGTTCCTACCCGTTCCGCCGCTCGCCACGCAGCGTCGGCAGGCCGATGCCCGCCGCATCGAAGCCGCCATCGACGGCCAAAATTTGACCGGTGATGTAGCTCGCGCGCTCCGAGCACAGGAAGTAGATCGCTTCCGCCAGTTCCTCCTCCAGGCCGTAGCGGTTCAGCGGAATGGCGTCGTGATAATCGGCGCGGATCTCCTTGGAGTGCACCTGCTTTGCCATCGCGGTGTCGACCGGCCCCGGCGCGACCGCGTTGACGCGGATGTTGAGCGAGGCGAGCTCGACTGCGAGCTGCTTGGTGAGATGCGCGAGCCCAGCCTTGCTGGTGCCGTAGGCCGAACGCAGCGTCGAGGCCCGCACCGCCGAGATCGAGGTGATGTTGACGATGGCGCCGCCGCCCTGCTCGCGCATCAGCGGCGCGGCCGCCTTGGTGCACAGGAACGGGCCGGTGAGATTGACCGCCATGATCCTGGCCCAGTCGTCGTCGCCGGTCTCCAGCACCGGCGCGAACACGGCGATGCCGGCATTGTTGACGAGAGCATCGAGCCGACCAAAGCGGCTCATGACTGCGGCCATCGCGGCCCGCACGGCGGCCGCGTCCGACACGTCGCAGGTGATTGCCAGTGTGGCGTCGGGATTTTTCAGCGCCGCTGCGGCGCTCGCCTGCAGCTCTCCCGCGATATCGAGCAGCGCCACGCGCCACCCCTCGGCGAGGAAGCGTTTCACTGTCGCCAGCCCGATCCCGCGAGCGGCACCGGTGACGAGGGCGACTTTGGCGGGGGAGGAGGTCATGATGCGGTCCTTTGCTTCTCGCCCGCGGCATGACAGTTTCATTGGTCCGGCGCAAGCGACGAGCGCTCATTTGGTCACATGGCGCCGCCTGGCGCGCCGCATGACCTCCGAAATAATTCCACGAGCGTGTCGGTTTTGGAGGGCGTCGTTCGTCTTACAAGGGAACGATGAGGCTAGTGAGGAACCGCATGCGATTCATGATGCTGATGATCCCGCTCGGCTACGAGGCCGCGCCGCCGGACGTGCAACTCGATCCCGAACGCTTTGCCGCGATGATGCGCTACAACGAGGCGCTGAAGGATGCCGGCGTGCTGATCACGCTGGACGGCCTGCATCCGCCGTCGATGGGCGCGCGCGTCTCGTTCTCGACCGGCGTGCCTGTTGTCACCGACGGCCCCTTCACCGAAGCCAAGGAAGTGCTGGGCGGCTACTGGATGATCGAGGTCGACTCGCGCGATGAGGCGATCGCCTGGGCCAGCAAGTGCCCGGCCTCGGCCAACGAGATCATCGAGATTCGTCAGGTCCAGGAAATCGCCGATTTTTCGCCTGAGGTGCAGGCCGCCGCCGCCGGTTTCAGCGGCCTGAAGACGTAGAGGGCGGCGTCCGCCATTTGTTCAGCCTATCAACCAGAGGAGATATCCATGAGTGCCGAACACAAATTTCTCGCCGTCTATCTCGGCAGCATGTCCGGATCGAAAGCGGCGGCGTGGCACGCGCTTCCCGAGGCCGAACGCAAGGCCAAGGAGCGCGAGGGCATGGCCGCCTGGCATGGCTGGGTCGAGAAGCACAAGGACGTCATCGTCGAGATGGGCGGTCCGCTGGGCAAGACCCGCAAGATCGACGCCAGCGGCATCACCGAGGTCAGCAACGCGCTGACCGGTTTCACGGTGGTGCGGGCCGCCTCGCAGGAGGAAGCCGCAAAACTGTTCGAGAACCATCCGCATTTTGCGATCTTTCCCGGCGAGGCGATCGAGGTCATGCCCGTGCTGGCCATTCCGCAGATGTAGCTCCAGGGGAACGTCCGGGCTCGATCCCGGGCCCGGACGGCGGGAAGGCACAGGTAATCACGCCCGATTCCTGCTAGTGACCTTCACGCCCGGCTCATGTAAAGGTCGTTCACATGAGCTGGCGCAAGGAGCAGCGCCGCGCCGAGCGCGGCTATCACCACGGCAATCTGAAGGAAGCACTTCTGCAGGCCGCCCTCGGGCTGATCGCCGAGAAGGGCGCGGCCGGCTTCACCTTTGCCGACGCGGCGCGCATGGCCGGCGTCAGCGCCGCGGCGCCTTACCGGCATTTCCGCGACCGCGACGAACTATTGTCCTCGATTGCCCAGCGCGGCTTCGAACAGTTCGAGTCGCGGCTGACCGCAGCCTGGGACGACGGGCGTCCCGACACCGTCACCGCGTTCGAGCGCGTCGGCCGCGCCTATCTCGCCTTCGCCCGCGAGGAGCCCGCCTTCTACAATGCGATGTTCGAATCGGGGCTGCCGGTGGATTCCAATCCGGCGCTGCAGGCCGCGAGCGAGCGCGCATTCAACGTCATTCGCGCCGCCGCGGAGCGGCTTGCGGCGCTTGCCCCTCCGGGCACGCCGCGCCCGCCGGCGATGATGATGGCGCTGCATATCTGGTCGATGGCGCATGGCGTCGCCTCGCTGTTCTCCCGCGGCGACGCCGCGCGCCGCAAGCTGCCGATGTCGCCGGACGAACTGCTCGAAGCCGAGGTGCTGATCTATCTGCGCGGCCTCGGCTTCCCGACCGACCGCAGGCCACAGGCGAAAGGCGCCGAGCCGCCGCCGGTGCCCCCGGAGGCATCCTCCGGTTCCGGCGTGCCGCCGGGCGGCCCCTGGGGCAAGCCGAAATAAAGTTGCGCAAATAATTCCGCGGGCCTGTCAGGCCGCCAGCTTGACAAAATCGCCGGATGGTCTAGCTATGTAAATGTTATTTACATTCACAACGGCGCTGATGCCGTGATGGAGAAGGGAAATGGCCTACACCGCTGATGTCAATCGCTGGCGCGGCCCCTCGGACCAATACCAACAATACGAGCGGCCCCGCATGCTCGATACGCCCTGGCATCCTGGCTGGATTGCCGTGACCATTCTCGGCTTCATCATCTGGTGGCCGATCGGACTTGCCCTTCTCTTTTTCACACTCGGGAGCAGAAGAATGTCGTGCTGGAGCAATTCGGATCGCTGGCAGAACAAGATGGAGCGCATGCAGTACAAGATGGACCGCATGCGCGACCGCATGGAGCGCCGCGGCTTCGGCGGCTTTGGCTTCGGCCCGCCGTCCTCCGGCAACCGCGCCTTCGACGAATATCGCTCTGAGACGTTGCGTCGGCTCGAGGAAGAGCAGGTCGAGTTCAAGAACTTCCTCGACCGTCTGCGTCACGCCAAGGACAAGGAAGAGTTCGACCAGTTCATGGCCCAGCACAAGACGCGTCCGACCCCGCCGCCGACCGACCAGCCGCAGGGCTGATCTGAAGCTGACGCCTCCCAAAGCCTTCAGGCGCATGCCCCCAAAGTCCTGATGGCCCCGAGCCGCCCGTCTGCGCATCCCGCAGGCGGGCGGTTTGGTTTTTGAAGAACGTCATGCGCGCGTTTCCGTCTGCCGAACCGGCGCACGGTTCGGAGACACCAAAGCTCATGGACCTCACCACCCGCCTGCTGCTCGGCGTGACCGCCCTCGCGGTGCTGGCCTATATGAGCTTCGTCTATGGCGGCTGCGCCGGCGATCCCGACTGCCATTTCCGCACCTGCGGCCGCCAGCTCTGCGGTGTCGTCCATGGCCATCAGGACCGCGCGCCGCGATAGAGCCGATCCGCGCCCGACAAGCCGCCGACAGCGCCTTCGGCGCGTTGCGGGGCGCCAGGCATCTGCAGCAGCTTCGGTCGACCAATAATTCTCTCCGGCAGAACGCACGTGTCACCCGGTTGGGTGACGAGATCAGTTTCGTCCGCTGATAGGGTCGCGTTCTCACCGGCTTGATGTACGTGCTGGCATTCAATCGGACGCCAAATGACAAAATCGATTTGCGCGAGGCTAGTTCTGCTGCTGTCGGTGCTCTGGTTGCAGCCTCACAGTGTCTTTGCCTCCGTCTACAAGTTCACGGCCGATTGTTCCGATTGTACGGGAGTCGTCGGATATCTGACCCTCCAGGGCTACACGCCCGGTATGGCGCTGACGTCCGGTGACTTTGTCAGCTTCGTCTATTCCTCAAGCGTTTTCACGCCAGCCATCACTTTCACGGAGGCCTCCTTGTCGGGCGAGATCTCCGCGCACGGGCCGGCAGACGTGACCGCTTATCTCTACTCCCCGACCGACTATTTCCATAACGGGCTTCACAATTACATTTTCAATACGCAGCTAACGGGCTTGTGGTCGCTCGGCGTGGACGGCAGCATCCTGGATCACGGTCCCACGCACAATTTTGCGCTCCAGACAGCGGTGCCGGAGCCGTCAACATGGGCCATGGCGATCCTCGGTTTTGTCGGCCTGGCCTTAGTCGCATCGCGCGGAAGGTTTCGCCGTGTATGCACGGCCTAAGCGTCATTCGACGTGCAATGGGAGAACGATCATGCGGTTGGTCAGGATTGCCGGCTTGATGGCAGCGGCCATTTCGATGGCGACTTCCGCGAATGCAGACGTCATAGGGCTGTCGACGGTCATGTTCAGCGACACTCCTGCTGAGTCGTGTGCAAGCCTCGCCGCCCTGTGCAACTTCTTACATACCAGCAGTGGGGCAGGTCTGACCGCCACGGGGCAACTGTTTGATGTTCCAAACCTGTCGTCACCGCTCAATTTGGGAACGATAACCATCGGCCAACGGGGAGGCCTGACGGCGGCGGATTTTCTCGATCTGAAAGTCACGTTCGCCCAGTCGGACGGCACGACTGTCGACGTCTATTTCACGGGTGACCCGGACGGACATTCCGGCACCGTCACATTCGGATCAAAGACTTTTCAATTCAACGGCGAGAGGTTGAGACTCGACATTGCCGCAATCACCAACCTTCCCGTCAGCACTCCCGGAGATCCCTGGGGTCTCAAGGGGAATCAGAAGTTTTCGGTGAGATTCGATGCGAATCCGCAGGCGGCGGAACCCGCGAGCGGACCCATCATCGGAACACTCGTCGAATTGACGCCAGGTGTTCCTGAACCGTCCACGTGGACGATGATGGTCCTCGGCTTTTGCGCGCTGGGCATCCTGTTCTCCCGCCAAAGCAAGCGCGCCGTGCCTCGTCTCACCTGAGCGAGCCACAGATGAAGGCAGTCGCGCGCTTCAGCGCACCGTCACGAGCTGCGCGCGCACCGATGTCAGGAAGTGCTCGTAGGCGTGGTCGACGATCTCGTTGAGGGATCGCGTCCGCGCGAACATGGCCCGCGCCTCGGCGACAAACTCGTCGCGGGTCGGAATCTTCGGCAGATGCAGATGCGTCAGCGCATCGACGCCTTCATGGGCGCGATTGAGGATGTCGTGCAGCGACGGCAGCTGCAATTGGGCGAGATCGGCCCGGTGCAGCGCCGACGAGATCGCGTGTGCCAGCGCGTGCGCGTCGAATCGCCCGGCAAGCTCGCGGGCGGCGCGATTGATCACGCGCGCGCCGAGCGGCTGCTCGTTGCGCAGCACCAGCTCGGGCGGTGCCTTCATGCTCCAGACGATCCCGCACCAGGACAGGACCTTGAGCGTGTAATAGGTCAGGTCGATCTCCCACCAGCGAAAGCCTTGTCGCACGCTGCTCTGGTAGGCGTGGTGATTGTTGTGCCAGCCCTCGCCCAGCGTGAGCAGCGCCAGCAGCCAGTTGTTGCGGGAATCGTCGCCGGTCACGTAGCGCTTGCGTCCATGGACATGGGCGAGCGAATTGATGCAGAAGGTCGCGTGATAGAGCAGCACCGTGCTCCACAGGAATCCGACGACGAGACCCGACCATCCCGCCACCACAAAACAGAGCACCGCAAGCACGAAGGCCGGCACCAGCTCGAGCCGATGCAGCCAGATCAGCTCCGGATAGACGGTGAGATCGCCCACCTTCACCAGGTCGGTCGCGTCGTGCTGCCGGTAGAAGATCCAGCCGACATGGCTGTAGAGGAAGCCGCGGTGCCGCGGCGAATGCACGTCATGCTCGGTGTCGGAATGCAGATGATGGTGCCGATGCTTGGCCGCCCACCACAATACGCTCTTCTGCGCGCTGCTTTGCGCCAGAAAGGCGAGGGCGAGCTGAAACACCCGCCCGGTCGCAAAGGCCTTGTGGGAGAAATAGCGATGGTAGCCCGCCCCGATCGCAAACATGCGCACCACATAGAGTGAAGCGCAGATCGCGACGGCCTGCCAGGTGACGCCCGACCAGATCGCCGCGAAGCAGCCGAGATGGACCAGCACGAACGGTATGGCGGAGGGATACATGACGTCGTCGTGATGGTCATCGGCGGGCGCGTTGGGCGACATGTGTTGGCGTGACCTTGGGTGAAGGAGATCGGGTGTTCTATAGGGGCGCCGGCATCTGGCATGCAAGCTCGTAGCCTCACGGGGATCTGCGGCATGATGCTCCGGGCGCCGCTGGCGCCTCCTGGCCCACGACCTATATAGGACAGCATCGAGATACCGGAGGCGACGATGGCACGAGCTGCGATCATGGCGAGCGACAGCCTCTGGCAGAGCATTCGCGATGAAGCGCAGCGCGTCGTTTCTGCCGATCCCGTGTTTGGCAGAGCCGTTGCCGACGCCGTTCTTACGCATGATGATTTCGCGGCAGTGCTCGCTAATCTGATCGGGCGCCGGCTTGGCGGCAACGCCGACGAGCGCGAACGCTTCACTGTTTTTTCCCGCGAGGCCTTTCGCCGGCACCCCGATCTGATCGACGCCGCCGGCCGTGATCTGCAGGCCATCGCGCACGGCGACCCCGCCATCACCGGCCTGTTGCCGCCGCTGCTGCATTTCAAGGGCTATGTCGCGCTGCAAGCCTGGCGCGTCTCGCACTGGCTCTGGCGCCACGATCATCACGATGCGGCGCTGTTGTTTCAGAACGAGGCCTCGAACGTCCTCCAGGTCAGCATTCATCCTGCCGCGACAATCGGATCTGGCGTCTATCTCGACCACGCCACCGGCATCGTCATCGGCGCCGCCGTCGTCATCGGCGACGACGTCACCATCCTCCAGAACGTCAGCATTGGTCGCGGCAGCGAAATGCCGACGCGCTCGCCGCGCATCGGCCACGGTGTCTTCATCGGCGCCGGCGCGACCATTCTCGGCGATGTCAGCATCGGCGATTTCGCCAAGATCGGCGCCGGAACGGTCGTGACATCAGATGTCCCCGCCGGCTGCACCGCCGTCGGCAATCCGGCGCGACTGACGAATTGCCCCGAACCTGCCTCCGCGGCGTAAGCCCCACGACCCCGCATTCTGCACCGATACGCCCATCCCCCTGCGCTGCCACCCTTTTCCGCAGCCAAATTCGGCCCTGGTAACCCCGCATTAACCAACGCCGGGCTCTGGTATTTCCGGACAATCGCGCCCGGAGCTGTCGTCGAGGCCCATAGTTTTGACATCTTGGCAGGGAATGCAGGCGGCGGCTTTGGAAGCCCCTGCACCCCAGAAAGACAAGGCTTTGAGCGGGCTTGCCGGCCGCGCCGGTGCTAGCGCGGCTATTGGGGAACCGGCCGCCATTGGGCTCGCCGGGACATAGGTAACGATCGCCTTGAGAGGAACTTGCTGATGAATCCGGCCGACGTGGCTCAATCTGCCCTTCCGGTTGCCGCCTCCGCCGACGTGTCGCTGATTGCGCTGTTCTGGCAGGCTCACTGGATCGTGAAATGCGTCATGCTGGGCCTGTTGTCCTGCTCGGTCTGGGTCTGGGCCATCGCCATCGACAAGATCTTCCTCTACGCCCGCACCCGCCGCTCGATGGACCGGTTTGAGCAGGCGTTCTGGTCCGGCGAGTCGATCGAGGAGCTCTATCGCACCCTCTCGGCCAAGCCGACCCATTCCATGGCGGCCTGTTTCGTCGCCGCGATGCGAGAATGGAAGCGGTCGTTCGAGAGCCATGCCCGCTCGGTCGCAGGGCTGCAGATGCGGATCGACAAGGTCATGAACGTCTCGATCGCCCGCGAGGTCGAACGGCTGGAGCGCCGGTTGCTGGTGCTGGCCACCGTCGGCTCCGCCGGGCCCTTCGTCGGCCTGTTCGGCACGGTCTGGGGCATCATGTCGAGCTTCCAGTCGATCGCGGCGTCCAAAAATACCTCTCTGGCGGTGGTGGCGCCCGGTATCGCGGAAGCGCTGTTTGCGACCGCGGTCGGCCTTATCGCCGCCATTCCTGCCACTATTTTCTACAATAAGTTCACCTCCGAGGTGAACCGACAGGCCCAGCGGCTCGAGGGCTTCGCTGACGAATTTTCAGCCATCCTGTCCCGCCAGATCGACGAGCGGGGCTGACGGGTGGCATGTATAGTGTGAAGGTGAGATTGGGCATCAAGCCATGGGCATGAACGTAGCCAGTTCGTCCGGAGGCGGCGGCCGTCGCAGCCGGCGCAAGCCGGTCATGGCCGAGATCAACGTCACGCCGATGGTCGACGTGATGCTGGTGCTGCTCATCATCTTCATGGTGTCGGCGCCGCTGCTCACGGTCGGCGTGCCGCTCGACCTGCCGCAGACCCAGGCCAAGAGCCTCGAGCAGAACGACCAGAAGCCGATCCAGATGTCGGTCGATATCAAGGGCAAGGTGTTCATCAACGACCAGGAGATCGCAATCAACGAGCTGATCCCGAAGCTGAAGGCGATCACGGACGCGCGGGGCGGGCTCGAGGAACGCATCTATCTGCGCGCCGACAAGAAGGCGGATTACGGCACGGTGGCCAGGGTGATGGGCCTGCTGTCGGGCGCCGGCTTCAAGAAGCTGGCGCTCGTCACCGAAGCGGATCAGGGGTCTTAGGCCAGTGAAGGTGAAGGTCGACAAGACACTCGTTGCGTCGATTGTCCTCCACGTCCTCGTGCTGGGGTGGGGCCTGCTCACCTTTAGCAGCAAAGCCTACATCGCGCAGGAGTCGCTTCCGGTCGACATCATCTCCAGCGACCAGCTCGCGCAGATGATGTCGGGGCAGAAGACCGGCGACAAGAAAGAGCCGAAGCCCAAGGTCGAGAAGATCGCCGAGGCCAAGCCCGAGGAAGATTCCGTCGGCAAGGTCACCGAGAAGAAAGAGCTGATCAAGACCAATTCGACGCCCGACCCGCCGCCGAAGCCCGTCGAAAAGCCGGTCGAGAAGAAGCCCGATCCGCCGAAGCCGGTCGCAGAGACGAAGCCGAAGGAAGAGCCGAAGCCGCAGGAGAAGAAGCCTGATCCGGCCAAGGAAGATCCGATCGCGGAGCTTCAAAAGAAGCTGGACACCAAGAAGCCGCCGCCCAAGCCCGTGGAGCAAAAAGTCGCCGCTGTCCAGCCGCAGCAGCAGCCGAAGCCCAAGGAGCGCACCTTCGATCCCGCGCAGATTGCCCGCGACCTCGACAAGCGTGCTGCGACCCGGCACGAGCTGACAGGGGCGGCGCTGAATGCGTCGGCGTCACTGGGCTCGACGTCGGGGACAGCCGCCAACAACGTCGCGACCTGGCAGGGCGCTTTCGTTGCGGCCGTGAAGCACTGCTTCAATTTCCCTTACGATGCTCAGGACAAGGATCAGTTTGCGGCCGACATCGACATTCAGATGCGTCCCGATGGCACGCTCGCCTCGGTGCCTGTCATTGTCGCCGTACGAGGACCGTCTCGGACAATTGCAAATGCGATGGCGGAGAGTGCCAAGCGTGCTATCCAAGAGTGTGCGCCCTACGTATTCTTGCCGAAATCCCAGTACGACACTTGGAAAACGATTGCGCTGACTTTCGATATGAAAGATCAGAGCTAGATCCGACATGAGCTAACTCAGGTGAACAAGATGCCATTTCTGACGCGACGTGGGTTCATCGCGGCCGCGGGTTCGACTCTGCTGGCCGGACGCGCCGCAACTGCGCAGGGCCGGCTTCAAGTCGGTCCTGGCGGATTCCAGCCCATCTCGATCGCGATCACCAACTTCGTGCCGGGCTCGCCCGCCGATGGTGAGGTCAGCAACGGCGTCACCCAGGTCATCACCAACAATCTGAAGCGCTCGGGCCTGTTTGCCCCGATCGACCAGGCCGCGTTCATCGAACGCATCAGCAACATCGACGTCGCACCGCAATTCCAGAACTGGAAGACCCTCAACGCGCAGGCCCTCGTCACCGGCCGCATGACGCGGCAGCAGGACGGTCGCCTCAAGGCCGAATTCCGCCTGTGGGACGTGGTTTCCGGCCAGCAGCTCGCGGGACAGCAATATTTCACCTCACCGGAATATTGGCGCCGGATCGCCCACATCATCTCCGACCAGATCTACGAGCAGATGACCGGCGAGAAGGGTTATTTCGACAGCCGCGTCGTGTTCGTCGACGAGACCGGGCCGAAGGAGCGCCGCGTCAAGCGGCTTGCCATGATGGACCAGGACGGCGCCAATGTGCGCTACCTCACCCGCGGCTCCGATCTCGTGCTGACGCCGCGCTTCTCGCCGAACTCGCAAGAGATCACCTACATGGAGTTCGGGCAGGGCGATCCGAAGGTCTATCTCTTCAACATCGAGACCGGCCAGCGCGAGATCGTCGGCAACTTCCCCGGCATGACCTTCGCGCCGCGCTTCTCGCCGGACGGCCAGCGCGTCATCATGAGCCTGCAGCAGGGCGGCAATTCAAACCTGTTCGTGATGGATCTGCGTTCGCGCTCGACCACGCGCCTCACCGACACACCGGCGATCGATACGTCGCCGTCCTATTCGCCTGATGGCACCCGCATCTGCTTCGAATCCGATCGCGGTGGCCGGTCGCAGATCTATGTGATGGCAGCGGGTGGCGGACAGGCGCAGCGCATCTCCTTCTCCAAGGACGACAACAACGCAACTTATTCGACGCCGGTGTGGTCGCCGAAGGGCGACTACATCGCCTTCACCCGGCAGGGCGGCGGGCAGTTCTCGATCGGTGTCATGAAGCCGGATGGCTCCGGCGAGCGTCTGCTCACGTCAGGCTATCACAATGAAGGCCCGACCTTCTCGCCCAACGGCCGCGTGCTGATGTTCTTCCGCGATCCCGGCGGCAACGCCGGGCCGTCGCTGTTCTCCGTCGACATCTCCGGCCGCTTTGAACAAAAGGTGCCGACGCCGGGCTTCGCCTCCGATCCGGCCTGGTCCCCGCTGTTGTCGGCCACCGCGGGCCAATAGGCCGATCGCGCGCTTCAATGCGCGATGTTGTCGAAAAACAGCGCTGATTTTTTCGGTTTCTGCGCGCGCGGCAAGCTTTCCTTCACCTTGCGCCCGGCAACGCTTGCCTAGTTGCTTGATATTTCAGCGGAAATAGTTTCGCTATTTTCGAAAAACAACTCGACTTTAACGATGTTCCCTCAGAAAGGCTTCATCTGGAGTGGGTAAAAGTACGCGCCAGACAGGACGCGCGTACAAACGAAAATGCAGTTCGCAAGCCAGACCGGAAAATCCGATCGAGGACAGGCCGCGCCCACGGTGTCGGCGGCGCTGAACGATTCACTGTTCGAAGTGCCCGGTCCGTTGTTTGCGGGGATCGTCTTCGTCGCCATCGGCGCGGCGATCACCGCGCTCCGGACCGGACAGATTCTGACCTGGTCGACGGTGGGGCTGATCATCCTGGCCGGCGCTCTGCGCCTGTTCGACCTGTTCCGGTTCCTGCCGCGCAAGGCGAACCTGACCGACGAAGAGGCCGTGCTCTGGCAAAGGCGCTATTTGGTCGGGGCGCTGATCCAGGCCGCTGCCATCGGAACGTGGTGCTCCCTTGCCCTGGTGAGCACTGACGACGCCGTCGTCCACATGATCGCGCTGTCCATCACCACCGGCATCGTCGGCGGAGGTGCGGGTCGGGCCTACGGACGGCCGTCGATCTATCATCTGCAGGCCGGGCTCATGTTCGGCCCGGCGGTCATCGCGCTGGCGTCGCACGGCACGCCCTACTACATCGCGATGTCGTTCGTGAGCGCCGCATTCCTGCTGGCGATCATGCAAATCTCGGCCAATCTGCACAGGATATTCATGCGGGCGGTCGTGGCCGGTGAACGCGAAGCGGCGCTCGCCGGCCAGTTCGACACGGCGCTGAACAACATGCCGCACGGCCTGTGCATGTTCCGCCTCGACAGGCAGCTTGCGGTGATGAACCACCGCTTCAGCGCGATGCTGAGCCTGCCCGACGAGCTCATTCGCAGCGGCATCAGCGCGCGTGACGTCCTCAGCGCATGCGTCAGCTCGGGCTCGATCTCGGCGGCGAGCGCCGAGACGATCATCGCCGCGATCGAGAGCGCGCAGGCAAGGGAAATCGTCACCGCCGATCCCGACGCGGAGCGAAACCGGTCGCTGTCCTGGACCGTGCAGCCGATGGCCGACGGAGGCGCGGTGGTGCTGCTCGAGGACGTGACCGAGCGGCGCAATGCCGAGGCCAAGATCACGCATCTTGCCCGCTATGATGAACTGACGGCGCTACCCAATCGGGTCCATTTCCGAAACGAGATCGAATCTCTGCTCGCGGCCTCCAACCATGCCGAACGGCTCTCCGCATTGCTGTTCGTCGACCTCGACCAGTTCAAGCAGGTCAACGACACGCTCGGCCATCCCTGCGGCGACCAGCTGCTCTGCGCTGTCGCCAACCGCCTGCGCGAGATGCTGCGGCCGGAGGATTTCGTCGCGCGCTTCGGCGGCGACGAGTTCGTCGTGTTCCAGCAGAACATCAGTGCGCCGGAGGATGCGGCGAGCCTTGCCCGCCGTATCGTCGAGCGCCTGAGCGAACGTTACCGCATCGACAATCATCTGGTCGAGATCGGCGCCAGCGTCGGCATCGCGCTGACCTCGCCGGAATGCGCCAGCGCCGACATCCTGCTCAAGAACGCCGACATGGCGCTGTACCGGGCTAAGGCCGACGGCCGCGGTACCTTCTGCTTCTTCCGCGACGAGATGGCGGCGACCGTCGAGGCACGCCGCATCCTCGAGCTCGACCTGCGCAAGGCGCTGGCCAACGAGGAGTTCGAGCTGTTCTATCAGCCGCTGGTCAATCTCAAGTCCGGCAAGATCACCACCTGCGAGGCGCTGCTGCGCTGGAACCATCCGGTGCGCGGCACGGTCTCGCCGATCGACATCATCCCGGTCGCCGAGGATATGGGCCTGATCGTCGATCTCGGCCGCTGGATCCTGCGTCGCGCCTGCATGGAATGCATGAAGTGGCCCGAGGGTGTCAGCGTCGCCGTCAACTTCTCGCCGCAGCAATTCCACCAGCGCGACGTCTTGAGCGAAATCCGCTATGCGCTCGAAGTGTCGGGCTTGCCGGCGCATCGCCTCGAGATCGAGATCACCGAGTCCTCGCTGCTGCGCAACACCCAGCTCACCCATGACATCCTGTCGCAACTGCATGCGCTCGGCGTGCGCATTTCGCTGGATGATTTCGGCACCGGCTATTCCAGCCTCAGCTATCTGCACAATTTCCCGATGCAGAAGGTCAAGATCGACCGCTCCTTCCTCGAAGGCATCGACAGCGACCGTCCGCTGACGCTGCTGCGCGGCGTGGCGCGCCTGTCCGCCGATCTCGGCATGTCGGTCGTGGTCGAGGGCATCGAGACCAACGAGCAGCTCGAGCTGATCAGCGCCGACGGCACCGTCTCGGAAGGGCAGGGCTATTTGTTCAGCCGACCGGTCCCGGCCATCCGTATCAGGCAATTGCTCGACGCCTCCCATGGCCGTCGCATCACCGACGCCCAGGTCGTCGCGATTTCCTCGCGGTCGTTTGCCTAGAGCCTGATCCGGAAAAGTGCGAAGCGGTTTTCCGGGAAGATCATGCTCAAACAAAAAGCTAAAGCGCGATGATTCAACCAAATCTCATCGCGCTTTAGCCGCAGGCGCGCGGCTGCGCGAAAACGTCTTCGATACCGTCATGACGGCGATCGTTCGTGCAGACTGATCGCACCCCGAGTTGGTCGCGTGTTCAGCTCATGTCCCCCGGTTCCCTTTGGGGTGTCGATTGGCCAGGAAGTCAGCCAGCTCGATCAGCCCGTGCTTCCTCAGATTTTCTTCTGCCGTCAGACCATCCGTCGAGGCCCGGATGCTCGGATCGGCGCCGTGATCCAGCAGGAAGGCAGCCATCTCCATCGCTTGCGCCTCGTCGGCCGGCAAAAAGAAAAGCGGCGTGCAGCCCATCCGCGTATGGCCAGCATTCACCAGGTCGGGATCTTCGGCGAACAGCTCAGCGAGCCGGTTTCTGAATCCGAGGCAGGTCAGGTTGTGGACATCGCGGCTTAACGGCGCGAGGAAGGTTGCGATCTCGCGTCGGTCGAAATGGGCTGCATATCCCATCGCCCCGCCGCCGAAGCTCGTCGTGGGGCGGTCGATGTCGGCGCCATGAGCGACCAGCAGCTTGACGACCTCGAGCGACCCACCCGCGACCGCGACTTGGAGTCCACGCTGCTCGATCTCGTCGGCGACATCGACGTCCACGCCCAACTCCAGCAGCAGAGCCACGGCGTCGGCCCGGCCGGCACGGGCCGCTGTCAGCATCGGCTCCGGGTCACGGAGATATTCGGGGTGACTTGTCGCGATCGCGCGCGAGGCTTCACGGTCAAGGCTCATGCACGCGGCCCGAAAGGCCGAGAGGCCTTGGAGCGTCGTGGCCTCGGCACCAAAACGTTGGAGCAGTGCCACCATCTCGACGTGGCCGTGGATCAGCGCTTCCTCGCGCTGGGGGCGTTGGGAATAGGCGTGCAGGCTGTTGGGGTCCGCGCCATGCGCGAGCAGCCATTCCGCCCGCCTCAGATGATTGAAGGCCGTCGCGTTGCCAAGCAGGTAGTCGAGCGCGTTCAGTGCGACGGTACCACCAATGATCGGGGTCTCGGAAGCCACACGCCATCCGTCGAGCCGTCGGTGTCGCTCCGATTGGGTCCAGAGAAAATCCAGCCAGTCGGTGTCGTCGCGGGTGATGGAGGTGTTGTAGAGCGCCTGCGGGTCGAAAGGATCGGTGCCACGTTCGATCAGCAGGGTGGCGAGGTCCTTCGCTTGCGGATGCTGCGGCTGGTCGCCTTCGCCTTGGCCGATCACGCCGGTGAGCACGGTAAAGGCAGGCTCGCCCCAGGGACCAATCCAGCAGGCGTTGGGATCGGCGCCGTGGTCCAGCAGCCGCACTGCGATCTCTACGCTGCGCGTCTCGCTGCCGGGCAGGTTCGAATAGGCCAGATAGAGCAAGGGCTCGCGGCCCAGCGGGCCGCCCTTGCGGTTCGCGGCGATGGGATCGGCGGTCAGGCGTCGCTCGACCTCCGCCACGTTCCCGGTGGCTGCGGCAGTGTGGATACTGTCGCGGCCGATCTCCGGCCAGCGGGCCAGCAGGCGCGCGCCGGTCGCGTGGTCGCCCGCCCAGTCGGCCGACCGCAAGACAAGCTCCACGCGCTCAGCATACGAGTGTCGGGCGTCTTCCAGCGCCTGGCACAGCGCTGCCCACCCGGCAAAGCCGTACTCGCGGGCCAAAGCGAGCTGGACATCGCGCAGGCCCGGCTCGGCCGGAGCCGCCGGCGTCGCAGCGAGCAACCGGCGATGCGCATTCCCGTCGCCGGTCTGCAGCGTCTTCAGCCAGCGCTTGGCTTCTTTCTTGAGGGTTTCGAGAGTTGAACGGGCGGAGAGCTTGCGGCTCATGACGACCTTCCTTCCGTATCGCCTGGAGTCCGCTGAAACAGGCCGGAAGAAGGAGCGTGAAACGATCAGATCATTTCAGGATGGGCGGGAGCCAGCTCCCTTGCCGCGGACCGGTGGCGCCCCATAGCGCACTGCATCAGATGATCTATCGCCCCGGTCATTGTTGTCAACGAGCCGTGCCAAAGAAGCACTGAGGACGCCTCGCACCGAGTTGAACAGGCTGGCGGGCTACCTTGAACAGGACGACGTCTCGGTCCTTGCCTTCAACATGATCCGCAGCATCAACCTTCGCGCAAGGTCGAGCTGAAACGAGGTCGCCTCCCAAGTTAAGGAAGTCGTCCTGCCAAGACAGGGCGCCGATGTTCTCACACGGCCCGGCGCGCGGCCCTCACTGTTTCTCCATGTTTCCTGCAGGTTGCTGCTTGAATTCCCCGGGATTCTACGGGCGCGGCCTTAACCCTAACAATTTGAACCCTTTGCAATTCGGTTAAGGAGTCATTAATCTTTTCCATGCTCGCGGAAGTTGCCCGGGCAGTGGGAGTATCAGATGAAGTCAGGAGCCGAGGCGCGTGCGCCGCTCGAGATTCGCGGAGCCGCGTTGTTCGACCGCGTCGACTACCGCCTGATCGAAACTCCCGAGGAGCGCGATGCGGTCTACGCGATGCGCTACAGGGCCTATCTGCATGGCGGGCTGATCTCCCCGTCGGCGTCCGAGCGCATCGTCGATGTCTACGACGATTCCCCCAACGCCTGGATCTTCGGCGTCTATCTCGACGGTGAGCTCTGCAGCTCGCTCCGCCTTCACGTCCTGACGTCGGAATGGCGGATGTCCTACACCACCGAATTGTTCGGTGATGTTCTTCTCCCTCGTCTCGATCGGGGCGAGGTTTTCGTCGATCCCGCGCGCTTTGCTGCGGACCCGGAAAAGAGCCAGCGGTTTCACGAACTGCCCTATCTGACGTTGCGGCTGGCCTATCTGGCCTGCGACCATTTCAATGCGGATCTCGGACTTGCGATGGTGCGCACGGATCATCAGGCGTTCTATCGCCGGATTTTCCTGCATGAAACCCTGACCGAGCCGCGTCCGTTCCCGGGCTGGCACTCGCGTCAGGTGGTCCTGATGGCCTCCGACTTCGCCAAGCTCAAGGAGCGGGTGTTGACGCGTTTTCCGATCATGCGCTCCAGCGCCTTCGAGCGGCGGATGCTGTTCGATCGCGCCGGCCAGACCCAGCCTGTCTCTCGGCCAGCGCTGGTTGCGGCCCCGCGTAAGGTTTCCGCCGCCACCCTGGCCTGATCGACGTCAGACTTGCGTGCCGCGGCATTGAGCGGCCCGCCAAGGCGCCGAATTCAAGCAAAATTCGGCTGATTTGGCTGTGATCGCCGCTTGCCTTCACCCTCACGCCACATTTACAACCCATTAACCATGATGGGTGCTTTTCGCTGGTTGGGGGCATTTGACCGGCTGAGGCAAGGTTCCGATAAGGTTGACGGAACGTTCGCTTAACCAACCCCCTGTAGACCGGACAGCAGTGGACGAACGTGAGCGTGGAGGCTCCGGAATGATGAATCCTATGCGTATCCTCCAGGGATTGAAGCTGGCTGCGGTGGTCGCGATCGCGCTGTCGATGGGCGCCTGCGCCAAGCAGAATGCCGGCCTGGACGCCAATGCGAGCGCGGCGACGCCCGGCAGCCAGCAGGATTTCGTGGTGAACGTTGGCGACCGCGTGTTCTTCGAGAGCGACCAGACCGATCTGACCCCGCAGGCGATCGTGACCCTGGAGAAGCAGGCGCAGTGGCTGCAGACCTATCCGCGCTACTCCTTCACCATCGAAGGTCACGCCGACGAGCGCGGCACCCGCGAATACAACATCGCCCTCGGCGCCCGCAGGGCCCAGTCGGTGCGTTCGTTCCTCGCCTCGCGCGGCATCGACCCGAACCGCATGCGCACGATCTCCTACGGCAAGGAGCGCCCGGTCGCGGTGTGTAACGACATCTCCTGCTGGTCGCAGAACCGTCGTGCTGTGACCGTGCTGAACGCGAGCTCCTGATACTCAGTCAGCCGCCGTTCATCTTTGGCAACCGAATATGCCGGCGCCCTTCACGGGCGCCGGTTTTGTTTCAGCGATCTGTGACAGAATCCCCGTGGTGCCAGTCACATTTTTGGCGTACTCCGCTTCGATGTGTGGCGCGTCGCGTGTTCCGTCGCAGGCCATTTCGCTTTCGTCGTCAGGGCAAGATGTCATCCAGATTTAAGGTCTTTACCGGCACCGTGGCCATCGCCGCGCTGCTTCCCTTGTGCACGCCCGTCTTCGCGCAGACGGACGACGATCCCGAGATGCGGATCGAGCGGCTGGAGAACCAGCTGCGCCAGCTCACCGGCCAGAACGAAGAGCTGCAATATCGCAACCGCCAGCTCGAAGATCGCATCCGCCAGCTCGAGGGCGGCGCGCAAGGCGCAGCACCCGGACAGGCGCCGGCCCAGCCCAATGTCGCCGCCGTGCCGCCGGCCCAGGTCGCGCCTCCCTATCGCCAGCAGCCGCAGCAACAGGCCGTGCAGCAGCCGACCTACCCGCAACCGAATTACCAGCAGCCCCAGATCGCCGCGCCTGCGCCGATCGTTCAGGAGCAGCCGGGTCCGGGCGCTCCCGGCACGCGCCGCCGCGGCGATGCGTTCGACCCGAGCCAGAGCCCGAATGCGCCCGGTGCGCCGCGCGCGCTCGGCGGCGGCCAGCAGCCGATGCCGGCAGGTGCGCCGCTCGATCTCTCCAACAACGGCGGACAATATCCGCAAGGCGCAGCTCCAGCTCAGCCCGGTTATCCGCCCGCCCAGCAGGGTTACCCGCCGGCGCAACAAGGCTATCCCGCGCAAGGCGGCGGTCCTGCGCTCGCGACGCTGCCGCCCTCGGCGACGCCGCGCGACGAGTTCGACCTCGGCATCGGCTACATGCAGCGCAAGGATTATGCGCTCGCCGAGCAGACCATGAAGAACTTTGCGGCGAAATATCCGTCAGATCCGCTGCTCGGCGATGCGCAATACTGGCTCGGCGAGAGCTATTACCAGCGCCAGCAATATCGCGATTCCGCCGAGGCCTTCCTCGCCGTCACCACCAAATACGACAAATCGGCCAAGGCGCCGGATGCGC
>NZ_JAANIH010000007.1 GCF_014529705.1 Bradyrhizobium campsiandrae
CGGCCTCCTCCAGCCGGTCTTCCAGCGCGTTGACCAGCCGCGGCACCTCGCGGAGGAAGGTGTAGTCGTAGAACGACAGGCCGTTGGCGACCTCGTCGAGCACGGTGAGCTTGGTCCGGCGCAAGAGATTGGTCTGCCACAGCGTCAACACCTCGCGCCGCAGCTGCTCGTCGCTGGCCGCCGCCTCGTCGGCGGTCAAGGCAACCCGTTCGCGGCGGTCGAGCAGGCTGGCGACCTCCATCTCGCGATCCATGGTGCTCTTGCGGCGGACTTCGGTCGGGTGCGCCGTCAGTACCGGGCTGACGAGCGCGCTCTTAAAGAAACCACGCAGCGCATCGGCGCCGATTCCCGCGTCCCTGGCCTTGGCCAGCGTCTCCGCCAGGACGCCGGAGCCGCCGCCCTTTCCGGCGCGCATCTGACGGATGTTGTTCTGGTCCTCGGCGATGTTGGCGAGGTGGGAGAAATAGCTGAAGGCGCGGACGATCCGCACCGTCTCGGAGATCGACATGCTGTCGAGGATCTGCTCGAGCTCGCGGCGGGCGAGCCTGTCTTCGTCGCGGTGGAACCGGATCGAGGTCTGCCTGATACGCTCGACCAGGTCGAACACATCGGCCCCCTCCTGGTCCCGCACCGTGTCGCCGAGGATGCGCCCGAGCAGGCGGATGTCGTCGCGCAGCCGCGCATCGGCCTCCAGCGCCTGGACGTCCTCGGGCCGGTTCGGGCGAAGATCGGTGGCCTCAGATGGTACGGTCTGGAGGGACATGGCTCGCTCCCTGATTAGAGCTCCCAATGGCTCCCCGGCGGTCCGAGTGTGCGATATTTTTCCGCCGCAGTGCAAGATGAAGTTGGAGGCGGCGCACAGTGCCGTCCGCCACGCCGGAATCGCGCCCGTGAAGCTACGCCGGCACGATCACCTTGCCGATCGGCCAGAGCGCGATGCCCGCGAGCTTCAGATGGGCCCAGGCGAAGGGTATGCCGATGATGGTGATGGCAAAGAGCACGGCCGTCAGGAGGTGGCCGAGCGCCAGCCACCAGCCAGCCAGCACGAGCCAGATGATGTTGCCGATTACCCCGAGCGGGCCGGTGCCGACATCGCTCATGCCGGTCACCTCGTCGCGGCTCACCGCTCGCGAGCCGAACGGCAGCAATGTGTAGATGGCGATGTTGAACGCCGCCCGCGCCCACGGCAGGCCGATGATGGTGATGGCCATGATGACCGACGCCACCAGCCAGCCGAAGGCCATCCAGGCGCCGCCGATGAGAATCCAGATGATGTTGAGCAGAATGGAAACGGGGGACATGGGATGATCCGAGGGTCGACGAGACCCCTTATAGCACGACCTCCGCGGTCATAGTCCATGACGCCTGTTACGTTCAGCCCGCAGCGATGTGCCGACAAATCCGACGTCCTCGATCCCGCGCGAAATCTCCTTCGCGCAGAGGCACAGGGTCAGGGCGGCAACGCCGATCGCCGATAGCCCCGAGATGAGCACGGGATTGGGACAGAATATGACGAGAAAATTATCGAGTGGAGCGGATCCAGTCGGCCAGCGCGGCGTGCAACAAGATCCCAGAGCCCAGCCTGAAAGCATCACCGCGGCGGCGTTCGTTGCGGCCATCATGGTCACCACGATCACCAGCCCCTTCTTCATGGAGAGCGCGAGATCGACCGTCTTCACGACGGCGCAAGCTGCGACCAGGGCGACGATGGCCAGACCCCAGCCGGATATTGCTGCGGCGACGAGCTGAGCTTGACTGCTCCAGGCCCACCACGCGGCAACGCAGGCCAGCAGGGTCAGATTGACCTTCACGGCTTCCGGAAACTTGCAGCGAAGCACGTACGGATTGGTCTTCTCGATGAGATCGAGCACCGCGCATGCGATCAACCCGGCCGCGAAACCGCCGAGATGGACGCCCCAATCGATCCGCGAATTGCCGAGCGCAAAGGCGATGTTCAACCCGATATTGATGGCGAAGAAGTCGAACCCGAATTCGAGCTTGCCGAGGATCCACAGGCAAAGCAGAGCGCCCAGGATACCCGACGTCGCGCCGGACGCGCCGACCGTCAAATAGGGCGTGGAATGGATGCCATTGCCGATGATCGCGCCGAACACCATCGCGCAGAGATAGATGATGAGGAAGTAGGCCGGTCCGACTCGCCGCTCCAAATGTCCGCCCCACAACACCAGGCACAACATGTTCATGGTGAGGTGGACGAAATCGGCATGCAGAAAACCATAGGCGAGCAGGCGCCAGTATTCATGCCGCGCGATGGCGGCCGAATACATGCCGCCGTAGCGATAGAGCATCTCCGCCGGCGCCGCCGGGCCGCCGGCCTGGATGAAGCAAAATCCCGACACCAGGACTGTCACCGTCATCAGCGCGTAGACAGCGGCATGGGGGACTTCGAAGAAGCTGGCGCGGGTGGAGGGCATCGGCGATCACTGGCGGCGGGGAACGGGAGCGGCAACCTAGCCGAGCCGGTCGATGATTGCCACTCCAGCGTGTGACATCGGCGCCCCCAGCACCCTCAGATCTTGCGCCCCGCTTGCTGCCAATAGGGATCGCGCAGGCGGCGCTTGAAGATCTTTCCCGAATCTTCACGCGGCAATCCGGTGCGGATCTCGATGTGCTTGGGCACCTTGTAATCGGCCAGCGAGCTCTTCAGCCGGGCACGGATGAAGGCGGCATCGAGCACGATGCCTGCCTGCGGCTCGACCACGGCCATCAGCGCCTCGCCGAACTCGGCATCGGGGATACCGAACACGGCGCAATCGTGCACGCCGGGGACGGCGTGCAGCACGGATTCGATCTCGGCAGGATAGATGTTGACGCCGCCCGAGATCACCATGTCGCGCTTGCGGTCGCAGATGAAGACGTAGCCGTCGTCGTCGATATAGCCGACGTCGCCCGAGGTGATGAAGCCGTCGCGGTCGATCTCGGCCCGCTTCTCCGGCTTGTTGTGGTAGGTGAAATCGGCCATCTCAGGCATGCGGGAATAGATCTCGCCGATCTCGCCGACGCCGAGCACGCGGCCATCGTCGCCGATGAAGCGGAGTTCAGCGCCGGGGGAAATCTTGCCGACCGTGCCTGGCTTCTTCAGTGCGTCCTCGGAGGTGGCGAAAGTGACGGCGCTGGATTCGGTCGAGCCGTAGAATTCGTAGATCACCGGGCCCCACCACTCGATCATGGCACGCTTGACGTCCGCCGGGCACGGCGCCGCGGCATGGATGACGTGGCGCAGCGAGGAGACGTCGTACTTGTTGCGGACCTCCTCCGGCAACTTCATCAGGCGGATGAACATGGTCGGCACCATGAAGATGGTGTCGATCTTGTACCGCTCGATCAGCTGCAGAAACTCTTCCGCCTCGAAGCGCGGCATCAGCACCAGTACGCCGCCGAGCTTGCCGGCGCGGATGCCGAACGAATTCGGCGCGGAATGATAGAGCGGCCCCGGCAGGATGGCGCGGGCACCAGGCTTGAGCCCATAGATCATCGCGCGCATGCGCTCGCCGGCGGCCTGCTGCTCCGGCGTCGGCGCATTGCGCCGCACGCCCTTGGGATGGCCTGTGGTCCCCGAGGTGTAGATCATGTTCATCGGCTGCGGCACGAGCGGACCGTCATAGGGCTGGAACTGCGCCAGCCAGGTTTCGAAATCGATCGCGAAGTCGGGCGTCTTCAGGTGGTCGGGATCGATCTTGTAGTTGGACAGGATCTCCGGCGGCGTCGGCACGCTGAGCACGGTGACGCCTTTCGGGATCGCATCGCGCAAGGCAGGGAGCATGTCGGCGTGGCCGATCAGCACGGATGTGCCGGTATCACCAAGGATGTAGTTGATCTCCTCCGGTTTGAAGTGCCAATTGATCGGCACGCCATACGCGCCCAGTCGCATCGCGGCGTAGGCAGCCTCCAGAAAGGCGATGTCGTTGCGCATCAGCATGCAGACGCAGTCGCCCTGCTTGACGCCCATTTTGGCGAGGCCGGAGGCGATCTGATCGGCGCGGGCGGCGACCTCCGCATGCGAACGACGGCGGTCGTCCGAGACGATGCCGAGATATTGGGACGTTTCGCTCATTGCTGTTTTTCTTTGTTGTTAGTTGCTGTCATTCCGGGGCGATGCGAAGCATCGAACCCGGAATCCATGTCACAGCGGATGTCGGGGGTTCGATCGATTCCGGGCCTGCGCCTACGGCGCATCCCGGAACGACGAACTCAGTCCGCAAACTTCGCCGCGCGCTTCTCCAGGTTCGAGCGCACCGCCTCGGTCTGGTTCGCACTGCCGATCAGCTTCTGCTGCTCGACCGACTCAGCCAGCAGCGCCGGACCGGGATCGACCGCGAGATTGTTCAGCAGCCGCTTGGCGGCGCGGATCGCATCGGGGCTCTTGCCGGCGATCTCGCGCGCGACTTCGAGCGCTGCCGCGCGCGGATCATCGCAGATGCGCGTGGCCAACCCATATGTCATGGCCTCCTGCGCGGAGAAGATGCGTCCCGTATAGGTGAGATCGCGCAGGATATCGTCGCGCACGAGCGAGGCCAGGATCGGCGTGCCCGCCATGTCGGGCACCAACCCCCATTTGATTTCCATGATCGACATGCGCGCATCAAGGCTCAGAAAGCGCATGTCGGCGCCGAGCGAGAGCTGGAAGCCGCCGCCGAAGGCAACGCCGTGCACGGCCGCGATCACCGGCACCGGAAGCTGGCGCCAGCCCCATACCGCGGCTTGCGGAAAATTCGCCTGGCCATGCGTGCGCTTGGTGAGGTCGCGATTTTCGCCACCCGGAATTCCGTTGCCGCCCTTCTCCTTCATGGCGGCAAAACGCCCCATGTCGAGACCGGCGCAGAAGGCGCGACCTTCGCCCGACAGCACGACGGCGCGCACGGCTTTTTCCTTCGAAAGCCGCTCGGTTGCGGCAACAAGAGCTTCGAACATCGCCTGATCCAGCGCATTCATCTTGTCCGCGCGGACCAGCCGCACGTCGGCGACGCCTTCCGAGATCGAGATCGAGACGCGCTCTTCCATGGATGAATTCTCCCTGTTCTTGTTCGGTGCCGCTTTACAGAAAGCCGGCGGCCGGATTTAGTCAATCGACCAATTAACTGACGATACGTACGGGAGAAACAGCCATGTTCAAGGAAAATCTTCTGGCTGGGCGGCGCATTCTCGTGACCGGCGGCGGCACCGGGCTCGGCAAATCGATGGCGGCGCGCTTCCTCCAGCTCGGCGCCGAGGTGCACATCTGCGGACGGCGCAAGATCGTCTGCGACGAGACCGCAATCGAGCTGATGGGTGAGTATGGCGGCCGCGTCACCAGCCATGGTGTCGACATCCGCAACGCTCTCGCGGTCGAGGAGATGGTCGAGACCATCTTCCGCGACGCGCCGCTGACCGATCTCGTCAACAACGCCGCCGGCAATTTCATCTCGCGCACCGAGGAGCTCTCGCCGCGCGGGTTCGATGCGGTTGCCAACATCGTCATGCACGGCACGTTCTACGTGACGCATGCGGTCGGCAAGCGCTGGATCGCCTTGAAGCAGCCCGGCAATGTCGTCTCGATCACCGTGACCTGGGTGCGGAACGGCTCGCCTTACGTGGTGCCGTCGGCGATGAGCAAATCGGCGATCCACGCCATGACGATGTCGCTGGCGACCGAATGGGGCCGCTACGGTATCCGCCTCAACACCATCGCGCCGGGTGAGATCCCGACCGAGGGCATGAGCAAACGCATCAAACCCGGCGACGAAGCCGGTGCGCGCACCGAGGCGATGAACCCGATGGGCCGTGTCGGCACCATGGAAGAGTTGCAGAACCTCGCGGTGTTCCTGATCTCCGGCGGCTGCGACTGGATCAATGGCGAGACCATCGCCATGGACGGCGCCCAGGCGCTCGCCATGGGCGGCAATTTCTATCAGCTCCGCGACTGGAGCGACGACGACTGGAAGACCGCGCGCGAGAGCATCATGGCGCAGAACGAGAAGGACCGGGCGAAACGGGGGTGATGCTTCCTCCGTAGTGAGATGCGCAAGGTCGCTCCACGCTCCACCGTCGTCCCGGCGAAGGCCGGGACCCATACTCACCGAATCTAGTTTTGCGAAGATTGGTCATGACCTTTCGTCGCCAAATTGCGCTTAGTGGTTATGGGTCCCGGCCTTCGCCGGGACGACCGTGTTGAAGCAGCTCGCTTCTATTGCTCCCACCTTGTTTTCCCCCGCGGTTGGCGCCACACTCCCGGCATAAAAAACAAAACGCCAAGGGAGAAACATGTCCACACAGCCATTGGCTGACCTCGCCCAGATGGTGCGCGAGCGCGCGAGAAGCCGCGGCGATGCCGTCGCCTACGAGTTCGAGGGCCGCCTCACCAGCTTTGCCGAATTCGATGTCAAGACCAACAGGGTCGCCAACGCACTTCTCGCCATGGGTCTGAAGAAGGGCGACCGTATCGCCTATCTCGGCAAGAACAGCGACCTCTATTTCGAACTGCTGATGGGCGCAATGAAGGCCGGCGTGGTGATGGCGCCGGTGAACTGGCGTCTCGCCGGACCCGAAGTTGCTTTCATCGTTTCGGATTGCAAGGCGCCGGTTCTGTTTGTTGGACCTGAATTCATCACCCAGGTCCGCCAGATCAAGGACCAGCTTCCCAACGTCCGCACCATCATCACCACCGAGGGCGGCGCACCGGAGTGGCAGGATTTTACGGCCTGGCGCGATGCGCAGAACGGCGAGGATCCCAAAGTGCCGATCGCTACCGGCGACATCGCGATCCAGCTCTACACGTCGGGCACGACAGGCAAGCCGAAGGGCGCGATGCTGAGCCACGCGAACTTCCTCAATTTGGTGCAAACCGGCAATGCCGAGGACAAGCCGGAATGGAATCGGTGGTCCACCGATGACGTCTCGCTGGTGGCGATGCCGATCTTCCACATCGGCGGTTCCGGCTGGGGCGTGATGGGGCTCTATCATGGCGCCCGCGGCGTCATCGCGCGCGAGTTCGATCCGACCAAGGTGCTGGATTTCTTCGAGCAGTCGGGCATCACCAAACTGTTCATGGTGCCGGCAGCGATGCAGTTCGTGGTCCGGCAGCCACGCGCAAGGACCGTCGATTTCTCCAGGCTGAAATACATGCTCTACGGCGCCTCGCCGATTCCGGCGGCGCTGCTGAAGGAGTGCATCGAGGTCTTCAAATGCGGCTTCGTACAGATGTACGGCATGACGGAGACGACCGGCACGATCGTCGCTCTGCCGCCGGAGGATCACGTCGAGGGCCTCGAGCGGATGCGCTCGGCCGGCAAAGCCCTGCCCGGCGTTGAGATCGCGATCCTCGACAGTAACGGCAAACCGTTGCCGCCGCGCCAGGTCGGCGAGATCGCGACGCGATCGGGCTCCAACATGGCGGGCTACTGGAATTTGCCCGAGGCGACCGCCGCGACGCTGCGCGGCGACGGCTGGCTGCGCACGGGTGATGCCGGCTATATGGACGAGGACGGCTACCTCTACATCCACGATCGCATCAAGGACATGATCATCTCCGGCGGCGAGAACATCTATCCCGCCGAGGTCGAGAACGCGCTGTGCGATCACCCCGACGTCGCGGAAGCTGCCGTGATCGGCGTGCCTGACGAAAAATGGGGCGAGGCGGTGAAGGCGGTGGTGGTGATGAAGCCGGGCAAACAGGCGACCGCCACCGACATCATCAACTTCACCCGGACGCGCATCGCCGGCTACAAGACGCCGAAGAGCGTCGAATTCCTGCCGGCGCTGCCGCGCAATCCGTCTGGCAAGATCCTGCGAAGGCAACTGCGCGAGCCGTATTGGGCGGACAAGGATCGACGGGTGAATTGAGCGTGGTGCCGTAGGGTGGGTTAGCCCTGCGACTGCGCAAAGCGCAGTTCGCACGGCGTAACCCACCTCTTTACGACCCGCACCGATGGAAGTTGGTGGGTTACGCCGAGCAGATCCGCTTCGCGCATCTGCCCGGCTGACCCACCCTACGGCACGGTGCAAGCTTCAATGCTTCCCCGGCCCCATATAGCCGAACAGGAACCCCGCCACTTTCCGCATCTGAATCTCTTCGCTGCCTTCGGTGATGCGATAGCGGCGATGGTGACGGTAGATGTGCTCGAACGGCTTGTGACGTGAATAGCCCATGCCGCCATGAACCTGCATGGCGCGGTCGGCGGATTCGCAGCAGAGGCGGTTTGCCCAGTAGTTGCACATGGAGACCCGGTCGGAGAGCGTGCGCTCGATCTGCTCCTCGGTCAGCTGGTCCATCTCCCAGGCGGTCTTGCGGATCAACAGGCGCAGCATCTCGGCTTGCGTGGCAAGCTCGACCAGCGGGAACTGGATCGCCTGGTTCTCGGCGAGTGCCCGGCCGAACGGCTTTCGCTCACGCGCATATTTGACGCTCTCGTTGATGCAATAGACGGCCGCGCCCAGCGAGCTCGCCGCCTGGCGGATGCGGTTCTGGTGCACAAAGCACTGCGCCAGCGACAGGCCTCGGCCAACCTCGCCGAACTGAGCATCCTCAGGCACGAACACGTCCGTGAAGCTGACGCGCGGGTGGTCGGTCGGCATGTTGAACGTCCACATGTACTCCTCGACCTTCACACCGGGCGTCTTCGCCGGCACCAGGAAGCAGCTGATGCCGCGGGCATCGCCGTCATTGCCCGATGTGCGTGCGAACAGCGCGCAATGCGTGGCGACATGCATGCCTGTCGTCCACATCTTCTCGCCGTTGATGATCCAGCCCTTGACGTTGTCGCGTGTCGCGGGCACCGCGCGCGTCTCCATGTGCGTCGCGTCCGAGCCGTGATGCGGCTCGGTGAGGCCAAAGGTGATGCGGTACTTGCCCCGGATCGAACCGTCGATCATCGCCTTCTGGTCGTCGCGGCCGTAGCGGTCCAGCATGGTGACGACGGGGAAATTGCCGACGATGGAATGCTCGTTTTGCAGATCGTTGTGGAGGCCAAGCCCCTTGGCGGCAAAGTGCTCGCGGATCACGGCCATCCAGAGATTGGAGCCATCCCTGCCGCCATATTGCTTCGGCACCGGAAAACGCAGGTGACCGGCGGCATCCGCGAGATCCTTCGCCTTGCGCAGCAGCGCTTCCCATTCATGCCGCGGTAGACCGCCATTCTCGAAATCGGTGCGTGCCCATTCGCGGCGATGGTCAAAGAAGCGGATGTTGTCGTCGGCCTCTTCCAGCGGCTTGATCTCGCGTTCAATGAAACGATCGAGCTCCCCGAGATAGGCGACGAGATCGGCAGGCAGTGAGAAATCCACAGGCTCTCTCCCAGGATTGATTTTATCGTTTTGCGTTAAGGCGCTGGACGCGTTTTTTCTTCGTGCGATTAAGGTGAGAAGGGCGCGCACAAGTCAAGTAAGCCGAGGCGCAAGGCGCACCCGCGCAATTCGGTGGCGCTCCGACAATGACGCGCGGTAGTATGACCGCAATATTCCTTCACGAGAAAATGCGGGAGCGCGCGATGGAGCTGAAATTCTCTAAAATAGAACACAGGGGTCCGATCACGATCGTCACGCTGTCGCGACCTGAGGTCTACAACGCGCTGCACACCGACGCGCATTTCGAGCTGCAAAAGGTGTTCGACGATTTCTCCGCCGATCCCGAGCAATGGGTCGCGATCGTCACAGGCAGCGGCGACAAGGCGTTCTGTGCCGGCAACGATCTGAAGTGGCAGGCGGCGGGCGGCAAGCGCGGTTGGGACAAGGGTGGCTTTGCCGGCCTCACTGCGCGCTTCGACTGCGACAAGCCGATCATCGCCGCGGTCAATGGCGTTGCCATGGGCGGCGGTTTTGAAATTGCGCTGGCCTGCGATCTCATCATTGCCGCCGAGAACGCGACATTCGCGCTTCCTGAGCCACGCGTCGGCTTGGCCGCGCTCGCCGGTGGCCTTCACCGGCTGCCGCGCCAGATCGGGCTCAAGCGCGCCATGGGCATGATCCTCACCGCGCGCCATGTCAGCGCCAAGGAGGGCCAGGAGCTTGGCTTCGTCAACGAGGTGGTGCCGCAGGGCGAAGCGCTCGCGGCCGCGTTGCGCTGGGCGGAGATGATCACAAAGAACTCGCCGATGTCGATCCGCGCATCAAAGCAGGCGATTCAGAAGGGCCTTGCCGTGTCGCTGGAGCAGGCCATCGCGGAGCAGCGCGACTATCCGGCGGTGAAGGCGATGGTGGCCTCGCAGGATTACATCGAGGGCCCGAAAGCGTTCTCGGAGAAGCGGCCGCCGAAATGGGTGGGGAAGTAGGCGGTCTCACCGCCGTCATTGCGAGCGAAGCGAAGCAATCCAGCATCCCTCCGCGGAGAAAGTCTGGATTGCTTCGTCGCAAGGACTCCTCGCAACGACGGACGGGGAGAGGGCTACCCGTCCCGCCCCAGCTCCCGCTTGTAGGACGCGTAATTCGGCTGATCGACCGCAAGCTTGGCCATCGTGGTGGCCCACAGATGCTCGGCGAGGCCCGGCGTTGCGAGATCCACGTCGCCCTTCGCGATCCGCTCGGCGAGCGTGCGATTGAGCTCTGTCACTGTCCCGTCTGCGCCGAGCAGCGCCCGCAACCGCTCCAGCTCCGCAGCATCGCTTCCCGCCTCCTGCGCCAACTGCCGCGTGACGAGGTCGAGGATGTTGACGGCCACGCGCAACTTGAAGGCCTGGTGGCCCGAGATCAGCGGCGTGATGTCGCTGCGGAGGAAATCGGCGACCGCCCTGGTCAGTTCGATCGGTGTCGGTTCGTCCTGCATGCCTACCCTCCGCGCGGCGCGAGCAGCCGTAACAGATCGATCTCGGTCTCGGATGCGCGGCGGCCGATCATGGCGCGCTCCATGGAATGATCGGGCCCCTCGCGAAACCGCTGCATCATGCCCCCGCACATGATGCCCCAGCGCAGCGTGCCCATGACTTCCCAGAATTTGACGCGTGCTGGATCGCATTTGCGCCCCGCAGCCTCGTAACCGGCGAACAGCTCCTCGCGCGAGCCAAAGCCGCCGACCGGCTTGTCGATCTCGCCGAAACGCCATGAGTTCACGCAAACCCAGCCGAGATCCTCCATGGGATCGCCAAGGTGAGCGAGTTCCCAGTCAAGCACGGCACGGATGCCATCGGCGCCGATGATGAGATTGCCGTTGCGGAAATCGCCATGCACCAGCGTCGTCTCAGTTGACGGCCCGGGATCGTGATCGCGCAGCCAGCGCAGCGCCAGCTCGAACACGGGCTTCGGCCAGTTCAGGCTGCGATAGTCGCGTTCGAACTCAGAGATTTCCTGGGTCGCCGACCTGCTCCGCAGCTCGGGCAATTTGTCCTGCGGCAGCTTGTGCAGGCCTGCGAGCACGCTGCCAATCTGCCGCGCAAGAAGCGGCCGCGCCGCCGCGTACTCCTGATCGCGAAGAATCTTGCGGGCGATGGTCTCGCCCTCGATCCGCTGCATGATGAAGCCGGTGCCGAGATCGTCCTCCGGCGTCAGCACATGCATCACGCGCGGCGACGGCACGCCGGCCTCGAAGGCAAGCTGCATCAATTGCGCTTCGGCCGCCAGACCTGCCGCGCGCGTCGGGGCCGCCCCATAGCCCTTTGGCGAGCGGCGCAGGATCGCGCCGATCACGCCGTCGGGATGGGTGACGTCGAAGCGCCATGTCTCCTGGCTGGCGCCGCCGGAGAGCTTTGCCGCGCCGGTCACGCCGGTTGCACCCGGCAACCAGCGCTGGACGCTGCGGGAAAGCTCCGCCTCGATCATTTGCCCTTGAACTGCGCCGGGCGCTTCTCCAGGAACGCGCCCACGCCCTCCCGAAAATCCTGTGTGTCGCCAGCGCGGAGCTGGCACTGGAATTCGAGATTGAGCTGCTCCTCGAAGGAATTTTCCGGGCTGTCCCAATAGAGCTTGCGGATCAGCGACAGCGCGACCGTCGGGCCGCTGGCAAGCTCGTGCGCGAGCTTCATCGCCTCGTCCATCAGCACGCCATCATCATACACACGATTGATGAGGCCCCATTCCAGCGCCTTCTCCGCCGGCAGCCGCTCGCCCATCAGCGACAACTCGATCGAGCGCGCGCGGCCGATGAGGCGCGGCAGCAGCCAGGTCGAGCCGCAATCCGGCACCAGGCCGATGCGACGAAACGCCTGCAGGAAGTAGGACGAACGCGCGCATAAAATCATGTCGCCGAGCAGCGCGAAGCTCATGCCGGCGCCCGCCGCCGGGCCATTGACCGCGGTGATGATGGGACAGTGCAGATTGCGGATACGGCGCAGGAACGGATGAAAGCCGGTCTCCAGCGTCAGGCCGGCCTTGGTTTTCTTCGACTGGTCGTTGCGCCCTTGCAGATTCGCACCCGTACAGAACGCCCGCCCCGCACCGGTCAGCACGACGCAGCGCACCTCGTCCTTCTTCTCCTCGATCGCATCGAGTGCCTCGGCAAGGCCGCCGAGCATGTCCACGGAGACCGCGTTCATCACCTCCTGATGGTCGAGCTTGAGGATCGCGACCGAACCATCGAATTCGAGCGTGACGTGTTTGAACTGCATGGTTTCCTCGTCCGTTGCGGCCCGCTTCAGTTTCGCAGACCGGAATTACTTCTGCCGGGGCGCATATTTGATTTTTGGCACGGTCTTGTCCATGGTGATCAGAGCATAGCAAGCAATCTTGCGCGCAGCGGCTGATGCGCCGCGCGGCAAAACAGGAAACGCGCCATGAACCTCTTCGACCTCTCGGGCCGCGTGGCCGTGATCACCGGTGGCAATGGCGGCATCGGGCTCGGCATCGCGCAGGCGCTCGCCGGCCAGGGGTGCAGCGTCTCGATCTGGGGCCGCAATGCTGACAAGAACAAGGCTGCTGCCGCGAGCATGGCGGGGCTATCAGGCAGGGTCGAGACCCGCGTCTGCGACGTCACCGATCCGGCCTCGGTCAATGCCGCGATGAAGGCGACCCTCGATACATTCGGCCGGGTCGACGGCTGCTTCGCCAATGCCGGCATCGGCGGCGGCGGCCGCAGGTCCTTCATCGACCGCACCGAAGAGGAGTGGCGCACGATGTTTGCGACCAATCTCGACGGCGTGTTCCACGCCTTCCAAGCCGCCGCGAAGCACATGACCGACCGCGCCAATGCCGGCGATCCCTTCGGCCGGCTGGTCGCGACCTCGAGCCTCGCCTCGATCTTCGGCACCGCGCGCAACGAGCATTATGCCGCGACGAAAGCCGCCATCAACGCGCTGGTGCGCGCGCTCGGCGTCGAGCTGGCGCGCCACGGCGTGACCGCGAATGCGATCCTGCCCGGCTGGATCAAGAGCGACATGACGGCAGGACTGATGGCGAACGAAAAGTTCGTCGCCAACGTGATGCCGCGCATTCCGATGCGGCGATTCGGCGAGGCATCCGATTTTGGCGGCATCGCCGTGTATCTGATGAGCAAGGCCTCGTCGTATCACACGGCGGATACATTCGTGATCGACGGCGGCTATACGGCGTTTTGATTCTCAAAACGACAAACTCTGGGGAAAGCGGGCAAATGTTTTCACACATCATGATCGGCACCAACGACCTCGACAAGGCCAAGGCGTTCTACGACAGCCTGCTCAGCACGCTCGAGGTGCGCCCGGCCAAGGTCGATGGCCACCGCATCTTCTATTTCACCAGGACCGGCGTGTTCTCGGTGACCAAGCCGATCAACGGCGAGCCGGCGACCTGCGCGAACGGCGGCACCATCGGCTTTGCCGCCAACTCGCCCGAGCAGGTCGACAAATGGCACGCCGCCGGCGTCGCCGCTGGCGGAACGCCGATCGAAAATCCGCCCGGCATCCGCGAGGGCGGCGGAAACAAACTCTATCTCGCCTATTTGCGCGATCTCGACGGCAACAAGATCTGCGCGATGCATCGGATGCCGAGCTAGAGGCCCACCGGACTCTCCTCGTCATTGCGAGGAGCTCTTGCGACGAAGCAATCCAGACTGCCGCCACGGTAAGATTCTGGATTGCTTCGCTGCGCTCGCAATGACGGAGTCCTGGGGATCGGACGGTGCTCCAGCCCGCTTGCGCGCCGCCTCATTCAAACAACATTTCAAACGTCTCGCGAAAATTCCATCTCATGGCATGGCCCGCGCGAAAATACGCGCTCGCACTTTCGCGGCGCTGCGACTATTCTTCCGGCCAACGCGAACTCAGCGACCCCGGGAGGAACAATGACAAAACACAGCTACATTCCCCGCACCACCAACTACACGCTCAATCCCGGCGATGAGCTCAATGACCTCAGGATGTCGGACCAGGTCCGTCCGCTCTACGACCACGTCAAGAAGTTCATCCGCGACACGGTCGAGCCGATGTCGATCGAGTTCGCAAAGGCCGGCGAGGGCAAGGAAGATCGCTGGAGCTTTACGCCGAAGCAGCTCGAGGTGCTCGAGGTCGCCAAGAACAAGGCCAAGAAAGAAGGCCTCTGGAATTTCTTCCTGCCCGATGACGAGACCGGCCAGGGCCTGAAGAACCTCGACTATGCCTATATCGCCGCCGAGCTCGGCAAGAGCCCGCTCGCCTCCGAAACCATGAACTGCTCGGCGCCCGACACCGGCAACATGGAGGTGCTGGAGCGCGTCGGCACCAAGGAGCAGAAGGAGAAGTGGCTGAAGCCGCTGCTCAACGGTGAGATCCGCTCGGCCTATGTCATGACCGAGCCGAACGTCGCCTCCTCGGACGCCAAGAACATCTCGACCACGGCCAAGCTCGTCGGCGACGAGTGGGTTATCAACGGCGAGAAATATTACATCTCCGGTCTCGGCGACCCGCGCTGCAAGATTCTCATCGTGATGGTGAAGACCAATCCGGATGCGGCGCCGAGCAAGCAGCAATCGCAGATCCTGGTGCCGCGCGACACGCCCGGCGTCGAGGTGCTCGGCCCCATGTACGTGTTCGGCCAGGATCACGCCCCGCGCGGCCACATGCACATGCGCTTCAACAATGTGCGCGTGCCGAAGGAGAACATGCTGCTCGGCGAAGGCCGCGGCTTCGAGATCTCGCAGCTTCGCCTCGGGCCCGGCCGCATCCATCATTGCATGCGCACCATCGGCAAGGCCGAGAAGGCGCTCGATCTGATGGTGCAGCGCGGCCTGACGCGCGAAGCCTTCGGCAAGAAGATCGCCCATCTCGGCGGCAACATGCAGATCATCGCGCAGGCGCGCTGCGAGATCGAGGCGATGCGCCTGATGGTGCTGAAGGCCGCCAAGGCGATGGACGTGCTCGGCAACAAGGAGGCCCGGGTCTGGGTCTCCATGGTCAAGGCCATGGTGCCGGAGCGCGCCTGCAAGATCATCGACCAGGCGATCCAGATGCACGGCGCCACCGGCATCTCGCACTGGACCCCGCTCGCCGAGATGTACCAGGACGTCCGTCACCTGCGCTTTGCCGACGGTCCGGACGAGGTGCACTGGATGGTGGTCGGCCGCCACGAGCTGAGCATGGCGTGAACTCTCCTTCTCCCCGCGTGCGGGGAGAAGGTCGGGATGAGGGGAGCCTCCGCGAGGACGGTGATAGTGGGACTCGCGGAGGCTCCCCCTCACCCGACTTCGATCTGCGATCGAATTGGACCTCTCCCCGCAAGCGGGGCGAGGAGAGAAAAGAGCGCTATGTCGCCGGCGCGAGCTTGTCCTGGGTCTTGGTCTCGAAATCGCTCGCGTCGTGGCGCTCGTGGAGCTGGCTGGCGGGATCGCCGGAGACGCGGTTGACCATGCGGCCGCGTTTCACGGCGGGGCGTTGCGCGATCAGGTCGGTCCAGCGCTGCACGTTCTTGTAGTCCTGCACCGACAGGAATTCGCCGGCGCCGTAGACCAGCCCCTTGGCGAGCGCGCCGTACCACGGCCACACCGCGATATCGGCGATGGTGTATTCCTTGCCCACCAGATATTCATTGTCCGCAAGACGCCGGTCGAGCACGTCGAGCTGGCGCTTCACCTCCATCGCGAAACGGTCGATGGCGTATTCGATCTTGAACGGCGCATAGGCATAGAAATGGCCGAAGCCGCCGCCGAGATAGGGCGCGCTGCCCATCTGCCAGAACAGCCAGGACATCGCTTCGGTGCGGGTCTTGATGTCCTTGGGCAGGAACGCGCCGAACTTCTCGGCGAGGTAGAACAGGATCGAGCCGGACTCGAACACCCGGATCGGCTCCGGGCCCGAGCGGTCCATCAGCGCCGGGATCTTCGAGTTCGGATTGATATCGACGAAACCGCTGCCGAACTGGTCGCCATTGCCTATCTTGATCAGCCAGGCGTCGTATTCGGCGCCCTTGTGGCCGAGCGCCAGCAGCTCCTCCAGCATCACCGTCACCTTCACCCCGTTCGGCGTCGCCAGGGAGTAGAGCTGGAGCGGGTGCTTGCCGACCGGCAGCACCTTGTCGTGGGTAGGGCCGGCGATCGGCCGGTTGATGTTGGCGAACTGCCCGCCATTCTCCTTGTTCCAGGTCCAGACTTTGGGCGGCACGTAGGCGGGGGCGTCGGTCATGCGGTGGCTCCGGCAAAAGATGCGCCTGCATTAATTAGCCCGTGCCGGGCCGTTGGCAAGCCCTGCCCGCTCTGCATCCGGCGCGGACCTCGGAACCGGGTCATGCATCCTGTCCACCTCGTTCGACGGCGCATCATCGCGGGCGGCATGACCATCGCGCCACGTGACGCCTGCACGCAAGATGCGCGCGGGAATCCGGCATGGCATCCCACATGACGATGCGCTGGGGTGCTGCCGGGAGAGAACCATGAAATCGCCGATCTGCGACATGCTGGGTATCGAGTTTCCGCTGCTCGCCTTCAGCCACTGCCGCGACGTCGTTGCGGCTGTCAGCCGCGCCGGCGGCTTCGGCGTGCTGGGCGCCACCGTGCACACGCCCGATACGCTCGAACGCGAGCTGAAATGGATCGATGCGCATGTCGACGGCAAGCCCTACGGCATCGACGTGCTGATCCCGGAAAACATCTCGACCGCGGGCGAGAAGCACGTCACCTGGAAGAGCCTGGAAGCGCGCGTGCCGCCCGAGCACCGCGCCTACACGCGCAACCTGTTGAAGACGTACGATATCGAGCTGACGGCGACAGAGGTGGACGACAACCAGCCGCAACCCTTCGACGCCGAGACCGCGCTGGAGCTGCTCAAAGTCTCCTTCAATCACCCGATCCGACTGATCGCAAATGCGCTCGGCGTACCGCCGAAGGCGATGATCGAGATGGGCAAGAAGCACAATGTGCCCGTTGCCGCGCTGGTCGGCGCCAAGGAGCATGCGTTGCGCCAGGTCGCCGCGGGGGTCGACATTCTCGTGGTGCAGGGCACCGAGGCGGGCGGCCATTGCGGTGAGGTCTCGACCATGGTGCTGGTGCCGGAGGTGATCAAGGCGATCAAGAAGGTCCGCGATGTGCCGGTGCTGGCGGCGGGCGGCATCATGACCGGGCGCCAGATGGCGGCCTGCATGGCGATGGGCGCGGCCGGCGCCTGGACCGGCTCGGTGTGGCTTGCCACGGTCGAATCCGAGACCAGCGAGATCTTTCGCGAGAAGATGATCGCGGCGTCCTCGCGCGATGCGATCCGCTCGAAGGGCCGCACCGGCAAGCCGGCGCGACAGCTCCGCTCGGTCTGGACCGATGCCTGGGACCGCGCGCCGGAAAGTCCTGGCGCACTGCCGATGCCGCTTCAGAGCATCATCAGCCGCGACGCCTTCAATTCGATCGACCGCGCGGCCGCGAGCGGCAACGCCAAGGCGCGCGACCTCGTCAGCTATTTCGTCGGCCAGGGCGTCGGCCTGATCGACAGCGTGAAGTCGGCCGGTGCCGTCGTGCAGGAATTCAAGGAAGAGTTTGCCGAGGCCGTCGAGCACATGAATGCGCTGGTGGCGGAGTGACGTGTGTGGCTGAAGCGGAGTTCGCGGCCCATCCTTCGAGGCTCGCCCAGCGCCGCAGGCGTCGCTCGGCTCGCACCTCACCTTGTAGCCGCCACCCTGAGGTGGCCGCTCCTTCAGCGGCCCTCGAACGGCGACGGCGTGCCAAAAATCTGAAACATAAAGCAAGACGAAATGACCAGCATTCCCGAAGACCGCATCCCCGTCATCGTCGGCATCGGCGAGATCGTCGACCGCCCCAAGGAGATCACCGACGGCCTCGAGCCGCTCGACCTGCTCGAACAGGCGTTGCGACGCGCCGAGCAAGATGCCGGCGCGAAGCTGCTCGGCGAGGTGCAATCGCTGGACGTCGTCAATTTCCTGAGCTGGCGCTATCGCGATCCCGAGACGCTGCTGGCCCAGCGGCTCGGCATCCAGCCTGCGCATTGTTACTATGGCCCGGTCGGCGGCGAGACCCCGATCCGCTACATCCACGAGGCCGCAAAGCGCATCGCCCGCGGCGAATGCAGCGTCGCCGCGGTCTGCGGCGCCGAAGCGCAATCGACAGCGACCAAAGCCGATCGCGCCGGCATCAAGCTGCCGTGGACGCCGTTCGCGCATGATGCGCCGGAGCCCAAGCGCGGCGCCGCGTTCCAGAAGCCGCTCGCCGTGAAGCTCGGCGTGTTCCGTCCCGTCACCGTCTATCCGTTCTACGAGGCCGCCTCCTCCGCGCATTGGGGCCAGACGCCGCGCGACGCGATGGCGGAATCAGGCACGCTGTGGTCGCGCTATTCGGAAGCCGCCGCGCAAAATCCCAATGCCTGGCTGAAGCGGCGCTTTGCGCCGGAGGAGATCACGACGCCGACGGCCGACAACCGGTTGATCGCCTGGCCCTACAACAAGCTGATGGTGGCCAACCCCAGCGTCAACATGGGCGGCGCGCTGCTGCTCACCAGCCTTGCCAAGGCGCGCGCGCTCCGCATCGCGGACGAGAAGTTGGTCTATCCGCTCGGCGGCGCGTCAGCCGAGGAGCCGCCTGATTATCTCCTGCGCGACCAGTTCTACGAAAGCCATCCGCAGAATGCGGTGCTGAAGGCCGCAATCGAACTCGCCGGCGGTGACGGCAAGAGGTTCGACGCGATCGAGCTCTACAGCTGCTTTCCCTGCGTGCCGAAGATGGCGCGGCGGACGCTCGGCCTTTCTGCCGACGTACAGCCCACCGTAACCGGCGGCCTCACGTTCTTCGGCGCGCCGCTCAACACCTACATGACCCATGCCGCCTGTGCGATGGTCCGGCGGGTGCGAGAAGGTGCCAGGCTTGGCCTGCTCTACGGTCAGGGCGGCTTCGTCACCAAGCATCATGCGCTCGTCGTGGCGAAAACTCCCCCGCGCGGGGATCTCGCGCAAGAGACCAGCGTGCAAGGCGATGCCGACCGCAACAAGCGCACCGTGCCGGAATTTGTCGCGGAGGCCTCGGGCAAGGGCAAGGTTGAGAGCTTTACGGTGCTCTATGGCCGCGGCGGCGATATCGAGCACGGCGTCACGATGCTGCGGACGCAGGACGACAGGCGCACGCTGGCGCGGATTCCGGCGAGCGACAACGCCACGCTGGCGCATCTGCTCAACATGGATCGCACGCCGGTCGGCTCACCCGGCGAGATCGCGATGGCCGCCGATGGCGTGCCGGAGTGGCGGGTGGCGTGATGTCGCCGATACCGTAGGGTGGGCAAAGCGAAGCGTGCCCACGTCTTGCGTATTCGATGAAAAGACGTGGGCACGGCGCTTTGCGCCTTTGCCCACCCTACGAGACCTGCGGCCGGCGCATGCGCGCGCCTTAGCTCTTCGGCGCCTGCTTCTCCGAAGCGGTTGCCGGCTTACCGCCGGCGCCGACCACCCGCACCGCATTGCCATCGGACAGACCGTCCGGCGGAGCGGTGATGACGCGGTCGTCCGGCGCGATGCCGGACGCGAGCTCGATTTCCTTGCCGAGATCGCGGGCGATGGTGACGGTCTTGAACTGCACCTTGTCGTCGGCGCCCACGGTCGCGACGCGCAGGCCGCTGCCGTTGAAGATCAGGGCGCTGGCGGGAATGCTGAGCGGCGCGGACTCGCGCTGCAGGCTCAGCTTCACGCTGGCATAGCCGCCAGGCATCAGCTCGCCGCTCGAATTGTCGAGGCCAAGCTGCATGCGCGTGGTGCCCGAGGCGACGTCAACGGCCTGAGAGGACGCCTCCACCGTCGCCTGGAACGTACGGTTCGGATATTCCGGCAGCGAGATGGTGGCCTTGGCGCCGATCTTGATCGCCGGCACGTAGTTCTGCGGCACGTTGACGTAGACGCGCAGCCTGGTGATATCGGAAACCACGAACATCGCCGGGCCCGAGCTGCCGCCTGCGTTGATCAGCGCGCCAACGTCGGTGTCGCGCGCGGTGACCACGCCATCGAACGGCGCGGTGATTTTCTTGTAGCCCGCAAGCGCCTCAAGCCGTTCCACATTGGCCTGCCCCGAATGGACGGCGGCGTTCTTGTTGGAGAGATCGGCGGTGCGCTCGTCGATTTCCTGCGCCGAGACGAAATTGGAAGCGACCAGCGTCTTGCGCCGGTTCAGCGTTGCCTCCGACAGCCTGGCGCTAGCCTGCTGGCTGGCGAGATCGGCGCGGGCTTGAAGCAGTTGCTGGTCGAGGTCGGGCGCCTCGATCTCGGCGATCACCTGGCCGGCCTTGACGCGCGCGCCGATGTCGACGCTCCAGCTTTTGAGATAGCCGGAGACGCGCGCGAAGATCGGTGCGCGGTAATAGGCCTCGAGCCGACCCGGCAGGTCGATGGTGGCGTTGAGCGACTTGGCGTTGGGCAGGGTGATCGCAACGCTGGGAACAGCCTGGTCGTCGGTCCATTCCTTGAGCTTGGAACCTTGCTCCTCGCGAGCCCGGATGCCGGTGCCGACGACAAGGCCGGCCGCGATCAGCGCCACCACGCCGAAAATACCCAGTTTCCGGTGCGACACCGGGGAGCGGGGTTCAGTGGGTGACATGCGCAGTCTCCAATGGGGCGGCGGCTTCGGCGCCTTGTTTCTTGTGTACCATACTGAACACGACGGGAACAAACATCAGCGTGGCGAAAGTTGCAAAGATCAGGCCGCCGATCACGGCGCGGCCAAGTGGCGCATTCTGCTCGCCGCCCTCGCCCAGCCCCAGGGCCATCGGCGCCATGCCGATGATCATGGCGAGCGCGGTCATCAGCACCGGGCGGAACCGGACGAAGCCGGCTTCCAGCGCCGCCGCAATGGGGTCACCGAGTTCCGCGTAGCGCTCGCGGGCGAAGGAGATCACGAGCACGCTGTTCGCGGTAGCAACGCCCATGCACATGATCGCACCCGTCAGCGCCGGCACCGACAGCGTCGTCTCCGTCATGAACAGCATCCAGACGATGCCGGCGAGCGCAGCCGGCAGCGCCGTGATGATCACGAACGGATCGGACCAGGACTGGAAGTTCACGACGATCAGGAAGTAGATCAAGACGACGGCCCCGAGCAAACCGAACAAGAGGCCGGTGAAGGCGCTGTTCATGGTCTGCACCTGGCCGAGCAGCACCACGGAGGAGCCCTTCGGCAGCTCCCTGGCGGTGTCGGCGATCAGCTGACGGATGTCGGCGGAGACCGCGCCGAGATCGCGGCCCGAGGTCGTCGCGAAGATCTGCACCATCGACTGGATGTCATATTGCGACACCACCGCGCTCGAGATCGAGCGCTTGATGTCGGCGATGCCGCCGAGGATCGGCGACTGCGAATTCCCGGCCGCGGTGATCGGCAGCGTCTGCAGCGCGCTGAGCGAGTCGATCTGGTATTGCGGCGTCTGCATCACGATCGAATAGGACACGCCGTTATCGGGGTTGAGATAGTAGGTCGGCGCGACCTGCGAGGAGCCGGCGAGATTGACCACGAGACTGTTGGTGACATCGCGCTCGGTCAGGCCGACATATTGCGCGCGGGTCCGGTCGACATCGATATTGAAGGTCGGATTGCTCGGCGATTGCTGAATGCGCGCATCGGCGACGCCCGGAATCCGGCGAACCTTGGCCAGCAAATTGTTGGCATAGACGAAGTTGGCGCCGAGATTGGCGCCCCGGATCTGCAGATCGATCGGCGCCGGCGCGCCGAAATTCAGGATCTGGCTGACGATGTCTGCGGGGAGGAACGCGAAGCTGACGCCCGGGAAGAGCCGCGGCAACTGCTCACGCAGCACGCGGACATGCTCCTCGGTCGGCTTGTGGCCCTCCCTCAGCTTGATCTGGATGTCGCCGTCCTGCGGGCCGATCACGCCGGTATTGTTGTAGGTCATGTTGATGCCGGAGATCGGCATGCCGATATTGTCGGTCATGGTCTCGATCTCGCCCGGGATCAGCTTGCGCACCGCCTTCTGCACGTCGGCGAGTTGATTGGCCGTCTCCTCGACACGGGTGCCGACCTGTGTGCGGACATGCATCAGGATGTTGCCGGCATCGACCGCCGGGAAGAAGTTGCGGCCCAGGAACGGCACCAGGGCAAAGGAGGCGCCGACAACGCAGAGGAAGCCGGCAACGAACACCGCACGGTGCGCCAGCGCGAGCCCCAGCAGATCATGATAACCGCCGCGAATCCGTTCGAATCGCTTTTCGAAGCCGCGCTGGAACCAGACGAGCGGATTGCGCGATGGCGGCGGCTCGCCCTCGTGATGGACATGGGCGTGCAGCAGATAGTTCGCCATGGTCGGCACCAAGGTGCGCGACAGGATGAACGACCACATCATCGCGAACATCACCGCTTCCGCCATCGGCACGAACAGGAAGCGCGCGACCCCTGTGAGGAAGAACATCGGCACGAACACGATGCAGATACAGAGCAGCGACACGAAGGCCGGCGTCACGATCTGGTTGGCGCCATCGAGGATCGACTGCTCGACCGGCTTGCCCTGCTCCAGATGGTAATTGATGTTCTCGATGGTGACCGTGGCGTCGTCGACGAGGATGCCGACCGCCAGCGCGAGGCCGCCGAGCGTCATGATGTTCAGTGTCTCGCCGACCGCCGATAGCATGATGATGGCACCCAGCACCGACAGCGGGATCGAAACCGCGATGATGATGGTCGAGCGCCAGCTGCCGAGGAACAGCAGGATCATGACGCTGGTGAGCAGCGCAGCGATCACGCCTTCGAAGGCGACGCCTTGAATCGCACCTCGGACGAACACCGACTGGTCGCCGATGAAGCCGATCTTCAGCGCGTCCGGCATCTGGTCCTTGACGTCGATCACCTTCTGCTTGATGCCGGCGATGATGTCGAGCGTCGAGGTCGCGCCGGCCTTCAGCACCATCATCAGCACCGAACGGTTGCCGTCGACATGGACGATGTTGGTCTGCGGCGGATTGCCGTCGCGCACGGTTGCGACATCGCGCACATAGACCATCGCCCCGTTGACGGTCTTGATCGGCAGGTTGCCGAGCTCGTCGATCTTCAGCGGCGAGTTGTTGAGCTGGATGTTGTACTCGAACTGGCCGATTTTCTGGGTGCCGACCGGCGTGATCAGGTTTTGCGCGGCGAGCGCGTTGGCGACGTCCTGGCCTGATAGCCCGCGGGCCTGGAGCGCGGTGGGATCGAGGTCGATCTGGATCTGGCGCTGCTTGCCGCCGAACGGGTACGGGATTGCGGCGCCCGGGACGGTGACCAGCGGCGTGCGCAGATTGTTGATGCCGATATCGGCGAGGTTCTGCTCGGTCAGGCCGTCTCCCGACAGCGCCACCTGGATGATCGGCACGGTCGAGGCGGAGTAGTTCAGGATCAGGGGCGGTGTCGCGCCCGGCGGCATCTGCTTCAGCAGCGTCTGCGAGATCGCCGTGACCTGCGCGTTGGCGGTACGGATGTCAACGTTGGGCTGGAAGAAGATCTTGATGATGCCAAAGCCGTTATAGGAGTTGGCGGTGATGTGCTCGATGTCGTTGACGGTCGTCGTCAGCGCCCGCTGGAACGGCGTGGTGATGCGGCCGGACATCTGGTCGGGCGGCAGGCCCGTGTACTGCCAGACCACGCCGATCACGGGGATACGGATGTCCGGAAAGATGTCGGTCGGCGTCCGCAGGGCCGCGAGCGGTCCGATGATCAGCAGCAAAAGCGCGAGCACGACAAATGTGTAGGGCCGGCTCAGGGCAATACGGACCAGAGCAATCATGCGCCAGGCGAATCCAGGTCAAGCGAGAATAAGGGATCCGCCCCCACGGCGACCCCTGTTCCCCTTTACCTGAGCACCGCCGGAAACGCTAACCTCCGGCGGCCTTCCTGCATTCACTTCCCTGCTACCGCACTGCGAAATCGACATCGCAGCTATGCGATCGCCTCGACGCTTACCGCGCAGTCTGCTGCGTGGCGTTTCCGCTCACGCCGCGCGGACGGAGTTCAGGAATTTGCCGACCTCGAGCTTGAGGCGATTGCTGTCACGCGACAACATCTGCGCCGCTGACAGCACCTGCGAGGACGCCGATCCGGTCTCGGAGGCGCCGCGCTGGACATCACCGACATTCGAGGACACCTGCTCCGTGCCCTGGGCCGCCTGCTGAACATTGCGGGCGATTTCCTGGGTGGCTGCGCCCTGCTGCTCCACGGCCGCCGCGATGGCCGAGGAGATCTCCGACAGACGGGCGATGGTGCCGCTGATTTCGCTGATAGCGCTCACCGACTCTTGCGTCGCCGACTGGATGCCACCGACCTGCTGACCGATCTCGCCGGTCGCCTTGGCCGTCTGCTCGGCGAGCGCCTTCACCTCGGAAGCGACCACGGCGAAACCACGACCGGCCTCGCCCGCACGTGCCGCCTCAATCGTGGCGTTCAGTGCCAGCAGATTGGTCTGGCCGGCGATCGCGTTGATGAGCTCGACGACGTCGCCAATCCGCGATGCAGCTCGCGACAGCTCGCTGACCCGCTCGGTGGTGGCCTGCGCCTGGCTGACCGCTTCGCTCGCGATCCGGGAGGAATCCTGCACCTGTCGGCTGATCTCACGCACCGAGGACGACATCTCTTCGGCGGCCGAGGCCACCGAATGAACGTTGGCGGAAGCTTCTTCGGAGCCTGCCGCAACCGCGACCGACAATTCCTGCGCGCGGCTCGCGGTCGAGGACAGGGTCGAGGCCGAAGCTTCAAGTTCGGTCGCCGCCGACGAGACGGTTTCCACGATCTCGCCGATCGCAGCCTCAAAGCCGTTGGCGAGCTTCGTCATGTCGGATTTGCGCTGGGCCTCGGCACGGCGTTGCACCGCCTGCACCTCGTCGCGGCTGAAGCGGATGATGGTCTGCACGGTCTGCAGATTGCGCAGCGCCTCACCGATCTCGTCGTCGCGCTCGATCACGATGCGGTTGTCGAACTTGTCCTGGACCAGGTTGACCAGGGTATCGTTAAGGTGCTGCATCGGCCCCTGGATTGCCCGCATGGTCGCAAGGCCGGCGAAGCTGACGATGCCGGCGCCGACGACGGTCAGCAGTGACAGAACCAGGCTGGTCGAACCACCGGTGGACAGCGCCCCGACGACACCGAGCGCCAGCATGAACAGCGCCTGGAGCGCCATCATCGTGACAAGGCGCGCCTTCAGCGTCCGGGTGAAGATGGCGAAGCCGTCGAGCCAGGAGCGACGGCGGATGATACCGGCGTCGATCCGGTAGCCATGCGGCTTCTTTTCGCGGATCGCTGCGTAAACCTCTTCGGCGAGCTTGCGCTGGTCGGCCGGCAGCTTGGTCCGGATCGAGGTATAACCTTTGACCTGGCCGTTCTCGCGCATCGGCGACGCCGTCGCCAGCACCCAGTAGTAGTCGCCGTTCTTGCGGCGGTTCTTCACCGCGCCGAGCCACGGCTTGCCGGCCTTCAACGTGTCCCAGAGATTGTCGAAGGCCTCTGGCGGCATGTCCGGATGGCGAACGATGTTGTGCGGCTGGCCCATCAGTTCCGCCGACGAGAAACCGGCGGCGGCGAGGAAGTCCTCGTTGAAGTAGCTGAGCTTGCCCTTGAGATCGGTGCGCGAGACGATCAGCGTCTCGTCGCTGACAGGATATTCGACAGCGGTGACAGGCAGGTTCTTGCGCATCCGGGGCCCCCAAATGAATTGAGTATGCGTTCATTCCAATTCGGACGGCCGCTATTCGAGTCGTCTGATTCCATTCTCACAAAGCGCATTTAACTATCGATGAAACCGGACTCCCGTAGCTTTACGGGCGGTTCCGCATGATGGCACCTACAAGCGACATCATGTTACCAGCGCTCAAAAGAAAACGGACGGCGCTTGCGACGCCGCCCGTTGGTTTATCGCCGGCTCCTGCGAGGGTTACGCAGCGCGCACGTTGGTCAGGAACTTGCTGACTTCAGTCTTGAGCCGGTTCGAATCGTTCGACAGCATTTGTGCCGCCGACAGCACCTGAGAAGAGGCCGTGCCGGTCTCGGTCGCACCGCGCTGCACGTCGACGATATTGGAGGAGACCTGCTGGGTGCCGTGCGCGGCCTGCTGCACGTTGCGGGCGATTTCCTGGGTCGCAGCGCCCTGCTCTTCAACTGCCGCCGCAATCGCCGACGAGATCTCCGACAGGCGCTCGATGGTCGAGGAGATGTCCTTGATGGCGCCGACGGAGTCGTTGGTGGCGGCCTGTATCCCGGAAATCTGCTGGCCGATCTCGCCGGTCGCCTTTGCGGTCTGCTCGGCGAGCGCCTTCACTTCGGAGGCGACGACCGCGAAGCCGCGGCCGGCTTCGCCGGCGCGGGCCGCCTCGATGGTCGCGTTCAGCGCCAGCAGGTTGGTCTGGCCGGCGATGGTGTTGATGAGCTCGACGACATCACCGATGCGCGAAGCCGCCTTGGACAGCTCGCTGACGCGCTCGGTGGTGGCGCGGGCCTGGCCGACGGCGTCACCCGCCATCCGCGCCGATTCCTGCACCTGGCGGCTGATCTCGCCGACCGACGAGGCCATCTCCTCGGTCGCCGAAGCCACCGATTGCACATTGGTCGAGGCTTCCTCCGAAGCACCGGCAACCGTGGTCGCCAGCCTCTGGGAGCGGTCGGCAGTCGAGGTCAGGGTCGAGGCAGAGGCCTCTAGCTGCGTGGAAGCCGACGACACGGTCTGGACGATCTCGCCGATCATCGTTTCGAATTCGCGGGTAATGTTGTCGACGCGGCGGCCGCGCTCGATCTTGGCTTCGGCGTCGGCCGCAGCAGCCTCGTCGGCCGCCTTCTTGGCAATCAGCGCCTCCTTGAAGATCTGGAGCACGTCGGCCATGGCGCCGATCTCGGTCTTCTCGCCGCGATGCGGGACCTCGGCGGAAAGGTCACCCTTGCCCAGCGCCTGCATCGGCTCGATGATCGAATTGATACCCTTCGAAACGTCCTGCACAAGATAGAAGCCGACACCGGTGCCGACGAGGATGGCGGCGCCGAGAATGATCGCCACCAGCATGAAGGCGTAAGAATAAATCTCGGAGGCATCGGCGGAGGCCTGATCGCCGCCTTTGGTATTGAGTTCGATGTCCTTGGCCAAGATGGCGTCGGCCTCAAGACCAATCTTGTTCACGGTCTTGGTATTCAGCTCATGGGCGTCGTGCGGGGTTTTGTTCGCGTCCCGCCGTGACAGGGCCATGACTTCCTGAGTGCCCTTTTTGTATTCTTCCCATTTTTTGGACCATTCGCTGTACAGAGCGCGTTCTTCGGGCGAGGTGATCATGCCCTCATAGGACTTGCGAAACTTGGTATTTGCCTCGATTACGGTTGCCAGGGTCTTCTCAACAGCCAGCTTCTCTTCCAACGTCTCGGAAAGCATGTGCTCGCGAATGACGTTACGGTAGGTGATCACGCCGGCGCGCAGATCGCCCAGCACGCGTACGCTCGGCATCCAGTTCGTGGTGATATCAACCGTGTTGGCGTTGATTGCTCGCATCTTCATGACGGCGAGCAGGCCCATGCCGGCCATGGCAACCAGCAGGAACGCCACGACACTGATGATCTTGGCGCGGATGGAACTCTTGGCGAACATAATCGGGTCTCGTTGTGCTGGCGCGGGCTCGCGTCGGGGAATTTACGAATCAACCAAAAGGGAGCAGCGCCGACGTCAGAGCATCTGCACGGACGTCGGCTGCGACTCCGTGTGACCAAGGAACCCTAAAGTGATGAACAGGCGCCTAAGAATGCCCTGCGCTCAACGCATGAGCCCAAGCGCATCGGAGAAAAACTCCGGCCCGCCGAAATTTCCGGACTTCAGAGCGAGCAACATCTCGCCCGCAGCCGCGCCGACCGCGCGCAACACCGGCACGCCCGCCGCAATTTCCACTCCTACGAGAAATCCGGGAATCTTCAACCGATCGACCACGGCCCCTGACGTCTCGCCCCCCGCCACGATCAGGCGCCGGACGCCTGCCTGCACCAGACCTTCGGCGATGTCGGCCATGGCCTGCTCGATCGCATGTCCGGCCGCGTCGCGGCCGTGTCGCGCCTGGAGCGCCGAGACCTGATCCGGCGTTGCGCTCGACGCGATCAGAACTGGACCTTCGGCAAGCTGCGGCCGAGCCCAGGCGAGCGCGCGCTGGGCCTCGCTTGCGCCCGCGACAATTTGCTCGGAATTGAGATGCAGCACCGGCATGACGCGTTCGGCGTTCGCGATCTGCTGAAGCGTCGCCTGCGAGCAGCTTCCGGCAAGGCATGCCGCCGGTCCGCCGACGGCGGCATGCGCCCCGCCCGTCGCCGTAGCCGAGCGCACCTTTCCAGTCGACACCAGCGCCCGCGCCAGTCCCAAGCCGATGCCGGACGCGCCGACCGACAGTCGGTGCCCGGCAGCGACGAGTCCGATGGTCTCGAGGTCGCGGTCGAACACGGCGTCGATGATCGCAGCTCCGATGCCCTTGCCCGCAAGCTCGGCCAGCCGCGCCCGCACGGCCTCCGCGCCGCGCGAGAGGGTCGCAAGGTCGACGAGGCCGATTGGGGTCCTGCTCTGGCGCGCCAGCACCCGCACCAGATTGGAATCGTGCATCGGGTTGAGCGGGTGATCCTTCAGCGGGCTCTCGTTCAGCGGCACCGCGCCGACGAACAGATTGCCCTGATAGACGGTGCGGCCGGTCTCCGGGAAGGCCGGCGTCACCAGCACGATGGCCTCGCCGCCATCGGCCCGCAGCGCGTCCATGACCGGGCCGATATTGCCTGAAACGGTGGAATCGAAGGTCGAGCAGATCTTGAACAGCACGTGGCCGGCGCCGCGACCGCGCAGCCATGTCTCGGCCGCGCGGGAGCGCGCCACGGCGAGCCCCGCCTCGATCGAGCGGCTCTTCAGCGACACCACGACGGCGTCGACCTCAGGCAGGTCAAGATCGTCGGCAGGCACGCCGATGGTCTGCACGGTGCGCAGGCCCGCGCGCGTCAGCGTGTTGGCGAGATCGGAGGCGCCGGTGTAATCGTCGGCGATGCAGCCCAACGCAAGTGTCACGGCTTCACTCCCGCATAGGGCTTGAACCAGCCGAGGCCATCAATGGTCTTGCCGCGCGGATTGTATTCGCAGCCGACGAAGCCGGCATAGCCGAGCCGGTCGAGCTCATCGAACAGGAATGGATAGTTCAGCTCCTCGCCGTCGGGCTCGTTGCGCGAGGGGATGCTGGCGATCTGGATGTGGCCGATGATCGGCATCATTTCGCGCAGCCGCATGGTGACGTCGCCATGGATGATCTGGCAGTGATAGATATCGAACTGGAGCTTGAGGTTCGGCAGCCGCAACTCCTGGATCAGATCGCGCGCAAAGCCGAAATCATTGAGGAAGTAGCCGGGCACGTTGCGCGCGTTGATCGGCTCGAGCACGATGTCGATGCCGTGGGGTGCGAAGAATTCAGCGGCCCACGCCACCGATTTGTAGAACGCCTCGATGGCGATGCGCTCGCCGCGGTTGGCGATACCGGCCATCAGGTGAAGGCGCTTGACGCCGGTGGCCTTGGCGTAAGGCAACGCCGTCTCCAGGCTCGCCTTGAGATCATTGAACCGCGCCGGCAGCGCCGCAAAGCCCTTCTCGCCGGCGTTCCAGTCGCCCGGCGGCAGGTTGAACAGCGCCTGGGTCAGGCGGTTGCGCTTGAGCCGTTCGCCGACAGTCTCGGCGGGATGCTCGTAGGGAAACAGGAACTCGACGGCGGTGAAGCCGGCTTGCGCGGCAGCATCGAAGCGGTCGAGGAACGGCACCTCGGTGAACATCATGGAGAGGTTGGCGGCGAAACGGGGCATTGGAAATCCTCTTCTACTTGTCGCCGGGCAGCTTGACGCCGGTGACCTTCGCATACATGCGCGCGACAGAGGCATCGTCATCGCGGCCCATGCCGGCGGCCGACGTCATCAGGAACATCTGGAGCGCGGCAGCGGAGACCGGCACTGGGAATCGGGCACTGCGTGCCATGTCCTGGATGATGCCGAGGTCCTTGACGAAGATTTCCACCGCGCTACGGGGCGTATAATCGCCGTCGAGCACGTGCGGCATGCGGTTCTCGAACATCCAGGAATTGCCGGCCGATGCCGTGATCACCTCATAGACCTTGCGGATGTCGAGGCCCTGCTTGGCGGCAAACGCCATCGCTTCCGAGGCGGCCGCGATATGCACGCCGGCGAGCAGCTGGTTGATCATCTTGAACGCGGCGCCCTGCCCCGCGGCATCGCCGAGTTCGTAGAGCTTTGCCGCCATGGCATCGAGTGCGGGGCGCGCTTTGGCGAAGGCAGCCGGACTGCCCGACGCGAGGATCGTCAGCTCGCCTTGCGCCGCGCGCTGCGCGCCGCCGGAGATCGGCGCATCGAGGTAATGCCTGCCGGTCGTTTCCAACTGTTTCGCCAGGCGCCGCGCAACGTCCGGGTCCATGGTGGCGGAGGAGATGAAAACGCTGTCCTTCGGCAGGGTCTCGGCGACGCCGTCCTTGCCGAACAGGATCGTCTCGGTCTGGGCGGCATTGACGACGACGCTGACGACGATATCCGCGCCCTTGGCCGCCTCGGCCGGCGTCGTCGCGCCGGCGCCGCCGTCCTTCACGAACCGCGCGACCGCATCGGCCGAGACATCGCAGCCGGTGACGGCGTGGCCGGCCCGCTTCAGCGAGGTCGCCATGCCGTATCCCATCGAGCCAAGCCCGATGACGGCGATGCGCTGGTTTTGTGACGTGGAGGCGGACATGCAACTGACCCTTCGACTTAGTCTTGCGAACGTTTCCCGGACGGCCGGCCTTCGCGGCGGCTCACTGATCCGAATAACACGGCTTGGCCGCGCTGCCAAAGCGTGAGACAAGCGGGCATGACGGCCATGAACACTGAAACGAGCAACGAGACGAGGCTGCGCGAGGAGATCTGCCGGTTCGGACACTCCCTGTTCGAGCGCGGGCTGACGCCGGGATCGTCAGGCAACATCAGCGTTCGGCTGGATGGCGGCTGGCTGGTGACGCCGACCAACGCCTCGCTCGGCTTCCTTGATCCCGCGAAATTGTCCCGATTGGATGAGCAGGGCCGGCTGGTTTCGGGCGACGCGCCGACCAAGGAAGTTCCGCTGCACACCGCGCTCTACGACACGCGCGGCAATGCCCGCGCGATCGTGCATCTGCATTCCACCCATTCGGTCGCGCTCTCGATGCTGCCCGAGATCGACCCGCGCGCCGCGCTGCCGCCGATGACAGCCTATTATTTGATGAAATGCGGCGCCACCGCGCTCGTGCCCTATTACCGTCCCGGCGATCCCGCGGTTGCGGATGCCATCAAGGGGCTGGCGGGAAAGTACTCATCCGTGCTGCTTGCCAATCACGGTCCGGTGGTCGCGGGCGACACGCTGGAAGCGGCGGTGTTCGCGACGGAGGAGCTGGAGGAGACGGCAAAGCTGTATCTGCTGCTGCGCGGGATGAACCCCAGGTATCTGTCACCGGAGCAGGTGAAGGATCTGGTGAAGGTGTTCGGGGTGACGCTGCCGGAGCATGGGCACGGGCACTAAACCACATACTCAGTCGTCATCCTGAGGTGCGAGCCCTGCGATGCAGCGCATCGCAAGGCGAAGCCTCGAAGGATTGGCTACAGGCGCTTGCGGCCAATCCTTCGAGGCGCGCAAGGGCGCGCACCTCAGGATGACGGTTGAGGTTGTGGAGGCAGCCCTGGTGGCTACAGTCCCAGATACGCCTTCCTCACATCCGGATTGCCCTTGATCTCCGCGGCCGGGCCCTGCATCAGCACGCGGCCGGTTTGCAGGATGTAAGCGCGGTCGGCGATCTCCAGGCACTCCGCCATGCGCTGCTCGACGATCAGCACGGTCATGCCGGCATCGCGGATGCGCAAGACGGCCTGAAAAATCTCGTCCACCAGCTTGGGCATGATGCCTTGGGACGGCTCGTCCAGCATCAACAGCCGCGGGCGCGTCATCAGCGCGCGGCCGATGGCGAGCATCTGCTGCTCGCCGCCGGAAAGCGTCTCGGCGCGCTGATCGAGCCGTTCGGACAGACGCGGGAACAGCTCGAAGACGAGATCGAGCGGTCCTTCGCGATCCGCCTCGCCGCGATAGAGATAGCTGCCGAGGCGCAGATTGTCGCGCACCGACAGGCGCGGGAACAGGCGGCGGTTCTCCGGCACATAGGCGATGCCGGCCGCCGTGATGTGGTGCTGCGCCATGCCGTTGAGCCGCTTGCCATCGAAGGTCACGGTGCCCGAGCGCGGCCGCTCGGCGCCGGCGATCGACTTCAGCAGCGTCGACTTGCCGGCACCGTTGGCACCGGCAACGCAGACGATCTCGCCCTTGGTGACTTCGACGCTGACCGCGGAGATCGCGACGAGGCCCTGATAGGCGGTGGTGATTTCATGCACCGACAGCATGACGATCTCCCAGATATGCCTTGATCACCTTGGGATCGCGGACGACGTCGGCAGGCTTGCCCTCGACCAGCACCTTGCCGAGGTCGAGCACGATGGCGCGATCGACCAGCGGCATCACGATCTCCATGACGTGCTCGACCATCAGCACGGTGATGCCGGCATCACGGACCTTCCGCACCAGCGCCACGCCGGTCTGCGCTTCGGTCGGCGTCAGGCCGGTGAGGACTTCGTCGAGCAGCAGCAGTTTTGGTTCGGTCGCAAGCGCACGCGCCACTTCGAGGCGTCGCTTCTCGGCCGGCACGAGGTCGCTGGCGAGCACGTCGGCGCGCGCGGCAAGGCCGGTGAACTCGAGCACCTCATGCGCCTTGCCGCGGGCCTCGCGCATCACCGTATTGCGCACGAGGGCGCCGACGATGACGTTGTCGATCACAGTCATCGTCTCGAAGCTCTTGACGACCTGGAAGGTGCGCCCCACCCCGCGCTGGCAGCGCTCGGCCGCCGGCAGATTGGTGACATCCTCGCCGTCGAACCAGATGGATCCTTGCGTCGGCGGCAGGACGCCGGCGATCAGATTGAACAGCGTCGATTTGCCGGCGCCGTTCGGACCGATCAGACCGACGATCTCGCCACGGCCGACCGAGATCGAAACGTCGCTGTTGGCAACGAGGCCGCCGAAGCGCTGCCACACGCCGCGGGTTTCAAGCAGCGCGGTCATCGCGTGGCTCCCTTGACCTGGTTCTTGACCTGGTTCTTGGCTTTCGCGCGGGAGAACAGGCTCACCAACCCCTGCGGCAGAGCCAATGAGATCGCCACGATCAGCGCGCCGTAGACGATGAGGTCGACGCCGCGTCCGGAGCCACCGATATAGGAACGCGTGAGTTCGGTCATCGGGATCAGGATGGCCGCGCCCAACACCGGCCCCCAGAGGGTGCCGATGCCGCCAAGCACGGCCGGCAGCGCCATCAGCAGCGAGAACTGGAAACCCATGACGCTTTCGGGGTCGATATAAGCGAGGAACTGCGCATAGAAGGCGCCGCCGACGGCAACGAGGAACGCAGAGACCGCGGCCGCGCCCATCTTGGAATTGAACACGACGACGCCGAGGCTCTCGGCCGCTTCCGGATTGTCCTTCACCGCGCGCCACCAGAACCCCCATTTGGAGTCTTCCAGCCACCAGGTGACGAACCAGGCGAGGCAGCACAGCCCCAGCGCGAAATAGAAATACGGCAGCTTGCTGCGCAGAAACTGGAATTTCAGCCAGCTGTCGCCGCGGACAGGAATGGTGATTCCCATGGCAGCCCCCGCCCATTCCCAGTTCTGGAACAGCAGCAATCCGATCTCGGCGATGACGATGGTCGCGATCACGAAGTAATGGCCGCGCAGGCGGAAGAACGGATAGCCGAGCCCCATCGCGATCAGCGCCGCGATGCCGCCGCCGGCGAGCATGCCGAACCAGGGCAGCACGCCGAACTTCGTGAACAAAAGCTCGGTGGTGTAGGCGCCGATCCCGAAATAGAGCGCATGCCCCAGCGAGATCTGCCCGCAATAGCCGGAAAGAATGTTCCAGCTCTGCGACAGCGCCGCATACATCAACGTCAGGATCAGGATGTTCTGGACGTAGACGTCCTTGACGAAGAGCGGCGCAAGCGCGGCCAGGGTTGCGAGCGCCCCGGCGACAATGAGATCGCGGCGGCGCCGCGCGGCAAAATTCTTGTCCATCACATCGACCCGAACAGGCCACGCGGCCGAATGAAGACGACGAGCAGGTACACCGCATAGATGCCGACCGACTTCAGCGAGGGCGGCAGCATCAGGGCAGTCACCGCCTCGACCAGGCCGACGATGATGCCGCCGGCGAAGGCGCCGAACACGCTGCCGAAGCCGCCGAGCGCCACGGTGACATAGGCGATCAGTGCAAAGGACGCGCCGACATCAGGATAGATGTAGAAGAACACCGCCATGATCGCGCCGGCGAGACCGACCAGCCCGGCGCCAAGCCCCCAACCGAACGCGAACACGCGGTTCTTGTCGATGCCGACCAGCGCGACGGCGCCGGGATCTTCACGGGTGGCTTCCAGCGCGCGGCCGAAATCAGTGCGGTGGATGAAGAAATAGAGACCGGCAAAGGCCGCGATCGAGACCAGCGCTCCGACCAGCTGCGGCTCCGGCAGGAAGATGCCGGCAAACGAGATGGTCTTGCCGCCGAGCCAGGACTGCGGAATGCTGCGATAGTCCGGCGTGAAGAAGAACTGCGCCAGCCCGCGCATGACGATGGCGAGGCCAAAGGTGGTGAAGATCTGCACCATGCCGGCATTGGTCTTGGCCCGCATGGCGAAGCGGACAATCAAAAGGTAGACCACCGCTCCGAACACGAACATCGCCGCCGCGACCAGCGGTGCCGACAGCAGGGGATCGATCGCGAAGAACGCGAACAGGAAGAAGGACAGGTACATCGCGATCATCAGGAACTCGCCGTGGGCGAAGTTCGTGACGTCCATCAGGCCGAAGATCAGCGCGAGGCCGACCGCGATCAGTCCGTAGAGCAGGCCCATGAGCAGGCCGCTCGCGAGACTCTGGATAATGGCTTGGGCTGTCAAAGTCCGTCCCCCGTCCGAAACATCGTCTCTCGCTCCGTCATTGCGAGCGCACGAACCTTCACGATTACCGCCGTCACCGCGTTCTTGCGCGCCTCGAAGGATGGCCGCAAGCGCACCGCCGACCCATCCTTCGAGGCTTCACCTTGCGATGTTGGGCATCGCAAGGCTCGTACCTCCAGCGACAACCGCTTCGCGGTTGCGCGGGGATGACGGCGGTGGCTGTAGCTTACTTCATCGGCCAGATCGCCTCGGCGATCGCGGCCTGCGGCGGGAAGATGGTGACGAACTTGCCGCCGACATATTGCAGCAGTACCGGGTCGGCGTCGTTGTTCTGGCCCATCTCGTCGAACTTCACGCGCTTCCAAGGCATGATGGTCTGCTCGCCCGGGATGTCGGTCGCGGCCAGCGCGTCGCGGATCTTCTCGCCGTCGGTCGACTTGGCCCGGCTGATGGCGTCGGCGAGGATGATCAGGCCCATGAACTGGCGCGAGGTGAGGTCGTTGAAATCCTTGCCCGAGCGCGCCTTGAACATCTCGTTGATCTTGCCGACCATCGGCCGCTTCTGCGCAAGGTCGAGCGAGAAGGTGCCGCGGGAGATCACGCCTTCGAGCTTGTCGCCGACCGCATCATAGAGCGCCTTCTCGGAGAAACCGGCGTCCTGCGCCACGATCGCGTTCGGCTTGTAGCCGAGCTCGGCCATGGTCTTGACCAGCAGAATACCGTCGGTGGTGTAGCTCGAGGGCATCAGCACGTCGGCATTGGCGGTCTTGAGCTGCTGCACCTCGGCCGAGAGCGAGGGCGAGTTGGCGCGGTACTTGATGTCGGAGACGATCTTGTAACCGCGCTCGCCGGCGATCTTGGCCTGGGCGTTGCCGGAGTCGGTGCCGAAGATGGTGTCCTCGTGGAACAGCGCCAGCGTCTCGATCTTGGTGCCCTTCTTCTTCAGGGCGTCGAAGAAGTCGAACATGGCGGCCGAGTACATTTCGTCATGCGGGGCGGCGCGGAAGTAATATTTGAGGCCACGGCGATGCAGGCTCGGCGAGGAGTTGTCGGCCGAGACGAACGGGATCTGGTAGCGTTCGCAGATCTGGCTGACGGTGACGGCCACCGCGCTCTGATAGGTGCCGATGATGGCGGAGACCTTCTCCTGCGTGATCAGGCGCTCGGCTTCGGCACGCCCCTTCTGCGGATCGGCCTGGTGGTCGGCGAAGACGAGACGCACCTTGGCGCCGCCGAGGCCCGGCAGGCCCTCGCCCTTGGCCAGCGGGAGATCGAAATCGGTGTCCTTGTTGATGACTTCGAGCGCGGTCTCGTAGGCCTTCTGCGCATCGACGCCCTGCTGTGCGCTGCCGCCGGAGAACGGGTAGATCACGCCGATCACGACTTCGGAAGTCTGGGCGCGCGCTGCGAGCGGCACCAGCGCGGCGGTGGCGGTGGCGCCGAGCAGAACATCGCGGCGAGAGATCGTCATGGCAGAGTCCCCTATTGCTAAATTTTGCGCGTATCGAATGAAGCGATTGACGAAGAGCGTAAAGCCTGAAGAAGCAGCAAATGCTGCCCACTAAATCACGGCCATATTCCTGTTCTTCAGATCGGTGACCAACATCAAGCCCGGCGAATGGGTAATTGCGAACGGGACCTTGGCAGCGTTGATGACAGATTGCGGCGTCACGCCGCAGGCCCAGAATACCGGGATCTCGTCATCCGCGACAGGCACGGGGTCGCCATAGTCCGGCTTGGCGATGTCCTTGATGCCGATCAGATGAGGATGGCCGAGATGCACGGGCGCACCGTGCACGGCGGGATACCGCGAGGTGATTTGCACGGCGCGAATCGCGTCCGCCGGCTTGAACGGGCGCATCGAGACCACCATCGGTCCGGCGAACGGCCCAGATGCGCCGCAGGCAATGTTGGTGCGGTACATCGGCACGCGCACGTTCTGCTCGATGTGGCGGATCGGCATGCCCTCCTCGAGCAGCGCCTCCTCGAACGAGAAAGAGCAACCGAGCACGAAGGTCACCAGATCGTCACGCCAGTGGCTCGTCACGTCGGTCGGCTCGTCGACGACTTCGCCGTCGCGCCAGACGCGGTAGCGCGGCACGTCGGTGCGGATGTCGAGATCGGCGCCGAGCGCCGGGATGTGCGGGCTACCGACATCGGACATGCCGATGATCGGACACGGTTTCGGATTGAGTTGGCAGAAGCGGTGAAAGGCGCTGGCGTATTCCGCCGGCAGAATCGCCAGATTGCCCTGGACGTAGCCGGGGGCCACCCCGGCGGTAGAGCCAACTTGGCCCCCGCGATAAGCCAGCCGCGCCTGGCGGCTCGCGAGCGTGTCGGGTGTTTCAGTTTGCTGCGCTGCCACCAAAACAGTCATGCGATCGACCTGCCTATAAACTCGACAAAGACAGCCAACACCAAGCGTGCTATAAAGTCTAATCTTCCTTTCTAATCGATATCGATAAATTTAATTTATCGAGCAGGAAAATCCTTCCAATGCTGGACTTCAGGTCGATCGAAACCTTCCTTTGGGTTGTGAAGCTCGGCAGCTTCCGCGGCGCCGCGGCACGACTCAATACGACCCAGCCGGCGATCTCCCAGCGCATCGCCCAGCTCGAGCGCGAGATGGGCGTCAAACTGCTGAACCGCGATCATCGCGTGGCCTCGCCGACCCCGAGCGGACGGCAGATGATGGTCTATGCCGAGAAGCTGATCGGCCTGCGCGCCGCGATGATGGCCGAGATCGGCGATCGCTCGGCGATGCGCGGCGTGATGCGGCTCGGTGTCGCCGAAACCATCGTGCACACCTGGCTGCCGCGGCTGGTGAAGAGCGTCAACGAGATCTATCCGAACCTGTCGCTGGAGATCGAGGTCGACATCACGCCGAACCTCACCGCGCGACTGCTCGCACAGGAGATCGAACTTGCTTTCGTGGTCGGACCCTTGTCGGCCTCGGGCGTGCACAACCGCACGCTCGCCGACTATCCGATCGGCTTTCTGGCGAGCCCATCGCTCGGGCTCGGTCATGGGCCGGTGACGCCTGCCGATCTCGCGCGGTTTCCGATCATCACCTTCCCGCGCAAGACCAGGCCCTATGAGGTCGTGCGCGAGGTGTTCGATCGGCCGGATCTGCCGCCGATTCGCTTGCATGCCTCCGCATCGCTTGCGACCGTGATTCACATGGCGGTGGAAGGGCTCGGCATCGCCGTCATTCCTGACGCCATCGTCGAGAACGAACTCGCCGACGGCCGGCTGCAATTGCTCGACACCGATCTGGAGATCGCACCGCTGACATTCACGGCAAGCTGGCTCGCCTCGCCTGACGTGATCGCGGTCGAGCGCGTCGCCGAGCTTGCATGTCAGATTGCGCAGAGCAGCCTCGCGGTTGACGCGCCCGCGCTGGCGCGTCATTGAAAAAGCGCCGGACAAGATGAGAGACAGAACGCATGAGCCGAGCCGCGACCAACCTGCAAATCGATTCCGCCCGCCTGTGGGGCTCCATCCACGAGACCGCGCAATTCGGCGGGACGGCCAAGGGCGGTGTGCGGCGGCTGACGCTGAGCAGCGAAGACAAGCAGGTCCGCGACTGGTTCCGAAAAGCCTGTGAGAACGCCGGCCTCGAAGTCCATGTCGATGCGCTCGGCTCGCAGTTCGGCCTGCGCAAGGGCCGCGACATGTCGAAGCTGCCCGTCGGCATCGGCTCGCATCTCGACACCCAGCCGACCGGCGGCAAGTATGACGGCATTCTGGGCACGCTCGGCGCACTCGAAGTGATCCGTACGCTAAACGACGCCGGCATCGAGACCGAAGCGCCGATCTGCATCGTCAACTGGACCAATGAAGAGGGCTCGCGCTTCGCGCCGGCGATGATGGCCTCCGCCGCCTATGTCGGCGATTTCACCACTGACGACATCCTCTCGCGCAAGGATATCGACGGCACGACCGTCGGCCAGGCGCTCGACAGCATCGGTTATCGCGGCGACAAGCCGGTCGGCTTCCAGAAGCTCGGCTGCTTCGTCGAGCTGCACATCGAGCAGGGTCCGATTCTGGAAGCCGAAGGCAAGACCATCGGTGTGGTCGATTCCGGCCAGGGCGTGCTGTGGTACGACGGCAAGATTTCCGGCTTCGAGAGCCATGCAGGATCGACCCCGATGCCGCTGCGGCGGGATGCGCTCGCAACGCTCTCCGAGATCGTTCTCGCGATGGAGGCGATTGCCAAAAAGCACGGGCCGAACGCCGTCGGCACCATCGGTGAGGCGGTGATCGCAAATCCCTCGCGCAACGTCATTCCCGGCGAGATCGCCTTCACCATGGACTGCCGCAGCGCCGACGGCGCGGTCATGGATGCGCTCGATCGCGATCTGCGCACCGCGATTGCCGAGATCGCCGCTCGCCGCAAGGTCGACGTAAAGATCGATCTGGTCTGGCGCAAGCCGCCGACGCATTTCGATCCCAAGCTGATCGCGGCGGTTGAGAACGCCGCGAAGACGCTCGGCTATTCGTCTCGCCGCATCACCTCCGGCGCCGGTCACGACGCCTGCAACCTCAACACGATCATGCCGGCGGCGATGGTGTTCGTGCCCTGCAAGGACGGCATCAGCCATAACGAGCTGGAAGATGCCACGCAGGGCGACTGCGCTGCGGGCACCAACGTGCTGATGCACACCGTACTGGCGATCGCCGGCGTGGCATCCTGATCGGAGACAGACATGCGTGGAGTTTTCGTCGACGCCAACGAGGCGCTCGCCGTCATCATGGAGCGGCTGGAAAAGCCTGGTGATCCCAAGGTGCGGATCCACCGGGATCCGGACATCAAGCCTGAGCAATATCCTGAAATTCTCGATGGCGCCGAGATCGCGATCGTGGACCACACGGCGCTTCCGACCGAGGTCGCGAAGAAGTGCACGGGCCTGAAGCATGTCGTATTCCTCGGCACCGGCGCACGCAGCTACATGAATCCGGAGGAACTGGCCGAGCTCGGCATCTCCGTGCATCTGATCAAGGGCTATGGCGACACCGCGGTGGCGGAATCCGCGATCGCGCTGATGTGGGCCTCGGCCCGCGTCATCGCGATGATGGATCGCGAGATGCGCGCCGGAAACTGGCTGCGCGAGGACGGCATGCAGCTCACCGGCAAGACGCTCGGCTTGATCGGCTTCGGCGGCATCGCCGCCGAGGTCGCGCGCATCGCATCCGGCAGCGGCATGAAGGTGATCGCCTGGAACCGCTCGCCGAAGAGCCATCCGGGCGTCGAATTCACCGATCTCGATACGCTGCTGGCACGGAGCGACGTCGTATCGTTGCACCTGCTGCTCAACGACGAAACGCGCGGCATGATCACGCGCGAGATGATCGCGAAGATGAAGCCGGGTGTCGTCTTCATCAACACCGCCCGCGGCGCCATCGTCGACGAGCAGGCGATGATCGACGCGTTGAAGTCGGGTCACATTCGTCATGCCGGCCTGGATGTCTTCAACATCGAGCCGTTGCCGGCGGACCATCCGCTGACCACGATCCCGAACGTGACGCTGTCGGCGCACTCGGCCTTCCGCACGCCGGAGGCCAGCGAGAACCTGATTGAAGCGGCATGGGTTCATTGCCGCCGGATCGTGAAAGGATAAGAGCAAGAACAATGGCCGACTATCGCACCATCAAGGCAGAACCGCTCACCAACGCCGTCCGCGCCATCGTCAAGGCCGGCGGCTCCTCGGACCGCGAAGCCGAGCTCGTCTCAACCAATCTCGTCGAGGCCAATCTTAGGGGGCATGACTCCCACGGCGTCGGCATGATCCCGCGCTATGTCCAAAGCGTCGTCAACGGCGGCCTCGCCGTGAACGCGCACGTCAAGACCGTGCTCGACACCGGCCCCCTGCTCACCCTCGACGGCCTCACCGGCTACGGCCAGGTGATCGGCCATGAAGCGATGGAGCTGGCGGCGGAGCGCGCCAAGCAGAACGGCGTATGTCTCGTCGGCCTGTCCAACGCGCATCACATCGGCCGCATCGGCCACTGGGCCGAGCAGTGCATCGGCCACGGGCTGGTCTCGATCCACTTCGTCAACGTGATCTCGCGTCCGATCGTGGCGCCCTGGGGCGGCAGCGATGCGCGTCACGGCACCAATCCGTTCTGCGTCGGCATCCCGCGCCGGGGCAAGGAGCCGATCGTGCTCGACTTCGCCACCAGCAGGATCGCGCAAGGCAAGACCCGCGTCGCCCACAACAAGGGCGTCGAGCTCGAGCCCGGCACCATCATCGACAATGAAGGCAATCCAACGGTCAACCCGCGCTACACCGTGATCCCGCCCTACGGCGCCATCCTGCCGTTCGGCGAGCACAAGGGTTCGGGCCTGGCGCTCGTCTGCGAAATTCTCGGCGGCGCACTCTCCGGCGGGCAGGTGGTCAAGGGCCCGTCCGACGGCAAGTACAACGTCCTCAACGGCATGCTTTCGATCGTCATCGATCCGGACAAGCTCGGCACCGGCGAGAATCTCGCGCGCGAAGTCGAAAGTTTCGTCGCCTGGCACACCAGCTCGCCGCCCGCGCCCGGCGTCGACAAGGTCAAGATCGCCGGCGAGCCCGAGCGTGAGACCAAGAAGAAGCGCCTGGCCGAGGGCATTCCGGTCGATCCGACCACCTGGCAGGAAATCCTGGAGGCCGGCAAGAAGTTCGGGCTGGATCCGGCGGCGATCGAGAAGATCGCGGGGTAGCTGCGACCGAACCTTATGTTCAATAGTAGGGTGGGTTAGTCGTGCGGATGCGCGAAGCGCATCTGCGCGGCGTAACCCACCACTGTTCGTATCCGCGGAAACAGAAGAGGTGGGTTACGCCCAGCGGACCACGCTTCGCGCGGCCGCAGGGCTAACCCACCCTACGCAGTGTCCCCTCGCCTCAATCCACCATATCCGCAACGGCCTTGCCACAAGCCGTGGTGTCGGCGTTGCCACCAAGATCCTTCGTCCGCAGCGTACGCTCGGCGAGCGTGCGCTCGATCGCCTCGACGATCGACTGGCCGGCGTCCTTCTCGCCGAGATGTTCGAGCATCATCGCGCCCGACCAGATCATGCCGATCGGGTTGGCGATGCCCTGCCCCGCGATATCGGGCGCCGAGCCGTGCACCGGCTCGAACACCGACGGGAAATTGCCTTCGGGGTTGATGTTGCCCGACGGCGCGATGCCGATGGTGCCGGTGCAGGCCGGGCCGAGATCGGAGAGGATGTCGCCGAACAGATTCGAGCCGACCACGACGTCGAACCAATCGGGATGCAGCACGAAGTTCGCGGTGAGAATGTCGATGTGGTACTTGTCCCACCTCACGCCCGGGAATGTCTTGGCCATCGCCTCCACGCGCTCGTCCCAATAGGGCATGGTGATGGAGATGCCGTTCGACTTCGTCGCCGAGGTCAGATGCTTCTTCGGCCGCGACTGCGCGAGCTCGAAAGCGAACTTCAGAATGCGGTCGACGCCGGTGCGGGTCATCACCGTCTGCTGCGTCACGAATTCGCGATCGGTGTCCGGGAACATACGGCCGCCGACCGAGGAATATTCACCTTCGGTGTTCTCGCGCACCACCCAGAAGTCGATGTCGCCGGGCTTGCGGCCCGCCAGCGGCGACGGCACGCCGGGCATCAGCCGAACCGGGCGGAGATTGACATACTGGTCGAACTCGCGGCGGAACTTGATCAGCGAGCCCCACAGCGAGACGTGATCCGGAATTTTCGCCGGCCAGCCGACCGCGCCGAAATAGATCGCATCGTGCTTGCCGATCTTGTCCTTCCAGTCATCGGGCATCATCTGGCCGTGCTTCTCGTAATAGTCCCAGGACGAGAAGTCGAAATGATCGAAATGCAGCGACACGCCGTGCTTCTTGGCGGCTGCCTCCAAAACACGCTGGCCCTCCGGCATGACCTCCTTGCCGATGCCATCGCCGGGGATGACCGCGATCCGGTATTGTTTCTTGCTCATCGAGAACGTCCTTGGTTGGTCCGGCAGTCGCCGCCTTTCGATCGCATTGCAATGGACCAAAGTCAGCGGCAGTGCAACGCTGCACTGCAATGTTGACCATGGCGCGACCGAGCGCCTACTGATTTCATCCTGTCCCCATCCTGCGAGTAACTCCCATGGATCTGCATCTGCGTGGCAAGCGTGTCCTGATCACGGGCGCGTCCAAGGGCATCGGCGCAGCCGCTGCCGAAGCATTCGCCGAGGAAGGCGCGCATCTCCTGCTCGCCGCCCGCAGCGGCGACCAGCTCAAGGCGCTGGCCGATCGCCTGCGTTCGGCGCACCAGATCGACGCAGCGACAAGCGTCGTGGATTTGCGCAAGCCCGAGGACCTGGCCCGGCTCGCCAGGGAAGCCGCCGACATCGACGTGCTCGTCAACAATGCCGGTGACATCCCCGGCGGCTCCATCGACAAGATCGACGAAGCGGCTTGGCGGCACGCGTGGGACTTGAAGGTGTTCGGCTATATCAACCTGACGCGGCAGATCTACGCGCAGATGAAGGCCAAAGGCGGCGGCGTCATCGTCAACGACATCGGGGCTGCCGGCGAGAAGTTCGACGCCAATTACATCTGCGGCAGCGCCGGCAATGCCGCGTTGATGGCCTTCACCCGCGCGCTCGGGGGAAAAAGTCTCGCCGACAACATCCGCGTGGTCGGCATCAATCCCGGCCCCGTCGGCACCGACCGTCACGTCACGCTGCTGAAGACGCGGGCCAAGCACCAGTTCGGCGACGAGAACCGCTACAAGGAATTCCAGAAAGGCCTGCCGCTCGGCCGTCCCGCGCATGCGCGCGAGATCGGCGACCTCATGGCATTCCTGGCGTCGGATCGTGCCGGCTATACGTCCGGCGTGATCTATACGGTGGACGGCGGCATCAGCGCCGGGTGGGGTTAGTTCTCTCAACGTCTTTGCGAGCGCAGCGAAACAATCCAGGAATGCAGCCGCGGGTAGCAGTCCGGATTGCTTCGCTGCGCTCGCAATGACGAATCAAGACGCACAGGAGTAAAATAATTGTCTCAAGACCTGATCCGCGAAACCGCCTGCACCGTCGTCGACATCTTGCGCTCCGGCGACGTCTCTCCGCTCGAGCTGCTGGATGTGGTGGAGAAGCGCGTCAAGGAGGTCGACGGCAAGGTCAATGCGCTGCCGACGCTGTGCTTCGATCGCGCGCGGACGCACGCGAAGGCGCTGATGCGGAAGCCGGCCGGCGCGCGCGGGCTGCTCGCCGGCCTGCCGGTGCCGATCAAGGACCTCACCGATGTCGCGGGCGTGCTGAATACCCAGGGCTCTCCGATCTTCAAGGATAACATTCCAGCGACGTCCGACCTCATGGTCGAGAACCTCGAGGCCAATGGCGCGGTCGTCTACGCCAAGTCCAACACGCCGGAATTCGGCGCCGGCGCCAACACCTTCAACGAAGTGTTCGGCGCGACGCTCAATCCCTGGGATACATCCAAGTCGGCGGCCGGCTCCTCCGGCGGCGCCGCTGTCGCGCTGGCCACCGGCATGGCCTGGCTCGCGCAGGGCTCCGACATGGGCGGCTCCTTGCGCAGCCCCGCGGCCTTCTGCGGCGTCGTCGGCATGCGCCCAAGCATCGGCCGCGTCGCCCATACCCCCAAGTCGGGCATCGATCGCAATCTCGGCGTGGTCGGGCCGATGGCCCGCAATGTCGAGGACCTCGCGCTGCTGCTCGACGCCATGAGCGGCGACTACGCCGACGATCCGCTGTCGCTACCGGCGCCGACAGTCTCTTTCCTGTCAGCGGCCCAGTCCGGCAGGAAGCCGAAGCGCATCGCCTATTCGCCGGATCTCGGCATCACCCCCATTGATCCCGAGGTCAAGGCGATCACCCGCAAGGCCGCCGAGCGTTTTGCGGAGGCCGGCGTCATTGTCGAAGAAGCGCATCCGGACTGGCGCGAGGCGCATGAATGTTTCCATGTGCTGCGCGCCTTCGACTTCGCGATCACCAAGGCCAATCTGCTGCGCACCAAGCGCGACCTGCTCAAGCCCGAGGTGATCTGGAACATCGAAGAGGGCCTCAAACTGACGGTCGATCAGCTCGCCCGCGCCGAAGCCCAGCGCGTCGGCATGACCGCGCGCGCGATCGCGTTCTTCAAGACCTATGATCTGTTGCTGACACCGACCACGATCGTCCCGCCGTTCCCGATCGAGCACCGCTATGTCGCCGAATGCGCCGGCAAGAGGTTCGAGAACTACGTCGAATGGCTCGGCATCGTCTACGCCATCACGCTGGCCTGCTGCCCGTCGCTGTCGCTGCCCTGCGGCTTCACCGCCTCAGGCCTGCCGGTCGGCGTGCAGGTCGTCGGCGCGCCGCGCGCCGACGCGCAGGTGATCGCCGGCGCCAAGGTGCTGGAGGATATTCTGGGTCTGCGCGGCAACACACCGATCGATCCCAGGGTGAAGGCGTAAGGCAGCAGGCCGCACCGGCGGGGACTTGCCCGCCCCCCGCCGTGCGCGGGTCAGGTCCTAGTCGTTCGCTTTCGGTCCGCCGTGATATTGATGCGCGCCGGCCTCCTCCATCGGAGCAAAGGCGAAAGAGTTCCGATGCGTTTCCGATAGCTGCATCGCACCCGCGGAAGCGGCGTGCCGGTAATTCATGGCATCCTGGGCAGATGCCGCGGAGCAAAGTGCGACCAGCATCGCCGACGCGATGAGAACAGACTTGATCATGATGTGACGTGCCTCTTATTGAGTGCCACCAGCAATATGCAGGTGGGCTTCGCAACGTGGGATTCCCAGTCAAAATCCGGACACGCGCTAGAAGTGCGGCATAAGCATTTCGTGATCGAAGGTCACCTCGAGGCCGTATGCGCCTCCAGGCTACGACTGTAACGCGACATCGCGAAGCAAAACACAAAGTAGATCGCGGCAACGAAGATATAGACCTCGACCGAAAACTGCTGCCAGGCCGGATCGATGATCGCGGTCTTGGCGGTCGTCAGCAGGTCGAAGATGCCGATGATCAGCACGAGGCTGGTGTCCTTGAAGAACGCGATGAAGGTGTTCACCAGCGGCGGGATGACGTGGCGGATCGCCTGCGGCAGGACGACGAGGCGGTGCTTGCGCCAGTAGGACAGCCCCAGCGCATCGGCAGCCTCATACTGCCCGCGCGGCACGGCCTGCAGACCGCCGCGGATCACCTCGGCAAGATAGGCGCCCGCAAACAGAATGATCGCGATCTGCGCCCGCAACAGTTTGTCGATGTTGAATCCGCTGGGCATGAACAGCGGGAACATCACGCTCGCCATGAACAGCAGGCTCACCAGCGGCACGCCGCGGATCAACTCGACATAGAGCACGGAGAGCAGGCGGATCGCCGGCAGTTTTGAGCGCCGGCCAAGCGCGACGAGGATGCCGAGCGGGAAGCCGAATGCCAATCCGAACGTTGCCAGGATCAGCGTCACCGGCAGGCCACCCCAGCGGTCCTGCGAGACGAAGGACAGCCCGAACACGCCGCCCCACATCAGCACGCTGATCAGCGCGAGTACGCCGATCCAAAGGAAGGCGAGTTCGCGCCGCCAAAATGCGCGGCGGGTGGAGAGATAGAACAGCGTGATGAAGAGCAGGACGGACAGCGCAGGCCGCCATTGCTCGTCGAACGGATAGGTCCCGAACAGGATGAAGCGGTACTTCTCCGGAATGATGGCCCAGCAGGCGCCTACGCCGCGCACCGCCTTGCAGGCACTGGAATCGCCCGCCGGCGTCAGCCAGACCGCATTGGCGATCCCCCACTGCACGAAGCTGATCACACCTTTTGCCAGCACGGCAAGCAGCGCAGCCGTCAGAATGCAATTGGGAATCGACGAGAACAGATTGGTGCGAAGCCAGCGCAATGCCGGATTGCCGATCTGCGGGCGCCGGGCGGCGCGCGGCAGGTCCGGCATGTCGGCGATAACAGTCATGCTCGGCGCTCCGCCAGCGCGATGCGCGCATTGTACCAGTTCATGAAGAGGCTGATGGAAAGGCTGATGGTGAGGAAGACCGCCATGATCAGCGAGATCACCTCGATCGCCTGCCCGGTCTGGTTCAGCGTGGTGTTGGCGACAGAGACCAAGTCCTGGTAGCCGATCGCCACCGCGAGCGAGGAGTTCTTGGTCAGATTCAGGTATTGGCTCGTCATCGGCGGCACGATCACGCGTAACGCCTGCGGTAGGATGATCTGCCGCAGCATGAAGCTGCGGCGCAGGCCGAGCGCGCTGGCGGCATCCCACTGCCCGCGCGGCACTGACTGGATGCCGCTGCGCACGATCTCGGCGATGAAGGCCGAAGTATAGGAGACGAGCGCAATCAGCAGCGCAAAATATTCCGGCGCGAGCGTCAGCCCGCCGACGAAGTTGAAGCCGCGCAGTTGCGGCCATTCGATCGTCCAGGACGCGCCGAGCAGCAGTGACACGACGACCGGCAGCACGACAACGAGCCCGAGCGCAAAGGGCCACGCCGCTCGCGGCTTGCCGTCCCGCATCTGCTGCGCGACCAGCCATCGCCGAATGGCATAGGACGCCGCGCAGCCCAGCACGGCCGTGCCGAGCACCGAGAGTTGCGGCGGCCCGAACGGGATCGCCGGCAGGATCAGGCCGCGATTGGAGAGGAACACGCCCTCGACCGGCCGCCACGCCGCGCGCGCGGCCGGCAGCCCCTGCATCAGCACGTACCAGAACAGCAGTTGCAGCAGCAGCGGGATGTCACGCAGGACTTCGACATAGAGCGCGGCGAGCCGCGACAACAGCCAGTTCGCCGACAGCCTGGAGATGCCGATCAACGTCCCCAGAATGGTCGCAAGCACGATGCCGATCACCGCGACGCGCAGGGTGTTGGCGATGCCGACGACGAAGGCCCAGAGGTAGCTGTTTCTCGGATGATACGCGAGCAGGCTGTCGGCAATCGGCATGCCGGCCTCGCGGCCGAGAAAGGCAAAGCCGGTGGCGATGCGGCGGGCGGAGAGGTTGGTGACGGTGTTGGACCAGAGAAAGACGATGACGGCGAGCGCAATGCCGACCACCAGCACCTGCCAGAACAGGCCCTTCAACTCATTCGGGCCGAGCGCGCCGAACGAGCTGCGGCGCGGCGGCGGCCTGGGATGATCTGAGGTCACAGCGCAAAAACCCTTCCCGACGACAGCGATTTCCGGCGGCGCGCATCAATTGTTGCACCGAATTCTGATTCGTGCAACAAATGTTTCATGGTCGTGTCAGCGAAATCCTCGCCCTTGAGCGAACTCCGCATTGCGTTGCCATCGCTTCCCCTGCGCTTGCAGGAGGTCGGACGTTTCGTTGCGGCCAATGATTACGACGCCACCACCCGCTCCATGCGCGATCTCGCCGCCGAAGCTGGCGCCGATCCCGCCGCATTCACGCGCCTTGCGAAAGCGATCGGCTATTCCGGCTGGGACGCCTTGCGTGCCGCGCTGACCGAGGCACGGCGGCCATCGCCGGCATCCCCCTTCTCCGGCCGCGCCAGGAGCCGCCGCGAAGGTCCGAATGCCGATGTCGCACTCATCACCGACAAGCTCGAAGCCGAGGCCGCCGGCCTGCCGCGCATTTCCGCCCACGCGATCGCGGACGCGGCACGCGCCCTGCACGACGCCAAACGGATCTGGATTGCGGGTTATCGCAGCTGCCGCAGCGTCGCGGAACTCCTGAACTATGAGCTGCGGCTATTCCGTCCCGAACAGGTTCAGCTTGTCGGCGTGTCCGGCCCGGAAGATCTCGATCTCGGGGCTTTCCGCCCCGGCGAAGCCGTCATCGTCATCGGCTTCATGCCCTATACCAATGCCAGCGTCCGCGTGGCGCAGGCCGCCTATGGCGCCGGCGCCACGCTGATCGCCGTTGCGGACAGTATTGCCGCGCCCATGGCCGAGGGCGCAGACCATGTCCTGCTGTTCGAAGCGGCCTCCTCGCCCGGCTTCTTTCCGAGCCTCACCGGCGCGCTGGCGATCGCGCAATCGCTGGCCGCGGTGACGTTCTCGCTCGGCGGCACGGCCGCAAAGAAGCGCCTGGAAGAGACCGAGGCGCGGCTCGCCGCCGCCTCCACCTACGTTGCAGAGAAAGGTTAGCCCATGAGCCCCCGCACCAGCCGCGTGCTGCATCGCTCGCTGCGTGAGACACCGCCAAAGGCGATCGGCGGCGAAGGCGTCTATCTCATCGCCGAGGACGGGCGGCGCGTGATCGACGCGTCCGGCGGCGCCGCGGTGTCCTGCCTCGGCCATCAGCATCCCCGCGTCATCGCGGCGATCGCCAAACAAGCCTCGACGCTGGCCTATGCCCACACCGCCTTCTTCTCGTCCGAACCGGCCGAGGCGCTCGCGGAGACGCTGGTCGGGCACGAGCCGGGCGGCCTTGCCTACGCCTATTTCGTCAGCGGCGGATCGGAGGCGATCGAGGCCAGCATCAAGCTTGCGCGGCAGTACTTCATCGAGCGCGGCGAGCCGCAGCGGCAGCATTTCATCGCGCGACGTCAGAGCTATCACGGCAACACGCTCGGCGCCCTCGCTGCCGGCGGCAATGCCTGGCGCCGCGCCCCCTATGCGCCGTTACTCTCGACCGCATTCAGCCATGTGACGCCGGCCTTCGCCTATCACGAGAAGCACGATGGTGAATCCGACGCGCAATTCGTGGCGCGCCTGGCGGCCGAGCTCGAAGCCGAGTTTCAGCGCCTCGGGCCCGACACTGTCGCCGCGTTCCTGGCCGAACCCGTGGTTGGCGCAACGGCCGGCGCGGTGACTGCGCCGGACGGCTACTTCAGGGCCGTACGCGAGATCTGCGACCGGCACGGCGCCCTTCTCATCCTCGACGAGGTCATGTGCGGCATGGGCCGGACCGGCACGACGCATGCCTGGGAACAGGAAGGCATCGCGCCTGACATCCAGGCCATCGCCAAGGGGCTCGGCGGCGGCTATCAGCCGATCGGGGCCATGCTCGCGAGCGGCAAGATCATCGACACCATCCGTTCCGGCTCGGGCGCGTTCCAGCACGGCCACACTTATCTCGCGCATCCCCTCGCCTGCGCGGCGGCGCTCGCGGTGCAGGACGTGATCCGCGAGGGCAATCTGCTCGAGCAAGTGAAGCAGCGCGGCAGGCAGCTCGAGCAGCGGCTCACCGAGCGCTTCGGCAATCACCGCCATGTCGGTGATATCAGGGGACGCGGCCTGTTCTGGGCCATCGAGCTCGTCGCCGATCGCGCCACCCGCACCCCGTTCGATCCGGCGCTCAAGCTGCACCACAAGATCAAGGCGGAAGCGTTCGCCAATGGCCTCGGCTGCTACCCCGGCGGCGGCACCGTGGACGGCGTCCGCGGCGACCATGTGCTGCTGGCGCCGCCCTATATCGCGTCCGCTGATGAGATCGATCAGATCGTCGACAAGCTCGGCGGAGCCGTCGACAACGTGTTGCGTAGTGTCAATCACTGAGGGGAGAGGTGCATGATGAGGAAAGTGATTATCGCGGCGAGCGTGCTCGCGGCATCGGCGACGGTCGCCCAAGCGGCGACGCTCGACACGGTGAAGAGCCGCGGCACGCTGGTCTGCGGCGTCAGCGCCGGCTTTGCCGGTTTCTCGGCGCCGGACTCGCAGGGCAACTACAAGGGCCTCGACGTCGATTACTGTCGTGCGCTTGCAGCCGGCGTGTTGGGTGATCCCAGCAAGGTGCGCTATGTTTCGCTGACCGCGCAGAACCGCTTCACCGCGTTGCAATCCGGCGAGATCGACGTGCTTTACCGCAACTCGACGCAAACCTACTTGCGCGGCGTAACGCTCGGCCTGCGCCAGGGTCCGATCAATTTCTACGACGGCCAGGGCTTTGTCGTGAAGAAGGATCTCGGCGTCAAGGACATCGGGGACCTCAAGGGCGCGACCGTCTGCGTCGCGCAGGGCACCACCCACGAAGTGACGCTCGGCGATTACGGCCGTGCCAATGGCATCGACTGGAAGCCGCTGGTGTTCGATCGCGTCGACACCATGTACCAGACCTTCTTCGGCGGCCGCTGCGACGCCATGACACAGGACGCCTCGGCGCTCGCCGGTGCCGTCACGACCGCAGCGCCCAACCCGGCCGACTACGTCGTGCTGCCGCAGACCATCAGCAAGGAGCCGCTCGGGCCCTTCACCCGCAACGGCGATGAGGTCTGGAGCGACATCATCACCTGGTTGCACTACGGCCTGGTCGAAGCCGAAGAGCTCGGCGTGACCCAGGCCAATGTCGACGAAATGACGAAGTCGCAGACGCCCGCGATCCAGCGCCTTCTGGGCGCCTCCGGCGATCTCGGCTCGCGGCTCGGCCTCGACAACAAATGGCTGGTCACCGCAATCAAGGCCACCGGCAATTACGGCGAGATCTACGAGCGCAATGTCGGCAAGGCGAGCCCGCTCAAGCTCGAGCGTGGCCTCAACGGCCTCTGGAGCAAGGGCGGCTTGATGTACGCGGTGCCGTTCAAGTAAACAGCTCTCATGTCCCGGACGCGCTGCGGCGTGCAACGCCGCTGCGCAGAGCCGGGACCCAGCAGCTACAATGGGCCCCGGCTCTGCAGCGCAATACTTCGCATTGCGCTGCGTCCGGGGCACCAGGCCCGAGTAACCACATTTCAATGACGACATCTCCTCGCATCGCCCTGATCCACGCCCTCAAGCATTCCATCGCCCCGATCGAGGCAGCGTTCGCGACGGCGTGGCCGCAGGCGCGGCTGATGAACCTGCTCGACGACAGCCTGTCGGCGGATCTGGCGCGCGACGGCGCGCTCAACGATGCCATGACCGATCGCTTCCTCGCGCTCGGCGATTATGCGGCCGCAACTGGAGCGACCGCGATCCTGTTCACCTGCTCGGCCTTCGGCCCCTGCATCGAGGCCGTCGCGCGGGCACATGTGCCGATGCCGGTGCTGAAGCCCAACGAGGCCATGATCGAGCGGGCGGTGACGATGGGCAAGCGTATCGGCCTGCTCTCGACATTTCCTCCGACGCTGGTCTCGATGCCACCGGAGTTTCCGGCCTCCGTTCAGATCGTGCCGAAACTTGCCGAGGGCGCGCTGGCGGCACTCGACCGCGGCGACCGCACCACGCATGACCGGCTGATCGTCGAAGCGTCGAAAGATCTGCGCGATTGCGACGTCGTTGCCCTGGCCCAGTTCAGCATCGCCTCGACCGCGCCGCTGGTCGCGGCAGCCACCGGGCGGCCCGTCGTCACCACGCCGGACAGTGCGGTCGAGAAGCTGATGAGGCTGCTGAAAGCCAAGGCTTAAGCGCCTGCCCTCTTGCGACGCTGAGCGTCCTTGATCGCAACGGCGAGCGCGGCCTTCGTTTCGCTCACAAAGTCCTCGACCAACTCCTCGCGCGTCGCGTGCGCCGCCTCGCCGGTGAGAAGACCCTGCTCGGCCAGCATCACGACGCCGTGCAGCGCGGCCCAGATCTTGAGCGCCTGCCGCTCGCGCAAATAACCGACCGCAGGCGCTTCCAGCGCCTCGATCACGAGATCGAACGTCTCGCGCGTGGCCTCGTGCAGTTCGCTGCCCTTGGCCGCACAGGAGACGGTGCGGGACGCAAACATCAGGCGATAGATGCCGTTGCGCCGCAGTCCGAAATCGAGCGTCGCCTGCGCCAGCCGCGACAATTTCGATTGCTTCGACGGTTTCGCCATCGCCTCCCGCAGCATGACGGTGAACTGCCGAAATGCCTCCGCCGTCACCGCGGCCAGCAACGCCTCGCGGTCGGCGAAATGGCGGTAGGGCGCCGGCTGAGAGACGCCGAGCTGCTTGGCCAGCGCCTTGATGCTGATCGCCTCGGCCCCGCCCTGCTCCGCCTCGCGCAACGCGGCCTTGACCAGGGCGTCGCGAAGATCGCCATGGTGGTACGTGTTCTCGGGCTTGCGAGCGAGTTGTGAGCGCATGTTACCACCGAGCCTATAAGTTTGCGCTTGACAGGGGAAGCCCGCCGCGAATGTAATAGGCTATAACTTAAAGCTCGCGGCGAATGCTGCGGATAAAATTCATGTGGGGACGCGTGCCGCCTTTCCGGCCCGCGCATACGACCGAGGAAGCTGCCATGGCAGAGCGATTGAGAGTTCACGTCGATCCCGACAAATGCCAAGGCCACGCGCGCTGCAAGGCCCTGGCACCGGAACTGTTCGAGCTCGACGAATACGGCAACGCTCACGAGGCCGGCGACGGCACGGTTCCGCCGGGCCTCGAAGACAAGGCCTGGCTTGCCAAATCCAATTGCCCGGAAATCGCGATCGACGTGATCGAGGAGTAGCGCGTCTCTGCCTCGCATGCCCTACGTGCCTTCAGCGAAAACGAGACCCAAGGATATTCAAGGGATTTTCCTGCCATGTCCGACGTCAGCCAGCCTGCCGCCCATCCGCCCGTGAGCGACTGGGTCAACGATTTCGACCACACCGATCCGCAATGGACGGAAGATCCGTTTCCGATCTGGGATGAACTGCGCGCCGCGAGCCCGGTCGTCCATACCGACCGATTTCTCGGCTGCTACATGCCGACGACCTATGAAGCGGTGCGCGAGATCGCCAACGACACCGAGCATTTTTCGTCGCGCCGCATCATCGTGCGCGACGTCCGGCCCGAGATCGCCAGGAACGCGGCCCCTCCAATCACCTCCGATCCGCCGGTGCACAAGCCGGCCAAGCAGTTGCTGCTGCCGCCCTTCACGCCTGATGCGATGAAGAAGCTGGAGCCGCGGATGCGCGCGATCTGCAACGAGCTGATCGATGGCTTCATCGCCGACGGCAAGGTCGACGCCGCTGCGCGCTACAGCAAATACATCCCGGTTCAAGCGATCGCGCACATGCTCGGCATTCCCGAGAGCGACAGCGATCTCTTCATCAACTGGATCCACATGATCCTGGAGCTCGGCATCAAGGACGAGAGCAAGGTGCTCCAAGCCGTGCAGGAGATGAGCGCCTATTTCATGGGCCATATCGAGGCGCGCCGGTCGAAGCCGACCGGCGACCTCATTTCCTATCTGATGAATGCCAAGGACAAGGAAGGACAGCCGCTGGAGGAGTCGCATGTCCTGGGCTCGCTGCGTCTGCTTCTGATCGCCGGCATCGACACCACCTGGAGCGCGATCGGTTCCTCGCTCTGGCATCTCGCCCGGACCCCGGCCGACCGCGAACGCCTGATCGCCGAACCCGAATTGATGCCGACCGCCGTGGAGGAGTTGCTCCGCGCCTATTCGCCGGTGACGATGGCGCGCGAAGTGGTCAAGGAGACCACGGTCTCGGGCTGCCCGGTCAAAGCGGGGAACATGGTGCTGTTGTCCTTCCCGGCCGCCAATCGGGACCCGAAGATGTTTCCGGACGCTGACAAGGTCGTGATCGATCGCCGCGAGAACCGGCATGCCGCCTTCGGCCTCGGCATCCACCGCTGCGTCGGTTCCAACCTGGCGCGGATGGAAATGCAGGTTGCGCTGGAGGAATGGCTGAAGCGAATTCCAGACTTCCGGCTCGATCCGGCAGGCACCGTGACCTGGTCGCAGGGTACGGTGAGAGGCCCCCGCCAGTTGCCATTTCTGCTTGGAAAGGCGATGTAGGCCTTTCCAAGACCCAAGGAGAGGCCGGACGTGACAGAGCAAGCAACCCGACCGGCCTCCGAGCACTTCGACATCGCCGACGCCGAGCGGCGGATCAAGGCAATCTTCATCGGCTCCGTCGGCAACCTCGTCGAGTGGTACGATTTCTACGCCTATACGGCCTTCGCCCTCTATTTCGCGCCCGCCTTTTTCCCCGGCAACGACCCTGTGGTGCAGCAGTTGAACGCCGCCGTGGTGTTCGCCGCGACCTTTCTGATGCGCCCCCTCGGCGGCTGGTTCTTCGGTTATCTCGCGGACCATTTCGGCCGCCGCATCTCGCTGACGCTGTCGGTCGTGTTCATGTGCTTCGGCTCGCTGATCATCGCGCTGACGCCGACCTATGCCACGATCGGCTTTGCCGCGCCGGTGATCCTCGCGCTCGCCCGCGTGATCGAGGGCCTGAGCCTGGGTGGCGAATACGGCGCCAGCGCGACTTACCTGAGCGAGGTCGCCGATCCCAGGCATCGCGGCTTCTATTCCAGCTTCCAGTATGTCACGCTGATCGGCGGCCAGCTCACCGCGATCATCGTGCTGCTGCTCCTGCAGAAGGTCTTCCTGACGCCCGACGAGCTCAAGGCCTGGGGCTGGCGGATTCCGTTCGCGATCGGCGCGGCGCTCGCGATCTTTGCGGCGGTGATGCGGCGCAATCTGCACGAGACAGAAGCATTCGAGGAAGCCAAGAAGGTGGTGAAGCCATCAGGCTCGATCACCAATCTCCTACGCTATCCGCGCGAACTGCTGCTGGTGGTCGGCCTCACGGCGGGCGGCACAGCGGCTTTCTACACCTTCACCACCTACATGCAGACCTTCGTCAAGCTCTCGGTGGGCCTGACCGAGGATCAGACCACCTTCGTGATCTTCGGCACGCTCATCTTCGCAACCATCCTGCAGCCGATCTACGGCGCGATTTCCGACAAGATCGGCCGCAAGCCGCTATTGATTTTCTTCGGCGTCGCCGGCACGCTCGCAACCGTGCCGCTGCTGATGACGCTGAAGGAAACCACGTCGCCGTTCATGGCCTTCGTTCTAATCTGCTGCGCCTGGCTGTTCGTCGCCGGCTATACGTCGATCAACGCGGTGGTGAAGGCCGAGCTGTTCCCGACCAATGTCCGCGCACTCGGCGTCGGCCTGCCCTACGCCATCACCGTCTCGATCTTCGGCGGCACCGCGCCGGCCATCGCGCTCTATTTCAAGTCCATCGGGCACGAGAACTGGTTCTATTATTATCTCGCCGGAATCATCTGCCTGTCGCTGATCATCTATTCCACCATGCGCGACACCAAGCACGCTTCCGCAATGCATCGCCACGAGTAGTCCAGTTGCGAGGAGATCATGGCCGACGAAACACCATCCGACAGCAAGCTGACACGGACCAAGGAGAAATGGGCCCGCGAGGGCCGTTTTCTCACCGGCAAGATCGCGCGTCCGGACGACCAGCGTCTGCCGCCCGGCCAGCATCTCACCAAGGACTGGCCCGTGCTCGATCTCGGCGTATTGCCACCAGTGTCGCGCGAGCGTTGGCGGCTGGACGTCTACGGCGCCATCGAGAAGCCGGTGTTCTGGACGTTTGCAGAGTTCGCCGCGCAGAAGCAGGACAAATTCATCTCCGATATCCATTGCGTGACGACCTGGTCGCGTTACGACAATGAATGGGAAGGGCTCGCAACGCGCGAGCTGCTCGCGGCCTGCCAGCCGCGCGACGATGCGCGTTTCGTCGTGCTGCACTCCTATGACGGCTACACCACCAACCTCGCGCTGGAAGACTTTGCCGCCGAGGACGCCCTGCTCGCCCATAGCTGGTCGGGTCAGCCACTGACCGAGGAGCACGGCGGCCCGGTGCGGCTGGTCGTACCGCACCTGTATTTCTGGAAGAGCGCCAAATGGCTCCAGGCCGTCGAATTCGTGAGCGAGGACGCGCCGGGTTTCTGGGAAGTTCGCGGCTATCATAACCGCGGCGATCCCTGGAAAGAGCAGCGCTACTCGGACGACTAGGATCAGCCAGAACGGGGGAAAGCCCATGCCGACGGAACGCTTTCAATTCAGCGGCGAAGGCGGTCATCAGCTCGCCGCCGCGATCGAGTTGCCGGACGGCGAGCCTGCGGCCTACGCGCTGTTGGCGCACTGTTTCACCTGCGGCAAGGACACGCTGGCCGCCAAGCGCATCTCGGTCGCGCTGGCCGCCAAGGGCATCGCGGTGCTGCGCTTCGACTTCACCGGGCTCGGCTCCAGCGAAGGCGATTTTGCCAACTCGACATTTTCCTCCAATGTCGCCGATCTCGTCCACGCGGCCGATCATCTGCGCGCCACCCGCAAGCCGCCGTCGCTACTGATCGGCCACAGCCTCGGCGGCGCGGCGATCCTCGCCGCAGCCGGGAAGATTCCGGAAGCCGCGGCGGTCGTGACCATCGCAGCGCCGTCCGACCCTGCCCACGTCACCGGCTTGTTCAAGGAGCACATCGACAACATCCGCACGCAGGGTGAAGTCGAGGTCCTGCTCGCAGGCCGCCCGTTCCGGATCAAGCGCGAATTCCTCGACGACATCGCCGAGCACGAATTGATGAAGGACGTCACCGGCCTGCACAAGGCGCTTCTGATCATGCAGTCGCCGGTCGACGACACCGTCGGCATCGACAACGCCACCAGGATCTTCGTGTCGGCAAAACACCCGAAGAGCTTCGTCTCGCTCGACCACGCCGATCATCTGCTCAGCAAGCCGGCCGATGCCCTCTACGCCGCCGACATGATCGCGGTCTGGGCCAGCCGCTACATCGACACGGCAAAGCCTGGAAAGGCGATGGACCTCGCCGAGGAACCGCGAAAGGTCGTGGTCCAGGAGACCCGCAAGAGCAAGTTCAACCAAACCATCACCGTCGGCCCGCATCGCCTGGTCGCGGACGAGCCGAAAGCTGCCGGCGGCGAGGATGCAGGTCCCGGCCCCTACGATTTCCTGCTCGCAGGTTTGGGCGCTTGCACCTCCATGACCATGCGCCTCTATGCCGATCGAAAATCGCTGCCGCTCGATCGCGTCACCGTCACGCTGAAACATTCCAAGATCTACGCCAAGGACTGCGCGGAATGCGAAACGCGCGACGGCATGCTCGACCAGATCGAGCGCGACATCGCCATCGACGGCGCGCTCGATGCCGAGCAGCGCAAGAAGCTGATGGAGATCGCCGACAAATGCCCGGTGCACCGGACGCTGACCTCGGAGATCCGCATCGTCACCAAGGCCGTGGACTAGCGCGCTAGAAGCACGACACCATCGTTCGCAGCGCGGCGCTGATCTCGCTGTCGCGCCAGGCCGCAAAGCCGAGCAGCAGGCCGTGATCCCGCGGCTTGCCCAGCGCCAGGCTCGACAAGGCTCGCGTTTCGACACCGGCCTCGGCCAGCCGCTTCACAGCCGCCTGATCGACGCGCCCGCGCTTGAGGCGGGCAACGAGCTGGATCCCGCCCGAGGGCACCTCGACCGACAGCACCTCGCCGAGATGACGCGCCAGTCCCGCCGCGAGATGATCGCGGCGTGCGTGATAGAGCCGGCGCACCCGGCGCAGATGCGCGAGGAAGTGTCCGCCCGAGATGAACTCGGCGAGCGCCTCCTGAATGTGGCTGGACGCGATCAGGCCGATGTGCCGCTGCGCGATCTCGAATGTGCCGACCAGCGCCGGTGGCACGACGAGATAGCCGAGCCGGATATCCGAGGTCATCGCCTTCGAGAAGGTGCCGACATAGAGCACGCGACCGTGACCGTCCAATCCCTGCAAGGCCGGCACGGGTCGGCTGTCGTAGTGGAATTCACCGTCGTAATCGTCCTCGACGATCCAGGTCTCGCCGGGCCGGCTGAGCCGAAGAAATTCGGTCCGACGCGCAAGCGACATCAGCCGTCCGGTCGGATGCTGATGCGAGGGCGTCATGAAGATGAGCTTGGGTGCGGCCATCCCCGGCATCCGCTGCATGCCCTGCTGGTCCAGCCTCATGCCGGTGACGCGCGCGCCGGAGGCACGGAAGGCGGCCGCGGCGCCGGGATAGCCGGGATCCTCGACCCAGACCTCGTCGCCCGGCGCGATGAGAGCAGAAGCGATCAGCGTCAAGGCGGCCTGTGCGCTCGGCAGGATCATGATCTGGTCGGCCGTGGCGCGAACGCCTCGGCTGGTCGCCAGGTAATGCGCCAGCGCCTCGCGCAGGCGTGTCCGGTTGACCGGACCAAGCTCGCGCCTGGCGGCGCGGACGGCGCTGCGGCGCAGGCAGCGCGCCCAGATCTCGTTCGGAAACTCCCTTGCATCGCCATGCCCCGGCCGCAACGGCTTGAGCGGCGCCTGATAGGACATCGGCCAGTCGGTCTGCCCGAGCTTCGCGGCCCAAGGCGAGAGCTGCGGCTTGACGGAGCGGGCGCCGGTTGCGGCAGCACCTGCCGCTTCGAACGGCTCGCCCCCCGTCACCACCGGACGACGGCCGTGCGATGCCTCGAGATATCCCTCGGCGGCAAGCTGCTCGAACGCATAAGTGACGGTGTTGCGCGAGACGCCGAGATCGCTCGCGAGCTGGCGGCTCGACGGCAGCGCGCGGCCTTGGGTCAGGCGACCGGCCGCGATCAGGCTTCGCAGCTGCCCCGTCAGCTGCGTCACCAGCCCCTCATCGTCGGCCCGGTTCAGGTCGATCAGGCCCGAGATCATGTCGCTCGAAACTGGCACCCTATTCTTCTCCGATCTGGCACTTTTTCAGGTTCCAGCTCGGATGCTATCCACCGCATCGGACTGCTTCAAGGACCTTGCGATGAACTCTTCCCTCTCCCCCCGCGCTGCCGTCGGCCTGTTCCTCATCGTCGTGCTCGCCTGGGGCGTGAACTGGTCGGTGACGAAGCAGCTCGTTCAATTCCTGCCGCCGCTGTGGACATCCGCGATCCGGAGCTGGATCGCGCTGGCCGGATTGTTCGTGATCCTTGGCCTCAGCAACAATCTGGTGATCCCCGAGCGGCGCGACATTCCGGTGATCCTGAGCGTCGCGCTGCTGCACATGACGATATTCTCCGTGCTCGTCGCAGCCGGCGTCCGCTTCCTGCCCGCGGGCAAGGCCATCGTGCTCGGCTACACCACGCCGCTGTGGGTCGCGATCGCCGCGCCCTTGCTCGGCAAGGATAGGCTGACGGCACCAAAGCTCGCCGGTGCCCTGCTCGGACTGATCGGCCTTGCCGTGATCCTGAACCCGACGTCCATCGACTGGGCCAACAGCAACGTCCTGCTCGGCGCCGGCATGGTGATCCTCGCCGCGATCTCCTGGGCCGCGAACATCATCTATATCCGCGCGCATCGCTGGATAGCCTCCCCGCTCCAATTGCTGATCTGGCAGGTGCTCGTCGCGACGATCATCCTGACGGTCAGCGCCACAATCACCGATGGCCTGCCACACACGGAATGGTCGTGGAAGCTCGTGCTGCTGTTCCTGTATTCCGGCCTGATCGGGACGGCGCTGGCCTATTGGGCGATGTCGATGGTCAACAAGAGCATTTCGGCGCTGACGACCTCGCTCGGCACCACCGGAACGCCGCTGGTCGGGATCGCCAGTGCTGCGATCCTGCTCGGTGAGCCCATCGACATCAGCCTTGCCGTTGCGGCCGGATTGATCGTTGCCGGCATCGGGCTTGCGACGCTGGGCGACCGGCTCGTGCGCCGTCAGGTCGCCGCGAGCGGCTGAACCCGTAATGCACCGCGCAGGCCTGCCGTCGTGCCGAGCAGAATGCCGGCGACTGCGATGAACGAGCCCAGCGCAAGCGTCGACACGCCGGTGAGCCCCTGCCCGATCGAGCAGCCGAACGCCATCACACCGCCGATGCCCATCAGCGCCGCGCCGGCCGCCGAACGCAGCATATGACGTGGCGAGGAATAGCCTTCGAGCTTGAAGCGCCCCGTGATGAGTGCCGTGACCAGACTGCCGGCGAACACGCCGCCAACCGTCGCGATGCCGAAATTGAGCGTCAAGCCGGTCGAGAGCATCGCGTATTGCAGACTATCGGCGATCGGCGCGATGAAGGTCAGCGATGTGACCGGCACGGGATTGAAGTCGTCAGCGCCGAGATAGCCGGTGGCGAACCAGCCGGCGGCGACGAGAAGACCGATGATGGCGCCGCTCGCGATCTGCCCCGGCGAGCGGCGGAACGCCGGATGTGCGAAGGCGAACAGGATCAGCGCCAGGACGATCGCGGCGGCAGCCAGCATGCGCGACACGGCATCGGCAGCACCGGACCTCGTCAGCAGCAACGGCAGCGAATTGGCGGACACGGTGGCTTGCGATGCCTGAACCAGCGCGATGCGGGCCGGCGCGATCAGGCCCTTGAGCGTCATCTGTGCGACAATGGCCAGTACGATCACGACGACGAAGGAACGGAGATTGCCGCGCCCGAGCAGCACCAGCGCGCGTGAGCCGCAGCCGTTCGACAGCACCATGCCGTAGCCGAACAGGAGCCCGCCCAGGAACAGCACCGGCGCCGAGATGGTCGGTTGCAGATAGATCGATTTGCCGAGATCAACCATGCCCGTGCCGGCGAGGAACTGGCTCGCCGCGATCGCAACCGCAATCGCCAGCGCATAGCTCCGCACCAGTCGCCCGTCGCCCTCCACCAGCCAGCCTCGCAGGCTGCTCATCAGGCAAAAGCCGCTGAGCAGACCGACGGAGCCGTAGACGAGGCCGATGACGAGGCCGGCCAGGATGACGAGCCGGGTCTGCTCCATGATCAAGGCCGCAGGATCACGCGGTCCCGCGACGAGCCGGCGACCGCGACATAGGCCTCCTTCGCGCGCTCCAGCGGATAGATCGCATTCGCCTTGATCGGGAACGGCTTCAAATGGCCGCTCGCAAATCCCGGACCGAGATCGCGCAGCACCGTGGCGGTCGCGGCCGAAGACAGGCCGAGCGTGTCGATGCCGACATAGGTGTGCTGGCCCCGATAGAACTCGAGGATGTTGAACTGCACGATGCGGTCGATCGCCGCGATCAGGATCTGGCGGCCGCGGAGCGCAAGCGATTTGTGCGCCGCCTGGAAGTAGGGATCGCCCACGGTGTTGAAGACGATGTCGGCGCCCCTGCCGCCGGACAATTCGCGCACGCGCGTGGCGACATCGGTGGTGGAGGCATCGATCACCTCGATGGGCGCGTTGGCATGGCCTTCATAGGCCTCCGCCTTGCGCACCACGCCGACGACGCGCGCGCCTTGCCAGGTCGCGATCTGCACCGCGGCCTGGCCAACCTTGCCGTTGACGCCGAACACCAGCACCGTTTCGCTCGCCTTCGGAATCCCGGCACGACGAAAGCCCTCCATCGCGGTGACGAAGGGCACGCCAATGCCGGCAGCTTCCTCCCATGACACTGTCTTCGGCTTTTCAACGACCGCGTCGGCTTCGACGACGAGATGGCTGGCATGGGTGCCGTCGCGGCGAATGCCGAGATCGCCGGACGAGCCGAACACCTCGCGACCGATCGTGCCGGCGGGCCCTTCGATCACCACGCCGGCATAGTCGCGGCCGGGCGTCCGCGGGAACACGGCGTAGGGCATCAGCCCCGTCGCGGCCTTGACGTCGGACGGATTGACGGCGGCCGCCTTCACCTCGATCAGGAGATCGTTGGGACCGCGCGTAAGGGTCCGACGTTCGACGGTCGGGGCAATGGAAGCGGCGTTTTCGGCCTTGGCATTGAGGCGAACGCAGCGCGCCTCGACGGTTGTGGTTTCGACTGGCGACATGGACAAGACCCGCGATTTCTCGCGGGCCTTGTCGCCTTTGAGGAGACCCAAGTCAACCTGCCTCCCCTCATCCCGAGGAGCCTGCGCAGCAGGCGTCTCGAAGGGTGAAGGCCCGCGCTGCACCATCGGGCCTGTATGGTTCGAGACGCGCCTTCGGCGCTCCTCACCATGAGGAGAGAGAGAGAGTCAATCCTTGGGCCGCTTGTCGTAGAGCCGCCTGGCCTTCCCGAGCGAGCGCTCCAGCGTGTCCGGCGGGACGATCTGCACCTTCGCGCTGATGCCGATGGTGTTCTTGATGTGGGTCGAGATCCGATCGGCGTGGTCGACGAGGCCGCGGCCATCCCAGCTTTCCGAACGCGCTTCGGCGACGATGGTGAGCTCGTCCATGCGGCCTTCGCGGGTCAATTCCAGGATGAAGTGCCCGCCGCACCAATCGGTCGCGAGCAACACCTCCTCGATCTGGGTGGGGAACAGATTGACGCCGCGCAGGATGATCATGTCGTCCGAGCGCCCCGTCACCTTCTCCATGCGGCGCATGCCCGGCCGCGCCGTGCCCGGCAGCAGCCGCGTCAGATCGCGGGTGCGATAGCGGATCACCGGAAACGCTTCCTTGGTGAGCGAGGTGAAGACCAGCTCGCCCTTCTCGCCGTCAGGCAGCACCGCGCCGGTCTCGGGGTCGATCACTTCGGGATAGAAATGGTCCTCCCAGATGTGCAGCCCGTCCTTGGTCTCGATGCATTCCTGGGCGACACCGGGGCCGATCACTTCGGACAGGCCGTAGATGTCGGTCGCATCCATGTCGAACGCGTCTTCGATCTCGCCCCGCATCGCGTTGGTCCAGGGCTCGGCGCCGAAGATGCCGACCTTCAGCGAGCACTGTCGCGGGTCGAGCTTCTGGCGCTTGAACTCATCCAGGATCGCCAGCATGTAGCTCGGCGTCACCGTGATGATATCGGGGCGAAAATCGTTGATGAGCTGCACCTGCCGCTCGGTCATGCCGCCGGAGATCGGCACCACCGTGCAACCGAGCTTTTCGGCGCCGTAATGGACGCCAAGCCCCCCGGTGAAGAGGCCATAGCCATAAGCATTGTGGATGATCATGCCGGTGCGGCCGCCGGCGGCGCGGATCGAGCGCGCCATCACCTCCGACCAGGTGTCGATGTCGGCCTGCGTATAGCCGACCACGATCGGCTTGCCCGTCGTGCCCGAGGAGGCATGCACGCGCACCAGCTTTTCGCGGGGCACGGCGAACATGCTGAAGGGATAGTTATCGCGCAGATCCGTCTTCACGGTGAACGGGAACTTCGCCAGATCCGACAGCTCGCGGAAATCGGACGGATGCACGCCAGCCCTGTCGAACGCCTTGCGGTAATGCGCAACGTTGTCATAGGCGTGCTTCAGCGACCAAGCGAGCCGCTGCTTTTGCAGCGTCATGATCTCATCACGCGACGCGCGTTCATGCGCGTCCATCTCGGCGCTATAAACGCTGCCGGCTTCCTTCAGCTTCGTTAAAGCCATTCTCGTTTCCCCACATTGATCCGTTCTTTTTCTTTGTTGATCTTTATTGTTCCTGCGCCGGCAGCCAGGTGCCGGCAATGACACGCGAATGCCCGCGGAATTCCGCGATGACGGTATCGCCTGCGCTCACGCGCACGTCGTAGATGCCGGAGCGACCGCTTCGCGTGACTTCCCGCGCCTTGGCAACGAGGCGGTCGCCGAGCCTGCCCGGCTTGATGAAGGTGATCTGGCCTTGCGCGGCCACCACACGCTCGTTGTGCGAGTTGCAGGCGAAAGCGAACGCGGAATCGGCGAGCGTGAAGATGAATCCGCCATGGGCGATGCGCTGGCCGTTGACCATGTCCGGCCGCACCGTCATGGCGAGCGTAGCAAAGCCCGGACCGATCTCGACGATCTCCATGCCGAGGCCTTTGGAGGCATCGTCCTCCGCCCACATCGCATCGGCGCAGGCGCGGGCAATATCCTCAGTCGACAAGGCGGCTTTGACGTTCACGCGCTTCTCCCGGCCAGATCTTATGCAGGATGTTCTGCTGGTTGGCTCAAGCTGTCAAATAATGCGACGCATTTGCATTCACGGCCTCCAATACGCCCGATCAGACATGGTCATAGTCGACCACGACCCGCTCGGATGACGGCTTGGCCTGGCAGGTCAGGATAAAACCCGCCTTCAGCTCCCACGGCTCCAGCGAATAGTTGATGTCCATCGGCGCTTCGCCCTCGACCAGCTTGGCGCGGCAGGTCGAGCACATCCCGCCCTTGCAGGCGAAGGGCAGATCGACGCCGGCGCGCAGCGCAGCATCGAGGATCGCCTCGTCCTCCGCGACCGGCACGTCGCGGCGCTTGCCGTCGATGATCAGCGAGGCGATCGCCTTGGGCGGCGCGTCGGGCGCTACGACCTTCTTCGGCCGCGGCTTGCCGCCGAATTCGGAGACAAAGCGCTCGACATGGATGCGCTCGCCCGCGATGCCGAGATCGCGACAAGTCGCCTCGACCTCCTCACTCATGCCTGAAGGCCCGCAGATGAAGACGTGATCGACACTTGCAGCCGGAACCAGCGAGCGCAGCAGTACCCTCACTTTCTCGCCGTCCAGCCGGCCATGCAGGATCGGGATGTCCTGCTCCTCGCCGGAGAGGACATGGAAGATCGAAAAGCGGTTGATGAAGCGATCCTTCAGCTCCTCCAACGCTTCCAGGAACATGATTTTGTCGGTGCTGCGATTGCCGTAGAACAGGAAGAAGCGGCTGTCCGGCTCACGCGCGAGCACGCCCTTGACGATCGACAGGATCGGCGTGATGCCGGAGCCTGCGGCAAAGCCGACATGGATGCGGGCGCGCTCCGCCGGCGGCACCACACCAAAACGCCCGGTCGGCGTCATCACGTCGAGCTCGTCGCCGCGCTTCAGCTCGTCCGCCGCCCAGCTCGAAAACGCCCCGCCATCGACCTTCTTCACGGCAATGCGGATCTCGCCGTCGTCAGGGCCGGAGCAGATCGAATAGGAGCGGCGCACCTCCTCGCCGTCGAGCGTCGTGCGGAGCGTCAGGTACTGGCCGGGCGTGAAGGCGTAGTCGCCGGTGAGCTCGCGAGGGATGCTGAAGGTCATCGAGACGGCGTCCGACGCCTCACGGCGGAGGTCGTTGACGGCCAGGCGGTGAAAGCGCGGTGCGGCTGCGGCGGACATCAGAAATACCCTGGCTTGGTCTCACGGCCGTCATTGCGAGGAACTCTTGTGACGAAGCAATCCAGACTGCTTCCGCAGAGACAGTCTGGATTGCTTCGCTGCGCTCGCAATGACGATGGGGTTGGCATTTGGGGCCTCAATGACACTTGAAATAATCAAAAGGTTCGCGGCAGGCCCTGCAGCGCCACAGCGCCTTGCAGGAGGTCGAGCCGAATTCGGACAGCAGCTCGGTCTTGTCCGAGCCGCATTGCGGGCACGCGATCGCTTGAGCGCCGAACAGCGCGCGGCGCGAGCTCGCGGCCTGCGGCGGCGCGATGCCGTAAGCGCGCAACTTCTGCCGGCCCGCCTCACTCATCCAGTCAGTGGTCCAGGCCGGCGACAGCACGGTGAGAACCTTCGGTCGGCGGAAACCGGCGCGCTCCAGCGCGATCTCGATTTCGAGCGCGATCATGTTCATCGCCGGGCAACCCGAATAGGTCGGGGTGATCGCGACCTCGACACGATCGCCATCGAGGGTGACATCGCGCAGCACGCCGAGATCGGCGATGCTCAGCACGGGAATCTCGGGATCGACCACGCTCGCCGCGGCGTCCCAGGCTCGCTGGCGCAACTCGCTCTCTCGCTCTGATACCATCACCATGTCTGCCCCGGAAAGGTTCGCTGCATCGATTGCAGCTCCGACAGGAGATGGCCAAGGTGCTCGCTATGTCGGCCGGCGCGGCCGCCCTGCTGCATCCAATCGTTTTGCGGCAGCGTAAGCGTTGCTTCCTTGACGACATCGGAAAGCGTCGTCAGCCAGCGCCCGCGCAAGGTGCCGGGATCGATGGCGATACCGGCATGGATCAGCGCGCGTTCGCCGTCGTCGACGACGAACATCTCGCCGGTAAAGGCCCAGAGCTGATCGATCGCGGCCTGCGCCCGGGCGTGGCTCTCGTCCGTGCCGTCGCCGAGCCGGATGATCCATTCCGAGGCATGGCGCAGATGATAGGCGCTTTCCTTCTCCGACTTCGCGGCGATGGCCGCCAGCGTCGCATCGCGCGAAGTCATCATCGCGCGCCAATAGAGGTCCGCGAAGGCGGAATAGAATAACTGCCGCACCAGGGTCTGGGCAAAATCGCCATTCGGCTGCTCGACCAGCAGCAGATTGCGGTACTGCCTGACATCGCGCAAATAGGCGAGCTTGTCCTCGTCGTTATCCCTGCCTTCGGCCTTGGCGGCATAGCTGTAGAGCTCGCGGGCCTGGCCGATGAGGTCGAGCGCAATATTGGACAGCGCCATGTCCTCTTCCAGCATCGGCGCATGGCCGCACCATTCCGACAGCCGGTGGCCGAGGATCAGCGCATCGTCGGCGCGGCGCAGGGCATAGAGCACCAGCGGCGTTTCGGAGACCTGGATGTTGGCAGCAGCCATCACATGTGCCCCACTTCCTCGGGCACCTCGTAGAAGGTCGGGTGCCGATAGATCTTCGACTCGGCTGGTTCGAACATCATGCCCTTCTCGGCGGGGTCGCTCGCGGTGATCGCGGCCGACGGCACGATCCAGATCGACAGGCCTTCGCCACGGCGGGTGTAGATGTCGCGGGCGGCTTGCAGCGCCATGGTGGCATCACTCGCATGCAGCGACCCGACATGCTTGTGTGCAAGCCCATTGCGGCTGCGAATGAAGACTTCCCACAATGGCGTATTCGGCGTGGCCATATTGATCTCCCTATTCGGCAGCTTGCGCGGTCTGGCGCTGCGCGCGCTTCGCCGCATAGGCGGCTGCGGCCTCGCGCACCCAGGCGCCCTCGTCATGCGCCTTGCGGCGCGCGGCCATGCGGTCGCGATTGCACGGGCCGTTGCCTGCCAGTACCTGCTTGAACTCGGTCCAGTCGATTTCGCTGTAGCGCCAATGCCCGGCTGCATCCTGGGTCATGCCGGGATCGGGGATGGTGAGGCCGAGATATTGCGCCTGCGGCACGGTGGCATCGACGAATTTCTGGCGCAGCTCGTCGTTGGAGAAGCGCTTGATCTTCCATTTCGTCGAGGTGTCGCTGTGCTGGCTCGTCGCATCGGGCGGGCCGAACATCATCAGCACCGGCCACCACCAGCGGTTCAGCGCATCCTGCGCCATCGCCTTCTGCTCATCCGAGCCGCGGCACAGCGTCACCATGATCTCGTAACCCTGGCGCTGGTGGAACGATTCCTCCTTGCAAACGCGGATCATGGCGCGTGCATAGGGGCCGTAGGAGCAGCGGCACAGCGGAATCTGGTTCATGATCGCGGCGCCGTCGACCAGCCAGCCGATCGTGCCGATGTCGGCCCAGGTCAGCGTCGGATAATTGAAGATCGAGGAATACTTGGCCTTGCCGGCAAGCATCGCATCGACCAGCTCCTCGCGCGATGAGCCGAGCGTCTCCGCTGCGGCATAGAGATAGAGCCCATGGCCGCATTCGTCCTGCACCTTGGCGAGCAGCGCGGCCTTGCGGCGCAAGGTCGGCGCACGCGTGATCCAGTTGCCCTCGGGCAGCATGCCGACGATTTCGGAATGGGCGTGCTGGGAGATCTGGCGCGTCAGCGTCTTGCGATAGGCCGCCGGCATCCAGTCGTTCGGCTCGATGCGCTCCTCGGCATCGATGCGGGCCTGGAATTGCGCAGCTTTGCCTGCGTCCTCCAGACCGCGATCATCGGTCTCGGCCGTGTTCAGCGCCTGGGTATACATGCGCATTCCTCCCGATTGATTGGAAGGCAATATATGACAAAAATCACGTCATGCAAGATATTTCTGTAACATATGGATCAGACCCCAAATCTCCTTTCCAGGAGCTTGCGAGCCGGCGGCAGCGGTCCCTTCTCATTGGTTCCATGGCCATCAAGCCATTGTTCTGACGGAGCAAGCAGCGCGCGATAGATCTCGCCGCAAACCTCTCGCGCCGCCCTGCCCGGCCAATCCGCCGGCAGCAGGCTTTCGGGCAGCAGCGGATCGCGCAGCACGACACGGCGGTAATAGTGGATCAGCAGGATGCGCGCCGTGAAGGCGTCGGCCTCGGACAGGATTGTGCCGCGCGCGAGCGCGGCGCGCAGCGGCTCGAAGGTCTTCATGAATTTCAGATAGGCGTCCGCGGTGCGCTCCAGCGGCCAGCTCGCGCTAAGCAGGCGGCGCCCGCTGTCATCCTCGGCCGATACCTCGAGGCGTATCGCGCCCGCAGCCTCCTCCGGCACTGGCACACCCGATGGCGCGACCCACACGCCCGGCAGCGGGCTGCCGAAGCCGGCATTGCGTAGCGCCTCGCGCGAGGCGTCACGGTCCTCGCCATTACCGATCAGCAACAGCTCGAAGCGGCCGGTCCAGTCGGAGGGCGGCGGATCATAGATGTGGCGGGTCGCGGCCTCGAATGTTTCGCGCCCCTTCTCGGCAAGGCGGTAAAAACTGTTGCGGCCGACCTTCTCGCGCGTCAGCCAGCCATCGGCAGCAAGCCGCGACATTGCCGTGCGCACCACGCTGCCATCGATGTCGAGGCCCTCGAAGAACGCCAGCAGCGTGCCGAGCCACACCGAACCGCCGCGCGGCACGATGGCGTCGCCGAACATGGTGATGACGATGGAGCCCGTGCGTGACGGCTCACGCTTGAGCTGGTCGATGATGCGAGAGAGCGGATGCGCCATGCGGCAGGCTTAGCGCGTTTGGGGCGGGCGCGACAATGGACGGGAGCGACGCTTTCTGTTCTCCCTCTCCCGCTTGCGGGAGAGGGTTGGGGAGAGGGTGTCTCCGCAACGGGACAATCCCCTTGAGGAAAGAACCCTCACCCGCCACGCTCTGCGAGCGTGTCGGCCTCTCCCGCAAGCGGGAGAGGCGAAGAAAAAGATCACCTGTGAGGATCAGGATACGCCACGCTCCGCCAGCCTGAGCGGTCGAAGGGACGCCATTGGCCTTCCTTCTGCGCGAGGCGATCGGCAACCGCATAGACGACGGCGGGGTGATGGCCCATGCCGCAATGGCTGCTCTCGACCTCGATGCTCTCGGTCTGCGCACCCGCCTTTTCCATGCACCCCTGCCAGGCGCAGACGCCGTCGGTGCGGCTGAAGATGGCGGTGGTCGGCACCGGCGGCGGGAGCGCGAGCTCGCCGCCGAACTGCGGGTCAACCTCATCAGACTTCCGCCCGCTCGCCCATTCGTAGACGCGCCAGGCATTGGTCGAGCGGGGATGGCCGGCGAAGGGGCTGCCGAGCGTGATCACCTGGCGCACGCGGTCGGGCATCATCTTGGCAAGCTGGCGCGCATAGAGGCCACCGAGGCTCCAGCCGACCAGGCTGATCTTGCGACCATGCTTGTCGTTGAGCTCCGCGACCAGATCGACCATCGCATGCTGCACGCCCTCGCGCAGGCCGTAATTGCGGCCCTGGCGCCAGCCGCTCACGGCGTAGCCCTTGGCAGCCAGGAAGGTGCGCAGCGCGCGCGTGGACTCGTCGGACGCGACGAGACCCGGCAGCACCAGCACCGGATGCCCGTCGCCGCGCGGCGCAAGGCTCAGCAGCGGCAGCGCGCCGAGGAATGCGCCGAACTCGTGGATGGCGCGCCCTTCCAGAAACATCAGGGTACGGGACGGCGGACGCAGCGTCTGGGCGGTGGCGGTCATCAATGGATCCCCTTGGGAAGAATTCCTGAAGAGCCCTTGGCCGCGATGGCGGCAATGGGCATGAATTCCAATACGCCGGCTTCTCGATCGTTCCGCAACGCAACATGAATCAGCTAGGCGGCCGGTTCCGCACATTCAAGCGGGAGAGACGTAAGGCCACAATAGGCCCGCACGTTAATGCTAACGGTCGTGACGCAAAAGTCACAGCAATCGAAGCAGGAATTCTACGGAGTAGAGCGCCAATCCCGCGAGGCCGCCGATCAGCGAGCCGTTGAAGCGGATGTATTGCAGGTCGCGGCCGATGTTGATTTCGATCAGCGAAATCAGCTGCGTCATATTCCACGCCTTGACCTGGTCGGAGATGAAGGTCGACACGCCGCTCTTCTGGTCGGCGACGAAGCTGCGCAGCACCGTGACGAGGCCCTTGTTGATCTCACCGCGGAGCTCGGCATCGCCGGCGAGCGCGTCGCCGGCCGAAACGAACATGCCGGCGAGATGATGTTGCAGCACCTGCGTCTCGCCGGACGCGCTGCGCTCGATGAAGGTGCGCGTGTTGGCCCAGACGGTGCGGGCGAGATCGGCAAGCTCGGGCCGCGCGAGCAGATCGCGTTTCAATCCGTCGATGCGGTCGACATAGGCCTGGTCGGTGCCGAGCCGGTCGACGAAGCTCAGCACCATGCGATCGAATTCGCCGCGGAACGGATGCTTGGGATCGCTGCGCACTTCATTGAAGAAAGCGGTGGCGGATGCCACGATCTTGTTCACCAGAAACTTGTCGGCACGATAGAGATTGAGCAGGGTCGGCAACTCCGCGCGCACCTTCTCGCGGATCATCGCCATCGTCTCCTTCTGGTTCAACGTCTCGTGCATCACCCGCAGGAGGTCATCGAACAGGATCTGGTGCCGCCCCTCCGCCACGAAGCCGCGCAGCGTGCCGGCCGCAAGCGGCGCGAGGTCGATCGCCTGGAGCTGCGAGGACATGCGGCGGATGATGAAAGTCATCAAGCCGGAGCTTTCGGTCGCAGAGACCGCCTCAGGCAGCAAACGGAGTGCGAAGCGCGCAAGGTCATCGCTGCGCTTGCGGTCGCGCAGCCAGTCGGCAACGAAGGAGCCGAAATCGATCTCGTTCAGCTTGGCTTCAACCGGGCCGGCCTCGAGGAAGTGCACCTGGATGAACTCGCCGAGCTTGTCGGCGATGCGGGCCTGGTTGCTCTGGATGATCGCGGTGTGTGGGATCGGCAGGCCGAGCGGCCGCTTGAACAGTGCGACCACGGCGTACCAGTCGGCGATGCCGCCGATGGTCGCGGCTTCCGCGAAGGCAGCGATGAAGCCGAACACGGGATGCACGGGAAGCAGCCATTTCGCGACGACGAACAAAGCGAGGGCCGAGGCCAGCACCAACGTCGCCAGCGCCTTGACGCGGCGCAGCTCGGCCGCCCGTTCGGCGTCGCTGGGGGAATCGAAGGAGAAGGTCGGGGATGAGTCCATATCTGCATCACAGTACTCGTCATTGCGAGCGAAGCGAAGCAATCCAGAGTCTTTCCGGAGAAAGACTCTGGATTGCTTCATCGCAAGAGCTCCTCGCCGTGACGGCGGATGATGACGGCAGCGCAAAACAAAAGGCCCGCCGAAGCGGGCCTCAAATTTCAGTTGGTCTCAAAACGCCAGATCAGGCGGTCTTGTTGTAGACCTTGGCAAAGTTGTCCTGAGCGGACTTGGCACCGTTGGCAGCGAGCTTGCCGAGATAGTCGGCGGTCGCCTTGGCGCGCGAGACGAACGCTTCGCCGCGGGCGCGGAGCAGGCTCGACTGGATCTCGACGGCTTCGCTGACCGACTTGGCGGACGCGAGCTTGTCGATGCCCGAGAAGAACGCCTCGGCGTCCTCGTAGATCGCCTGCTGGATGTTGCGGCTGATCTTGCCGGCTTCAGTGACGGACTCGGTCACCGCGTTCTCGACGGCGGCGGTCACGCGCTCGGAGCCAGCGAACACCTCGGCAGCACGGTCCTTGGCGGTGTTGGCAGTCTTCTTGACGAATTCGCGGGCGGCCTCGGGAACTTCCAGGTTCTGGATGTTCTTGAAAGCGTCTTTGAAGCCCTCGAAGGGGGTATTGGTTTCGGTGGTCATGGGGTTCTCTCCATCCTCATTGGGTTGAGCTATGGGCTCACCCCGTCCGCGATGGCCCGGGGCAGAACTTATATGGCATAGTTAATTGTGCGATGCAATAATCATGTTGCATTGCGATATCACGAATTCGTGATCAGCCTTATCCAGAGGCATTCTGATGCCTCCTTAGCCCTTCCGCCTACTGTGCATGGGGTTGATTTCAAGTTTTGGTCGCCGGGCAGCGTCTCAGTGCTGGACGGCGCCCGGCAAGCCATAGGCCTCCATCTGGGCCTGGACCTGCGCGATGTTGTGGCCGAGCACGACGATGTCGTGGGTGTTGCCGTCGACATCCCGGACATGGTCCCGCAGCAGCGCCTCGGCCTTGAAGCCGAGGCTCTCGAACAGCGCGATCGCCGCCTGCTGGTCGACCGTCATCTGGACGGAGAGCTTCTCCAGCCCCGTCCCGAGCGCGAGCGCGAAGGTCTCCTGCGACAACGCCTTCCCAACCCCCTTCCCGCGGACGTCCTGCGACACCACCATGCGGATCTCGCCGACATGCGGGGACCAGGAATGCGGATCGCGCACCAGCGTGCCGCACCCGACCACCTTGCCGCCCTTCACCGCGAGCAGGCTCTGGATCGCCCCGCGCTCGATCTCCTTGACCCAGGCGGACAGCACCTTCGGCGCGCTGATGTTGCGCGGCAGGAACAACAGGTCATGGGTCGGCAGGCCTTGGCCAAACGCGAGCACCGCGGCTTCGTCCGCAGGCGACATCAGGCGGATCTCGATGTCACCGGCCTCGGTCCTGGCGTGACGCGGATAGGAACGCTGCTCGCTCATGTCGATCTTGTCCCCAGCCAGGAATCCAGTTTCGGCCACAGCCGCTTCACCGCGTTGGCGCCGGCGACGAGCGAGACGTGACCGCCTTTCAGCATCACCTCTTCCTTGTCGTCGGATCCGATCTTGGCGACCAGGTGCTTTGCGGCGTCATAGGGCACGATGTGGTCGTGCTCGGCGACCGCGTGCAGGATCGGCACCTTGATGTTCTCGAGCTTCGCCGACCGCCCACCGACCGACATGGTGTCGTTATAGAGCTTGTTGTCCCACATCAGGTCCTTGGTGATACCGCGGAAATATTCGCCGGCCAGCGGCAGCGTGTCGGTCGCCCAGCGGTCGAACATCCGGTAGGACTTCACGAACTCGTCGTTCCAGATGTTCTCCCAGAGCTGGATCTGGCTCGCCGCGCGCGAGGCCGGTCGCAGCATCTCGAACGAGGACAGGATCATCTCCGGCGGCACGTTGCCGACGCTGTCGACGAGCCGGTCGACGTCGAAATAGCGCCGGTCGGAGAAATTCGAGAACAGCTTCATCTCGCGGAAGTCGATCGGCGTGGTGAAGCAGATCAGATTCTTCATCGGCCCGTCCGGGAAGATCGAGCCGTAGAGCAGCGACAGCACCCCGCCGAAGCAATAGCCGATGACGGAGACGTCCTGCTCGCCGGAATCGGCCTGGACGCGGCGGACACAATCCGGGATGAAGTCGAGGACATAGTCCTCCATCCGCAGGCTCTTCTCCTCCGGCCGCGGCGCGCTCCAGTCGAGCATGTAGACGTCGTAGCCGCGCCGTAGCAGGAATTCGATGAAGCTCTGCCCGGGCACGAGGTCGAGGATGTAGCCCCGATTGGTGGTCGCCATGACGATCAGCACCGGCACGCGGTAGATCTCGTCCGACATCGGCCGGTAATGGTAGAGACTCATCGTGCCGCGCGAATGCAGCACGTCTTTGGGCGTCGATCCCAAAGTCGGCCCCGATGTCGAGAAATACTCGACCCCCTTGATGCTGCGCTGGATCGCCCGCTGCACCTCGGCCTGGATTCGCTCGGGGATCGCCGCAAGATCAAGTCCCGCCGGCGCGTTCATTTCGACTCTCCGCCTTCGGACGGCGGGCGTTTGGTGCGCGGCGGCCGCGGTGCGGCATCGGCGGGCGATCCCGCGGAATTGGCCGACATCTGGCTCAGCATCGACTTGATCTCGCCGAGTTGTCCCTCGATCGACTGCAGCCGCTCGGCGATGCCGGTCATTTGCTCGCGGCTCGGCAAATTCATGGAGAGCAGATACTTCTCCATGAGATCGCCGAACTGCTTCTGCGCACCTGCAGCAACCCCGCCGGCGCGGTTCATGGCCTGCGAGAATTCGGGCGTCTCCATGGCCTTGGTGGCGAAGGAGTTGAACCCCTTCTCCATCTCGCCAACCATCTTCTGCCACAAGGCGACCGGATCGTTGATCTTGTCGGTCATCAGCGTCCTCCCGATGTGGAGGGCTTGTGCCCCTCTTTTTCTGTCATACCACACCGTTGTGGCCCGCCGGTCAACCGGTGTCGCACGCGGCTTCTTCGCGGAACAAAACCGTGCGATACAGCGAACACCAGGGACTACGAGGGAACGCGCCCGTGAATGCCCATCAGCCGCCCCAGACCGTCCGAGCCAACGGCATCGACATCTGCTACGAGATTTTCGGCAACGACAACGCCGAGCCGCTTCTGCTGATCATGGGGCTCGGAGCGCAGATGATCCATTGGGACGATGCGTTCTGCGAGCAGCTCGCTGCCCGCGGCTTTCGCGTGATCCGCTTCGACAATCGCGACATCGGCAAGTCGAGCCATCTCACCGGTGGCAAGCGCCTGTCCCCGCTCGAACTGATGAAGCTGCGCTTCCTCGGAATTCCGGTAGCCGCCCCCTACAAGTTGATCGACATGGCCAGGGACACGACAGGCCTGATGGACGCGCTCGGCATCAGGTCGGCGCATCTGGTCGGCGCCTCCATGGGCGGGATGATTGCGCAGGAGGTGACGCTGTCATTCCCACAGCGGGTACGCTCGCTGACCTCGATCATGTCGACGACAGGCAATCCGCGCGTGCCGCCGCCGACGCGGGAAGCCGCCGCGATGCTGATGGCGCCACCGCCTCGCACCAAGGAGGAGTTCATCACCCGCTTCGGCCAGACCTGGAAGATCTTGCGGGCCGGGTCGTTTCCGGAAGAAGAGGCGCTCGATCCCGGCCGTGCCGAACGCGTCTTTGCCCGCGGGCTCAATCCGGCCGGCGTCGGCCGGCAGCTCCGCGCGGTGCTTGCCTCCGGCAGTCGCAAGGCACGGCTGCATAACGTCACGACGCCGACGCTGGTTATTCACGGCACGGTCGATCCGCTGGTGCGTCCCGAGGGCGGCAAGGACACGGCAGAGTCAATTCCTGGCGCGAAGCTGTTGATGATCGAAGGGATGGGCCACGCGTTGCCGATGCGCTTCTGGCCCGAGATCATCGGCGCCATCGACAAGCACGCGCATGGCGCGGCGGCGAAGGCGGCATAGACCGACGGTCTCCTATCGGTGACTACGTAAGCTGCCGGTTACTCTCTTAACGCGGGCCGACGCGAGAGCTATAGAAGATTTGCTCATTTGCAACACCGAGGCTGCGGCCTCTCGGAGCTCACATGCCTCTCATCATCCGCTCGGTGACAATGGTCGCCGCTTCAGTTCTCATGCTGTCGCTCGTAGGTGGCGCCGCGATGGCCGGTAGCGCCCAGGAAGAAGCGAACCGCAAGGCCGTGCTTGCCTTCTACGACAAGGCTCTCAATCAGAAGGACGCAGATGGCGCGCTCGCCTATGTCGGCGACCGCTACACCCAGCACAACCCGAATGCGGCCGATGGACCTGAGGGCTTCCGGAAGTTCATCGGCTTCCTGCGCGAGAAGTTTCCGAACTCGCACAGCGAGATCAAACGCTCGTTCGTGGATGGCGACTACGTCATCCTTCACGTCAACGCGATTCGCGAACCCGGCACCAAGGGCAACGCCATCGTCGACATCTTCAAGCTCGAGAGCGGCAAGATCGTCGAGCATTGGGATGTGGTTCAGCCGATCCCGGACAATCCTGCGAACAACAACACGATGTTCTAGCTTTTCTTCGCGATCCAGATCACGTGGCGCGCGCCGCCGCCCCTGCCAGTGGCGCGCACATTGACCTCGTTGACGTCGAAGCCGGCACGGCCCAGGCGCTTGGTGAAGGCGGGGTTGGGTCCCGACGACCAGACGGCGAGCACGCCACCCCGCCGCAGCGCCGCCTTCGCGGCCGCCAATCCGCTCGCACTGTAGAGCGCATCATTGCTTTTTCGCGTGAGCCCTTCCGGCCCGTTGTCGACATCGAGCAGGATGGCGTCGAAGGCCGAGCTCTTCGCCCGGATGATTTCGCCGACATCGGTCTCCCGGATGCTCACCCTGGCCTCATCGAGACTGTCGCCGAAGACTTCCGCCATCGGTCCCCGCGCCCAGGTGACAACCGCCGGCACCAGTTCCGAGACCACGATCTTCGCCTTGGCTCCGAGCACGGCAAGCGCCGCACGCAGCGTAAAGCCCATGCCAAGGCCGCCGATGAGGACGACCGGTTTCTCGACCGTCTCGATCTGCTTGGCGGCGAGCGTTGCCAGGGCCGCTTCCGAACCCGACAGGCGGTTGTTCATCAGCTCGTTGGTGCCGAGCTTGATGGAGAACTCCTTGCCTCGCCGCATGAGGCGGAGTTCCTCGTCAGAGCCGGGGATTTTGGCGGTGTCGATTTTTTCCCAGGGAATCATGCCTGACGTTTAGCACGATTGGGCTGGCGGTCACCCGCCGGCCCAGACGTCCAGCACGTAGCGGTTCTTCGTGCCCATGTCTTCGATCCAGCGGGCGCCTGCGGCCGCATCGCCGCCGCTCTTCTCTCGGTAGATCGCAACCAGCGCTGCCTTCACGTCGGGCTCCATCCTGCTGCCGTCGCCGCAGACGTAAATGATTGCCCCCTGCTCGATCAGCGGCCAGACCTCGTCCTTCTGCGCCGCGAGGACGTGCTGGACATAGGTCTTTGGCCCATCCGCCCGCGAGAAGGCGGTGAAGAGCTCGGTGATGCCGCCTGCGGCAAGCGCCTTTAGCTCCTCCGCATAGAGAAAATCCTGATCGGGATGGCGGCAGCCGAAGAACAGCATGGCCGGCCCGAGCCGGGCGCCCTTCGCCTTGCGCGCCGCGCGCTCCTGGAGGAAGCCGCGAAACGGCGCGAGCCCCGTCCCCGGGCCGATCATGATGACAGGCACGGAGGGATCATCCGGCAGCCGGAAGCCGGCCTTGGTCTCGCGCACCGTGGCGTAGACCACGTCGCCCGCGCGCCTGTTGGCCAGATAATTCGAGCAGATGCCTTTGTATGTGCCGCGCCCGGAGGCGGCGGGCCCCTCGACCACGCCCACAGTGATGCTGCAACGCGCCGCATCCGCCGACGGCGAAGACGAGATCGAGTAATAGCGCGGCGCCAGCAGCGAGAGCATTTCCAGGTAAGCGTGAAACGGCAGCTCGCAGGCCGGATATTCGAGCAGCAAATCGAACACCGATTTACGCTTGGCCAGAATCTCGCTGCGATAGCGCTCCAGCGTTTCAGGCTCCTCGCCGACGAAAGCAAGCAGCTTCGGCTTGGTAACCGGGCAGCGGGTGTGCTCGGCCATGATCTGGATCTGCTTGCGCGTCGCTACCTGCTGCAGCTCGACGAATTCGCTGAGCAGGCGGCCGACCGAAACGGCATCGCCGACCGGCAATTGCGCACGGCGACCTTCGGCGACCCGAAGCCTGATCTGATCGGCCGGCAGGAAGCCGAAGCGGCGAGCGACGGAATCCACCAGCGTCGGATCGTTGCGCGGAACGATGCTCAAATGATCGCCGACGCGATAGGTGATGTTGGCCGGTAGCTGCACCTCGATATGGCGTGTCGATCGCTCCGACGGATTTGCGCCCGACCTGTTCTGCAGTTCGTCATTGACCAGCACCTTCATAGCCACCGCACCGCCCTGGGCAACGATGGTGTTGACGGCGGTCACCGCGACTGGCTCAATCGCGTAGAGCGGATCGTCTTCCGCGGTGCGGGTGAAATTCCAGTCGATGCCGAATTCCTTGGTCGCAACCTGCGCCGCGGCCGGAAACCATTTCTGGAACTGGCCGTCGAGATCGCTGCGCGCATCGCCCTCGCCGCGCGGATAGACCGCGCGGGCGCCATGCTTCGAGAGCTGCTCATCGATGAAGCGCGGCACTGATTGGTAAGTCGCGGCCCAATCGCTGTTGCCGCAGCCAAACACAGCATAACGGACGTTGGCAAAGGCGTCCTTCGTCAGATCCTCGCCGAGCCATTTGACGAATTGCGATGCATTGTCGGGCGGTGCGCCGTTGTAGGAGGCGCAGATGATCAGCACGCCACCCTGTTGCGGCAGCTTTCCGACGTAGTCGTCGAGGGGCCCGAGCTGCACGGCAAAGCCGTTGATCTCGGCGAGGTCCGCCATGCGCGTCGCGAGCTCCTCGGCGGTGCCGAGATTGGAGCCATAGAGCACCAACATTGGCGTGTTGTGGCCGGGCCTCGTGGTCGGCTGACGCGGCGCTCGCGGCGTCGAAGCCGCCGCCGCGACAGGGCCGCCATAGGCGCCGCGCTCGCGATCGGCGCGCGGACGCACCTTGATCTTGAAGCCTTCCGGCTTCATCGTCAGCGTTTCCTTCAGATGCATCTGATAGCGCTGGTGGTCGATCAGCTTGAAGCGCTGGAGGATCATGCCGAGCGCGAGCGCGGCCTCGTGCATGGCGAAGCCGCGACCGATGCAGGCGCGCTGGCCGTTGCCAAATGGCTTCCAGGCATTGATCGGCCGTTTGGCCTCGGCTTCCTTGCTGAAGTTCTCGGGATCGAAGGCATCGGGCTTCGGTCCCCAGACGCTGGAGTCGCGATGCAGCGCCGTCACCAGAATGGTGATGAACGTGCCTTTCCTGAGCTTGTACTTGCCGCCGCCGATAGTCTCGTCGTTGAGGGGCGAGATGCCGTAGGCCGGCGCCGGCGGCCACAGCCGCAGCGCCTCCTTCAGGATCTGCGTGATGTAAGTGAGCTGCGTGACCTGCTGGTAGGTCGGCTTCGCATTGACATCGGGGCCGAAGACACGGTCGACCTCGTCATAGGCTTTCTTAAGGATGTCCGGATGCTTCAGCAGCGCATAGAGCGTGTAGGACAACAGGCCGCTGGTGGTCTCGTGGCCCGCGATCAGGAAGGTGTTGATCTGGTAGCGAATGTTGACGTCGTCGAGCTGCTCGCCGGTCGAGCGGTCGATGCCCGTCATCATCGCGGCCAGCATGTCCTTCTTGTCGTCAATGCCTTCCGCGCTCTTGCGGCGCTCGGCGATGATCTCGTCGACCATCTTGTTCATGAAGGCGACGTCTTCGCCGAGCGTCTTGCGGCGTTTCTGCATCCAGAGCTGCTCGAACGGTAGCCCGCGCGTCATCATGATGGTTTCGAGCGAGCGCACCAGCGACTCGACGAAGGGATGATAGTCACGCCGGTAGAAGGAATTGAAGCGATAGTCGAAGCCGCACAGACCGATCGTGTCCAGTGTCAATGCCGTCATGTCGTGGACGACGTCGATCTCGTCGTCGGCGTTCAGACGCTCCCATTTGTGGACCAGTTGCTCGGCGATATCGACCATGCTGGGGTGGTAGGACTGCATGGCCCGATTGCCGAAAGGCTGAAGCAGGATGTTGTGCGCCTTGCTCCAGTTCGGCTCCTTGGTATCCGCCGTGAACAGTCCATCGCCGCCGACCGCGCGCACGCGCCGGAGCGCACCGCGGACCGTCTTGTCGAAGCGTCTTTCATCCGAGAGCTCGTCGACGAGATCATGGCCGGACACGACGACGATCGGCGAGCCCATCATGTCGAGCCAGAAGATGGGACCGAGCTCCTTGGCCAGCCGCGTCAAATGCTGCACCGGCGCGGCCGAATCCAGCGAGAGCATGTTGCCGACCACCGGCTTGGTCGGCGGCTGCGGAATCGGGTCCAGACGGTTCTTCGATGACATTAAAAGCGTTTCCCCCTGCCTCGATCGTCGACGTCGTCATTGCGAGGAGCGTAGCGACGAAGCAATCCAGACCGTCTCCACGGATCCATTCCTGGATTGCTTCGCTCGCAATGACGGATTAGCCAAACCGCCTTCTACGCCATTCGATCAAGATGGCGCTGACTTCTTCCGGTTTCTCCTGCTGCGTCCAATGGCCGCTGTCCTTCACCAGGTACTTCTCGAGATCCGCCACCAGTCTCTCCATGCCGTCGGCCGCCGAGGGCGGCAGCACGGCATCGTTCTCGGCCATGATCATCAGCGACGGCACGGTGATATGGTGGTCCAGACCTTTCGAGCGCTCCCAATTGCGGGTGAAATTGCGATACCAGTTGATGCCGCCGGTGAAGCCGGTCTTCGTAAACGTGTCGACGAACACCTTCTTCTCGTCGGCCGACAGGATCGGAGTGCGTGGATCGACCTTGGCATCATAGGCCGCGATCATCTGCGGAAATGCCAGATTCGTCTTTGACGAGGCGCCAACGCCGGCGATCGGGGGCTCTGCTGATTTCTCCGCCGGGCGCGGCAGCGGCTTGCGCATGAAGGCGTCAAAGGTCTGCTCGACGCGACTGCCGAAAATCCTGTCGGGCTCGCGCGCGGGATCCTGGAACTGGACGATGTACATCTCGTCGCCGAAGCGCTGGCGGAATAGCGCGATCGGATCCATCGGCGCGCGGTCCCAATGCGGCGTGTTGACACCGACGACGCCGGCAACGCGTGAAGAATGCCGCAACGGCATCTGCCAGACGACAAAGCCACCCCAGTCATGGCCGACGAAGATCGCCTTCTCAATGTGGAGATGATCAAGCAGCCCGACGAGATCGCCGGTCAAATGCTCCATGTCATAGGCTTCAACCGGCTCCGGCCGATCGGTTGCGCCATAGCCGCGCTGGTCGGGCGCGATCACGCGGATGCCGGCCTCGCTCAGCGCCTTGATCTGATGGCGCCAGGAGAAGGCGAGCTCGGGCCAGCCATGACACAGCACCACCGGAGGCTTGTCCGTGATGGGGCCCGCCTCGTAATAGCCCATGCGGATTCCGTTCGTCTGTGCGAACCTCAGCGGCGGCATCTCGATCATTGTGATTTCCCTGGCAAGTCCTTATTCGGCCGCGCCCTTGATGTCGGCCGCGGGCGGTGTATACGCCGCCTCGAGTGCCGCAAACTCCTCCGGGAGCATGTCGCACATCACCTGCACATGCGGAATGATGTTGGCGCCGACGATGAAGCCGAAATCAAGCTGGTCGCGATAGCTCTGCACCGTGATGTTGAGCGCCTGCCCATGGGTTGAGATCGACACCGGGAAGATATGCAGCAGCTCGGCGCCCGCCGCGTAGAGAGTCTGCCGCGGTCCCGGCACGTTGGACACGGTGATATTGGCCGCCGGCGGCAGAACGTCCGAAAGATTTGAGCGGCTGTAGAGCAGTGCCAGGATTTGCACCATGATCGGTGCGCCCAACATCGAAATGTTGGAGACCTGTGGCATCAAGGCCCGCAGCGGATGCGACATCTCTTTGGATTTGGTCGACTGCGCGATGATGGCCGCGAGCCGCGCCTTGGGGTCCTCGATATTGGTCGCGATCGAGCAGATCATGCCGAACACCTGGTTGTTCGCCTCGGTGTTGCCCTCCTCGCGCAGAGAGATCGGCACGGCTGCGGTCAGAGATTTCGCCGGCAGCGTGCTGTATTGCAGAAGGTAGCGGCGGACGACGCCGGAGGCCAGCGCCAGCACGACGTCGTTGAGCTTGCCGCCGGCCTGCTTGGCCAGCGCCTTGGCGCGCGACAGCGAGATCGACACGCCGGCAAAGCTGCGCTCCGACGAGATCGTCTTGTTGAGCATGGTTGGCGGCGACACCATGCTCGCGAGGCTTTCGCGCGATTTGGGATCGGCGACCTTGCCGAGCACGTCGGACACACTCTTGATCACGGTCGGGATATTGCCGGCAAAACGCACCGCGCTCTCGATCTGATACATCGCGTTGTCGAACAGGATCGAGCCGATGTCGCTCTTGCCGGTGCGCGGCAGTTGCAGGTTCCTGGCGGCCTGCGAAGCATCCAGCGGCTGAGAGAAGAGCTGCTGATACGAATCGAGCAGGTTCGCGGCGATGTCGCGTGGCTCCTGTCCTGGCTTCGAACCAGCGGTCGGCGGATCGACCTGTCGCGGGATCGGCGAGACATCGTAGATCATGCTGGTCAAGGCTGCGCCGGCGCCGCCGTCGATCGCGGCATGGTGCATCTTGGAATAGAGCCCGACCTCATTGTCCTTCATGCCTTCGAAGACGTAGAACTCCCAGAGCGGGCGGGCGCGGTTCAACAGCTTGGCATGCATCCAGCCGACGATGCGCTCGAGCGTGGCGCGGTCACGCGGGGCCGGCAGGCTGGCGCGGAAGATGTGGCGGTCGATGTCGAACTGGTCATCCTCGACCCAAGTCGGATGATCGATGTCGAGCGGTGCCTTTTCAAGGCGCGCCTTCAGGATCGGTGCGATGTGCAGCCGCGAGACGATCATCGCCTTGAAGTCTTCGAAGAAGTCACCCTTGTAGTCGTCGGGCAGGCGAAAGATCGCCATGCTGCCGACATGCATCGGCATCTCAGGCGTTTCCAGATAGAGAAACGACGCGTCCAGCGACGACAGCTTCTTACCGTCAGCCATGGTTCCCTCCCGAAGAAAATGTGACGGGCGCCTTGGACGGCGCTTCTCGTCAGGCCGATACTGCCCGTTCCGGCGGGGCATATGCAATGGCAAACGGCCCAGCCCGGTCAAATGGACAGAACTCCCCTTCCGCTTGCGCCAGTCGGTCCGCCACGGCCCACAATGCTGCCGGATTGACGCCGAGCCCGATATGGCTTGCCAGGTGCACTTCGATGTTCTCGGCGCGGTCGGAAGGGCGCAGCAGGCAGGTCCGCCAATTCACGACGCCGTCGGTCCGCGAATAAATCGACGTGGCGGGCACCGGAAGATCGCCTGCAATCGCCTCGCGCGCTTCCGCGAAATCCTCGACCCGCTCGCCGGACAGCGCCTCGTAGAGCGCGGTCGCATTGGTCGCCCGCACATCGTTGGCAAAGGGGCTGCCGAGTGTAATGACGTAGCGAACCATGTCGGGCACCTGGAGCGCCAGATCGCGGGCATAGACGCCGCCGAGACTCCATCCCACCAGGCTGACCTTTCGCCCACTCGCGCCGTGAATTTCGGCGAGCCGGGCGCGCAGAGCTTCCCGCATCCGCCCCAATCCGCCGAGATTGCGGCCCATCCGCCAGGCATGCGCCTCATAGCCGAGATCGCCGAGATAGCGCCGTATCGGCATCATCGAAAGATCGCTGGCGAGAAAGCCCGGCAATGCCAGCACCGGATGGCCATCGCCCCTAGGCGCGCGCATCAGCAGCGGCGACAGCAGGACGCTGGCGTTGAGCTCGAACAGGCCGCGCGCCTCCGCGAGCAGCAGGCCAAGGGCCGGCGGACGAAGCCGGCCCGAGCCTGGCGCTCCGTCGCGGCTATCGGGCACTATTTCTTCTTGTCGCCGCTGCGCGGGGCGCCGAGACCGGCCATAGTGACGAACATGTCCTGAAACCGTTCCGCCAGCTTGGGATCGAAGGTGAACCAGCTCTGGATCAGCGATTCCGGCGAGACCTTGTCAATGTTGCTCAGCACCTGCTGCTGGAGCTTGTCCATCACTGCCACCTGCATCGGCGACACATCAGGCAATCCAAAGAACTGGCGGGCCTCGAGGGGGGTGCAGTCGATTTCGATATTAACTTTCATGTCCCCTCCGGATGAGATTCGAGCAGCGTCAGACAGTATCACCGCGACATGGTGTGCGACGCAAGCGACCTGAGACGTGAAGCCCGGCACCAGCCTCCGCATTCGAAGGATATGGTCAACCAAGCCGCGCCACCGCGATCGCGTTCCCCCCGGCGGTCCGTGGCCATTTCCGCGCTTATTCCCGGGCCCGGCAGGTCGAAAGTCGAATGTCGTCCGAATCCCTCCTGCGCCTAAATTGTTGGTCAGCATTGCTGCACAGCGGTGCAACTTGGCGCGTTCTTTGCTGGAATGGCGCTTGCACGGGTCGAGAACTCTGGGCAACATGGATCGGTTAGCCCCGCCGAACAATCAAAAATCACGGCGCGGGCGATGGAGAGGGTCAAGAATGTCAGTTGGACGAAGTCTGTTTGCGGCGACGCTCGCCGGTGTGCTTACGTTGGCGGTCTCGCCGGCGTCGAGCCAGACGCTGCGTTACGCCAACCAGGGTGAGCTGAAGTCGCTCGACCCCTATACGCTGAACGAGTCCACAACCAGTGCGCATCTCGGCCACGTCTACGAAGGCCTGGTTGCCCGCGACAAGGACCTGAAGATCATCCCGGCGCTCGCCGAAAGCTGGGAGATCCCGGAACCGACACGCTGGCGCTTTCACCTGCGCAAGGGCGTGAAATTCCACAACGGCGACCCCTTCACCGCGGACGATGTGGTGTTCTCGGCCGAGCGCGTGCGGGCGAAAGGCTCGAATTTCCAGAGCCGCGTTCCCGCAGACGCCAAGGTCGTCAAGATCGACGATTACACCGTCGATTTCATCCTGACCTCGCCCAATCCCATCCTGACGGCGCTGTGGGCGACCTGGTACATCATGGACAAGAAATGGGCAGAGGCGAACGATGCGGTGGCACCGACGCCCGCCGCCGCGACGACCCCGAGCTACGCCTCGCTCCACGAAAACGGCACCGGTGCCTTCACCATCGAGAGCCATCAGCCGGGCGTGAAGACCGTCTACAAGGCCAATCCGAATTGGTGGCGCAAGCCGGAGCACAATCTGAAGGAGATTGTCTTCACGCCGATCGCAAACCCGGCCACGCGTGTCGCGGCGCTTTTATCCGGCGAGGTCGACGTGATCGAGCCGGTTCCCGTCCAGGACATCGAGCGCGTCAAAGCAAGCCCCAACGCCACGGTGCTGACCGGACCCGAGCTCCGCACCATTTTCGTCGGCATGGATCAGGCGCGCGACGAGCTCCTCTATTCGAACATCAAGGGCAAGAACCCGTTCAAGGACGTTCGCGTCCGCGAAGCCGTCTACCGGGCGATCGACGTCGACCTGATCAAGAATCGCGTCATGCGCGGGCTGTCCACGCCGTCCGCTTTGATGGTGGCCCCGGAGATCTTTGCCGCGAAGGATCTCACCCGGCCGAAGTTCGACCCCGACGCCGCCAAGAAGCTTCTGGCCGACGCCGGCTATGCCGACGGTTTCGAAGTGACGATGGACTGCCCGAACGATCGCTATGTCAATGACGCCGCGATCTGCCAGGCCATCGTCGGGATGCTCGCGCGTATCAACATCAAGGTGGACCTGCTGGCGCAACCCAAGGCGCAGTATTTCGCCAAGGTGCTCAAGCCCGGCGGCTACAAGACCTCGCTGTACATGCTGGGCTGGACCCCGGATACGCTCGATTCCCAGAACGTGCTGCACGACATCATGGGCTGCCGGGACGATCCCAAGGATCCCAACCGCGGTGAGGCCAATCTCGCTGGCTATTGCAACAAGCAGTTCGACGAGCTCGCCGACAAGGTGCTGGTGGAAGCCGATGCGACCAAGCGCGACCAGTTGATCAAGCAGGCCTTCGAGATCTCGATGAAGGACTGGGCCTACGTCCCGCTGCACCAGCAGGCGCTCGCCTGGGGCGTATCGAAGAAGGTCAAACTGACCCAGCGTGCGGACAACATGGTCATGCTCTACTGGGCGACCAAGCAGGACGAGTAGGTCTCGACATCCTCTGAAGTCCCGGAAGCCATCGCTTTCAAGATCTGGCTTCCGGGACTTGCTATTTCGGGCTAACGCAATGATGCGTGCTACTGAAGAGATGTGAAAGGAACAGATGCTCGCTTTCACACTGCGCCGAGCCATTCAGGCCATCGGTGTCATGATCGCCGTCGGAATCATCGCGTTCTCGATGTTCCGCTTCGCGGGCGATCCCGTGAACCAGATGGTGGGGATGGATACGTCCGGGGCCGAGCGCGCCGCGATCCGCAAGTCGCTCGGCCTCGACGATCCCGTGATCGTGCAGTTCGGCCGCTATGTCGGCAACGCTGCGCAATTCAAGTTCGGCGTGTCCTACCAGTTCCGCCTGCCGGTGACCAATCTGCTGATGGAGCGGATGCCCGCGACGCTCGAGCTGGCCATCGTTGCCACGATCTTTGCAATGCTCAGTGGCATTCTGATGGGCGTCTATTCCGCGCTGCGGCGCGACAGCTGGCTCGCGCATGTCTTCCAGGCCGTCTCGCTGATCGGCATCTCGCTACCAACCTTCCTGATCGGCGTTCTCATGATCTACCTGTTCTCGGTGACGCTCGGCTGGCTGCCGTCGTTCGGGCGCGGCGACGTCGTGCATATCGGCTGGTGGACGACGGGTCTCTTGACCTTGTCAGGCCTGAAGGCGCTGATCATGCCTTCGATCACGCTCGGCCTATTCCAGATGACGCTGATCATGCGGCTCGTCCGCGCCGAGATGCTCGAAGTGTTGCGCACCGACTATATTCGTTTTGCCCGCGCGCGTGGGCTGACCACGCGGGCGATCCATTTCGGCCACGCACTTCGCAACACGCTGGTTCCCGTCATCACCGTGGCGGGCTTGCAATTTGGCTCGGTAATTGCTTTTGCGATCATCACGGAGACCGTGTTTCAATGGCCGGGCATGGGCCTCCTGTTCGTGCAGGCCGTTCAGAACGTCGATATCCCGATCATGGCGGCCTATCTGATGATGGTGTCCCTGATCTTCGTCACCATCAATCTCGTGGTTGATATTCTCTACACCATCGTCGATCCGCGACTGCGCTCGACGGTCAGCCGGGCGCATTAGCGATGAGCGACGCAGTCGTTTCACACAAGGTCGAAGGCCGCGGCGCGCACGCCGCGCCGGGTTGGTTCAAGCGCACCCTCGACAGTGACCTGTTCTACTCGTTCCGCCGCTCCAAGATCACCATGGTCGCGGCCGCAGTGACGCTGCTGTTCTTCCTGCTCGCGATCTTCGCCTCAGTGCTGTCGGTGCAGAACCCATTCGACCCGGCACAGCTCCAGTTGATGAATTCCCGCATCTCGCCGCTCTGGACCGCCGACGGCCAGAGCCCGTTCCTGCTCGGCACCGACGAGCAGGGACGCGACGTATTGTCCGCAATCCTCTATGGCCTGCGCATTTCGCTACTTGTCGGCGTCCTCGGTGTCGTCCTCTCCGGCGCGATCGGCATCCTGCTTGGGCTGACGGCGGGCTATTTCGGCGGCGCGGTCGACGGGCTGATCATGCGCATCGCCGACGTGCAGCTTTCCTTTCCGGCGATCCTGATCGCGCTCCTGATCAACGGGATCGCCAAATCGGTCTTCGGCAACAAGCTCGACGAGATGAGCATGCTGGCGGTTTTGGTCTTCGCAATCGGCCTGAGCTTTTGGGTGCAGTATGCGCGTACGGTGCGTGGCTCGGTCCTGGTCGAGAAGAACAAGGATTATGTCGCAGCCGCGCAATTGATCGGCCTGCCCGCCCCCGTGATCATGCTGCGCCATGTACTGCCGAATACCACGGGGCCGATCCTCGTGATCGCCACCATCAACCTCGCGCTCGCCATCATCACCGAGGCGACGCTGTCGTTCCTCGGCTCGGGCATGCCCGAGACCATGCCGTCGCTGGGCACGCTGATCCGCATCGGCAACGGCTATCTGTTCGCAGGCGAATGGTGGATCGTCGCCTTCCCCGGAATCGCGCTCGCGGCGCTGATTCTGTCGATCAATTTGCTCGGCGACTGGCTGCGCGACGCGCTCAACCCCAAGCTCAGATGAGCGTGCAGCGTCCATGACCGAACCCGTTCTCTCCGTCCGCAATCTCGAGGTCGAGTTCGCCTCTCGCCGCGGCACGCTGCGCGCCATCGACGGCGTCTCCTTCGACATCGCCAAGGGCGAGGTGCTGGGCGTGGTCGGTGAATCCGGCGCCGGCAAGTCCGTCACCGGTCTCTCGGTGATCGGCCTGATCGATCCGCCCGGGCGCATCGCCGGCGGCGAAATTCGCCTCGCTGGCCTGCGCATCGACAATCTGCCGCCGGAGGAGATGCGACGTATCCGCGGCAAGCGCATCGGCATGATCTTCCAGGATCCCCTCACCTCGCTCAATCCGCTGTACAAGGTCGGCGACCAGATCGTCGAGACGATCCGCACCCATCTCAATCTGTCCGAACAGGCGGCCCGCCGCCGCGCCATCGATCTGCTCGCCGAGGTCGGCATTCCCGCGCCGGACAAGCGCATCGACGGCTATCCCCACGAATTCTCCGGCGGCATGCGCCAGCGCGTGGTGATTGCGCTCGCGATCTGCGCCGAACCGGAGCTGATCATCGCGGACGAGCCGACCACGGCGCTCGACGTCTCCGTGCAGGCGCAGATCATCTCGCTGATCAAGCGGCTCGGCCGCGACCATGGCACGGCCGTGATGCTGGTGACCCACGACATGGGCGTGATCGCCGAGACCTCGGACCGCGTCGCGGTGATGTATGCCGGGCGCGTCGCCGAGATCGGGCCGGTGCAGGACGTCGTGCGCAATCCGCTGCACCCCTATGCCAAGGGCCTGATGGGCGCGATCCCGACCCTTGCCGGCGACGACAAGCGCCTGGTGCAGATCCCCGGCTCGATGCCGCGGCTCTCGAACATCCCGCGCGGCTGCTCGTTCAACCCGCGCTGCGGCTCCGCCTTCGATCGCTGCCGGGTGGAACGGCCGGAGCCGTTGTCGCGCGGCGCGCAATCCGTCGCCTGCCATCTCTATGACCCGGTGTCGGCGGAGACCGCGGCATGAGCACTCCCTTCGTCCAGGGCACAAATCTGCGCCGCGTCTTCGACGTTTCAAAACCGTGGCTCAACCGCGTGCTCGAAGGCGGACAGCTCGAATACCTCAAGGCCGTCGACGGCGTCACTTTCGACATCAAGAAGGGCGAGACCTTTGCGCTGGTCGGCGAGTCCGGCTCGGGCAAGACCACGGTGGCACGGATGGTGGTCGGTCTGCTGCCGCCGAGTTCCGGCGATGTGCTGATCGACGGCGTCTCGATGACGGATCCGCGGCAAAGCCAGGCGCGGCGCAAGCTGCGTCGCCGCATCCAGATGATCTTCCAGGACCCCTATGCGAGCCTCAATCCGCGCTTCCGGGTCGATGCCATCATCTCCGAGCCGATCCGCGCCTTCGACCTGATCCAGGGCGAGCGCGACATCCAGGCCCGCATCGGCGAGCTTCTCACGCTGGTCGGCCTGCATCCCGACGATCGACTGAAGTTTCCGCACGAATTCTCCGGCGGCCAGCGGCAGCGTATCGCGATCGCGCGCGCACTCGCATCTGACGCCGAATTCATCGTCTGCGACGAGCCGACCTCCGCCCTAGACGTCTCAGTGCAGGCGCAGATCCTGAACCTGATGCGCGACCTCCAGGACAAGTTCGGCCTGACCTATATGTTCATCAGCCATAACCTCGCGGTGGTCCGCCACATGGCGAGCAGGGTCGGCGTGATGTATCTGGGCCGCATCGTCGAGATTGCGGAGGGACGCGAGCTGTTTTCCCGCCCGCGCATGCCCTACACCAAGATGCTATTGGGCGCCGTGCCTGACCTTGCCATGAGTGGCCGCCAGCGCATTCCCGTGAAGGGGGAAATCCCGAACCCGATCAATCCACCGTCGGGTTGCGCCTTCAATCCGCGTTGCCCGCTGGCGTTCGACCTCTGCCGCAGGAAGACCCCGGAACTGATCGACGGCGTCGCCTGCCACGCTGTGAACACCGCGCCGGTCCCGGCATAACGCGCGCGTGCCATGCAGCCTATGCATTTGGCATCCCAGCGCCTGATGTGATCAATTGCGCGCGCCGTCAACGAGGTAACCCATGGCCAGCAACGTCAATCCCGATCCCTTCACCACGCGCCCGGAGATCGAGGGCACGTTCGGGGTTGTCGCGACCACGCATTGGATCGCGACCGCCGTCGGCATGGCCATCCTGGAAAAAGGCGGCAACGCGTTCGATGCCGGCGTCGCCGCCGCCTTCACGCTCCAGGTCGTCGAGCCGCATCTGAATGGACCCGGCGGGGACGTACCCATCATCGTCCATGACGTGAAGCGCGGCCGCACCGAGGTGATCTGCGGCCAGGGCCCAGCGCCGGCGCGGGCCACTATTGCACATTACAGAAACGAGGGCCTCGACATGGTGCCCGGCACCGGCCTGCTCGCGGCCTGCGTCCCCGGCACCTTCGAATCCTGGATGATGCTGCTGCGCGACTACGGCACGATGCGCGTGCGCGACGTGCTGGAGCCTGCAATCTCCTATGCCCGCGACGGCTACCCTCTGGTCGAGCGCGCCTGCGCCACGATCCAGACCGTCGAGCAATTGTTCCGCAAGCACTGGCCGACCTCGGCCGCGGTCTACCTGCCGAATGGCGAAGTGCCGAAGCCCGGAACGATGTTCACCAACAAGACGCTCGCCGCGACCTACGCCCGGATCCTCAGCGAAGCCGAAAGCGGCGGCGGCGGTCGCGACGCCGAGATCGAGCGTGCCCGCAAGGCCTGGTCGCAAGGCTTCGTCGCGGAGGCCATCGACAAGTTCTGCCGGACGCAGGAAGTGATGGATGTCAGCGGCTCCCCGCATCGCGGCGTTCTGTCCGCCGACGACATGGCGCGCTGGCAGCCGACGGTCGAAGCGCCGCTCACCTACGACTATGGCCGCTACACCGTCTGCAAGGCGGGCGTCTGGAGCCAGGGCCCGGTGACGCTGCAACAGCTCGCGCTGTTGAAGGGTTTTGCGCTCGATGGGCTCGATCCGACCGGGCCGGAGTTCATCCATCTCCAGATCGAATGTGCGAAGCTGGCCTTCGCCGATCGTGAGAAATTCTACGGCGATCCCAAATTCAGCGAGATCCCGATCGGAACGCTGCTGTCGGATGCGTATAACGACGGGCGCCGCAAATTGATCACCGAGAAAGCTTCGCTCGATTTCCGACCCGGCACGGTCGAGGGTCTTGGCGGCGTGGTCAAGCTGCGCCGCGCCGAAGGTCAACGCGAGGCCGTTGGAGCGCTGGGCGCCGGTGAACCAACCGTTGGCCGCTTCGGCGAGGTGCGCGGCGACACCGTGCATTTCGACATCATCGACAAGGCCGGTAACATGGTGTCTTCGACGCCATCCGGCGGCTGGCTGCAATCCTCGCCCGTCATTCCGGAGTTGGGTTTCTGTCTGGGCAGCCGCGCACAGATGTTCGATCTGGAGGAGAACCAACCCAGTTCGCTCGCACCGGGCAAGCGGCCGCGCACGACGCTGTCGCCGACCATGGCACTGCGTGACGGCGAACCTTACCTCGCCTGGGGCTCTCCCGGCGGCGACCAGCAGGACCAGTGGATCACCCAATTCTTCCTGCGCCACGTCCATTGCAATCTCAATCTCCAGGAAGCCATCGACGCGCCGGCCTGGCATTCCGAGCATTTTCCGATCTCGTTCTGGCCCCGTACCGCGCGTCCCGGCGTATTGGTGGTCGAGAACCGCGTGCCAAAAGCGACGATCGAGAACCTGCGCGAGCGCGGGCACATCGTCGAGGTCGGCCCCGACTGGTCGGAAGGCCGTCTCACCGCGGCCTCGCGCGTCGGGGTACGTCGGCGCGCCGCCGCCAACCCGCGCGGCATGCAGGGCTACGCCGCGGGACGCTGAAGGCAGCACATGACCTGGTCGCTCATCGCGCGAGATCCTGCCACCGGCCAATTCGGCATCGCGGTCGCGACCCGCTTCTTCGCTGTCGGCGCGCGCGTGCCCTATATCGCCGCCGGCCTCGGCGCCATCGCGACCCAGGCCTTCGTCAATCCCTATTACGGCATCGACGGCGTCACGCTGCTGCGTCAGGGGCTGAACGCCCACGACGTGCTCGCGGCCCTGCTCGCGACCGACGAGGGCCGCGAGAGCCGCCAGGTCCACATCATGGATGCCAGTGGCGCTATCGCCGCGCATACGGGGCGCGACTGCGTCGACTGGTGCGGACACATTTCTGGCAGCGGTTTCTCGATCGCCGGCAACATGCTCGCGGGCGCCGAGGTGCTCGCCGAGACGGCCAAGACTTACCTCGCCAATGACAGCCTGCCTTTCCCGCGCCGGCTGCTCGCATCGATGCGCGGAGGCGAAGCGGCCGGCGGCGACAAGCGCGGCAAGCAATCCGCCGCCCTCCTGATCCATGGTGAGGAGGAATGGCCGGCGCTGGACATCCGCGCCGACGATCATCCCGACCCGCTCGGCGAGCTCGAACGGCTCGAGCGCGTCAGCCATGAGCTCTGGGTGCATTTTCGGGACTCGCTTCCGACACGGCGGAATCCGGCCGGCAACACCGATCGCAGCGTCATCGACGCCAGCATCAAGGCGGCGCAGGCAACGCGAGCATGAGCACGAGCCCTCTCATCGAGATCAAGGATCTACGCATCCGCTTCCACGGAGACGACGGCCGCATCACCCATGCAGTCGACAGCGTCGATCTCAGTGTCGCCAACGGCGCAACGCTCGGTCTTGTCGGCGAATCCGGCTGCGGCAAGAGCGTGACGTCGCTGGCCATCATGGGATTGCTGCCAAAGCAAACCACGGAGATATCGGGCGCGATCCGCTTCGACGGCTTCGATCTGCTGAACACGCCGGACCAGACCTTGCGCGACCTCCGCGGCAACCGGCTCGCCATGATCTTCCAGGAGCCGATGACCTCGCTCAATCCGAGCTTCACGATCGGCGATCAGATCATCGAGACGATCCTGCGCCATCGCGGCGGCTCACGGAAGGGTGCACGGGATCGCACGGTCGAGCTGCTGCGCCGCGTCCACATCCCCTCACCCGAGCGCCGCATCGACGAATATCCACACAAGCTCTCCGGCGGCATGCGCCAGCGCGTGATGATCGCGATGGCGCTGGCCTGCGATCCCAGACTCCTGATCGCCGACGAGCCGACCACGGCGCTCGACGTCACCTTGCAGGCGCAGATTCTCGAACTCATGCGGGAGTTGAAGGCCGCGAGCGGTGCCGCCATCATCCTGATCACCCACGACCTCGGCGTGGTCGCCGAAGTCTGCGACGAGGTCGCCGTGATGTATGCCGGCGAGATCGTCGAGCGCGCGCCGGTAGACGAATTGTTCTCTGCACCGCAACACCCCTACACGGTCGGCCTGCTTGGCTCGATCCCGCGGCTCGACCATCGCGCCGAACAGCTCGCGACCATCGAAGGCATGGTGCCGAACATGGCAGAGCCGCCCGCCGGCTGCCGCTTCGCTGCCCGCTGCCCCTTTGTGCTGGAGGCCTGCACCAAGGCACCACCACCGCTCGTGGAAATCAGCCCTGGCCATGCCTCGCGCTGCATCCGCGCGCCGCTCGAACGCCTGGTGTCGTGATGGCGCTGCTCGAGGTCAATGGACTGGTCAAGCATTTCGTCGCCGAGCGCTCGCTGTTCGGGCGCGCGCTGGCGCATGTCAAAGCCGTCGATGGCGTCAGCTTTACCCTGGAAGCCGGCAAGACGCTGGCGCTGGTCGGCGAATCCGGCTGTGGCAAATCCACCGTCAGCCGTCTGGTGCTGCGGCTGATCGAGCCCGACGCAGGCAGCGTGCGCTTCGATGGCCGCGATCTGCTCTCCCTCGATGCAGACGCGCTGCGCAGATTTCGCCGCGAAGCGCAGATTATCTTCCAGGACCCTTACGCCTCGCTCAATCCGCGCATGACGGTCGGCCAGATCCTGACCGAGCCGCTGGCGCTGCACGACCTCCTTCCGCCGGCGCAGCGTCGTGAGCGTGTCGCGGAGATCTTGCGGCTGGTCGGGCTGGAGCCACGGCTCGAGCGCCGCTATCCGCACGAATTTTCCGGCGGCCAGCGCCAGCGCATCGCCATTGCGCGCGCACTCGCGGTCGAACCGAAGCTGATCATTTGCGATGAGCCGGTCTCGGCGCTCGACGTCTCGATCCGCTCGCAGATCCTGAACCTCCTGCGCGAGCTCCAGGACCGGCTTGGCCTTGCCTATATCTTCGTCTCGCACGATCTCGCCGTCGTCAAGCACATCGCCGACAAGGTCGCGGTGATGAATCTCGGCCAGATCGTCGAGACGGCGGAGGCTGACGCGCTGTTCGCAGCGCCCCGCCATCCCTACAGCCGCGCCTTGCTGTCGGCGATACCAGTGCCCAAACCGCGGGCAAAAAGCAGCCGGATTGTGCTGCAAGGGGAGATTCCCAGCGCGCTGAACCCGCCGCCGGGATGCCGTTTCCACACCCGTTGTCCCTATGTCGTCGATCGCTGCCGCAGCGAAATGCCACAGCTTGTGACAGATGGCATCGGACATGCAGCGGCCTGCCACCGAACGCCGGAATTGCCGTCTTCGGAGGCGCTCGTTCCATCCGACGGCGGATTCTCGCCGGTCCTTGAAAAATTGGTCGCGGCCTTCGGCAGCGGCCCGGAAGCAGCCCGCGGCGGCGGGGTTAGTTCATTGAGAACCGACCTGACCTAACCCGCGAAACAGAGGTTGAAAACGATGAGCTTCGTGCGTTTGACAATCCTGGCGTCGGCCCTGCTGGCCTCGCTCGTGGGCGCAGCCCAAAGCCAGGTCCAGGCCCAGACCACCCTTCGCATCGGCATCGCCGAGGACCCCGACATCCTGGATCCCAGCATCGGCCGCACCTATGTCGGCCGCATCGTCTTCTCCGCCTTCTGCGACAAGCTGTTCGACATCGACGAGAAGCTCAACATCGTGCCGCAGCTCGCGCTGTCCTACGAGACCTCGCCCGATGGCCTGGCGATGACGATCAAGCTTCGGCCCAACGTCAAATTTCACGACGGCGAGCCGCTCGATGCGGAAGCCGCCAAATTCTCGATCGAGCGTCACATGACGCTGCCGACCTCGTTCCGCAAGTCGGAGCTCGCCAGCGTCGATCATGTCGAGGTGGTCGATCCCCTCACCATCAAGCTGGTCTTGAAGACGCCCTATTCGCCCCTGATCGCGCAGCTCACCGACCGGTCCGGCATGATGGTGTCGCCGAAGGCGGCGAAGGAGGCCGGCGACAAGTTCGGCCTGCATCCGGTGTGCGCGGGACCTTACAAGTTCGTCGAGCGCGTCCAACAGGACCGCATGGTGTTCGAGAAATTCACCGACTACTGGAACAAGGACAACGTCCATATCGATCGCGTGGTGTTCCTACCGATCATCGATTCGACCGTGCGGCTTGCGAACCTGAAATCGGGCGCACTCGATCTGATCGAGCGCGTGCTCGCCACCGACATCAAGGACGTCCGCTCAGATCCCAAGCTCGTGCTGTCGACCGCGCCGGAGCTGGGTTATCAAGGCCTCACCATCAACATCGGCAACGACAAGGCGAAGGGGCCGCTGAGCCAGTCCGCGAAGGTGCGCCAGGCGCTCGACCTTTCCATCGACCGCGAAGCCATCAACCAGGTGGTATTCAACGGCGAGTTCACTCCCGGCAATCAATGGGTCAGCCCGACCCATCCCTATTATCAGAAATCGTTCCCCATCCACGGCCGCGATATTGCCAAAGCCAAGGCGCTGCTCAAGGAAGCCGGCGTCAGCCTGCCCGTGAGCGTCGACTACATGGTCCCCAAGGGCACCGAGTACGAGGCCGTCGCCCAGGTCATCCAGTCCATGGCGGCGGAGGCAGGCTTCGACATCAAGATCCGCGCGGTCGAGTTCGCGACGACTTTCAAGCAGGCGCAAGCAGGCGAATTCCAGGTCTTCCAGATCAACTGGAGCGGCCGCATCGATCCCGACGGCAACTCCTACATCTTCATGCGCAGCAAGGCGCCGCAGAACGATGGCGGCTATTCCAATCCTGAAGCCGACAAGCTCATGGAAGACGGCCGGGCGACCTCCAACGTCGACGAGCGTAAGGCGATCTATCAGAAGCTGACCAAGGTCCTGCTCGACGACCTGCCCATCATCTACATCTATCATCGCACGCTTCTGATCGCGCATACGAAGAAACTGGAGGGATACCGGCAGATGCCCGACGGGCTGGTGCGCGTGGTCGGGTTGAAGTTCAAGTGAACGCGACCTTGCCCCGGACGCGAGCCGCGCCATGCTGAACTTCCTCGCCCGCCGCATCGCGCAGATCGTGCCGACACTGTTCTTCGTGTCGGTGCTGATCTTCTCGCTGCAGCAATTGCTACCGGGTGATCCCGCGCTCGTCATGGCAGGCGAGGAGCGTGATCCCGCGGTGATCGAGCAGATCCGCCAGCAGTACAAGCTCGATCAGCCGATCCCCGTGCAGTACGTCTACTGGCTCAAGGGCGTGCTATCAGGCAATTTCGGCGAGTCGCTGCGCAACAAGATGCCGGTGCGTGAATTGATCGCACAGAAGCTGCCGGTGACGCTCCAGCTCGGCACGATGGCAATCCTGATCGCGTTCTTCATCGGCATTCCCGCCGGCATCGTCTCCGCGGTGAAGAAGGGCACCGCATGGGACTATGGAGCGAACCTGTTTGCGCTCTGGGGCATCTCCACACCAAACTTCTGGCTCGGGATCCTGCTCATCTTCCTGTTCTCGATCGAGCTCGGCTGGCTGCCCGCCTCGGGCTACGTGCCGCTCACCGAGAACTGGCGCATGAGCCTGGCTGCCACCATCATGCCGGCCTTCGTGCTCGGCAATGCGATTTCCGCGATCCTGATGCGACATACCCGCAGCGCCATGCTTCAGGTGCTGGAGAGCGATTACGTCCGCACCGCGCGTGCCAAAGGCCTCTCGGAGCGCTCGGTGATCCTCAAGCACGCCATGCGCAACGCGCTGACGCCGATCATCACGCTCGGCGCACTCGAACTCGGCACGCTGCTGTCCGGTGCGGTCCTGACCGAGCAGATCTTCTCCATTCCGGGCTTCGGCAAGCTGATCGTCGACGCCGTCTTCAACCGCGACTACGCAGTGGTCCAGGGCGTGGTGCTGGTGACGGCCACGGTCTACATCACGCTGAACCTGGTTGCCGACGTCGCCTACATCCTCGTCAATCCGCGGCTGCGGGGCTAGCGCCATGAGCGACGCCGCACTGCCCTCCGCCCGCTCGACCGCACAAGCCCACGAGCTCGACAGTCCGGCGCGCCGAGCCCGGCGACGGCTGTTCAAGCGCAAGGCCGCCGTATTCGGCCTCGCCGCGCTCACCATCTTCATCACCCTGGCGCTGCTCGCCCCGCTCATCGTGCCCTATGACCCGGTTGCGACGAGCTGGAGCCTGGTCCGCAAGCCGCCCACAGCGGCGCACTGGTTCGGCACCGACGAGCTCGGCCGCGACATCCTCAGCCGCGTCATCTACAGCGCGCGGGCTTCGCTGCTCGCGGGCCTGATCTCGGTCGCGATCGCGCTCGGCATCGGCGTGCCGCTTGGCCTCCTCGCCGGCTATCGCGGCGGATTCGTCGACGCGCTGATCAGTCGGATCACCGATGCGATGCTGGCCTGCCCGTTCCTGATCCTGGCGATTGCGCTGGCAGCGTTCCTCGGTCCGAGCCTCGGCAATGCCATGATCGCGATTGGCATCTCGGCCACCCCGATCTTCATTCGTCTCACCCGCGGTCAGGCGCTCAGCGTCAAGGCCGAAGACCATGTCGAGGCGGCACGCGCACTCGGCAACCCCGGCTGGCGCATCGCATTTTCGCATATCCTGCCCAACATTCTGCCCGCGCTGCTGGTGCAGGCGACCTTGTCGATCGCGGCCGCCATCATTGCCGAGGCCGCGCTGTCCTTCCTCGGCCTCGGTCAGCAGCCCCCGGCGCCATCCTGGGGCAGCATGCTCTACGCGGCGCAACGCTTCCTGACCCAGGCGCCGTGGATGGCGATCTGGCCGGGCCTGGCGATCTTCCTCGTCGTGCTCTCGCTGAACCTGCTCGGCGACGGCTTGCGCGACGCGCTCGACCCGCGGCAGCGCTAGAGCACCGTCTCCCGCATCACGCGTCGGCAATCCATCTCGTATTCGAGATCGACCACCGGCGGCCGGGCGAAGTGCCAGGTCAGGCCCGAGCGAAACGCGCCGCGGCGAACGAGCTCGTCGACGAGCGCGTGGTGAAAGTCGTGCACGGAATAGGCCTGTACGCCGGTGGCGTCCTTCCAGCCGAAGCCGAACGCGATCATCCGGTTTTCCATCTGCGACGTCGTGAAGCGCACCTTCTCGCGCAGCCCTTCCGGGCTAAGGTCACGATAGCGCACCGTGCGCTCGACATAGCTGCCGCTGCCTTCGCGCGCCTCGGCCCCGCCAGCAATCACGAAGCTTGGCGATTTTGAACGCGTCGGACGCGTGAAGGAGAACGCGTAGAATGACGGCTCAGACGGCGGATCGATCTCGGGACAGACATTGCTGCGCGCCACCGGATTGGTGGTGCCGTCGAAGATGCCCCACTCCGACAGCGTCTTGACGTAATGTAGATTGAACGCGCGAAACCCCTCTTCGCTGAAGGCCGCCGGCGAGCGCAGCTCGCAGGCGCAGAAGGCCGTGAGCGGCCGTCCCGCCTCCTGGATGAACTTCGCAGCCAGCGCGAACCCTGCCGCGAGCGGCACGAGGCGATCGAACCTGACACGCTCGATCTCAAAGCCATCATCTGCGGCAGCGCCAGCCGAATACTGGAATACGGATGGAATGAAACGGTAGTTGCCGGCAGAGAATTCGCGCGTCATGGGAACTCCTAGTCCAGTTGCATCCGGATGCCCTTGCCGCCGTTGAGCAGGCGCTTCAGGTGAAAGCCGGCGAGAGGATCGTCGGCGTGCATGCCGACCAGCGCGGCGAAGGCCGGCATGGCCGCGGCATCGCCCGCCTCCATCTTGGCAAAGGCCTCGGTATATCGTGCCGTCGCGGGCGTCTCGAATTTTTCCTGCGGCAGCGGCTCGAACGCGCGTAGCGGCTCGCTGCGTCCGCGCAGCACCAGCTCGCCGACCGGACGGCCCTGAAAATTCCCCGCTCGCTCCGCGACATTGGCGCTGACGCAGATGCGGGTGCCGAGATGCTTGTTGGCGGCCTCCAGCCGCGCCGCGGTGTTGATGGTGTCGCCATAGGCGGTGTAATCGAAGAAGCGGTTGCCCCCGAAATTTCCGACCAGTGCCGGCCCGGCGTGAATGCCGATCCGGGTGGTACCGAAATTCACGCCCCTGGCCTTCTGACGCACGCAAAACGCCTGCGCCCAACGATCGAGATCATGGGCGCATGCAACGGCACGCGTCGCATAATCCGGCTGATCGCCTGGGGCATTGAACAGCACCTGGATCGCATCGCCGATGATCTTGGCGACCGTCCCCTCATGCGCGAACACGACTTCAGTCATGCCGCCGACATATTCGTTGAGGAGTTGCCCCAGCGTCTCGGGTGCCGCGCTCTCGACCAGCGATGTGAAGCCGGTGATGTCGGTGAAGATGGTCGCAACATCGCGCCACTGGACCGCGATCCCCTCGCCGTCGCCGCCCGCCAGGCGCTTGGCGAGTTCGGGCGAGAAATGGCGGGACAGTGCAGCATGCGCGCGCTCGGCTTCCATCTGGCGCCGCCGCACCTCGCGCAGCATCTCGATATGACGGACGGTCTTCTGGATCGTGGCTTCCAGATCGAGGAAGTCGATCGGCTTGGTCAGAAAGTCGAACGCACCGCGGTTCATGGCGGTGCGGATGTTGCTCATGTCGCCATAGGCGGAGACGATGATGGTCGACTTCTTGTCCTCGGCCTCCTGGAGCTTCGCCAGCAGCGACAGCCCGTCCATCCGCGGCATGTTGATGTCGGAGACGACGAGGTCGACGAGCGGATTCTGCTCGATCGACTCCAGCGCCTCGACGCCGTCGCGCGCGAAGATGAAGTTGACCAGCCCGTCACGGATCTGCTTGCGGAACTTTTGCAGGATCAGGGCTTCCAGATCCGGCTCGTCGTCGACGAAGAGGATGGTCGGAATCATGCCGCCTGCTCGAGCCTGATATCGATCTCCTGGCGCAGCTGCGCAAAGTCGATCGGCTTGGTGAGGAGCCCCGTGGCGCCACCCTCGATCGCCTTCCGGCGCGTCTCGACGTCGCCATAGGCCGTGATCATGATGACCGGAACATGCGGATGGTCGGCGCGCACCTTGGGCAGCATGTCGAGCCCGCTCATGCCCGGCATGTTGATATCGGACAGGATCAGGATCAGCGAGGGATCCCGGACCTCCGCCGCGCGCTTGATCGCATCGGGTGCCGAAAGCACAAATTCCATATGGAATCGACCAGCGCGCAAGTCGCGCCGGAACTGCTGCCGGAACAGCGCCTCGACGTCGGGCTCGTCATCGACGACCAGGATATAAACGTTCACGTCTTGCCTCCGGAAGTGCCGCCCGCCGCCATCACGCGCGGCAGGGTAATGATGAATTCGGTGAATACATCAGGCTCGGTATTCACGTCGATGGTGCCGCCGTGCTGTTTCACGACGATGTCGTGGCTCATGGACAGGCCAAGCCCGGTGCCCTCGCCTGCCGGCTTGGTGGTGAAGAAGGGATTGAACATCTTCTCCTTCACCTCGGGCGGAATGCCCGTGCCGTTGTCGCGGATTCGGATCTCGACCTTGCCGCCGAGATTTTTCGTCGTGGCGCTCAGGGTCGGCTCGAATCCGTCAGGGCCGCTCTCTTTGCGCTTGGCCGCGGCATAGAAGCCGTTGGAAATCAGGTTGAGGAAAACGCGGGTGATTTCCTGTGGATAGACATCGACCATCCCCGCGCTCGGATCCAGGTCGCGCGCAAGCGTGACGTTGAATGACGGCCTTTCGGCGCGCGCGCCGTGATAGGCCAGGTTGAGGCTCTCCTCTACGACCGCGTTAATGTCCGCGGCGCGGTGCTCGCCGGAGCCCTCGCGCGAGTGCAGCAGCATGTTCCTGACGATGGAATCTGCGCGCCTGCCGTGCTGCACGACCTTCTCCAGGTTTCCCCGCAGCATGCCGGTCAGCTCGTCCACCTCGTTCTTCGTCTTGTCATCGAGAGAGGCGGCCTGCAAAACCTCGTTGAGCTCGTCGATCAATTCGGTCGACACCGAGGAGAAGTTATTGACGAAGTTGAGCGGGTTCTTGATCTCATGAGCGATGCCGGCCGTGAGTTGACCGAGTGAGGCCAGCTTCTCGGTCTGAACCAGGCGATCCTGGGCGGCGCGCAGATCATCGAGGGATTGCGACAGCTCTCTGGTGCGCTCCTGAACTTCCTCGAACAAGCGAACATTCTCGATCGCAATGAGCGCTTGATCTGCAAAGGTCGTGGCGAGCTCGATCTGCTTCTCGCTGAAGGGGCGCACGACATGCCGCGTCAAGACGAACACCCCGATGGGTGCTCCTTCTCGAAGGAGAGGCACACCCAGCATTGTACGCACGTTGGAGCGCCTTCGCGCGGACGAAGGAGCATACTCCGGATCGGCCTGCACATCCGGAACATGAACCGTCTTGCAATCGAGCAAGGTGCGTCCAACGACGCTTGCCCGCTCCGGCACGGAAGCAAACGTCCGAAGCTTGCTCTCCTGCTCTGCATCAAGACCGCAACTTGCCGCCAGATAAAAGGCGCCATCGCGGGGGCGGAAAATCGTTCCTTCGTCCGCGTCGCACAAGCGGGCGGCCGATCCGACCAGCGTGTCGAGCACGGTCTGCAGGTCGAACGTCGAACGGCTGATCACCTTCAGCACATCGGCGGTTGCGGTCTGCTGCTGTAGCGCTTCCCGCAGTTCGGCGGTCCGTAGCTCGACTTTCTGCTCCAGGTCGGCGTATGATTCTCGCAAGCGCTCGCCCATGTCGTTGAACTGGTTGGCGAGTTCCTCGAGCTCGTCGCCGGTCTTGATCGAGATACGCTGGGAGAAATCGCCTCCACCGATCCGCATCGCGCCGGTACGCAAGGCCTGGATCGGGCCGACCATGCGTCGGGCGAGGAAAATTCCGGCGAGCACCGCGAAGATCGATGCCGCGAGCAGCACGATCGCAAGCCGCTGCAACGAGGCGTAGAGCGAAGCATAGGCCTCCTCGACCGGCAGCTCGACGAACATGGTCCAGTGCAGCGGCTCGATCGGGGCCGAGGCAGTCAGAACCTTTTGACCCTGAATGTTGACCGCCTCCTCGAGGGCATCGGGCATGACGCCGCCGCCGGCCTGAGCGGCGCGGACCTGCGCCAGGCCCGACATGTCGGTGTTGCGTAGCACCAGGCTGATGTCGGGATGCGCGATCAGCCGTCCCTCGGGACCGACGACATAAGCGTGCCCGTGCGCGCCGACCTTGATCTGCGAGACCACGTCCCAGATCAACTTCAAATTCACTTCCGCGATGCTGACGCCAGCATCCTTCCTCGCACCGGCCAGCGCCAGCGTCATGTAGGGCTCGGATTCGCGGCGGAAATAGACCGGCCCGTAATAGACCTTGTGCGCAACGGCTTCGGTGAATTTAGGATCGCTCGACAGGTCGACGCCGCTGTCGATTGCATCCATCGCCAGCCGCGAGACGCGCAGGCGTTCCTTGCCGGTCGAATCCAGCTCGGCGAGCTCGGTGATCGCAGGCACCTGCCGCAAGAGCCGCAGCGCATCGAACTTCCGCGGCTCGATCGAGCGCGGCTCGATCGGGCCCGCCGACCACGGCAGTTGCGTGGTCCAGCCCAGTTGGCTCTCGATCTCCTTGACGAACTGGCTGATCTTGGCTGCGGCCGCCTCAGCCTGCTCGTGCTGAACCCGGATCAGGGAGGCCTTGTGTTCTCGATAATAGAAAAAGACCTCGAACAGCCCATTGGCGAGCAGCGCGACCGCAACGACGGCCACGAACAGCGCGACATATTTGGTGAACAGCCGGGTCCTGATCCCCCGTCCCGCCTCGCCGGACAACACGCCACCCCCGGCCGCGCGCGGCAGCGGGCTGGTTTGCGGGGTGTCGGGATGGACGGAAATGCTCATTCCCTCAAGCCTAGCAAGAAGGCCGGACCTTGTCTCTCGCCGCAGCGCGCAGGGTTACTCGATGACCTCGTCGGCAAGTGCCAGCATGGTCGGCGGAATTTCAAGTCCGGTCGCCTTTGCTGTCTTGAGGTTGAGCACCAGGGGATAGCGGGTCGGCTGCTCGAAGGGCAGATCGCCGGGGTTCGCCCCATTGAAGATGCGGGCGACCAGCGCTGCCGCCCGCTCGAAGGATTCCGGCAAGTCCGGTCCGTAGGACATCAGCCCTCCGTCACGCGCGAGGTCGGCATTTTCGTAGATCGCCGGTAGTTTCCGGCGGGCCGCGAACTCGAACACCCGCTTGCGGTTGAGAATGGTCAGCGCGTCGGCCACCATCAGGATGCCGTCCGGCAGATCGCCGTTCATCACGGAGAAGGCCTCCTCGAAATCGTCGGGTTCGCGGACACCCAACGCCTGCACGGTCAGCCCGAGCGCCTGGGCCGCCTTCGCGGAGGCCTGATAGCGCATTGTCATGCCGAGGTCGTCCTTGTTCCAGAGCATTGCGACCTTGGTCAATTTCGGTGACATGTCCTTGAGCAGCGACAGCCGCTTGGCGCTAAGCGTCGCGGCAACATCGGAAATCCCGGTGATTTTGCCGCCGGGGTGCGCCAAAGTCTCGATCAGCCTGGTCTCGACGGGATCACCAATGCCACTGGCCGCCACGGTCGGAATATCGGCCGCCTTGGCCGCCATAGCCGTCGGGTAGCCCATGATGACGACGGCATCGACTTTCGCAGCCTTCAGTTCTGCGATCAGCGCGGGAAGCTTGGCGACGTCGCCCAGAGCGCTGCGCGCGTCGATGGTCAGGTTCTGGCCCAGCCTGAAACCGCGCTCGTCGAGCACCTTGATCAGGATCTTGCCGCCCGGACTGGTCTCCGTGATCGGCGCGATCGGTGTCAGCGTGCCCAGCCGGAAGATCCTGCCGCTCTGAGCCTCGGCGCAACACGGCCCCGACAGCGAGACATAGCCGAGTCCTGCCAGGAATTCGCGCCGCCTCATGATGTTTTCCCTGCCCCAGGCGCAACAGCGCGCTGCGCAAGTCTAGCACGGGACCAGAAAAAAGCGGCAATGGCGATGGCCATTGCCGCTTTCCAATCCTCGATCCGGCGGACCTCAGGTCGGCCGCAGCGCCTTGGCGCCGACGTCGAGCTCAGCCACTTCTTTGTTTCGCTCTGAATCGGCCGCCGCGCGATGGTCCGTCGCCAGGACGACATAGACCGCCGGCAGCACGAACAGGGTGAACAGCGTGCCGATCGACATGCCGGCGACGACCACGAGGCCGATCGAGAAGCGGCTGGCCGCGCCGGCGCCGGAGGCGGTCAGTAGCGGGATCAGGCCGGTGACCATCGCAGCCGTCGTCATCAGGATCGGCCGAAGGCGGATGCGGGCCGACATCTCGATGGCCGAACGGCGGTCGAGCCGTTCGTTCACCTGAAGCTCGTTGGCGAACTCCACCATCAGGATGCCGTGCTTGGTGATCAGCCCGACCAGGGTGAGCAGGCCGACCTGCGTATAGATGTTCATGGTGGCTGCACCGAAGAACAGCGGGATCAGTGCGCCGACGATTGCCATCGGCACCGAGATCATGATCACGAACGGATCGCGCAAGCTCTCGAACTGCGCCGCCAGCACCAGGAAGATGATGATCAAGGCGAAACCAAAGGTGATCGCGAGCTGATTGCCCTCCTGCACGTACTGCCTGGAGTCCGCGAGATAGTCGTGGCTGAAGCCCTGGGGCAGCTTCTTGGCCTCGCCCTCGAGGAAGTCGACCGCGGCACCGACGGTGACGCCGGGCATCGGCACCGCCGAGAACGTTGCCGAGTTGAGCTGATTGTAGTGCGTCAGCGCATTCGGGTCGGTCTTGGTCCTGATCGAGACGACGGTCGACAGCGGGAGCTGCTGCCCGGTATTGGTCGTCACGTAGTAACCGCCGAGCGATTCCGGCGAAAGCCGCTCGCTGCGTGGTACCTGCGGAATCACCTGGTACGAACGGCCCTCGAGATTGAAACGGTTGATGTAGTTGCCGCCGAGCAGAACCGCGAGCGAGGAGCCGAGGTTCTGCATGTTGATGCCGAGGTCCTGCGCCTTGGTGCGGTCGATGGTGACCTCGACGTTCGGCTGATTATAGGCGAGGTCGCTGTCGGAGACGATGAACATGCCGCTCTTGCGCGCGGCGTCCTTCAGCTTCTCCATCTGCTCATAAACGGTCTGGAAACCCGCGGTGGAGTTGATGACCATCTGCACCGGCAGACCGCCCGGTCCACCCGGCAGCGGCGGCAGGTTGAAGGCGAAAGCCTGCACGCCCTCGATCTTGGAAAGCTCCGCCTGAACCAGCGGCTTCAGCGCGATCGACGAGCGCTTGCGCTCCTCCCACGGCTTGAGCAGCATGCCGGCGATGCCGCCCTGCGGACCGTTGATGCCATTCAGCACGAAGCGCAGATCAGTCTCGGGGAATTTCTGGAATTCCTTGTCAAGCTTTTCACCGTAGAAATCGACGTAGTCGATGTTGGCGTATTTCGGCGCCTTGGTCACCGCGAACACGATGCCCTGGTCCTCCTCAGGCGCCAGCTCCTTCGACGTGTGCATGTAAAGGAAACCGACGAGCCCGAGAATCGTCACCGCGAACAGGCCGGTGATGGCCTTGTAATCGAGCGAGCGATCGAGCCTGCGACCGTACCAGCGGGTCAGCGCGCCGAACACCCTGTTGACGAGCTTGGCGAAGCGGCCTTCTTCGGTGTTCTTGAGCAGCACCGAGCACATCATTGGCGACAGCGTCAGCGCGATCACGCCCGACACGATCACCGAGCCGGCGAGCGTGAAGGCGAATTCGCGGAACAACGAGCCGGTGAGGCCGCCGAGGAAGCCGATCGGGGCATACACTGCCGCGAGCGTGATGGTCATCGACACAACCGGGCCGACGATCTCACGCGCGCCTTGCAGCGACGCCTGGACCGGCGTCTTGCCTTCCTCCAGATGGCGGTGGATGTTCTCCACCACGACGATGGCGTCGTCGACGACGAGGCCGATCGCGAGCACCATCGCCAGCAGCGTCAGCAGGTTGAAGCTGAAGCCCATCGCCAGCATCAGGGTGCAGACGCCGATCATGGATAGCGGGATGGTGACGACCGGGATGATGACCGAGCGGAGCGAAGCCAGGAACAGGAAGATCACCACGATCACGATGATCACGGCCTCGCCCAGCGTCTTCTCCACCTCGTCGATCGAGGATTGGATGAACTTGGTCGAGTCGTAGGCGACCTTCATCTTCATCGACGGCGGCAGGTTGCGCTCGAGCTCGGGGAACAGCGCGCGCACGCCCTTGACCAGTGTCAGCGGATTGCCTTGCGGCGTCGCGTTCACGCCGATGAAGATCGCATGCTCGCCGTTGAAGGCGACGCTCGCGTCGGTGCTTTGCGCCGCGAGTTCGACCGTGGCGATGTCCTCCATCCGGACGAAGCCACCGTCCTTGGCCTTGACGATCATCTTCCTGAACTGGTTGACGTCGGTCAGGCTGGTGTTGGTCGAGATGTTGGAAACGATGAGATAGCCTTTGGTCTGCCCCGCCGCGGACTGGAAGTTGTTGGCCGTGATCGCAGCCGCAACATCGGACGGCGACACGCTGCGGCCGGCCATCTTCACGGGATCGAGCCAGAGCCGCATCGCAAAGGTCTGGCCACCGAGGATGTCGGCCGAAGCCACACCGTCGACGGTCGACAGCACCGGCTGCACCACGCGCGTCAGATAGTCAGAGATCGCCGAGCCCGACAGTTCTTCCGAGGAGAAGCCGAGATACATCACGGCCGTGGTCTGGCCTGTGGTCTTGGTGACGATCGGGTCGTTCGATTCCTTCGGGATCAGGTACTTGACCGAATTCGTCTTCGCCAGCACCTCGGTGAGCGCCTGGTTCGGATCAAAGTTCAACTTGATGTAGACCTGAATCGTCGAGGTGCCGAGCACCGAGGATGACGTCATGTAGTCGACGCCTTCGGCGGAGGCGACCGCCTGCTCGATCGGCGTGGTGATGAACCCCTGAATCAGGTCAGCGGACGCGCCGGGATAGACGGTCGTGATGTTGATGACCGTGTTGGACAGCTTGGGATACTGCCGGATCGGCAGCACCATCGCCGCGCGCAGCCCGATCAGCAGGATCAGCAGGCTGACAACGACCGACAGAACCGGGCGCTTGATGAAAATATCAGTAAAGGCCATCGCGGCGATCTCGATTTCTTTTGTCTCAAGAGGCGTGATCCGGCCCTGGCCGGATCACGTGAGTGTCTTGTCAGTAGCGCGGCGGCTGCGCCGGGATCTGCGGCGCCGGGTCGGTCGAGATCGCAACAGGAGCGCCCGACTGCAGCTTGAGCTGACCGACCGCAACGACCTTGTCACCGGCCTTCACGCCTTTGACGATCTCGACACGACCATTGACGCGATTGCCGGTCTGCACGAACGTGCGCACCGCGCTCAAGTTGGTCTTGCCGTCCTCTTCCTTCTTCTCGGCGATCACGAACACCGAGTCGCCGTACAGCGTGTAGTCGACGGCCGTCTCCGGAACGGTGATCACGGCTGGCTTGTCCGGCAGCACCACCGTGGTGGTCACGAACATGCCGGGCTTCAGGATCTTCTCCGGATTGGCAACAGTCGCCTGCACGCGGATGTTGCGGGTGTCGGCGGCAATTTGCGGCTCGATGGTGGTGATCTTGCCGTCGAAGGTGCGGCCCGGATAGGCGTCCACCTTGAGCCGGACCGGCTGGCCGACCTTGAGGTTGGCCGAGTCCTTTTCGGTGACCGTAAAGTTCGCCCACAGCTCCGACAGATCCGTCAGCGAGACGATGGCGGTGCCGGCGGTGAGGTACTGTCCGACCTCGACCTTGCGGACGCCAAGATCGCCAGAGAACGGCGCCCGGACGAGCTTCTGCGAGATCAGCGCTTCGGTCTTGGCGATGCCGGCCAGCGCCTGGTCGTAAGCGGCCTGCGCGGAATCGACGGTCGCCTGCGGACCAAACTGGCGCGAGGCCAATTGCTTGGCGCGATCGAGCGACAGCTGCGCGACCGTCGCCTGCGCCTTGTAGTTGGCGAGATCGCCCTGCTCCGGCGCGTCGAACAGCTGCACCAGCGGCATGCCCGCCTCGACGTGCATGCCCGGTTCGAACTTGATTTCGGTGACGCGGCCGTTGACGTCAGCAGTGACGTCAACCTGATGAACGGCGGCAAGGCCACCGACCGCGGTGAGCAGATTCGGCACCACCTCGGACTTCGCCTCGGCCGCGCTGACGAGGGTCGGCGGCGGCTTGTTGCTGGCGAAGAACTGCTTGATCATCTGGCCACGGAAATAGTTGAACCAGACAAGACCACCGACGAGCACGCCCAATAGCGTGCCGACGATGATGAACCAGAGCACCGGCCGGACCGGACGCTTGGGAGCCTTGCTGTCGATCGGTTCGCCCGAAATCTTGTGTTCGGCTACGATGTTCATTGTCATACGCTTTCTGCAATCGCCGTCTTGCCGGCACCTGCGGTCCGATCGGGGCCCAGATGCGAAGCAATTGCGGCGTCGTTAAGTCCGATACCTCTCAGGAGAAACTCACAGAGCTGCCGCCCCAGATCGCTCGCCCCGCCGTAAGCAAGGCAGGGCACGGAGGGCAGCCTGGTCAGCGCAGTGGTCATCACGGTATGATGCGCAAACCAGAACAGATTGAGCGGTTCGCTGCCACAAGCCCGCGCGTCGCCGGCGGCGACCGCGCGTTCGAGTGAGGCGACGAAAACCGCTCCGATCAGCGTCTCGATCTTGGCATATAACAGACGGGCGAACTCGCCGTCATCCAGATGACTGGTGGCCATCAGTCGCAGGCGCTGGGCCTCTTCCTGGTCCGGGCCGTCGGCGATCTCGAGGAAGTGGTCGACCATGCCACGGATCAGCTCGACCAGGGTGGCCGTCGACGGCTCCCGCTCGAGGAGCTCGGTGAGGGCCGGGTCCGCCTCGCATTCGTCACTCAGGATTTCGGCGTAGAGCGCCGCCTTGGACGGGAAATGCTTGAACAGCAGCGCCTCGGAAATGGCAGCAGCGGCCGCCACGCTCTTGGTCGTGGTGCCGTTATAGCCGTGTCGGGCAAAGCAGCGCTTTGCGGCTCCGAGGATCAACTGACGCCTCAGGTCGCTAGTCATACGCAATGAGCTCATGCTAGTGAGTAACCACTCACCCACGCCAAAGTCAAGCCGATTGCTGCGGCGCAACTTAAATGAGTGCTAACCTGTTGGAAATTGGTCACACGTTACCGCCGCGGGGCGAATGCCGCCGACGGGAACCAGATCAGGGCTGGCATCAGATCGGCTGGAAGCCGAGGTCGTCGCGGATCCGGTTGACGATGTAAGCGCCGTCCCGGCTTGGCAAAATCCGCTCGACGCTGGCGCTGTCGATCTTCACATTGGCAAACCGCGGCCCCGAGAGCTCGTGAACGGCTTTGGCGAAGACCTCGACCTCGGCCATGGTCGTGACAGCCCGGCTGTCGGCGATGCCGCAGGCCTTCGCCACGCCGACGAGGTCGGTCGCGGCGGAGGTGTGGCTGGTCTGGCCGCCGGTCTCGCCATAGGCCTCGTTGTCGAGCACTGCGATCGAGAGGTTGGACGGCTTCTGCAGGCCGATGGTGGCAAGGCTGCCCATGCCCATCAGCATTTCGCCATCGCCGGTAATGACCAGCACGGGCAGCTTTGGCTGCGCCAGCGCCAGGCCCAGCCCGATCATCGCGGCGCCGCCCATGCCGCCCCAGAGATAGAAGTTGCGAGCGTGGTCGCCGGCGGCGGTGATGTCGTTGGTGGAGGCACCGAGGCCGCCGATCGCAACCACATCCTTCCGGTTCGCAAGCAGCGTGGACACCACCTGACGGCGGTCGAGGAGATTGGCCTTGCTCATTTGGTGAAAACCTTGGCGCCGATCAGGCGCTGCGACAGCAGGACGGCGGTGGGCGTGAGTGCATTGTAGGCTTGCGCCGCGGCCGCCTCCAGCACCGCCGGCACCTCGGCTGCATGCGAGGCGCGCAGCACCTTGACGCCCGAGAGTTCGAGCACGCTCTGGGTCGTCGACCCCATCGGCACCTGCCACGGGTTGAACTCGCCCCATTCGCCGCGCATCGTTACGAGGGTGAGAAACGGAAAGCGAAGGATCGGGATCAGCGACAGCATGTTGATGCAATTGCCGACACCGCTCGACTGCATCAGCAGCACGCCGCGCTGGCCACCGGTCCAGGCACCGGCCAGCAGCGCCACGCCCTCCTCCTCCGTCGTCAGCGGAATGCCGCGCATCGAGGGTGAGGCCAGCACGCGCTGGATCAGCTTCGAATGGCCGGCATCGGGCACGTAAGGCACCTGCCGGACGTCGAAGCGTTGCAAGGTCGCGAAAATATCGTCGGGCCAGGTCGGCGCCGTGTCGGCAGCATCAGTGCGGGCGTGCATTTTCCTGTCCGGTCGGCTAGCAAGGTTCGAAGAGTGTAGACGCGTATGCGCGTCGACCAGAACAACAAAAACGGCATAACGGCTTTAACCGGCGAGTATAACGGGATGAACGCAGATGCGAAGGAACTGGCGGCGAGCTTTGACCTCGAGAGGCTGACGCCTGAGTTCTACGAAAACCCCTATCCGACCTATCGTGCACTGCGGGAGAACGAACCGGTCAAGCGGCTTGCGAGCGGCACCGTGTTCCTGACGCGCTACGACGACCTCGTCACCACCTACAAGAACACCAAATCGTTCAGCTCGGACAAGAAGCGCGAGTTCGCGCCGAAATACGGCGACACGCCACTCTACGAGCACCACACCACCAGCCTCGTCTTCAACGATCCGCCGGCCCACACCCGCGTGCGGCGCCTGATCATGGGCGCGCTGTCGCCGCGCGCGATCGCCGGCATGGAGGGTGACCTCGTCAGGCTGGTCGACGCCCTGCTCGACGCCATCGCCGCCAAGGGACATTGCGAGCTGATCGAGGATTTTGCCGCCTCCATCCCGATCGAGGTGATCGGCAATCTGCTCGACGTCCCCCATGCCGAGCGCGCGCCACTGCGTGACTGGTCGCTGGCAATTCTCGGGGCGCTCGAGCCGGTCGTCTCGCCGGAGGCCGCCGCGCGGGGCAACAAGGCGGTGACGGACTTCCTCGGCTATCTCGAGACGCTGGTCGCGCGCCGGCGGCAAAGGCCCGGAAATCCTGATCGTGACGTGCTGACACGCCTGATCCTAGGCGAAGAAAGCGGCGAGCGGCTGACGGAGAAGGAGCTGCTGCACAATTGCATCTTCCTGCTCAACGCCGGCCACGAGACCACCACCAATCTGATCGGCAATGGCCTCGTCGCGCTGGATCGAAACCCGGACCAGAAGCAGCGGCTGATCGACAATCCTGACATGATCAAGTCCGCCGTCGAGGAGATGCTGCGTTACGAAAGCTCTAACCAGCTCGGCAACCGCATGACGACCGAACCGGTCGAGCTCGGCGGGATCACGCTGGAAGCGGGCACGTCGGTGACGCTGTGCATTGGAGCAGCCAACCGCGACCCAGCGCAGTTTCCCGACCCCGAACGTTTCGACGTCGCACGCACGCCGAACCGGCATCTCGCCTTTGCCACCGGCGCGCATCAATGCGCCGGCATGGCGCTGGCGCGGCTCGAAGGCGCGATCGCAATCTCGCGGTTCCTGGCACGCTTCCCCAACTACGCCGTGAGCGACCGGCCGGTGCGCGGCGGCCGGGTCCGGTTCCGCGGCTTCCTGAGCGTCCCCTGCTCGATCGGCTGAGGCGTCATGAAGATCGATCAACTGCGCGAACGCTGGGCCGATCCGGCCCTGACGGTGCTGACAGGGCTGCTGCTCATCATGATGTTCGTGGTCGCGCCCTTGCAGGCGCTCGGGCTCTTTGCATTCCAGGTCACCGAGCTCGTGCTGGCGCTGCTGCTGGTCTGCGGCATCTTCGTGATCTCGGGCAGTCCGGTCGCCGTGATCGCCATGCTGATCGCGCTCGGCATGATCGTGACCGGCGCGGTCCTGCGGATCAAGTCGCCATCCATTCTCGACCTCAACCTGTTTGCCGGTTCATGGTTCATCGTGGGAACGACGATGGCCTGGGCGGTGGCGCGCCAGACCTTTGCGCCGGGACGCGTGACCTATCACCGCGTGATCGGCGCCGTGCTGCTGTATCTGGCGGTCGCGGTGATCTTCTCCGCGCTTTACGTCTTCATCGGCTCGCTGGATCCGGTCGCCTTCGTCAGCATGAAGGTGACGGACAGTCCGAGGCTCGCGAGCGACGTCATCTATTTCAGCTTCGCGACCATGACCACGACCGGCTATGGTGACGTCGCCCCGCTTCACCCCGTCGCGCGCAGCCTGTGCAACATGGAAGCGATCTTCGGCCAGCTCTATCCGGCGACATTGCTGGCGCGATTGGTCACGCTCGAGATCGAGCATCGCAGGCAGGACTCCTGACATCGCCCCTGCGAGCCAAAAAGGCGAAAACAACCCCATGCACAGTAGCCGGTGCTCGGCGGGGATACCCCCCTGTGGCTCCGCAGAACCGTTTGGCAAGTCGACGAATATCGCCCGTCCGAAGACTTCCGGGCAGACAGGCTGATATCCACATCAAGTTGAGCGCGGCCGGCGCAGTCGGTCCACGCCGGCGCGCAGCCATGGAGTGACGAAGATGGGCTCTTCGGTCATTGATTTCCTCGCGACGGAACGGCGCCTTGGCACCCACAATTACGAACCGATCGGGGTCGTCCTGTCGCGCGGCGAAGGTGTCTGGGTCTGGGATACCGAAGGCAACCGCTATCTCGATTGCCTCTCCGCCTATTCCGCGGTCAGCCAGGGCCACTGCCACCCCAAGATCCTGGCGGCGATGCTGGAGCAGGCCCACCGGCTGACCCTCACCTCGCGCGCCTTCCACAACGATCAGCTCGCTCCATTCTACGAAGAGATCGCGGCACTGACCGGCTCCCACAAGGTGCTGCCGATGAACAGCGGCGCCGAGGCGGTCGAAAGCGCGATCAAGTCGGTGCGCAAATGGGGCTATGAGGTGAAGGGCGTCCCTGATGGCCAGGCCGAGATCATCGTCTGCGCCGACAATTTCCACGGACGCACATTGGGCATCGTCGGCTTTTCGACCGACCCCGAGACCCGCAAGCACTTCGGACCGTTCGCGCCGGGCTTCAAGATCATCCCGTTCGGCGACGCGGCTGCCCTCGCAGCCGCGATCACGCCAAACACCGTCGCCTTCCTGGTCGAGCCGATCCAGGGCGAGGCCGGCGTCATCATTCCCCCTTCAGGCTATTTCACTGAGGTGCGCCAGCTCTGCACCGCCAACAACGTGATGCTGGTGCTCGACGAGATCCAGACCGGGCTCGGCCGCACCGGCAAGCTGCTGGCCGAGCAGCATGAGGGCATCGAGGCAGACGTGACGCTGCTCGGCAAGGCCTTGTCCGGCGGCTTCTATCCGGTGTCGGCCGTGCTCTCGAACAATGAAGTGCTCGGCACCTTCAGGCCCGGGCAGCACGGCTCGACCTTCGGCGGCAACCCGCTGGCCTGCGCGGTGGCGCGCGCCGCCATGCGCGTGCTGGTCGAGGAAGGCATGATCGAGAACGCGGCCAAGCAGGGCGCGCGCTTTTTGGAAGGCCTGAAAGACATCCGCGCCAACACCATCCGCGAGGTGCGCGGGCGCGGCTTGATGCTGGCGGTCGAGCTGCATCCCGAAGCCGGCCGCGCCCGCCGCTACTGCGAGGCGCTCCAGGCCGAGGGCATCCTCGCCAAGGACACCCATGAGCACACCATCCGCATCGCCCCGCCGCTGGTGATCACCAGTGACCAGGTCGACTGGGCGCTGGAGCGCTTCGCCGCGACCCTGACGCAGGATTTCTCGTGAGACGGCTTGCGTGGGAGGATTGCGGCGCGGCGGCGGCCAATGGCAGTAGGTTCTCCTAATCCCCGTTACGCCCTGGTAGCGATTGAATTCCGCACCGAGGCGCAACCACGCATGGGCCATAAGCAGACGACGCTCACAGCTCGCCCCCCTCGTCATCAGCCTGGAGGATCGTTTCCGACAAGAGCGCTGCGGCTTTCTGCAGCGGGCCTATGAACCCGTCCAATTGGGCGAAGCTCACCCGCGCTACAGGGACGGAGACGCCCAGGCATGCGATCAGTTCACGATCCGGAGAGAGAATAGGGACGGCGCAGCCAACGACCCCTCTCACATACTCCTCGTTGGTCTTGGCCCAACTCCGTTTGCGTGTCTCCTCGAGGACCTTCAGCAGGCTCTCGACGTCCACGATCGTTGTTTCGGTATATCGGGTTAGAGCGAGTGCGCGGCACAACTTCTCACGCACTCGTTCCGGTAATCGGCTCATGTAAATTTTGCCGGTGGACGTGCAGTGCAGTGGCGCCGCCTCACCGGGATTGAATTGGAGACCTTGCTGCTGCGATACGCGCACGCTGTCGACATATGCCACCGTGTTGTCGCGCACCACGCCGATCTCGCACTGCTCCCCGATCTCGGCGGCAACCCCGCGCAGCACGGCATGCCGACGGGCGGTGCGGAAAGCCGCGCCGATGACTTTCGCAGACAACGTGACGAGCTGATTGCCGACCACATAGCGCTTCGTACCGAGGGCCTTCTGAACAAGTCCGCGCTCCTCGAGGTTTCCGACCAGCCGGTGCGCGGTCGGCAGCGGCAGCGCTAACGCACTGGCGATCTCAGCAACCGAGACGGCCTTGGTCTGCCCCGCGACATAGCCAACAATCGCAAAGGCACGATCGAGTGGTCCGTCACTCCTTAGCTCGGTCTTCGCGTCCGTCATGCCGTGTCCTTTGCTCGTCGCGCGCTATTATTATCATTTTTCGGAATGAATGGTATCGTAATTCGACAAATCTTCTGGATTGCGGAACGAAATGCCCATAGCGTTGGCGTTGACGGCAAGTGAATAAATTTTGTGCACCACGTGAGGGGCCGCCGGCTCGCTGAACAGGAGGGTGAAGTGTCAGGTCATTACGACGTTGACGCCGTGCGGAAGGAATTCCCGGCTGCCGAGCGGATCACCTATCTCGACTCCGGCTTCCAGACGCCGCTCGCCCTTCCCGTCAAGGCGGCGATCGACCGCTTCCTCCGCGAAGGCCTGGAGACGGCCGGGCCGAAAAACGTCTGGCTTGATCGCGTCGAAGCAATCCGCGCGAAAGTCGCTCAGTTTCTGGGCGCGTCCGCCGATGAGATCGCCTTCACCAAGAACACCTCGGAGAGCATGAATATCGCCGCGAATGCGCTGCCTCTGCGCGCCGGCGACAAAGTCCTGATGCTCCACGGCGATCATCCGAACAATGCGTATGCGTTCCTAAATCTGCAGCGGAGGGGCGTGACGGTCGAGTTCGTGCCGATGACTGCCATCGTCAACGCCGAGACCATTCGCCCCCATATCGATGCAAACACGCGTGCGATCTCGATGTCGCTGGTGACGTTCCACGCCGGCCACCGCTTCGATGTCGAGAGCATTGGCGCCCTTTGCCGAGAGAAGAATCTCTATTTCATCGTCGACGTGATGCAGGCCATTGGTGTCGTGCCGATCGATGCCAAGGCGATGGGCGCAACCGTCATTGGATCGGGTAGCCACAAGGGATTGCTGGTGCCGCAGGGACTCGGCCTGCTCTATTGGGACAAGGCCAGGACCGAACTCAAGCCCGCCTACCTCGCCGCTGCGAGTCTTGCCGAGATCCCGTCGGATCTCATCGCCCGCCCGGACAAGCTCAAACTCGCCGCGAGCGCGCGCCGTTTCGAGCTCGGCAACTTCAATCTTCCGGCCATTCAGGCGCTCGGCGCCTCGCTCGACATGATCAACGCCATCGGCGTGCAGAACATCCAGAATCACTGCTTCGATCTCGGCGATCATCTGATTGGCCAGCTCGACATGCTCGATATTCGCCTGGTCGGGCCGCGCGAGAGGCGGTACCGCGCGCCGCACATCTATGTCATCGCGCTGCCCGCGGCCGAATGGCTCGGCCATTTCGAAGAGAACAATATCCGGGTCTCGCCGGAGCGCGATGGCATTCGCGTGTCGTTCGGCATGTTCAACACGTTCGCAGACGTCGATCGGCTGATCGACGTCATCCGCCGGCGCGGCGTGAAGCCGTCGCACAGGGCCGCTTAACAGAAGGAGATTGCACATGACGAAGCTTGCGCGTGTCCTCGGTGTCCTGTCCGGCCTCATGGCCACTGGCGCTCTTGCCGGGCCATCGATCGCAGCCGACAGCCCGACGCTTTCCAAGATCAAGTCGAGCGGCGCCATCACCATCGGCCACCGCGAAGCCTCCATTCCATTCTCGTATCTCGGTCCGGATCAAAAGCCGATCGGCTTCTCGCTGGATCTCTGCGCGGCAATCGTCGAGCGCATCAAGACGGAACTCAACCTGCCCAATCTCGCGGTCAACTACACACCGGTGAACTCGTCCAACCGGATTCCACTCATTCAAAGCGGCACGGTCGATATCGAATGCGGCGGCACGGCGAACGACAAGAAGCGGCAGGAACAGGTGTCGTTTTCCGTCACGACCTTCGTCAGCCAGCCGCGCTGGCTGGTCAAGGCCGACAGCGGCGTGAAGACTGCCAGCGACTTGAAGGGCAAGACCATCGTCGTCACGCAGGGCTCCAACGCCATCGGCTTCGCGCAAGCGGCAAATGCGAAGCAGCAACTCGGCCTCAACATCGTCCAGGCCAAGGATCATGCGGAATCCTTCCTGATGCTGAACACCGGCCGCGCAGCCGCCTTCATGGAGGACGACATCCTCCTTGCAGGCCTCAAGGCCGCGGCGCCAAATCCAGACGCGCTGATCTTCCTTCCGGACGGCTATGCCAAGGTCTACTATGGGCTGATGTTCACGAAGGGCGATGCCGGCTTCAAGGCGCTCGTCGACGATGTCCTCTCCAAGCAGATGGCCTCGGGCCAGTTCGAGAAGACCTACACGAAATGGTTCACGAGGCCGATTCCGCCCAAGGGTGAGAACCTCGCATTCCCACTCACCGACGAACTCATGGATCGGATCGCCCATCCCAGTGACGCCGTCGATTGATCGGCCGCGATAGCGGAGACGTTCTCGCACATTGATCCTCCCTCGCAGCTGAAGCCCGAGGTTCGCGATGTTCGGAGTGCTATTTGAGCAGACAGCAGACGGCCAGCGTTACATCGACTGGCTGCTGTCGGGCCTCGGCTGGACGCTGGCGCTGGCGTTCTTCGGCTGGTGGATCGCTTTCGCGGTCGGCCTCGTGGTTGGCATCTCCAGGACCGTCCACAACCCGATCGTCGCGGTGCTGGCACGGCTGTATGTGGAGATCTTCCGCAACATCCCGGTGCTGGTGCAGATGTTCCTCTGGTACTTCGTGCTGCCGGAGGTCCTGCCCACCTCGCTCGGCAATGCCGTCAAGCAGATACCACCGCCCTGGGGATCGTTCTTTCCGGCGCTCGTGTGTCTGGGTCTGTACACGGCCTCACGCGTCGCCGAGCAGGTTCGTGCGGGGATCGAGGCCCTCCCGACAGGGCAATCCGAGGCCGCACAAGCGCTTGGGCTCACGCCCTATCAGACCTACCGCTTCATCATCGTGCCGCAGGCGCTGCGCCTGATCGTGCCGAGCCTGACCAGCGAGGTCATGGGCATCTACAAGAACACGTCGGTCGCCCTGACGATCGGTCTCTTGGAGCTGACCGCACAAGCGCGGCAGATCAGCGAAGCTACGTTCCAGACGTTTACGGCCTTTGGCGCCGCGACGCTTATCTATCTCGCGCTCGCGCTGATCGCCTACCAGGTGATGGCCGCCATCGACAAGGCCGTGCGGATACCGGGCACCACGCCGGCGAAGGGTGCGATCGAGCCGAGCCTAAAGGACGATCTCGAGCAAGTGGGTACCCTGCCCGACGCCATTGAGGTCATGAAATGAACAGTCTCGATTTCTCGATCGTCGTCCAGGCCTGGCCTTATCTGTGGTTGGGATTGGTGTTCTCGCTCGCGCTAACGGCTGCGGCTTTCCTCATCGGCATGATCCTCGGAACTCTGTTCGCGCTCGTCCAGCACTTCGAGGTGCCCGTCGCCGGTAGACTGGTACGCGCCTACATCGCCTTGATCCGCTCAATCCCGCTGATCCTCGTCCTGTTCTGGTTCTTCTTTCTGGTGCCCATCGTGCTCGGTCATCTCAGCGGCACCGGCCGTCCGGTTCCGATCGGCGCCAATTGGACGGCCTTCATCACCTTCGGCCTGTTCGAGGCGGCCTATTATTCCGAGATCATCCGAGTCGGATTGCGCGCGGTGAACCGCGGACAGTTCGAGGCTTGCCAGGCGCTCGCGCTTTCCACCTTCCATACCTACCGCTGCGTGATCCTGCCCCAGGTGCTCCGTGTGGCGAGCCCGATCATCCTGAGCCAGACCATCATCCTGTTCCAGGACACCTCGCTGGTCTACGTGCTGTCGCTGACCGACTTGCTTGGTGCGGCCTCGAAGCTCGCGCAGCTCAATGGGCGCCTGGTCGAGATGTATGTCGTGGTTGCCCTGGTCTATCTCGGCATCAGCTCGGCGGCCTCGCAATGGGTCGCCTCGCTGCGTAAACGCTATGCGATGGCTGGAACACGCCGATAGTCGAAGCCCTTGGGAGACCTAGATGCTGCAGCAGACTGCCGTGAACGTGCCGAGCCGGTCGTCGGCCATTGTCGCCGTGGAAAAGCTGGTGAAGCGGTTTGGCCAATTCACCGCCCTTAACGATGTCAATCTGACCGTCGCCGCCGGCGAGAAGATTGTCCTTTGCGGTCCATCAGGATCCGGCAAATCAACGCTGATCCGCTGCATCAACCACATCGAAAGGCATGATAGCGGCCGGATCGTCGTGACCGGTGTCGAGCTGACGGACCGGATGACCGACATCAACAGCGTTCGCCGCGAGGTCGGGATGGTATTCCAGAGCTTCAATCTGTTCCCGCATCTCTCGATTGTCGAGAACTGCATGCTCGCCCCGATAAAGGTGCGCGGACTATCTCGCAAGGAGGCGCGTGAGCGCGCGATGGGTGTTCTTCGCCGGGTGCGCATCCACGATCAGGCAGACAAGTATCCCGGGCAGCTCTCCGGCGGACAGCAGCAGCGCGTCGCCATCGCGCGTGCCCTCTGCATGCAGCCCAAGGTCATGCTGTTCGATGAGCCGACCTCGGCGCTCGATCCGGAGATGGTCAAGGAGGTGCTCGACACCATGATGGGACTTGCGCGAGACGGCATGACGATGATCTGCGTCACGCACGAAATGGGCTTTGCCCGCGAAGTCGCCGACCGCGTGGTCTTTATGGATCGCGGGACCATCGTCGAGGAAGCCGATCCCGAAACGTTCTTTCGCGCACCGCGCACCGAGCGAGCAAAGGGCTTTCTCCAGCAGATCATTCACTAGGAGAATTCACTGCTCTTTTAGGGCTAAACCACCGTCTTGTGCCGCGCGATGCAGGTGCGCAGCACCTCGTCCATCGGTTTGCTCCACCAGTCGTTGGAGAAGATCTCGATCTCCGAATAGCCGGCAAAGCCCTGCGCCTCGACGGTGGCGCGCACCGATTTGATGTCGATGACGCCGTCGCCCATCATGCCGCGGTCGTTGAGGATGTCTTTTGTCGGCACAAGCCAGTCGCAAACGTGGAAGGCGAGCAGGCGATCCTTGCCGGCGCGCGCGATCTGGGTCATCAACTCCGGGTCCCACCAGATGTGATAGACGTCGAGCGCGACACCGAGCATGCCGCTGCGATCAGGGTCGAGCCGGTCGCAGATGTCGAGCGCCTGCTTCGTCGTGTTCACGCAGGCACGGTCGGCGGCATAGGCCGGATGCAGCGGTTCGATCGCCAGCGGCAGGCTTGCCTGTTTGGCATAGTCGAGCATCTCGGCGAGCGCTTCCTCGACTTGCCCGCGCGCCGCCGCGATGTCCTTCGACGCCTCGCTCCCCGGCCGGGAATATTGCGGCAGGCCGCCGACGACGAGGACGACGCAGGGCGCACCCAGCGCCTTGGCTTCGTCGACGCAGCGCCTGTTATCGTCGCGCACCTCGCCCCGGCGCGAAGCATCCGAGGGAAACATGCCACCGCGGCAATAGCCCGAGAGATCGAGGCCGGCATCGCGCACGGCGCGCACCGCACGGTCGAGTCCGACGGCGGCGACCTGGTCGCGCCAGGGGTCGATGGCGCGGATGCCGTGCCTGGCACAGGCGTCGATGATCTCGACGAGGTCACCCTGCTTGCGCACGGTCGCCGTGTTGAGCGACATCAAGCGATGGCCGGTGGAGAAATCACGCATCAGGGTTCGATACCGTGGGTGGCGAGCACGGTCTTCATCCGCTGCGTCGCGAGTTCGGGATCGGCGAGCAGACCGGCCTTGTCGGCGAGACGGAACAGCTCGGCCAGATGTAACGTCGAGCGCGTGCTCTCCTGGCCGCCGACCATGGTGAAATGGTCCTGGTGGCCGTTCAGATACGCCATGAACACCACGCCGGTCTTGTAGAACCGCGTCGGCGCCTTGAAGATGTGACGCGACAGCGGCACGGTCGGCCCCAGCACGTCGTGGAACCCGGCCTCATCGCCGGCCGCAAGACGCGACAGCGCGTAGGACGCGGCAGGCGCGATGGCATCGAAGATGCCGAGCAGCGCATGCGAAAAGCCTTGTTCGTCGCCGGCGATCAACTCCGCATAGTTGAAATCATCGCCGGTATACATCTTGATGCGCCTGTCGAGGCGACGGCGCATGTCGATCTCGCGCTGCTTGTCGAGCAGCGAGACCTTGACGCCATCGACCTTGGCAGCGTTGTGGTTGATGATGGCCACCGCGACGTCCATCGCCTTGGCGAGGTCCTTGGTGCCCCAATAGCCCGCCAGCGCCGGATCGAACATGTCGCCGAGCCAATGGATGATGACGGGCTCGCGGACCTGCGACAGCACACGGTTGTAGACCTTGGCATAGTCGTCCGCGCCGCGGCCGAGTTTTGCCAGCGCGCGCGAGGCCATCAGGATGATGCGGCCGCCGACCTTCTCGACCGCCGAGATCTGCTCCTCATAGGCGTGGATCACGTCGTCGAGGTTTTTGGCGTCCTCCACGGCGAGATGATCGGTGCCGGCACCGGAGAACACCAGCGCATTGCGCCGCTTGGCGGCGGCGACCGAACGCGTGATCAACTCCAGCGAGGTCGGCCAGTCCAGGCCCATGCCGCGCTGCGCGGTGTCCATGGCCTCGGCAACGCCGAGGCCGAGGTCCCAGACGTGCTCGCGGAAGGCGATGGTCTTGTCCCAGTCGACGGCGACCGACAGCCAGGGATCGTTATCGGCGAAGGGATCGACAACCGTATGCACCGCCGAGAAGGCGATCCGGTTCAGCGGCCCCTCGAGCTTGGCGGGGAACGTGCGCGAGGCAGCGAGCCGATAGGTCTCGATCGAGCGATCGGCCTTGGGCAGTTTCAGCGACAGGGATGACATGGGTTGGACGGGTTTATTCATGGCTTCGAACCTCTCCCCGTCATTGCGAGCGCAGCGAAGCAATCCAGACTGCCTCTGCGGAAAGACTCTGGATTGCTTCGCTGCGCTCGCAATGACGAAATCACTAGCATTGGATTGTCACACCTTGATCGGGGCGACGTCGATCCAGCGCCGTTCCTTCCAGCTCTTCAGCGCGCATTCGGCGAGCTGAACGCCCTTGGCGCCTTCGAGCAGCGTGAACTTGTAGGGCGCATCCTCGTAGACGTGGCGGATGAACATCTCCCATTGCTCCTTGAAGCCGTTGTCGTAGGTGACGTTGTCGGGCAGCTTCTGCCAGTCGCCGTAGAAATCGTGCAGCCGCTTCTCGTCGGGATTCCACACCGGCCGAGGCGTTGCCTGCCGCGCCTGGATCATGCAGTCGGTGAGGCCCGCGACTGCCGAGCCATGGGTGCCGTCGACCTGGAAGGTGACGAGATCGTCGCGATAGACGCGCGTGACCCAGGACATGTTGATGTGGGCGATGACGCCGCCTTCGAGCTGGAAGGTGGCATAGGCGGAATCATCCGCGGTTGCCTTGTAATTCTTGCCCTGCTCGTCGAAGCGCTCGGGGATGTCGGTGTTGCCGATGCAGACCACGCTTCTAACGTTACCAAACAGGTTGTCGAGCACGTAGCGCCAGTGACAGACCATGTCGAGGATGATGCCGCCGCCGTCCTCGCTGCGGTAGTTCCAGGACGGCCGCTGCGCCTCCTGCCAGCCGCCCTCGAACACCCAATAGCCGAACTCGCCGCGCACCGAGAGGATGCGGCCGAAGAAGCCGCTGTCGCGCAGGAAGGCGATCTTCTTCAACCCTGGCAAAAACAGCTTGTCCTGCACGGTGCCGTGCTTGACACCCCTGGCATTGGCGAGCTTCACGACTTCCAGCGCCTCTTCAAAGTTCGTCGCGATCGGCTTCTCGCAATAGACGTGCTTGCCGGCATTGATGGCCTGGGTCAGCAGGCCGGGGCGGGCCTGCGTGGTCGCGGCGTCGAAGAACATGGTGTCGTTTGTGTCCGCGAGCGCGGCGTCGAGATCGGTGGTCCAGCGCGCGATGTTGTAGCGCTTGGCGAGCGCCTCGATCTTGTCGGCGCTGCGGCCGACCAGGATCGGATCTGGCATCACGCGATCGCCGTTCTTCAGGCGAACGCCGCCCTGGTCGCGGATCGCGACGATCGAGCGGATCAGATGCTGGTTGAGCCCCATGCGGCCGGTGACGCCGTTCATGATGAGGCCGAGGCGTTGCGTAGTCATGCCAGATACTCCTGAAGTGATGTTGGCTGTTCGAGCGGGCGGAGCGCCGACCAGTCCGGATGGACCTGTGTCGCAAAGCCCGCACAATGAAGCGATCCCGTCAGGAGATCGCCCTCGTGAATGGAAAGCCGGATGCCGTGCCCGGCGTCGGCATAGAGATCGGGATGCGCGGCGGCAAAGGCCTGCGCTTCTGCGAGAGGCGTCTCGCCAAAGCCGTCGACATAGTGATGGCCGTTGCGCTCGGCGTGAATGACTCCGATGAAGGCGCCCAGCGCAAGGTCCTGCTGCACGGCAAGGCCAGCCTGACAGGTGAGATCCTCGCCGGTGACGAAGAATGTCTCGCCCCTCCCGCTCCATTTTGCCGCGCGCGTCGCGTTGACGATAGACTTGTAGAGCCCCTTGCAGGATTTCGATGAAATGCCGTGATAGCCGAGCGCCCTTGCCGCGGGAAATGCGTCGTAGGAATCGTCGGCCTCGTCGATGATGAGGCCGCGCGCGGCGAGCGAGCCGAGCGGCGATTGCCTGGTGATATCACGTGGCATCGGTTGTTCGATGTAGAGCAATCTCGACGAGATCGAGCGCAGCGCGGGATCACGATCAAGCCGGTCGATGAGCGCCTGAAGCGCGGCAAGATCCGCGTACTGCTCGTTGGCATCGAGCGTCACCTTGGTGTCGCGCCCGAGCCTATCAAGCGCCTTGCCGATGCGCGCCAGCCGCTCAGCATCGACCGACGGATCGCCCCCCAGCTTCAGCTTGAAATAATTCGCGCCTGCGTTCTGTCGGGCATCAGCAACGCCGCCCGCACCTTCGACCCTATCATCGAGTCCAACGGTATGCCTGACCGCGACGCGCGGCAGCGGCTTGCGTCCAGAGAGAAACGCTGCGAGATCCGCATCTTTCAGATCGGGCGAAAGCCGCGCGTCGACACCGGCAATGTTCGCGGCCATTCCGTCGAAGAAACTGGCCTCGACCGCCCGCAGCAGCGCATCGAGGATCGCCTTGTCGATCTCGGCCGGACCATAGGCCGCAGCAAGCGGTGGGATGTTCTTCTTCGCACAGGTCGCGATCTGCGCGCCGATGCAGGAGGCATGCAGATCAAACGCCGTCTGGAATTCGGTCCGCGCCAAGTATAGCCCGCGAGCTATTTCCAGAGAACGGCGCAGGCCATCGACCGTCTGCGCCGGCGACAGCTCCGGCCGCTTGTCGAACCATTTCGGCACCAGCAGCTCGGCGCTGGCGCCGACCGCAGTGCCCTTGTTTGTAGTCTTGCCCTCGACCTCGATCTCGACCCGCACGAACAATTGCGGCGTCGCGTGAAGCGTGATCGCGCCAAAGCGGAACGGCCGCGCGAACTGGACGGGACGTTCGAAGAAGGCGATATCTCGCAGCTTCAGGCGCACGGACCGTGTCCTAGGGATGTCGTCATGCCCGGGCTTGTCCCGGGCATCCACGTTCTTTGTCGCATGGAGCAAGGCGTGGACGGCCGGGACAAGCCCGGCCATGACGCTCTGAAAGCTAGAGTTACTCCCATCGTCCTAGTCCAACGTCCCCTGCGAAAAGAAATGCTTGCGGATGCGCTGCACCAGCTCCGTAAACACAGGATCCGCCATCACGTCGAGCGAGCGCGGGCGCGGCAGCGGGATGTCGTAGATCGCGGCGATCGCACCGGGCCGCTCGGTCATCACCAGCACACGGTCGGCGAGGAACACGGCTTCCGGAATCGAATGCGTGATCAGCAGCACCGTCTTCCTGGTTTCACGCTGGATCCGCATCAGCTCGACATTCATGCGTTCGCGTGTCAGCGCGTCGAGCGCGCCGAACGGCTCGTCCATCAGCATGATCCTGGGGTCGTGCACCAGTGCGCGGCAGATCGAGGCGCGCTGCTGCATGCCGCCGGAGAGCTGCCAGGGCAGCTTCTTCTCGAAGCCTTCGAGCCCGACCAGCTTGAGCAGCGCCTTGGCGCGGACGAGATATTCGTCGCGCCCCAGCCGCTTCATGTCGATCGGCAGCATGACGTTGCCGAGGATGTTGCGCCAGGGCAGCAGCAACGCGTTCTGGAACACGATGCCGACATTGCCGTGCGGCGCCGTCACCTTCTCGCCCTCGACCAGCACCTCGCCCGTGGTCGGCGGCAGCAGGCCGGAGATCAGCTTGAGCAGCGTGGACTTGCCGCAGCCGGACGGGCCGACCACGACGAAGAACTCGCCATCGTTGATATGGAAATCGAGCGGCCGCAGCGAAGGCACGTCGCCGTCGCGCGTGCGGTAGGTCTTGGACACGCCCGATAGCTTGATGCCTGACGCGTCGCCGACCCGGTCCGACACCAGGCGCAAATGCGCGGCCGGCTGTTCCGCTGGACTGGCCTTCTTAGGAATCATTCAGTTACATCCAATCGAACAAAGCTGTCACCGCCGTCATTGCGAGGAGCCCTTGCGACGAAGCAAGCCAGAGTCTTTGCGCAGTGGCAGCCTGGATTGCTTCGCTCGCAATGACGAAAGCGCTCACGTGCCACTCTTCGGCAAGTAGTCGTTGGTGTAGAACGCCTTCGGGTTTTCCTTGGCCTTGGCATCGAGCCCGCCATATTCGACCATCAGGTTGACGCTGTCGGTCATGTTCTGGTCGGTGACCTGGAACGGCCGCTTGCTCCTGGTCTCGGCGGTCCGGTACAGCGGGATGGTCAGCTCAAAACCCTGCGTCAGCGTGTCGATCTTGCCGCCCTTGGGATTGGCATCGAGGATCGACTGCGCGGCTGCCTTCGGTTCCTTCTCGGCAGCTTCGACCGCCTTGGTCGTCGCCGACATGAAGCGGCGGACGAGGTCGGCATTAGCCTTCACATAGTCGGTGTTGGCGATGATGCCTGACGAGACCATGTTGATGCCGTAGTCGGCGAACTTGATCGGAAACACGTCCTTGCCGGTCGCGTCCTTGATCTTCATCGACTGGTCCATGACGTAGCCGAGCAAGAGATCAGCCTGACCGTTGATGACGGCGTTGAGCTTGGTCTGGCCGTCGCCGGCAACGGTCTGGAAGTCGCTTTCCTTCAGGCCGGTCTTCTTCAGGAACAGCGGCCAGATCTGCGTCATGGAATCGGCCGGCGTGATCGCGACCGTCCTACCCTTGATGTCTTCAGGCTTCCTGATGTTCTTGTCGGCAAAGCCCATCGCGGACATCGGCGAGGTCTGGAGCAGTACGCCGGTCGCGATCACGGGCGCGCCCTTGATCGCGGCGCGCATCATGGTGGGCACATCGACATAGCCGAAATCGGCGGTCTTGGCAGCGACGGCCTGCGTGGTCGCCGCCGAGCCGCGCCCCTCCTGGATTTCGAGGTCGATGCCTTCGGCCGCGTAAATGCCCTTGGCCTTGCCGTAATAGAACGGCGCATGCTCGCCATAGACGTACCAGTTCAGCATCAACACGACCTTGTCGGCCGCCTGCGCCGGCGAAACTGCAAACGCCATCAGCGCCGCAGCTGCAGCCCCAATCCACCGCTTCATCGTCACTCTCCCTCGTCGTTATGTTCCGGCCGTTGGTGGCCGTTGCTTGATTTCAGGAAGCGAAGATCACCTCTTCGCGCTGGCTGACATGCCAGGGGATAATCAGCTTCTCGATGCGGTCGACGATCCAGAACAGGATGACGCCAAGCAGCGCGAGGATCACCAGGGCGGCGAACATGGTCGGCAGGTCGAACGTGCCGATCGAGCGCTGCATCACATAGCCGATGCCGGAGTTGGAGCCGACGAACTCGCCGACGACGGCGCCGACCACGGCCAGCGTCACCGAGACCTTGAGGCCGGAGAAGATCGCCGGCAACGCATGCGGCAGGTTCACCGCGCAAAACACCTGGAAGCGGCTGCCCTGCATGGCGCGGGCAAGATCAACCATATCAGGGTCGACCGACTTGAAGCCCTGCACGGCCGAGACGACGACGGGGAAGAAGCCGAGCAGGAACGCCGAGATCACCTTCGGGACGATGCCGAAGCCGAACCAGACCACGAACAGCGGCGCGATCGCGATCTTCGGTACGGATTGCGAGAACACCAGCAGCGGATAGACGTAGCTCTCCACCGTCTTGGAGCCCGCGATCAGCATCGCGACGGGGATGCCGAACAGCGCCGACAGCACGAAGCCGCAGACGGTCGCATAGGTGGTCGGCCAACTCTGGCGCAGCAGTTCCGGCCAGTCGCTGCGCAGCACCGCAACCACGTCAGCCGGTGACGGGATCTGATAGGCCGGGATCCTGAACAGCCGGATCGCGAGATCCCAGGCGACGACGATGAAAACGAGGAACAAGAACGGCCGAACCCAGGCCGCATTCAGCAGCTTGGACAATGCACCCTGCGGCTTCGGCTCGGCCAATTTTCACTCCCGGCAGTCTTCTTCGTTATGGGGAGAAATTAACCCGTTGGATAAATACTGTCTAGGGGGCGCTTTGGGTTTTGTGGCAGGGGTTCCGCATACTCAGTGTCGTCCCGGCCTAGTGCGCAATTGCGCACGGGGGCCGGGACCCATAACCCCAGGGAAAAGTTTGGCGAAGACGGGGCGCTCGGGATTAGCACCGCACACGATCGATAGATCACGCGGTATGGGTCCCGGCCTTCGCCGGGATGACGATGAAGAAAGAGCCTGCCTTAAACGGTCTGCGCCACCGCGCTACGCGGCTTCGGCGCCTTGGCGACCTCAAACAACGCGGCCGACCGGCCCGTCAGCGCGGCGAGCACGAGGCCGGACATGTGCGCGAGGCGCTCGTCCTTGGCTTTCTTGTCCAGCAGGTCGCGGCCGAAGATCACGCTGAGCGTCGCCGAGTTGGAGAGATAGAAGAAGCTGAGCGCCGCGATCGAGATGTAGAGCTGGACCGGATCGACCGCGACCTGGAAATCGCCGCTCTCGACGCCGCGCCGCACCACGGTGCGGATCATCTCGACGAAGGGCGAATGCATCGACTTGACCTTGGTCGAGCGCTTCAAATGCTTGGCGCGGGCGAGGTTCTCGGTCTGGAGCAGCGACAAGAATTCGGGGTTGCGCAGGAAGTAGCCCCAGGTGAATTCGATCAGCCGCTTGATGGCCTCGGGCGGATCGAGATGTTCGAGATCGAGCCCCCGCTCCTCGCTGCGGATCTTGTCATAGGCGCCTTCGAGCACCGCCAGATAAAGCTCGTCCTTGTTGCCGACATGGTAGTACAGCATGCGCTTGTTGGCGCCGGCCTTGGCAGCGATGCGATCGACCCGCGCGCCGGCGAGCCCGTGAGCGGAAAACTCCTGCTTGGCCGCCTCGAGAATGCGCAGCCGCATCCCTTCGGGATCGCGCTGCCATTTCAGAGTTCGCTTTGCGGTTGCCTTGGCCAAACCGGGTGCTCGCTGGGTGGTGGTCCAGATCGACTTATCATGCGGGCGAACGTTTGAGAACGATCTCGTGCCCAGGACGCAGTTTCGTAGGGTGGGCAAAGGCGCACTTGCGCCGTGCCCACGTCTTCGCATCGAATAGGCACAGCGTGGGCACGCTTCGTTTTGCCCACCCTACGGGAGTCTTCGAGCGGAACGAGCGCCGCCCTCACTCCGGCGGTTTCGGCGAGCGCTCCAAGAGCACGGTCTGGATGCCGCAGGTGCCGCTGCGCACGGTCGTGATGCGCGTGCCGGGCTTGCGGCCGTTGCGGACTTCGGAGACGTCGAGGCCCGCCGCGATCAGGCGGGTGCGGGTGGCGTCGATGTCGGCGACGCGCCAGCTCAGCCCCCAGAGCCGGTCATGCTGGGAATCCCCGCCCGCCACGGGGCGCCGCACCACTTCGACGATGAGATCGCCGCAGCGGAAGAACATCAGCTGGCCCCAATCATGGTGCGAGCGGTCGAGCGCGAGATCGAGCCCGAGCCGCGCGCCGTAGAGGGCGGCGGCGCGATCGGAATCCTCCGTGGTGATCACGACGTGATCGAGACCGTCGACCGGTGCGACATCTGTCGCAACCGACTTCGGCCGCTCCTCGGCAAGCTCGAGGAAGAACATGCGCACGCCGCGCGTCAGCTCGGTCGCGGCCCGCGTGCGCTTCCAGTGCAGGACCGCGCCCGCCAGTTCGTCGCTGCTCTCGACCTCGGCGACGGGATCCGGCTTCAGAGCCACCCGGTCCAGCCGCCGGTGCATCTTGCCGATGTCCGCGACCCGAAAGCACAGGCTGGCAAGCACGCCCTCATGGTCGTCGAGCAGCGCGCGCATCCGGTCTGCGGTCGCGGTGAAGCCGCTCGGCGCCATCAATTCGATCGTCATGTTGTCGAGGGTGAACAGCACGCGATCGGCGCCCTCGCCGGAATTCTGCCAGGCCGGGGCGCGCGCGAGCAGCGTCTGATAGGCCGCCCTGGCCGCACCGATATCCCTGACCAGGACGACGACGTGATCGAGGCCGGTGATCATGTTCCCTCCCTTCCGACGGAGCCGGAACCGAACGCCCGTGACAAGCCCTCGTGGTCCTGTCGGGTCACCGGCTCGGCCCGGGGCGACGCGGCCCCGCCACGGTCGTATTCCGCCCCCCGGCCGAGCTCAAGCGCCTATCGCCATGACTTTGCGAATATTTTGGCGTTGGAATATTTTTGGCTCTCGCCGAAGCGGTGCTAAGGTAAGTCGCCGGCCGGGACCACCCAGCGCATCACGGACAACCAATGCAGGCTCTCTTTATCGGACAGACCTATATCGACGTCGTCTTCATCACCGACCACATGCCGACCGGCGACGAGAAGCACGTGGCCTCGGATTACGCGGTTTCGTTCGGCGGCAACGCGGTGACGGCGGCGTTCTGCTGCGCCAAGCTCGGCATCGTGCCCGATCTGATCGCCACCGCGGCCAATGACTGGCTGGGGCGCATGTTCCAGGACATGTGCGCGAAATACGCGATCTCGCTGCATGCGCGGAAGGTGAACCAGTCCTCGCTCTCCTTCATCATGCCCAAGGACGGCAAGCGCGCCATCGTCCGCTGCCGCGACGATTCCCACATCCATCCGTTCCCGATCCTCAATCTCGGCAATTGCCGCGCGCTGCATGTCGACGGCCACCAGCCCGACGCCGCGATCCATTACGCCAAAGTCTGCCGCGAGGCGGGCATTTTGACCTCGCTGGACGGCGGCGGCCTGCGCACAAACACGCATGAGCTCCTGGAGTTCATCGACGTCGCGATCGTCGCCGAGCGGCTATGCGAGCAGATGGACCTGACGCCCGAGAAGATGCTCGACTACCTCAAGAGCCGCGGCTGCAAGATCGGCGGCGTCACCATGGGCGAGAAGGGCCTGTTCTGGTACGACGAGACCGGAACGGTGCAGGTGATGCCGGCGATGCCGATCCCCCGCGAGCGCGTGATCGACACCAATGGCGCCGGCGACGTCTTCCACGGCGCCTATGTCTATTCGTATCTCGCCCATCCCGGCAAAAGCTGGCGCGAGCATTTCGACTTCGCGCGCGCCGCCTCGACCTTCAAGATCCAGCGGCTTGGCAACGAGGCCGGCCTGCCGACCCTCGTGGACATCGCCAAGGTCAGGCACGAGTTCGAAGTTCGCGTTTAGGAATTTGCAAGGGCGACATGTCATGGGGCGCGTCTTCGTCGCCGGCAGCATCAACATGGACGTGGTGGCGACGGCCGATCGCCATCCCAAGGTCGGCGAGACCGTCGCGGGCCGCGAAGTACTGTATTTTCCGGGCGGCAAGGGCGCGAATCAGGCCGTCGCGGCGTCGAGGCTCGGCGCGAAGACGACGCTGATCGGGCGGCTCGGCAAGGATGCGTTCGGGGCCGAGCTGCGGACGTTCCTCGGCGCGCAAGGCATCGATCTCGGCTCGGTTCGCGAGGCCGACACCCATAGCGGCACCGCGATCATCACGGTTGCGGCGTCCGACAACACCATCGTCGTCATTCCCGGCAGCAATGCGCAGGTGGGCGCGGAGGATGTTGCGGCGGTTCCCTTGGCCAAAGGCGACGTCGCGGTCAGCCAGTTCGAGATCCCGCTGCAGACCATCGCCGCGTTCTTCCAGCGCGCCCGGAGCGCCGGAGCGGCGACGCTGCTCAACCCGGCGCCGGCGCAACAGATGCCCGCTGAGCTGCTCGCGCTGGTCGACATCCTCGTGCTGAACGAGACCGAGCTCGGCTTCCTCGCGGGAACCGGGCTCTCCGATGACGACGAGGCCGTCAAGATCATCGCGGTCGCCCGACAGCTTCAGGTGCGCGCGGATCAGACCATCTGCATCACGCTCGGCAAACGCGGCGTGCTCGCGCTCGCTGGCAACGAGGAATTTGCGGTACCCGGCCGCGCGGTGAAGGCGGTCGACACCACGGGCGCCGGCGACTGCTTCGTCGGCGCACTCGCCTCGCAACTGGCCGATGGCGTGGCGTTGCGCGCAGCCCTCGCCTTCGCCAACGCCGCCGCCTCGATCAGCGTACAGCGCATGGGGGCCGGGCCATCGATGCCGACGGCAGCAGAGGTAACAGCGGTACTCAGCGCCGGCTGATCACGCCAGCGCGCTCTTCAGGTCAAAACTTTCGTCGGCGGCCTGCTCTGGCGTGATCGAGCGGTCCATCGCCTGCAGGCGGCGGCCAAACATGTGATCGCCGGCGCGATTGATCGATTCGATGCCGAGCAGCCTGTCGCCGTGATAGCAGAATGCGGAGAACGCCTTCTTGGCGGGATCGCCGCGCAGCACGACACGGTCATAGCCGGTGGTGAGGCCTGATATCTGGAGCTTGTCCTCGCCCTGGTCGCTCCAGAACCAGGGATGGCTGTCATAGGGCTTCTTGTCGCCGGTCAGCCGCGCGGCCAGGCAGCGGGCGTGATCGGTGGCGTTCTGCACCGATTCCAGCCGCAGCGAGCCGCCGAAGCGCGGGCTCGCGAACAGCGCGCAATCGCCGATCGCTGAAATGTTCGGATCTGCCGTCGCGAGATATTCATCGACGATGATGCCGGCGGCGACGGGCAGCCCCGCCTCGGCTGCAAGCTCGATGTTCGGCAGCACGCCGACGCCGACCACGACGAGGTCGGCGGGCAGATGCCGGCCGTCGCTGAGACTGACGCCGGTGACCTTGCCGCCCTCGGCTTCGATCGACGTTGCCTGCACGCCGAGGTGAATACGGATGCCGGCCTCGCGATGCCGTTCTTGAAAATATTCCGAGACCTCCGCCGTCACCGCGCGCGCCATCACGCGCGGGGCGAGCTCGAGCACGTCGACCTCGAGGCCCTTGATCCGCGCGGTGGAGGCGAATTCGAGGCCGATGAAGCCGGCGCCGATGATGACGGCGCGTTTCTTCGTCGGCATGATTTGCCTGAGCGACTCGCTGTCGTCGAGGATGCGCAGATATTTCACGTCGGGCAGGTTGGCATTGGGCAGATCCAGCAGCCGGTTGCGCGCGCCCGTTGCCAGCACGAGATGGCCATAAGGCAGCGTCTCGCTAGATGCGAGCAGCACCTTTCGCGCGGCGCGGTCGATCGACACGGCGCGCCCCGAGATCAGCTCGATGTTCTGGTCCTGGTAGAATTTTTCGGGGCGGAACATCAGGCTGTCAGGTCCGGCCGAGCCCTTGATATAGGCCTTGGACAGCGGCGGCCGCTGATAGGGCAGATGCGCCTCGTCATTGATCAGGCAGATGCGATTCGCATAACCCGCCTGCCTCAGCGACGCAGCGACCTGGTAGCCGCCGTGGCCGGCCCCGACGATGATCACCGGTCCGTCGGTCATTGGACAGCCCATTTCTGCAAGACACGAGCGTGACCCATGTCGTTCCCTCTCCGTAAAGATGGCTTGGCTAGCCTAGCGAGGAGCCGGCGCTCGTGTCCGTCCCTTTGGCGAAGGCGGCCCCATATGAGCCTATCGTTCCGCGCTGCGCAAGGGGCGCCTGAAGGGCACCGCCGGCCGGGGATTGTGTCCCCCCGCCTTCTGCGATTTAGTTGCAGTAGCTAACCTCTCCAGCCGGGGATTTTTCCGATGCCAGCACCCGTCTCAAAGCCCGACGATCCCGCGCTGCTACGGATCGAAGGTGCGATCGCCACCATCACGCTCAACCGCCCCGCCGCGTTCAACTCGGTCAACCTCGCCATCGCACAAAAGCTGGAGCAGCTCGCGGCCTACATCGAAGGCGATGACGCCATCAAGGTTGTGGTGATCGAGGGCGAAGGCCGCGCCTTCTCGGCCGGCGGCGATCTGCAGACGATCGGCGCTGCGGCCGAGGCGGGCACGGTGACACCTGTCGTCGGGGAACTGCTCAAGCACTATCACGCCTTCATCGAGATCCTCAGGCGCATGCCGAAGATCTCGCTGTCGAGCGTGCACGGCTCCGCCGCCGGCGCCGGTATGGGCCTCGCCTTCGTCACCGATCTCTGCATCGCCGCTGATGACGCCAAATTCACGCCGGCCTATGCCAAGATCGGCGTGTCGCCGGATGGCGGCAGCACAGTCGGCATCGTCGGCACGGTCGGCTCGCGCCGGGCGTTGCAGATTTTTCTCGCCGAGGACAACTTCACCGCGCAGCAGGCCCATGCATGGGGGCTCGTGGCGAAGACCGTTCCCGCAACCGAGCTGAAAGCGGCGACGCGGCAGCTTGCCGAGCGGCTGGCGCAGAACCCGCCGGCGGCCATCGCCGGCACCAAACAGCTGGTCTATGCGGCCGCGACGACGCCGGTGAAGCAGCAGCTCGATGCCGAGGAGCACAAGATCATCATGGCCATGAACACGGAGGAGTTCCGCACCGCCGTGAAGAAGTTCACGAGCAAGGCCAAGTGAGCATGCAGGCGCCATCGCGCTCGTTCTGCGGTCTGCGGCACGGTGCCACCGACTGGAACCGGCAAGGCCTTTTCCAGGGCCGGACCGACAACCCGCTTAACGAGGACGGTCTCAAGCAGGCGCGCGAGGCCGCAGTCCTGTTGCGTGGCGCCGGCATCAGCCGCATCGTCGCAAGTCCCCTGGTGCGCGCGGCGCGAACGGCCGAGATCATCGCGGAAGCGATCTCGGTGCCGCTTGCGATCGACGACGGCATCATCGAGTTCGACTTCGGCAGCCTCGAGGGCCTGCCGATCCGCGACCTCATGATCAAGCACAGCGTCACATCGGCGACCGGCCTCGTCTCGATTCTTCCCGCTGACGGCGAGAGCTGGGACGCCATGACCGAGCGGTCGCTGGCCTGCGTCGCCGCGTGGCTGGACCGGCATCCCGATGACCACTTCCTGTTCGTCTGCCATGACGCGGTGATGCAGGGCATGGCGAAGGCGCTATCCGGCAGCTATTTCAAGAACAGCCACGGCACGCCGTTCCGCTATGTCTGCGACGCCGTGCAATGGCGCGTGGAGCTGCTCGCTACTGCGGACAGATGTAACCCGTCCCCGCCGGCGATTTGAAGCAGCCGACCGACTCAGGCAGCACATGTCGCGGCAGCCACAGCACGACGCTGGGGAAATAGATCGCGAACGCGATGGTGGCGAAGAACACGACATAGATCGGCAGCGCCGCACGCAGTGCCTTGGCGAAGCTGATGCCGACGAATTTCGAGGCCATCAACAGCACCAGGCCATAGGGCGGCGTGATCAGGCCGAAGGCGAGCGTCGCGATCAGGACCACGCCCATGTGGACGCCGTTGATGTCACCGGCTTCCGTCAGCGTGTTGACCAGCGGCATGAAGATGATGATGGTCGGCACCGGCTCGATGAAATCGCCGACCACGGTGAACAGCAGCACCATCAGCAGCATGATCAGATGCGGATCGTGGCCGGCGATCGAGGTGATCATGTCGGCGATGTAGCTGGCGCCACGCAAGTAAGCGAGCATCCAGCCGAAGGCGTTGGCGGCGCCGATGGTGATCAGCGGCAGCGAGAAGATCAGGCCCGCAAGGCAGAAATCGTACGGGATCTTCCGGAAATGGCCGCGGTTGAGCGCGGGTATCACGACCAGGATGATCCAGACCACGGCGACGACGCCGGCCTCCGTCGGCGTGAACCAGCCGGTCAGGATGCCCCCTAGCAGAATCACCGGGATCATCAGCGGCAGCGCTGCATCGCCGGCCGCGAACACGATCTGCCGCAACGGCGCACGCGGCTTGCGCAGGCCGGACGGGCCGAAGAAATAGCAGTAGATCATCAGACCGAAGCCGATCATCAGGCCGGGGACCACGCCTGCCATGAACAGGCCGGCGATCGAGACGTTGCCGACCGCGCCATAAACGACGGCCGTGATGCTCGGCGGCACCAGCGCCGCGATGGTCGAGGCGGAGGCAATGATCGCGGCGATAAAGGCGGGCTCGTAGCCCTCCCGCTTCATCGGGCCGCCGAGCGCCCGGCTCATCACGGCGACGTCGGCGGTGGTCGAGCCCGACATTTCCGAGAAGAACATGCTGAAGACGACCACGACCTGCGACAGCCCGCCCCTGATATGCCCGACCAGCGACACCGAGAGATTGGCTATTCGCACCACCACATTGGCCGAGCTCATGAGCTCGCCGACCAGGAGGAAGAACGGGATCGCCAGCAAGGCCTCGGAATCGACGCCGTCAAAAATCTTCTGGATGATCGCGGCAAGCGACACGTCGGAGAGGATGGCGCCGATGAACACGCCGGCCATCAGCGAGAACGGCACGGGCACGCCGAGATAGCCGAACGACAGGAAGCAGATCGACATCAACGCAAGAACAATGGGTGCGCTCACGGCTGCGCCCTCATTTGCGCTTCGGTCGCGACGGGTGCGGCATCTTCATCCAGCGGCTCCGGATGATCGAAGCCGTTGCGCAGGCCGTTGACGAGCTGCTCGATCGTGAACAGGCCAACCAGGAGGCCGGAGAGCGGAATGATCGCATAAAGCGAGGCGATCGGCGTGCCCGACGGCAGGCGGAAGCTGCCGAAGCCGCGCAGATAGTTCTGATAGCCGTACCAGATCAGGCAGAACGCGACGCCGAGCACGATGAGGCGGATGATGACTTCGACGATGAGCCGCGGCGTGCCGTGCATCGCCTCGGAGATCGCGGTCAGATAGAGGTGGTCGTTGCGGCGCGTCGCGACCGCGGTCCCGATGAAGATCGCGTAGATGAACAGCGTCGAGGTGACTTCCTGCAGCCACAGCCAGGGATGGCCGATGGTGCGGGTGACGATGTCGGCGGTGACCGACAGCGAGAAGCCGAAGCACAGCAGGCCGCAGAGGATCATCAGCGCGAGCTCGAGCCAGTCGAGCCAGCGCCATTTGAGGTGGCGTTGGCGGTGGAGGACCAGTTTGTCGGAAATCGACATTCAATTCCCTTGTCGTCCCGGCGAAGGCCGGGACCCATAGCCCCAGGCCGTTATGATGAAAGCAAGCTGACAGCCATCGTGCCCCAAGCTCCGCCGCGGAGTATGGGTCCCGGCTTTCGCCGGGACGACGCGCGGAGAGAGCGACGCACGCAGCCTAATTGATCGCCCGGATCAGATCCTTGATCTTCTCGGCGTGCGGGCCGAGCTCCTTGGCGAGCTTGTCGAGATAGGGGTCGGCAATCGCCGTAAAGCTCTTCTTGTCGACGTCGTCGACCACCTTGACGCCCATCTTCTTCAGCTTCTCGGCGGCGCTGCGCTCGAGGTCGAACGCCTTCGCCGGCTCCTTGGTGCTGATCTCGTTGGCCGCGGCCTGGACCCAGCCCTTCTGCTCGGCCGAGAGGCTCTGCCAGAGCTTGTCGGAGACGAACACCAACGCATTGTTGGCTTCGTGCTCGGTGATGTTCAGCACCGGCGCCACCTCGTAATGCTTGTTGACGAGGTAGACATTGATGCTGTTTTCGGCGACGTCGACGACGCCGGTCTGCAAGCTGGTGTAGACGCTGCCGAACGGCATGTGCACGGTCTGGGCGCCATAGGCCGGGAACATGGTGTCTTCGGTCGCAGTCGCCTGCACGCGGACCTTCAGGCCCTTGATGTCGGCGACGTTGTGGATCTCCCTCTTGGAGTACATGTGGCGCACGCCCTGCGAGCCGGTGCCGATGAGATGCAGGCCCTGCGTGGTCTCCTCGATCATGGCCTTGAGCGCTTCGAACACCTTCGGGTCGGCGAGGCCTTTCACCACATGCTGTTCGTCGCGGAACAGATAGTGCAGCGACATCACGCCGGCCTGCGGCGAGATCGTCGCGGTGTTGGCCGAGGAGACGATGGAGAATTCGACGTCGCCGGCTTTGACGAGCTGGAGCACCTGCGGCTCCTGGCCCAGCTGCGCGCCGGGATACTGGTCGATGATCATGGTGCCTTTGCTCAATTCCTTGAGCTTGTCGGCAAAGAGGTCGCCGGCAATGGAGTAGCCGGTGTTGCGGGGCTGGTCATAGGCGAAGCGATAATGCTTCACCTCCTGTGCCCCCGCGCCCGTGACGAACAGCATGGTGGCTGCAGCCACCAACCCACACATGGATCGTGCGATCATCGTCTCCCCCTGTTTTATCGCCGGCCGCTTTCAGCGGTCTCGGCGCTCGTTGGTTGTCAGCCCTTACTCAGTCTTCTTCCCAGTCCTCTGCATGAAGTCGAAGTCGCAGCCCTCATCGGCCTGCATGATGGTCTCGTTGAACAGCCAGGCATAGCCGCGCCGCGCTTCGTCGGGCGCAGCCGCCGGCTTCAAGGCCGCGCGTCGGCGCTCCAGCTCGGCCGCATCGACCAAAAGCTCGATGCTGCGCTTGGCCACATCGAGGCTGATCCTGTCGCCGTTCTTCACCAGCGCCAGCGGTCCGCCGACGGCGGATTCCGGGGTGATGTGGAGAACGATGGTGCCGAACGCGGTGCCGCTCATGCGCGCATCGGAAATGCGCACCATGTCCTTGGTGCCGCCGCGCGCGAGCTTTTTGGGGATCGGCAGATAACCGGCCTCGGGCATCCCCGGCGCGCCCTTGGGGCCGGCATTGCGCAACACAAGCACGTCGTCGGCGGTGACGTCGAGCTCGGGATCGTCCACGCGCAGCGTCATGTCCTCGACCGACTCGAACACAACCGCGCGCCCCGTGTGCTTCAGCAACTTCGGGCTCGCCGCCGATTGCTTGATGACGGCGCCGCGTGGCGCGAGGTTGCCATGCAGGATGGCAAGGCCGCCTTCCTTCTTGATCGGATTGTCGCGCGAGCGGATCGCGTCCTGGCCCGGCACGTCTTCCGCATTGGCAACGACGTCGCGCAGCGTCTGGCCCGAGATCGTCTTGGCGTCGAGATCGACGAGATCGCCGAGCTGCGCCAGCAGCTTCGGCACGCCGCCGGCGTGATGGAAGTGCTCCATGTAATGCTCGCCGGACGGCTTGAGATCGACCAGAACAGGCACCTCGCGGCCGATCTGGTCGAACATTTCGAGATCGAGCCGGTGCGGCGAACGATGCGCCATCGCGGTCAGATGGATCAGGCCGTTGGTCGAACCGCCGATCGCCTGCAGTACGACTTGCGCGTTCTTGAACGAGGCCGGCGTCAGCAGCTCGCTCGGCTTCGGCCCCTTGGCCTTGGCCATCTCTGCAGCGACCTTGCCGCTGGCTTCCGCCAGACGGAAACGCTCGGCGTGCGGTGCCGGAATCGTCGCGCTCATCGGCAGCGACAGGCCCATGGCTTCGATCATGCAGGCCATGGTCGAAGCCGTGCCCATCACCATGCAGGTGCCGACCGAGGGCGCGAGGCGGCCATTCACCGCCTCGATCTCGGCGTCGTCCATCTCGCCGGCGCGATACTTGGCCCAGAGACGGCGACAGTCGGTGCAGGCGCCCAGCACCTCGCCCTTGTGATGGCCGACCACCATGGGACCGACCGGGATGACCACCGTCGGCAAGTCGGCGCTGATCGCGGCCATCACCTGCGCCGGCAGCGTCTTGTCGCAGCCGCCGATCACGATCACCGAATCCATCGGCTGGGCCCGGATCATCTCCTCGGTGTCCATCGCCATCAGATTGCGCAGGTACATCGAGGTCGGATGCGCAAAGCTCTCGGCGATCGAGATGGTCGGGAACACGAACGGCATCGCGCCCGACAGCATCACGCCGCGCTTGGCGGCTTCGATGATCTGAGGGACGTTGCCGTGGCAGGGATTGTAGTCGCTATAGGTATTGGTGATGCCGACGATCGGCCGCTCCAGCGCGTCGTCGGAATAACCCATGGCCTTGATGAACGCCTTGCGCAGGAACAGCGAGAAGCCGGCATCGCCATAGCTCGTCAGACCCTTGCGCAAACCACTCGTCATCAGACCACTCCTTCTCGTCTGGCATTGTGCTACAGCCTGCCCCCTGATTGTCAATAACTGAGGTGCTTACGGCCGGACTTTCTGCCTTATGGCACCGCACTAGACACAAATTATTGACAATCGCGCCTGGCCCTGCTCCACAAGGCGGACCGGCAAGAGCCGGAGGCCGAGGGCATGTCCGACATTCGCACAGCAGACGCCATGGCTGTCAGGCGCGACGACCCTGACGACGTCGTCGCGCGGCTGGAGGAGGACATCATCTTCGGCCGCCTCGCGCCGGGTGCGCGGCTGACCGAGGACGCGCTGATGTCTCGATACGGCACCTCGCGGCACTTCGTGCGGCAGGCGCTGGTGGATGCCGAACGCCGCGGCATCGTCCGCCGCGAGAAGAACGTCGGCGCCACCGTCCGGTTCTATTCGGCCGAGGAAGTCCGGCAGATCTACGAAGTCAGGGAGATGCTGACGCGGCAGGCCGCGCTGATGATCCCCCTGCCCGCGCCGCAAAGCCTGATCGACCAACTCACCGCCTTGCAACGCGGCTATTGCGCCAAGGCCGATGTGCGCGACCTCCGCGGCATCCACGAGGCCAATGACGCCTTCCACGTCACGCTGTTCGCCGCCTGCGGCAATCCCTATCTGGTCCGCTCGCTGCAGGACTATATGAGCCTGACCCTGCCGATGCGCGCCAAAAACCTCGCCGACCGCGACGGCCTCGCGCAATCACGGCGGCAGCACGAGCTGATGATCGAATTGCTGAAGGGCCGCGACAGCTGGGCGCTGGCCCAGCTGTGCGTCGATCACATGCAGTTCAGCAAGGAGGATTATCTGGCGAGGATTGCGGGGGAGACGCACTAGGCCCGCGTATGACAAGCTGATCCCAATGCGCCTCAGGGTCAAGACCTGCTGAAACCGATGCCCAACCACGAGCCAATTAAGCGCTGGAAGATCACCGAGACAGTGCTTGAACGAGCGCGAAATGCGCTGCCAGCTAGCCCAGCTGCAAACGAGCACGAGACCGCCAGGCTTTTAGAGCAATACCGGGAATTCCTCGAGCACAATGAGCTTGGGCTAGCGCTCGACGCGCTCGAGGAACTCGGTCATCTCCTCTCCGCTCAAGGGGGATTCTGGCGTGATCTGGAACGTGCCGCAGAAAATATGGGACTGTCGGATAGATTGCCCGCGCTTCGCAAAGCATTCTCCGACGCGCTGCTGAAACAGCGTCCGTGACATTGGAATAGCACGTCGCCAAGCGGAAAAGGCCGAGCTTTTCCTGTCTGAAAAGCTATGGACATGATCAAAACCGTGAGCGAGAACGCGGCAGATGCCAATTTCAGGATGCCGCAAGATGGAATTTGATGATGTCATTCTCGGCCGGCGAAGCATTCGCGGTTACAAGCCGGACCCTGTCCCGCAGCAATTGATCAAGGAAATCCTGGCGCTCGCCATGCGCGCGCCATCCTCGATGAATACCCAGCCGTGGAATTTCTACGTCATCACCGGCGCCCCGCTGGACCGTATCCGTCAGGGCAATACCGAGCGCAATCTGGCGGGCGTGCCGCATTCGCGCGAATTTCGAACCGGCCAGCCATTCGAGGGCGTACATCGCGAACGCCAGATTGGCGTTGCCAAGCAGTTGTTCAGCGCCATGGGAATTGCGCGAGATGACAAGCAGCAGCGGCAGGACTGGGTGCTGCGCGGTTTTCGCCAGTTCGACGCGCCCGTGTGCGTGATCATCACCTACGATCGCCAATTGGCCTCCAGTGACGATACGGCCTTCGACTGCGGCGCCGTGGCGACCGCGCTCGTCAACGCGGCCTGGTCGCGCGGGCTTGGGGCCGTGATCAACAGCCAGGGCATCATGCAATCCCCCGTCGTGCGCGAGCATGCCGGGATCGCGGACGATCAGGTGATCATGAAGAGCATCGCGCTGGGCTGGCCGGATCACAGCTTTCCCGCCAATGCCGTGGTGTCCGAGCGCAAGTCGGTGGAAGAGGCGACGACGTTCGTGGGATTTGCGAGCGGAGGCTAGGAGCGGGCGCTCGTTCAGTAGCGTCGCAGCAGGCCGCGGTCCACGCTGGCACCGCCATAATGGGCGCAGGCCCTTCCCGGGTTCCTGATCAAATCCGCTCGGACGCGCTTGAACGCCTTGCTGGCCGCGACCGACACTTCGGGACGGAACTTGCCGGGATCGTAGCTCTCGCCGTCGTGGGCCTTGATGGCCGCAGCATAGGCGTCGATCATGGCCATCGCCGCATTGGTGCTGCCGAGCAGCCGGGCACCGAGTTGAACGCTGCCGCTACCATCGACCTCATAGCCGACGCAACGTTGCTCCAGCACCACGGATGCGGTGACGAGCTGGTCGAGAAACGCCGCTTCGGCCTCGCTGAGCGGTGCGGCGCGCGAGGGTCCTGAGACAATCGTGGCAAGCATCGCGAAGAGTGACAATTTGAATTTCATTGTCGTGGCTCTCGAGTTGCAGTCGCAGATATCGAGAGCCAGAGGAGGTTCGGCGCGGTGTTGACCTAGATCAATGGCACGCCGGGTGTCATCGGTTGTTCGAGAGTACGCTCCCTCAGCGCGTCATTGCGAGCGCAGCGAAGCAATCCAGAGTCTTTCCGCGGAGGGATTCTGGATTGCTTCGCTGCGCTCGCAATGACAGGTGTGGCGAGTGGCTGCAAACTCAACTTCCATCGTCCTCGCCGCTGCACGGTCTGGGCGCGTTACCGCTTGCTCCAATCGATGATGCGGCTCGGGTCGGCGTCGAACTCCATGCTGCAGAACGCGCCGCCCTGGAAATAATCGCCGACCGGATCCGGCTTCAGCTTGGCCTGCTCTTCCATGGCGTGCTCGCGAAAATCTTCGGCGCGCCCCGTGGGGCGATAGCCGAATGCATAGGCGCGGCTGTTGTCCCACCAGGCGCGCTCGTTGAAGGAGGCGCCGTAGAAGACCTCGAAATGGATGTCGGGATGCTCGAGCCCGATGCGACAGAGCTGCACGAGGTCGTCGGGCTTCAGCCAGATCGCGAGCCGGCGCTGGTCGAGCGGCATGTCGCCGAAATTGCCGATGCGCAGGCACGTCACCTTCAAGCCATGCTTGTCGGCGTAGAGCGCGCCGACGGCTTCGCCGAACACCTTGCTGACGCCGTAGCGGCCGTCGGGGCGCGGCGTCACGTCGGTGCCGATCTTGTGGTGGCGCGGATAGAAGCCGACGGCGTGATTGGAGGAGGCAAACACCACGCGCTTGACGCCCTTGCGGTAGGCGGCCTCGAACAGATTGTAGCCGCCGATGATGTTGGCCTGGAGGATCTGGTCCCAGGTCCCTTCGACGGAATAGCCGCCGAAATGGAGGATGCCGTCGACGCCCTCGCAGATCGCCTCGACTTGCGCGAGATCGGCGAGATCAGCCGCCTTGAATGTTTCGTTCGCGCCGAGATCGGCCGGCGGCTTGATGTCGGAGAGCAGGAGATCCGGATAGATCGGCGGCAGCAGCTTGCGCAGGCGCGTGCCGATTCCGCCCGAAGCTCCCGTCATCAGAATACGCGGCATGTTGTTCCTCGCCGTTGGTGACCGATTTGCGGTCACGTGTCTCTAATGATAGCTGGATTGTCCAGAGGGAACGAAACGAGAGAACCGGCATGAATGAGGCATCGTCTCACACCCAGGAACGGCCGGGCTGGCGCCCGGCGAGCTATTATCCCGACCCGGCGATCCGTGCGCTCGATCCCCGCTTCGAGAAATACTGGCTGAAACTGTCGGCGGTGGAGCGGCTCGCGACCGGCCTGCGCTGGGCCGAGGGCCCGGTCTGGTTCGGCGACGGGCGCTATCTGCTCTGCAGCGACATTCCGAACCAGCGCATCATCAAATGGGAGGAAGAGACCGGCGCGGTCAGCGTGTTCCGCAAGCCGTCCAATTTCGCCAATGGCAACACGCGCGACCGGCAAGGCCGGCTCATCACCTGTGAGCATGGCGGGCGCCGCCTCACCCGCACTGAGTATGACGGCGAGATCACCGTGCTGATGGACCAATTCAATGGCAAGCGATTGAACTCGCCGAACGACGTCGTTGTCAAATCGGACGGCTCGATCTGGTTCACCGATCCGATCTTCGGCATCCTCGGCAATTACGAGGGCTACAAGTCCGAGCCCGAGATCGACATGAACGTCTACAGGCTCGATCCCGAGACTCGCAAGGCCACCGTCGTCGCCGAGGGTGTGCTCGGGCCGAACGGGCTCGCCTTCTCGCCGGACGAGAAAATCCTCTATCTCATCGAATCCCGCGGCGTGCCAACCCGCAAAATTCTCGCCTATGACGTCTCGCCTGCCGGAGACAAGCTTTCGAACAAGCGCGTCTTCGTCGATGCCGGCCCCGGCACGCCGGATGGTTTCCGCGTCGACGTCGATGGCAATCTCTGGTGCGGCTGGGGCATGGGCGATCCCGAACTCGACGGCGTCGTGGTGTTCGCGCCCGACGGCGTCATGATCGGCCGCATCGCGCTGCCGGAGCGCTGCGCCAATGTGTGCTTCGGCGGCGTCAAGCGCAACCGCCTGTTCATGGCGGCGAGCCAGTCGATCTACGCGTTGTATGTGAACACGCAGGGGGCGGTGGGGGGATAGTTGCGACGAGGCGATGCTCTCGTAGGGTGGGCAAAGCGAAGCGTGCCCACCACTTCTTGATGGTGGGCACGTCGCGCGAAGAGCGCGCCTTTGCCCACCCTACGATATCTCGCCTCGCCGAGACACATCAGAAGAAAAACAAAACGCCGGAACGGCTTCCCGCTCCGGCGTTTCGCTTGTTCAGCCGTTAAAAAATTACGCCGCGTTGAAGCCGGCGACGGCCTTCACCTCGAGGAAGTCCTCGAGGCCGAACTTACCCCACTCGCGGCCGTTGCCCGACTGCTTGTAGCCGCCGAACGGCGCGGTGCGGTCGTTGGGCACGCCCTGGAGGTTGACGTTGCCGGCGCGGATCTGGCGGCCGACCCGCTTGGCGTCCTCGACCGTCGCGCCCGAGACATAACCGGCAAGACCGTAGGGCGTGTCATTGGCGATCTTGACGGCGTCGGCTTCGTCCTTGGCGCCGATGATCGTCAGCACCGGTCCGAAGATCTCCTCGCGCGCGATCGTCATGTCAGGGGTGACGTCGGCGAAGATGGTCGGGCGGACATAGAAGCCCTTGTTGACGCCTTCGGGCAGGCCCGGGCCGCCGGCGACGAGCGTTGCGCCCTCGTCGATGCCCTTCTTGATCAGGCCCTGGATCTTGTCCCACTGGCCGCGGTTGACCACCGGGCCGATGGTGGTGCCATCGGCACGCGGATCGCCCGCCTTGGTCTTGTCGGCGACGGCCTTCGCGATCGCGGCGACTTCCTTCATCTTGGACAGTGGCACGATCATGCGCGAGGGCGCGTTGCAGGACTGGCCGGAGTTGTTGAACATGTGCATCACGCCGCCGGTGACCGCCTTGGTGAGGTCGGCGCCTTCGAGGATGACGTTCGGCGACTTGCCGCCGAGCTCCTGGCTGACGCGCTTCACGGTCGGCGCGGCGCGCTTGGCCACATCGATGCCGGCGCGGGTCGAGCCGGTGAAGGAGATCATGTCGATATCAGGGTGCTCGCTCATGGCGGCGCCGACCTCGGGGCCGAGGCCGTTGACGAGGTTGAACACGCCCTTCGGCACGCCGGCTTCATGAAGGATCTCCGCGAAGATCAACGCCGAGGTGGGCGTGAACTCGCTGGGCTTCAGGATCATGGTGCAGCCGGCGGCAAGCGCGGGCGCGACCTTGCAGGCGATCTGGTTCAGCGGCCAATTCCAGGGCGTGATCATGCCGACCACACCGATCGGCTCGCGCAGCACCATGGCGGTGCCGACCGGCTCCTCGAAATGATAGTTCTTGAGCACGTCGAGCGTGGTCATGAGATGGCCGAGGCCGGCGCCGGCCTGGAGCTTCTCGGCCATCGGTAGCGGGGCGCCCATCTCGTCGGAGACGGCGGCGCCGATCTCCTTGATGCGGGTCTTGTAGACCTCGATGATTTTGCTGAGCAGCGCGACGCGCTCCTCGCGGCTGGTCTGGGAGAAGGTGGCGAAGGCGCGCTTGGCGGCGGCGACCGCCTTGTCCACGTCGGCCTTGGAGCCCAGCGCAACCTCGTACATCGCCTCTTCCGTCGCGGGATTGACGACCGGAGTGGACTTCTTGACGGCGGGATCGACCCAGGCGCCGTCGATGTAGAATTGCATGCGATTGACCATCGTTAACCTCTTCTTGGGGGCTTGGGGGGCGTTTCGGCAGGCATCCTTGCACGAAAGCGCCAGCAATTGAACCCGCCATATGCGGGGCCAGCGTTGCGGCGGACGGGCGGAATATGGGACCCGACAGGGAGCGAAGCAAGCGGCTTTGGGTCCCGGCTCGGCGTCGCGACATTTCATGTCGCGCCTTGTCCGGGACACGAAATTGGAAGGAGTGCAAATGCTCGCGTGCCCCGGACGCTATCAGCGCGTTTACGCGCGTCTTCGACGCGCTACGGCAGCGCTCCTTCAGCGGTGCGCTACTGAGCCGGGGCCCATGCCGCCAGTTACCTCGACTACACCGCCATCTTCCGATGCAGCACCGGCGCGCCGATGGTGAGGCTTTCGGCCGCATCGATGATGGCGTTGGCGTCGATGCCGTAGTGGCGATAGAGATCGGCGATGCTGCCGGTCTGGCCGAACTGCTCGACGCCGAGCGCCTCGACGCGGTGGCCGCGGACGCTGCCGAGCCAGCCGAGCGCGGCCGGGTGGCCATCGATCACGGTCACGATGCCGCAGTCGCGCGGCAGCGGCGCCAGCAATTTTTCGATGTGGCTGAGATGCTGCACGCCGCGGCGGTCGCGCCGCAACTTTCGCGCGGCAGTCCAGCCGGAATGCAGGCGATCGGCCGAGGTGATGGCGAGCAGGCCTATGTCGCGCCTGTTCTCGCCGATGAAGCCGGTGGCCTCGATGGCTTCCGGCGCGACCGCGCCGGTATAGGCGATCACGAGCTCGGCATTCGGGCCGGGCTTGCGCAGCCAATAGGCGCCGTCGGTGATGCCCTGCTGCAGCTCCGGGGTCATGATGCGCTGGGCCTGCTCGATGCTGCGGGTCGAGAGCCGCAAATAGACCGAGCCGCCCTCGCCGGGATCCCGCTGCATGTGCTCAAAACCCCAGCCCATGATCACGGCGAGTTCGTCGACGAACGCCGGCTCGAACGAGGCGAGCCCGTCCTGCGCCATGCCGATCAAGGGCGTCGCGATCGACTGATGCGCGCCGCCTTCGGGCGCGAGCGTGATGCCCGAGGGGGTTGCCGCCACCATGAAGCGCGCATCCTGGTAGCAGGCATAGTTCAGCGCATCGAGGCCGCGCTCGATGAAAGGGTCGTAGAGCGTGCCGACCGGCAGCAGCCGCGCGCCGTTGACCTGGTGCGACAGGCCGAGCGCCGAAAGCATGATGAACAGGTTCATCTCGGCGATGCCGAGCTCGAGATGCTGGCCTTTGGGCGAGGCGTCCCAGTTGTAGGTGGACGGAATTTTCTCGCTGCGGAATAAGTCGGCCTTCGCCGCGTTGGCGAACAGGCCGCGGCGGTTCACCCAGGGGCCGAGATTGGTGGAGACGGTGACATCGGGCGAGGTCGTGACGATGCGTTTTGCCAGCTCGCTGTCCCCGCGCGCGATCTCGTTCAGCACGAGGCCAAAACCCTGCTGCGTCGACATCTGCGGCGACGGCTTGAAGGCGAGCTGGGCAGGCACCTCGACCACCGGCGCAGTCAGCCGGCGACCATCCCGGTTGAACGGCACGCGCGCCAGGAACGCGTCGAGCTCGGCGGCGGATTGCGGCAGGCCCTCATACTTGTCCCATTCGTGGCCCGGACGGATATTTTGGCTCTCGCGGTATTTCTCCATCTGGGCGACGGTCATCAGGCCGGCATGGTTGTCCTTGTGGCCCTGGAACGGCAGCCCGACGCCCTTGATGGTGTAGGCAATGAAGCAGACCGGGCGATCGTGGTCGATGGACTCGAACGCCTCGACCATGCTCGCCATGTCGTGGCCGCCGAGATTGGACATCAGCGCCAGCAGCTCCTCGTCGCTGCGCTTGTCGATCAATTTCGTGATCGGTCCCTGGTCGCCGATCTCGTCATGCAGATGCTTGCGGAAGGCCGCGCCACCCTGGAAGCACAGCGCCGCGTAGAGCGCGTTCGGGCAATTGTCGATCCACGCCTTCAGCGCCTCACCGCCGGGCTCGGCAAAGGCCTCGCGCATTAAGCGGCCGTATTTCACGATGACGACGTCCCAGCCGAAATTGCGGAACATGGTCTCGAACTTTTCCCAGAGCCCCTCGCGCACGACGGCATCGAGCGACTGCCTGTTGTAGTCGACCACCCACCAGGTGTTGCGCAGACCGTGCTTCCAGCCTTCCGCGAGCGCCTCGAAGATGTTGCCCTCGTCCATCTCGGCATCGCCGACGAGCGCGATCATCCGCCCCTCGCGGCGGTCCTTCATCCAGCCATGCGCCTTGACGTAGTCCTGCACCAGCGAGGCGAACAGCGTCTGCGCGACGCCCAGGCCAACCGAGCCGGTGGAGAAATCGACGTCGTCGACGTCCTTGGTGCGCGAGGGATAGGACTGCGCGCCCTTGAAGCCGCGAAAATTCTCCAGCTTCTCGCGCGACTGGCGGCCGAACAGGTACTGGATGGCGTGGAACACCGGGCTCGCATGCGGCTTCACCGCGACGCGATCCTCCGGGCGCAGCACGTGGAAATACAGCGCCGACATGATGGTGGCGAGCGAAGCGGACGAGGCCTGGTGGCCACCGACCTTCAACCCATCCGCATTGGAGCGGATGTGGTTGGCGTGATGGATGGTCCAGGACGACAGCCACAGCGCCTTGCGGGCCAGTGCCGTCAGGGTGTCGAGACGCGCGGAATCAACGGGCATGGCGATGCTCCGGAAAATAAGGCGGATCATACGCCTCCGGACGACGCCAGATTTCTCAATTTATCGCGTCATACCCACCAATATTGGGATATCATATCAATAAACCGATCAAAACTGTAGGTTCATCCCAATGCCCGAGCTCGACGCCATCGACCGCAAGATCCTCAGCCACCTCCAGACCGACAGCCGGATGACCATGCAGGAGCTCGCCGACAAGGTCGGGCTCTCGGTTTCGCCCTGTCATCGCCGCGTCAAGCTCCTGGAGGAGCGCGGCGTCATCTCGCGCTATATCGCGACGGTGGACCAGAAGGCGCTGGGGCTGCATGTCAGCGTCTTCATCTCGATCAAGCTGGCGCGGCAGAAGGAGGAGGACCTCAACCGCTTTGCCCGCGCCATCTCGAAATGGGACGAGGTGCTGGAATGCTATCTGATGACCGGCAACCGCGACTATCTGCTCCGCGTCGTCGCCGCCGACCTCGCCTCCTACGAGACGTTCCTGAAGACAAAACTGACCCGCCTCGACGGCATCGCCTCGATCGAGTCGAGCTTTGCGCTCAGCCAGGTCAAATATTCGATCGCGCTGCCGGTGTAGGCCCTACCGGGCCACCGCTGTCACATGGCCGCAACAAACCCCGCAGATGGTCGTGGCTATCAGGCATTCCTGCCGAAAGAGAGGGCCATGACTGCATCCGATCGTACCGCCGAGGCCGCCAAGCGTGAGCGCATCATCCAGGAGATGGCCGACGATCTCGACGAGGAGCTGGAGATGGAGCTGGATGATGCCCGTCTCGATGAGCTGCTGGACGATACCGACGTGCTCAACCCCACAGTTGACCGCAAGATCTATTTCCGCGAGTTGCTCCGCCTCCAGGGTGAATTGGTCAAGCTTCAGGACTGGGTGCAAGCTGAGAAGAAGAAGGTCGTGGTGCTGTTCGAGGGCCGCGACTCCGCCGGCAAGGGCGGCGTCATCAAGCGCATTACCCAGCGCCTCAATCCCCGCATCTGCCGCGTCGCGGCCCTGCCTGCACCGAGCGAGCGCGAGCGCACGCAATGGTACTTCCAACGCTACGTCGCGCACCTGCCCGCGGGCGGCGAGATCGTGCTGTTCGACCGCAGCTGGTACAACCGCGCCGGCGTCGAGCGCGTGATGGGCTTCTGCACCGACGAGCAATACCAGGAGTTCTTCCAGTCGGTGCCGGAATTCGAGCGGATGCTGATCCGCTCCGGAACCATCCTGATCAAATATTGGTTCTCCATCACGGATGACGAGCAGCAGTTCCGCTTCACCATGCGCATCAAGGATCCGCTCAAGCAGTGGAAGCTGAGCCCGATGGACGTCGAGGCCCGCAGCCGCTGGGAAGCCTACACCAAGGCCAAGGAGGCGATGCTGGAGCACACGCATCTGCCTGACTCGCCGTGGTGGATCGTCGATGCCGTGGACAAGAAGCGCGCCCGCCTCAACTGCATCTCGCATCTCCTGAGTCAAATCCCCTACGAGGAGGTCGCTCGCATGCCCGTGGTGCTGCCGCCGCGAGTCCGCAATCCCGACTACCACCGCGGCCCCGTCCCGCCGGAGATGTACGTGCCTTCGAAATACTGACGGCAGCCGCCGCGTCAACCGGCGGGCCAGCTTGCCGATGAGGACAGCTAGATGCCCGTGCCGAGCGACCTCAGCATCAACAGCAGCGGCGCCTCCCGCCGCCGCAATCGCTTCAGCCCATGGCTCGCGGTGGCAAGCCTGCTGTCGCTGCTGACGGTCGCGCTCGCGCTTGCCTATTGGTTCTGGCAGCCGGCGATGTTGCGCATTGCCGTCGGACCGGCCGGCAGCGACGATCAGACGCTGGTGCTCGCAATCGCGAAGGCGATCGAGGCAAAGAGCGGCGCCGTGCGACTGACGCCGATCGAGACCGACGGCACGCTGCAGAGCCTCAATCTGCTCGGCGCTGGCAAGACCGACCTTGCGGTTGCGCGCGGCGACCTTGCCATGCCACCGGAGGCCAATTCGGTCGCCATCCTGCGGCGGAATTTCGTAGTGCTGTGGGCGCCGACAGGGCGCAAGGGCGTACCCAAGTCGAAGGTCTCTGATATCGCCTCGCTCAGCGGCCGGCGCATCGGTATCGTGGGCCTCGGTGATGCCAATCCCAATCTGCTGCGCGTCATTCTCGCCGAATCCGGCGTCAATCCGCAGAAGGTGACGATCAGCCAGTTCGGCACCGACCACATCTCCGATATGACCCAGGATGTCACGCTGGACGCCTTCATGATGGTGGGCGCTCTCGACGACAGGGTCATCGCGGACACGATTGCCGCCACCACACGCCTGCGCGGCGAGCCGAAATTCCTCTCGGTCGACGTTTCCGATGCGATCGCCGAGCGGCATCCGCCGTACGAATCCGAGGAGATACCTGCAGGCGCATTCGCGGCCTCACCGCAGCGGCCCGACGACAAGGTCGAGACCATCGCCGTCAATCATCTGATCGTGGCGCCGACCTCGTTGTCCGAGGACACGGTCGGCGCGTTCACGCGCGATCTGTTCGCGGTCAGGCCGTCGCTGCTCAAGGAGTTGCCGGGCGCCGGCCACATCCAGAAGCCCGACACCGACAAGGACGCCGCACTGCCCGCGCATCCGGGAGCGGCCGCCTTCATCGATGGCAACGAACGCAGCTTCATGGACAAGTACAGCGACTACATCTGGGGCGCGGTATTGCTGCTGTCGGGTCTCGGTTCGGTCGCCGCATGGCTGCGACATTACCTGCGGCGCGAGGAGCGCAGCGAGAACGCACTGCATCGCGACCGCCTGCTGAAGGCGATCTCGAGCGTGCGCGAAGCCTCCTCGCTCGACGATCTCGCCTCCATGCAGAGCGCCGCCGACGACATCCTGCGCGAGACGCTGACCTGCCACGAGGATGGTGCCATCGAGGACGGCGATCTCGCCGCTTTCGGTCTCGTGCTGGCGCAATTCCATCAGGCAATCGTCGACCGTCGCGCCGTCATTGCCCAGATCGGACCTGCCGAGACCGCGCAACAATCCGACGGCGCCGTGCTTCAGCCTTTCCCTATCTCCACGGCTGCACGATGATCTTGGTGTGCGCCTCGGGATTGGCCAGATCGGCGAAGGCTTTTGCGACGCCGTCGATGCCTACTTCCGCTGTCACCATGGCCGCCGCATCCACCTGCCCTTCCGCGATCAGGCGCAGCGAGGCTGCAAACTCCTCCGGGGTGTAGCCGAGCACATACTGGACGTTGAGCTCCTTCATGATGCCGAGCATGGGCTCGTTCCTGTCGCTCTCCATGCAGACGCCAACCACGACGATCCTGGCATCGCGCGGCGCACCCTCGAACACCTGCTGCAGCAGGCCTGGCACACCGACGCATTCGAAGATGATTGCGGGCTTCAGCGCCGGCAGCATGGCCTGGAACGGCGGCCGCGCCGCCTTCTCCGCCGCCGACATCTGCGCGTGCTCGGCCCAGGTCGCATAGGGCTGCGACACCCTGGGATCGACGACGACGTCGGCGCCGAGCCTGGCCGCGAGCGCGCGGCGCGCCGGCGAGTAGTCGGCGGCGACGATCGGGTGCAGGCCCCGGATCTTCAGCGCGGCGATCACCGCAAGACCGACCGGGCCGCAGCCGATCACCAGCGGCACCTCGCCGCCGCTGATATTGGCCTTGGCCACCGCGTGGACGCCGACCGCCAGCGGCTCGGTGAGCGCGGCATGTTCCGGCGCAAGGCCATCAGGCACTTCCAGCAGCAGCGGCTCGCTCAAGATCATTCTCTCCGCATAGCCGCCGACGTAATCGTTGGAATAGCCGATCCCCTTGATGCCATCAGGTGTCAGCAGCGCGGGCAGCGAGCACACATGCGTGCCCGGCTTGAGCTTGCGTTCCGTGCCGGGGCCGTAATCGACGATCTCGCAGCAGAATTCGTGGCCGAACACGACGTCGCGCGACAGGTCCATCGGCGGTCGTCCGGTCTTCTTCGCCATCTCCACCATGCGGGGCGCGTGGTGGCGCGCGTGCAGGTCGGAGCCGCAGATGCCGCAGGCGAGCGTCCTGACCAGCACCTGGCCGGGACCGGGCTTCGGCTCAGCCATTTGGCCGGCGACAATCTCACCGTTCCTGAAAATCGCAGCGCGCATCCGGCTCCTCCCTCATCGTTGGAGCCATTGATAGCACGAAGCAGGACGCCCTGACTTGCGTCAGGGGTTCGGGGAGCGCTCTTCCAGCACCAGCAGCTGGGCGCGGCGCACACGCTCGCGATGGGCGATGTAGAGACCGCTGGCGACGATGAAGGCAGCGCCGACGACGGTCCAGACGTCTGGCAATTCACCGAAGATGAAGAAACCGAGGATGCTGACCCACAGCAGCTGGGTGTAGGAGAACGGCGCCAGCACCGAAGCATCGCCGTAACGATAGGCCAGCACGATGATCCACTGGCCGACGGTGGAGGCAACGCCGATCACGATGCCAAATCCGATCGCGCTCCAGCTCGGCGTGACCCAGACGAACGGCACCATCACGCTCAGAATCGCAACACCCGTGAGGGCCGAATAGGCCATCGTGGTGAGGACGGCTTCGCGCCCGCTCATCATGCGCGTCAGGATCAGCGCAGCCGCCCAGCAGAACGCCGAGACGATCGGAAAGAACGCGGCGACATGGAACGCGCTCGAACCCGGCCGCAGGATGATCATCACGCCGGTCAGGCCGATCGCGGTCGCGATCCAGCGGCGCAAGCCGACCTTCTCGCTGAGGAAGATGATCGACAACGCGGTCACGAACAGTGGAGAGACGAAGCCGGTGGCGGAAGCTTCCGCAATCGGGAGGAAGCGCAGGCCGGTGATGAAGAACAGCGAGGAACCGAGCAGTGCCGCGCCGCGCATCAATTGCAGGCGGAGCCGGTCGGTGCGCATCGCGTGCAGCGGCGAGGCCGGCAGCATCACCGGCGTGAACATCAGCGCGAAGGTGACGAAGCGGATCCAGGTGATCTCGATCGACGGCAGGCTGGTCGAAAGATATTTCGCTGTCACGTCGGAGCAGCCGAGAAACACGGTCGAGAGCAGCACCAGCGCAATGCCCTTGAAGGGATGATCGACGCGCGCAGGCGCGCGGCGAGCCTCCTGCTTCTTTTGAGCCATGGGCATGGAAATGCTGTCGAGCCTTGCGGCTGCGGCGGGCGGCGGCGTCACTGTGGGAACCCGGCAAGAATGCGAATCGAGAAGAGCCTATAAAAACGACAAACGCGCCGCTTTCACAACTTCCGAAAACAGGATGCCGATATGCGCTCAGGTCCGCGCGCGTCAATACTCCATTAAGAATGGAGGTTTGTGCACTACAGCATGGGCAGGCTGCGCGGCTTCGGGCCGCGCGGAAACGCCGCATCCAGCGCCGAAATCTCCTCTTTCGTCAGCACGAGGTCGCCGGCGGCCGCATTTTCGCCGGCATGGTCCGCCGACGATGCCTTCGGGATCGCGAACACCGTAGCCGCACGGGTGAGGAAGCTCAGCGCGACCTGACGCGGCGTCGCGCGACGGGCCTCCGCGATGCGCGCGAGCACAGCGCCGCCCTTGCTGCGCTCGTCGGGGAAATCATCGTGCCCGAACGGGGAATAGGCGACGACGGCAACGCCGTGCCGCTCGCACCACGGAATCACCGCGTGCTCGATCGCACGCTCCTTCAGGTGATAGAGCACCTGATTGCAGGCGATCTTGCCTTCGCCCGCCACGTCGAGGAGTTCGTCGAGATCGTCGGCGTCGAAATTGGAGACGCCCCAGGATTTGATCTTGCCGGACGTCACCAGCTCCTCGAACGCGGCGACGGTGTCCGCGAGGTCATAAGAGCCGCGCCAGTGCAACAGATAACAATCGAGGCTGTCGGTCTTCAGCCGCTTCAGCGAGCGTTCGCAGGCCGTGATGGTGCCGCGGCGCGAGGCGTTGCTCGGCAGCACCTTCGAGACTAGAAACACCTCGTCGCGACGACCGGCAATCGCATCGGCAATGACGAGCTCGGCATCGCCATACATCTCCGCCGTGTCGATATGGGTCATGCCGAGATCGAGGCCGCGCTGCAGCGCCGCGATCGCGCGCTTGCGGTCGCCATGGTCGAGATACCAGGTGCCCTGCCCGATCACGGAAACGTTGGCGCCGGTATTGCCGAAGGATTTTGTGTTCATGTCTGGCTCCGGTCCTCGTTCTCTGTGTCGTCCTGGCCTAGTGCGCAATTGCGCACGGGAGCCAGGACCCATTACCACAGGGAGATGTTGTAGCAGTAGATGCTGCCGTAGTGCGCCTCGACAACGCTGGACCCGGGTAATGGGTCCTGGTTTTCGCTAGGGCGCCCCCCGGGGGAGAAAGCGAGCACACCTCCATCAACACCGTCATTGCGAGCGCAGCGAAGCAATCCAGTCGGAGGAGGAACTCTGGATTGTTTCGCTGCGCTCGCAATGACGATGGAAAGAGCCGGGCCTACCCGGCCGCGCCCGCGACCTTCGCTTGCTTTGCCGGCGCGACTTCCGCCGTCGCAATCAGGCGCTTCAGCTCGGGGATGCAGGAGCCGCAATTGGTGCCGGCCTTGAGCCTGGCGCCGATCTCGGCGGCGGTACGCGCGCCGCTCGCGATGGTGTCGCAGATGGTGCCGCGACCAACGCCGAAGCAGGCACAGACGACAGGACCGGTCGAGGCGGCGCCTTCGCTCGATTTGCCCGACAGCAGCATGCGGCGCTGATCGTCGGTGACGCGATCGGCCGCAAACACGCTTTTCACCACCTCCCAATCGCCGGCATCGTGGGCGGGGCCGACGAACAGGCAGGTCTCGATGCGGTCGCCCGAAAACGAGGCCGCGCGATAGACGCCACCGCCGAAATCCCTGTAATCCGCGACATCCTCGCCGGCGAGACCGTCGAGCCAGGCTGGCCAGCGCGACAGATCGGCATTGTCGGCGAAGAGATAGCCAAAGCCGCCCGCGACCGTGACGCGAGTCCACAACAGGCTGGACGGCAGATCGAGCGGCTTTCGCGACAGCGCGAAGCCGCGGAAGACAAATTCATAGGGAGCGATCGCCGCCGGCGTCGCTTTCGATTCAGGCTGCCCCGAGAACGGATCGGTGAACGAGGCGACCAGCGCGCCGACGCGGCCGTGCGAGGCGTTCATCGCGCTCCAGTGGATCGGTGCGAACAGGGTGCCGCGCTGCTGGCGTTCGCTGACCACGACCTTCAAGATGCATTGGCCGTAGTCGGTGGTGATACGGGCATAGCCGTCATGGACGATGCCGTATTTGTTGGCGTCGTCAGGATGTATCTCGACGAAGGGTTCGGGCAGATGCGCGCCGAGCCGCTGGCTCAGGCCCGTACGCGTCATGGTGTGCCATTGGTCGCGGATGCGTCCGGTGTTGAGCCTGAGCGGACGCGACGGGCCGGTCTCGCTGCGCAGCGCCGGCACCTCCGGCGCGACGAAGCGACCCTTGCCGTCATTGGTGAAGAAACCGCCGTGAGCGAAGAAGCGCTCGCCGGGCGCTTGGCCCTCGCGTGCAGGCCACTGCACCGGTTTCAATGCATCGAAGGCCTCGTCGGACAGCGAGGTGAGCGCGCCGATGTCGAAATCGCGACGGCCATCATTTTCAAAGGCCGAGAGCGCGGCGTGCTCGCGGAAGATCTCGGCGGCGGATTTGTAATTGAAACTGTCGCCGAAGCCGAGGCGCTTGGCGGTCTCGCTCAGGATCCACCAGTCGGGGCGCGCCTCGCCGGGCGCCGGCAGGAACGAACGCTGGCGCGAGATACGCCGCTCGGAATTGGTCACCGTGCCCGACTTCTCGCCCCAGGCCAGCGCCGGCAGCAGCACGTGCGGCCCGGCTTCGACCGTGTCGTTGGTCAGCACGTTCTCCGAGACCACGAACAGCTCGAGCTTCTTCAGGGCCTCGCGCACCATGTCCGCATCGGGCAGCGACACCGCCGGGTTGGTGCCCATCACCCACAGCGCCTTGACCTCGCCGCGGTTGATCGCCTCGAACAGCTGCACCGCCTTCAGCCCCTCGTGGGTTGCGATGCGCGGTGCCTTCCAGAACCGCCTGACGCGGTCGATGTCGGGCGGCGTGAAGCCCATATGTGCGGCCAGCATGTTGGCGAGGCCGCCGACCTCGCGGCCACCCATCGCATTGGGCTGGCCGGTCAGCGAGAACGGCGAGGCGCCCGGCTTGCCGATGCGCCCCGTGGCGAGATGGCAATTCAGGATCGCGTTGACCTTGTCGGTGCCCTGCGCCGACTGGTTGACGCCCTGCGAATAGAGCGTGACGACCTTCTCGGTGTCGCGGAACATCCTGAAGAAGGTGGCGACGTCCTGCTCGGAGAGCCCCGTCGCCAGCGCGGTCGCGGTGACGCTGCCGGCGATGTTGCGCGCGCGTGCCAGCGCATCGTCGAATCCCGACGTGTTCTCTGCGATGTAGTCGCGGTCGAGCACGCCGTTGTCGGCGAGATGGACAAACAGGCCGGAGAACAGCGCGGTGTCGGTGCCGGGCTTGAGGCCGAGGAACAGATCGACATCGCCGGCAGTATCGGTCCGGCGCGGATCGATCACGATCATGCGCGCGCCGCGCTCGGCGCGGTTCTTCAGCATGCGCTGGAACAGCACCGGATGGCACCAGGCCGCATTCGAGCCGACGAAGACCAAGAGATCGGCCTGGTCGAGATCCTCATAACAGCCGGGCACGGTGTCGGCGCCGAAAGCGCGGCGATGGCCCGCGACCGAGGACGACATGCACAGCCGCGAATTGGTGTCGACGTTCGCGGTGCCGACAAAGCCCTTCATCAGCTTGTTGGCGACGTAGTAATCCTCGGTGAGAAGCTGCCCCGAGAGATAGAATGCAACGGCGTCGGCGCCATCGCGCGCGACGATGTGCTGCATGCGGTGGGCGACATGATCGAGCGCATCGCTCCAGGCGACGCGTTCGAGCACACCCTTGCAGCGGATCATCGGGTACAGCAGCCGGCCCTCGAGCCCGACGGTCTCGCCGAGCGCAGACCCCTTCGAGCACAGCCGGCCGAAATTGGCGGGATGCTCAGGATCGCCCGCAATCGCTGCGCCACCCTTGCCGTCTGGCGTCGCCAGCACGCCGCAACCGACTCCGCAATAGGGACAGGCCGTTCTGATAGCGCGGAGCGTGGGATCAACTGCTGTCATATCGAACTGCCTTGTCACGCCGCCTTGGAAGGATGCGCCAGCGTGCGACCGAACATCATGTCGGTGCGGATCGCCGCGACCTTCTCGCGATTGCGGATCAGCTCCAGATACCAGAGCGCATCGATGGTATCGCCGATCAGCACGGCTCCGGTGAGCCGGCCGTCCGCGATCACGAGCTTCTTGTAGGTGCCGCGCCTGCGATCGGTGAGAACGATGCTCTCGCTGCCGTCTCCGCCCATGAAGTCGCCGGCCGAAAACACGCTGACGCCGGAGACCTTCAGATTGGTCGAGACCACACTGCCCGGATAGGCGGCGGGCCGGCCGGCCAGATGACGCGCGAGCACCCGCGCCTGCTCGTAGGCGGGCTCGACCAACCCGTAGCAGGTGCCGCGATGCTCGGCGCATTCGCCGAGCGCGTAAATGTCCGGTGAGGCGGTCTGCATCACGTCGTTGACGACGATGCCGCGGTTGACCGCAATGCCGGCTTCCTTGGCCAGCGCGACGTTGGGCCTGATGCCGGCGGCGAAGATCACGGCTTCAGCCGCGATACGGCTGCCATCGGCAAGCTCCACCGCTTCGACATGGCGTGCGCCATGGATGCGGACCGTCGATGCATTGAGCATGATGCGGATGCCCTTGCGTTCGACCAGCGTCTTGAGCAGGTCGGCCGCGGGCGCATCGAGCTGGCGCTCCATCAGCCGGTCCATCAGATGCAGCAGCGTCACCGGCGCGCCGGCCTTCGCCAGGCCATAGGCCGCCTCCAGCCCGAGCAGGCCGCCGCCGACCACGACGACTCGCTTCCTGGCGGCTGCGAGCGTCAGCAACAGGTCGACATCTCGGGTGTCGCGAAAGGTGTGCACGCCGGCAAGATCGGCGCCGGGTATGTTGAGCCGCAGCGGCGTCGATCCGGTGGCGAGCACGAGCTTGGAATATTCCATGCTTTCTTCACCCTCGATCTTGAGCTCGCGGCGGCCGGTGTCGATCTCGGTCACGCGATAGCCGTAGCGCACGGTGACGCCGCGATCGCGCCACCAATCCGCCGGGCGGAGCTCGATCTCGTGCGAGCCGGTCTCGCCGGCCAGCACGGATGAGAGCAGCACGCGGTTGTAAGCGAGCCGCGGCTCCTCGCCGATCACGGCGACCGCATAGCGGCCGAGCGCGGTCTTGGCGAGCTCGTCGACCAGACGAGCTGCCGCCATACCGTTGCCGACGATGACGAGCGGTTCACTCACAAGACATCTCCTATTCGGCGGCCTGCGGCTGTGCGCCATAGGCCTCGGAAATCATGTAGCCGGAAAGCACGCCATAGGCGTCGGTCCAGGCGGCGGCGAGTTCAGGCGTCCAGGCCTCGCCGAGGCCCTTCTCCAGGGTCCACAGCAAGGTCGCGCCGACCACGGGATAGTGTTCGGCCTTGGCGCCGTAGGCGACGTGGCGCTTGGCCAGCGCCGACGCCGCGGGAAGAATCGTCTCGAGATTCGACAGGCCACTGACGACGGCGGCGAGCATGCCCATCAGCTTCTTGCGCTGCTCGGTCATGTCCTCGGGAAACATCGCGCGCACGGACGGGGCCACTTCGAACAAGCGGTCGTAGAACAGCTGGGAAGCTGCCTCTGAAATCGGCGCGACCTTGGAAAAGCTCTGCTGCACGAGGGCGATCTGCTCAGGCGTCATGATGGTCTCCTGTCTGTTTCGGTCTGCCTTTGTCCGCGCCGTTGCGGAAAAAGTTCATGGTTCAAACGACATCAGAGAGTCTTCTCCCCGCGTGCGGGGAGAAGCGAGATTCGTACCAAATGTCAGACCCGCGCCTCGGCAAGGCTTGGCGCGCCTTCGCCTTGCGGGCTGCGACGCAGGTAGAACCACCAGGTCAAAGCCAGGCACGAGGCGTAGAAGCCGAGATAGATCGCGAGCGCGAGCTGCGGACCGCCGGTCAGGGCGATCGACTTGCCGAAGCCGCTCGGGATCAGGTAGCCGCCGACGGCACCGACCGCGCCGATGAAACCGACCGCCGCGCCGCTCTCGATGCTGGCTGTCTTCAAGGCAGCCGCGCGCTCGGCATCGCCCTTGCCGCGCACCTTGAACAGGTTCTGCTCGCGGAAGATCGAGGGGATCATGCGGTAGGTCGAGCCATTGCCGATGCCGGTGGTGACGAACAGGATCAGGAACATCGACAGGAAGCCGATGAAGTCCTTGTGCCCGACGAAATAGAGCACGCCGACCGTCGCCGCCGTCATCGCGATGAAATTCCAGAAGGTGAGGATCGAGCCGCCGATCCTGTCGGCGAGCAGGCCGCCGAGCGGCCGCGACAACGAACCGACCAGTGGCCCGAGGAACGCGATACCGATCGTCACCGCCGGAAACTGCGTCTTGAGCAACAGCGGAAACGCGGCCGAATAGCCGATGAAGGATCCGAACGTGCCGATATAGAGGTACGCCATGATCCAGGTGTGCTTGCGCTTGACGATCGCGAGCTGGTTCTTCACCGACGACTTCGCTGAGGTGAGATTGTTCATGAAGAACACCGCACCGAACACCGCGATCGCGATCGGCAGCACCCACATCAGTCCGGCATTTTGCAGGAAGATGCCGTCGACCGGCGTCGCCTGGAACAGATTGATGACGGCCAACGTCATCAGGATCGGGGTCAGCAGCTGCACGCTGGAAACGCCGATATTGCCGCCGGCCGCGTTGAGGCCGAGCGCCCAGCCCTTCATCCGGTCGGGGAAGAAGAAGGAGATATTGGTCATGCTGGAGGCGAAATTGCCGCCGCCGAGACCGGCGGTCGAAGCCACCAGCAGCATCAGCCAGAACGGCGTCTCGGGCTGGCTGACGAAATAGGCCAGCGACAGCGTCGGGACGAACAGGATCGCCGCGCTGAAAATGGTCCAGTTGCGGCCGCCGAACGTCGTCACCGCAAAGGTGTAGGGAAAGCGCATCAGGGCGCCGATCAGGCCGGGCACCGCGACGAGCTGAAACAGCTGGTCGGTCGAGTAGTGGAAGCCTGCCTGCGGCAGCTTGGTGGTGACGATGCTCCAGATCAGCCAGACCGAAAAGCCGATGTGCTCGGCCACGATCGACCAGATCAGGTTGCGCCTTGCGATGGTCTTGCCCGTCGCATTCCAGAACGCCTCGTCCTCGGGGCGCCAGTCTGAAATCCAGGTCGGACTTGAAGCCGGATGTCGCGTCGAATTCGTCGTCATTGAATATCCCTTCCAGACTCACCGCTGCGTCGTTGCAGGCTCAGCCTCCACGCAAGGAGGCACGCTCCGAGGCAAGGCCCCGGTGGCGAGATCACGATGCTGATTGATGATGTTGAGGGACGTCGTCGTTGGCGTCGGACAAAGTAATTCAACTTCCGTGCCAACTGCTCGCACCAGGGAAATACAGGGAAATTCAGCGACTTATTCGAATTGCCCGAAATATTTGCAGGGCCATTTCGCACGCAAATCTTGCGATTCGCTCAATCCCTGTGCGGCGCACAAGGATTGAGCTTGATGATTCAAAATTAGGCGCAGGGTTTACGCCGCTTCGACAAAGCGGTGGCGCTCGTAGAGGAACTCGAGCACGCGCTGCCGACACTTCAAATACGTCGCGTTGGTCGCGAGCTCGAGGCGCTTGCGCGGCCGGGCGAGCGGCACCTCCAGCACCTCGCCGATGCGCGCGCTTGGCCCGTTGGTCATCATGACGATGCGATCGGAGAGCAGCACGGCTTCGTCGACGTCGTGGGTGATCATCAGAATCGTGTTGCCGAGCTTCTGATGCAGCGCCATCACGGAATCCTGGAGATGGGCGCGGGTCAATGCGTCGAGCGCACCGAAAGGCTCGTCCAGCAACAGCACCTTCGGCTCCATCGCCAGCGCCCGCGCGATGCCGACGCGTTGCTTCATGCCGCCGGAGATTTCGGATGGACGTTTGTCCCTGGCATGGGCCATCTGCACCAGGTTGAGATTGTGCATCACCCAGGCGTCGCGCTCGGCTTTGGACTTGGTCCTGGCAAAGACCTTGTCGACGCCGAGCTTGACGTTCTCGTAGACGGTGAGCCACGGCAGCAGGCTGTGGTTCTGGAACACCACCGCGCGATCGGGCCCCGGCGCATTGACCTCGCGGTTCTCCAGCAGCACGCCGCCGGTGGTGGCGCCCGTCAGGCCGGCGATGATGTTCAGCAGGGTCGACTTGCCGCAGCCGGAATGGCCGATGATCGAGACGTATTCGCCCTTCTCGATCGTCAGGTTGATGTCCTTCAGCACCTCGGTGGTCGCAGCACCGCGGGTGAAGATCTTGTCGATGTGATCGAGCTTCAGATAGGCGGTCATGTGCCCTTCTCCCTCAGTTCTGCGCGGTGCCGCGGGTGACGACCTTGCCGAGGCCCGCGATCAGACGGTCGAGCACGAAGCCGACGATGCCGACATAGAACAGCGCCAGAATGATCTCGCTGATATGCGAGGAATTCCAGGCGTCCCAGATGAAGAAGCCGATGCCGACGCCGCCGATCAGCATTTCGGCTGCAATGATGGCGAGCCACGACAGGCCGATGCCGATGCGAAGCCCGGTGAAGATGTAAGGCGCCGCCGCCGGGATCATGATCTTGGCGAAAAATTCCAGCGGATTGAGCTGCACAACCGCGGCGACGTTGCGATAGTCCTGCGGAATGTTGCGGATACCGACCGCGGTATTGATGATGATCGGCCAGATCGAGGTGATGAAGATGACGAAGATCGCGCTAGGCTGGCCGTCGCGGAAGGCGGCGAGCGAGAGCGGCAGCCAGGCCAGCGGTGGAATGGTCCGCAGCACCTGGAACAACGGATCGAGCCCGCGCATCGCCCAGACCGACTGCCCGACCAGCACGCCGAGCGCGATGCCGGCAATCGCCGAGAGCGAGTAGCCGAGCGCAACGCGCTGGAGGCTGGCGGACAGATGCCAGAACAGGCCCTTGTCGATGCCGCCATGGTCGAAGAACGGATCGAAGATCAGTTCCTTGGTGTCCTTGAACACCTTTGACGGCGGCGGCAGCGCGGAGCCTGCGCGGCGGCAGACCAGCTCCCACACCAGCGCAAGCAATGCGATCACGACCAGGGGCGGAATGACGCGCACCGCGGTCTCCTTCGCCATCCGCGCATAGGCCTCGGCGCGCGGCGGGCGCCTCGGTGTCATCGCAACGACAGGCGCGGCGACGGATGCAGGCGCCGCGGTCTCGACCTCGATCTTGGTGGCAGGCATGTTCATCGCATTCTCCGGCTTCAAAGGATGCGGCCGCCCGAAGGCGGCCGCGGGCTCCATCAGACTTCGACGCGCTTGATCGCGAGCGACTTCAGATAGGCAGCCGGATTTTCGGGATCGAACACCTTGCCGTCGAAGAAGGTCTCCTTGCCGCGCGAGGTGGAAGCCGGGATGTCGGCGCTCGCGACGCCGAGCGTCTTGGCCGCATCCTTCCAGAGGTCCTCGCGATTGACCTTGGCGATGAGTGCCTTGGTGTCGAAGCCGGGCTCGTACTTGCCCCAGCGAATGTCCTCGGTAAGGAACCAGAGGTCGTGGCTCTGGAACGGATAGGAGGCCTGGTCCTTCCAGAACCGCATTTGTTGCGGCGAGTTCTCGACGACGCGGCCGGTGCCGTAGTCGAACTTGCCCTTCATACGGTCGGTGACATCCTCGACCGGGCAGTTGATCCACTGCCGCTTGGCGCAGATCACCGCGGCTTCCTCGCGGTTCTCGGCCTTCTCGGCCCATTGCTGGGCTTCCATCACCGCCATCAGCAGCGCCTTCGCCGCCTTTGGATATTTGTCGACCCAGGCCGCGCGCATGCCGAATGATTTTTCGGGATGCTTGTCCCAGAGCTCGCCGGTGGTGATCGCGGTGTAGCCGATCTCCTGATGAATGAGCTGCAGGTTCCACGGCTCGCAGACGCAGAAGCAGTCCATGGTGCCAACCTTCATGTTGGCGACCATCTGCGGCGGCGGCACCACGATGGTTTCGATGTCCTTGTCCGGATCGATGCCGCCGGCGGCGAGCCAGTAGCGGATCCACAGATCATGCGTGCCGCCGGGGAAGGTCATCGCGGCCTTCACCGCCTTGCCGCTGGCCTTCTTCTTCTCCAGCGCCGCCTTGAAGGGCGCGGTGTCGATGCCGACCTTGAGATCGGCATATTCCTTGGCGACCGAGATGCACTGACCGTTCAGGTTCAACCGCGCCAGGATGTACATCGGCGTCGGCTGGTTGTTCTGCGTCACCTTGCCGGCCGAGATCAGATACGGCATCGGGGTGAGGATGTGCGCGCCGTCGATGCCGTTGCCTTCGGAGCCAAGCACGAGGTTGTCGCGCGTGGTGCCCCAGGAGGCCTGCTTCTGCACCTCGACGTCGGGCATGCCGTATTTGGCGAAGATGCCCTTCTCCTTGGCGACGAACAGCGGGGTCGCGTCGGTCAGCGCGATGAAGCCGAGCTTGGCGCCCTTGACCTCGGGGCCTGCGTCCTGCGCGAAGGCGCCGGCGGGGAAGTTCAGCTTGGCGGCGGCGAGAAGAGCGGCGGTCGAGCCGGTAGCCTTCAACAATTGGCGGCGGCTGAGCCCATTATCCGAGGGCCGGCGGGTGCGCTTGGTCATGGATCGTGTCGTCCTTTGCATCGTTGCGGATTGATGGCGTCAGTGCACACGAGCAGCCCGTCCGTCCGTAACGCCAAAAAAGCGCATGCGAACGCGCGACGGGGGAGACCCCCGTCTTGGTGGCGTCGGCATTTCGGATGAGAAGTCTCGCGGGACGGCTTCAATGGCGTCGGCTTGAACGATTCAAGCTTCATGCCAAGCCAAAGGGACGTAAAAAATTCGTTGAATCAATAAGTTGCACGCTCCGAGCCGGATTGTCGCAGCACGCCGCGCGCACGCCAAATTTGCGATTCGCTCAAATCTTGTGCGCCGCACACAAAGTAGGCAGACGCGATTCACGCCTTATCAGGCCGGCTCCGCCGCCTTCGTCCCCAGCGGCTTGGGCGCAATGCCGCCGCCGGGCTTGAGGTGGAATTCGTAGGTCATCAGGTGCCAGGGCCCGTTCGCCTTGGCACCGTCGGGCATCACAGGGTCGTTGCGGGGCTCGACCTTGGCGACGAGGTCGTCCTTGACCCCGAACACCACGTCGGAATCGAGATATTTGTCGCCGCCGATGAAGACATGCGTGATCAGCGGCTCGTAGCCCTTCGCGTTGACGAGGAAGTGCACATGCGCCGGCCGCATCGGATGGCGCTTGGTCTGCACGATCATTTCGCCGACCGGCCCGTCGGTCGGGATCGGATAGCTGCACGGCAGGATGGTGCGGAAGAAGAAGCGGCCATCGCCGTCGGTGACGAAGCGCGCCCGCGCCGAGGCGCCGACCTCGTCATAATTCGCCTTCTGTGAATCGTAGAAGCCGTCATCGTCGGCATGCCAGACGTCGACAGGGACGTTCGCCAGCGGCTTGCCCTTGAGATCGGTGACGCGGCTCTGCACGAACATCCGCTCGCCGGTGAGATTGTTCGGCGAGATGTCGGTGCCGTGGGCGGTGACCTTGTGCTCACCGACATAGAACGGGCCGAGCACGGTGGTCTCCGTCGCGCCGTCGCGGTCGCGATGGTTCACCGCGTCGACCAGCATGGAGACGCCGAGCACGTCGGAGAGCAGGATGAACTCCTGTCGGGTGTCGGTGCATTTCTGGCCGGTGCGGGTCAGGAAATCGATGGCGTATTCCCATTCCTCGAAGGTGAGACCGGTCTTGCTCACGTAATCGTGCAGCGACTTCACCAATTCCTGCAGGAGGAATTTCGCCCGCGGGTTTGGCGTGCTGTCGAAGCTCTTGACGACGGCCTCGGTGAGTTCGGTCTCGTTGAACTGGGTCATGGTGCGTTTGCCTTGATTTTTCTCGTTGGCCCGGCGGGGCTCCTTGGAGGCGTTCCGGATCAAAGCCTACACCATCAGGCGACCTCGCGTTAAGCGCGACGCGCTTGGAATGAGGCCGTCATTTCGGCTATCAACGCCTTCAGAACAGTGCCGGAGGAACCAATGCTCGCCCCTACCCCCGCCTCGCCCGAATCCGTGGGCATGTCCAAGGCCGCGCTCGACCGCGTCGATGCCCATCTGAGGGCCCGGTACATCGATGCCGGCCGTTTTCCGGGAACGCACCTGCTCGTCTATCGCCGCGGCAAGGTCGCCCACAGCTCGGTGCAGGGCCTTGCCGATGTCGAGCGCAAGGTGCCGGTCAAGGACGACACCATCTACCGCATCTATTCCATGACCAAGCCGCTCACCAGCGTCGCCTTCATGATGCTGGTCGAGGAGGGCCTGGTCGCGATCGACGAGCCGGTCGCAAAGTATATTCCGGAATGGAAGAATCTCGGCGTGTTCGTCGCGGGCACCTCGCCCAATTTCCTGACCCGGCCCCCGGCCCGGCCGATGCTGATCGTCGACCTGCTGCGCCACACCTCGGGACTGACTTACGGCTTCCAGCAGCGCTCCAATGTCGATGCCGCCTATCGCGCCGAGAAGATCGGCGAGGTCGAGAAAGCAGGTACGCTCCAGACCATGATCGAGGGCCTTGCAAAAATCCCGCTTGAGTTTTCGCCGGGCGAGTCATGGAACTACTCGGTCGCGACCGACGTGATCGGCTATCTCGTCGGCAAGATCTCGGGCATGCCGTTCGAGCAGTTCCTCAAGACCCGCATTCTCGATCCACTCGGCATGACCGACACCGATTTTTACGTGCCGGCGTCGAAGGCGCATCGCTTTGCGGCGTGCTACTCGGCCGATCCCGGTGGCGGCATGACCTTCCATGCCGGCCAGCGCCGCGAGGGCCTGACGCTCCAGGACGACCCGGCGACGAGTTCGTTCCTGTCGCCGCCGTCTTTCATCTCGGGTGGCGGCGGGCTGTGCTCGACGATGGCCGACTATCTCACCTTCTGCCGCGCGCTCCTCAACGGCGGCGAGCTTGGTGGTGTCAGACTGATCGGGCCGAAGACGCTGGCGCTGATGACCAGCAATCACATTCCGGGCGGACAGGCGCTGCCGGAAGTGTCGCGCTCGCTGTTTTCGGAGGCCGCCTATAACGGCATCGGCTTCGGCCTCGGCTTTGCGGTGACGATGCGCCCCGCCGAGACGCTGATCGCGGGCAGCCCCGGCGAATATAATTGGGGCGGAGCGGCAACGACCTCGTTCTGGATCGATCCGGCCGAAGAGCTGATCACGATCTTCATGACGCAGGTGCTGCCGTCGAGCGCCTACCCGCTGCGCCGCGAGCTGCGCAGCATGGTTTATGCGGCGATCACCGAGAGCAATCTCTGACGCTCCCGGCATTTGTTGTGACGGGCTCCGCACAGCGTTGCGGAGCCCGTTGCTTTTGGTTCAGTGGAAGTGGCCGATCAGGTAAACGCCGCCGCCAATCACCAGCACGGCCGGCACGGCCCATAAAATCAGGACGGGCATTGTCATCCTCCTCAGTTTGACGTGCAGACCTTGACGGTCTTCATGCCGCTCTCAGCCTCGGTGCGCGATTTGTAGATCGTGCCGGAGGGACTGACGACGGTCATGGACGTGTCGGTCGGCTTCTTGTCGACGATGGTGCACTTCTTCGTCTTGACGTCCTGCACGACATAGAACTCGTCGGCCGCGAACGCCGGCAGTGAAAACGCAGCCACCATCAGGGCTGCGGTTGCGATCCTCAGCTTCATTCTCTCCTCCTCCAATTGCCGGACGTTGCGCCCGGTCGATTCGAGAACGGGAAAAAGTAGCAATTTGTTCCTTATCAGCCGGAACGGCGCCTGCAGCGAGATGTTGATGGAGCAGCCTCGGAGATCAACACATGAGATCGCATCGGGAAGCCCGGATCGCCGGGCTCAGTCTGGCGGCCGTATATGCCGTCTGCCTGGTGCTCACCGCCATCAGCATGAGCTGACGCGACGTATCCGCACTGGCGTCGGCGACTGCGCCGCAAAAATCCCGATCTGGCCCGCTCGCCCGATGCGAAAATCGTGGCGCCGTGCAATTCCTGCCCGTATGGTTCTGCAAAACCATAATCCGGCGCCCAGGCGCTGGAACCGGGATGCCCGCGTTTGTCAAAGCTCTCCCTGCCGGTCCGGCTCGCTCTCCTGGTCACGGGAACGATGTTGCCGCTGATCGTGTTCGCGGTTGGCATCGCTTTCTACAATTACAAGCAGGCCCGCAGCGATGCGACCCGGCGTGTGCTGGAGAATGTGCGCAGCATGCGCCTCGTGCTGGATTCCGAGGTGCAGCGGATGACCGGCGGCCTGCAGGTGCTGGCGCTGACGAATTCGCTGCGCAACGACGACTTCGTCAGTTTTCGCCGCATCGCGCTCGGCTTTCTCGAGCAATACGGCAGAGGCGGTCTGTTGCTGATCTCCGACAGCAAGGGCCGGATCCTGTTTTCCTCCGCGACAGAGGATATTGCGAGCCTGCCGCCGCGCGGCAACATGGCGATTGTCGACAAGATATTCGCGGCCAAGGCGCCGCAATATTCCGACCTGTTTCAGGGCGTCTATAACCGTCGGCAGGTTCTCACCGTCGAGGTTCCAGTCTTTCGCGACGGCGCCGTGGTCTATGACCTCTGCTTTAGCCCGCCGGTCGGCATCTTCCAGGACCTCGTCGAGAAGCAACGGCCGGACAATGAATGGACGGTTTCGCTGCTCGATGCCACGGGCACCGTGTTCGCGCGCGTGCCCAATCCGGACGAAACCTTCGGCAAGCGCGCCTCGCCCTCGCTCTACACGGAAATGTTTCGCAGCGACGAGGCTGCGCTTTCGTCGGTCTCGCTCGACGGCGTTCCCCTCGCATCCGCCTATATGCGATCGCATCTGACCGGCTGGACGGTCGCCGCCGGCGTTCCGGAAAGCTCGCTGATCGCCCCGCTCTGGCGCAACGTCGCGGTCACCAGCCTGATCGGCGGCGTGCTGCTGCTGATCGGCCTGACTTTTGCGGTTCGGATGGCCACCACGATTGCGCGCGGCGAGATGCTGCATAGTCTTTTGATCGAGGAGCTCAATCACCGCGTCAAAAACACGCTGGCGCTGATGCAAGCGATCGCAGTGCAGACCTTTCGCAGCGCCAGCCGCGACGAGCGGAGCAAGTTCGAGGGACGGCTCGGCGCACTCGCAGAAGCGCACAATCTGCTCAGCCAGGAGAAGTGGGCGGGCTCGGAGCTCAGGGACGTGATCGCGCGCGCGCTCCGCCCCTTCCTGCTTGCAAATCCCGATCGCATCCAGATGACCGGGCCCGCGGTGCCGCTGTCGCCGCGGCTTGCGGTCGTGCTGTCGATGATCGTGCACGAGATCGCGACCAACGCGGCGAAATACGGCGCGCTGTCCAACGAGTCCGGCCGGGTGACGCTGGAATGGGATGTCATCGCCGACACGCCGAAGCCGCGGCTCCGGCTGATCTGGACCGAGATCGGCGGCCCGCTGGTGACGGCACCGGTTCAGCGCGGCTTCGGCTCGCGCCTGATCGAACGCAGCGCGCGTGATCAGCTCGGCGGCGAAGCCACGGTGGACTTCCTGCCAAAGGGTGTGGTCTGCACGGTGACCTGCGCACTCGACGAAACGCGGTGAACGATCGATACCGGCGACAAAGCTCCCTCCATCTTTCGGGGCAAAGCTCTCGCAGCCCTTCACCTGTTCGTGCGCCTGCTACTGGTTCACATAAAATTGCTGGCGCCGCGCGACCGGCCAGGTGCGGATACGACGCAACGACGATAGAACGGTGCGATCCAACGGATCATCGATCTGAACCAGCGATCGCAGGTGAATTTCAGCATGAACACGCGGGATCGAAAATCGCCGATACATCGCGGCTGCAGCTGCTGCGATTTGCATTGGTCGCGACGCGGCTTTCTCGCAAGGCTAGGCGCAGTCGGCCTGACCTCGACCTTCGCGTCCACGGCGGCATTCGCACAAACCAGGCCGGCGCTGATTGACACCCATCTTCACTTCTATCCGCCGGAATATCAAAAGCTCTGGCTAGGCTACGAGGACGCGCGCAAGCAGCCACACTTCCCCGGCCAGGTCGCATGGACCCGTGAGAAGCTGGTCGACGACATGGACAGCAACGGCGTCCGCACCGGCATCCTCTCGATCGCCTCCACCCCCGGCGTGTGGTTCGACCTTGGGGCAGCGGAAGCCGGCCGGCTCGCGCGGACCTGCAACGACTATGCAGCGGATATGATGCGCGACCACCCCGGCCGCTTCGGCCTGTTCGCGACCTTGTCGATGCTGGACATCGATGCGACGCTGAAGGAAATAGAGTATGCGATCGACACGCTGAAGGCCGACGGGATCGGATTGCAGACGAGCTATGGCGACAAATGGCTCGGCAATGCCGCCTACAGGCCCGTGCTGGAAGAGCTCAATCGCCGCAAGGCGGTCGTCTATGTCCATCCGCTGGTCGCGAACTGTTGCAGCGCTCTCAGCGTCGGCACGTTTCCGGCGGTGATCGAAGTCCCGCACGACACCACGCGCACGGTGACAAGCCTGCTGCTCAGCGGCTCGTTTGCCCGCTATCGCGACATCAAATGGCTGTTCTCGCATGCCGGCGGCACGATCCCGATGATGGCCGGCCGGATCAATTCGTTCTACGGGGCGCGGCCCGACCTGAAGGAATTTGCGCCGGAGGGAATCGAAGGCGAGCTACGCCGGCTTCATTATGACACCGCGAATGCGACATTCGCGCCGTCCATGGCGGCGCTACTCAAACTCGTCCCGGCCTCGCAGATCACCTACGGCACCGACTATCCGTATTTCGGCTTTGGCCAGTTCACACAAATGCAGAAGCTTGGCCTCTCGGCGGAAGATCTCGATGCCATCGGTCATGAGAACGCGACGCGCCTGATTCCGCGGTTACGAGCCTAGTTGCGGATGATCTAGCCGATCGTCTGCAGCGACGGAAACGTCTCCAGCAGCCAGATGCTCACATTGGAGACCGCGCCGGTGAGGAAGCCGATGCCGGTGATGACCATCAACACGCCCATGGCGCGCTCGACATTGACGAGGTGCCCCTTCATGCGCGCGAACAGTGTCGAGAACTGCTCGATCATCAGGGCGGCGATCAGGAAGGGAATGCCGAGGCCCGCCGAATAGATGGCGAGCAGGCCCGCCCCCTTGGTGACCGTCGCTTCCGCCGCGGCGATCGACAGGATCGCGGCGAGGATCGGACCGATGCAGGGCGTCCAGCCGAACGCGAAGGCGAGCCCCATGATGTAGGCGCCCCAGAGTCCGACAGGCTTCGGGATCGGCAGCCGACCCTCGCGCATCAAGATGCCGATGCGCGTCAGTCCGAGGAAGTGCAGGCCCATCACGATGATGACGATGCCGGCGAGGATCGACAATTCCGCCGACCAGGTGCGGATCAGCCCGCCGATCAGCGAGGCGCTGGCGCCGAGCGCCACGAACACCGTGGAGAAGCCAAGCACGAACAGCAGCGCCGCCATCATGATCGCGCGCTTGGAGGCCGTGTCGGGCTCGCCGCTCTCGACATGCTCGATCGTGGCGCCCGTCAGGTAGATCAGATAAGGCGGAACCAGCGGCAGGACGCAGGGGGAGAGGAAACTGACGAGGCCGGCAATCAGCGCCGCCGGGATTGAAACATTTTGCATGATGCAATCGAAGCCATCTCAGGCTCCATGCGGCGCGCGGAGACTGCGCGTGGACCGGAGCCAAACCGGCTCTGGTGTAGCCGATGGCTGAGAATGCGCAACAGAGGCGCGATCAAACCAGGGCTCCTCCCGATGCCGTCTGTGATCACAGATGCGGCACCGGGACGCGCACAAATCTCGCCAAAAAGCGAGATTCGGCGGCGCGGCTACTTCACCACGCGGAGCAGCGGACGCCGGGGCTGGTCCTGCGTCTGCTTGGAGGGGGACGGCGGCTCGCTGGCAGCGCTCCGCAGCATTTCGTCGCACAGCGCCTTGAGATCGGCACTGTCAATTCCTTTGAGCTTCATCCTGACATCGAGGATGACGATCGAGAGCAACTCGGCCGACTCGCGGCTGTTGCTCTCGTTGAGAACCTTGCGGCACTCTTCGAGTGTCTCGAGCACCGACTGCAACTGTTCTTCTGAATGCGACACCGGCGTTCTTTCCGTTAGTTCGGCCTGCGAGACGTGCTTGGAACAATCCCCTCGGCCCCCAAAGAGAAACGAGGATAGCACGGGGAATCCGCGCCTTCGAAGACGATTCCAATGTGTTTCTGCATCGAAGGCCCGGTTCCAGGCGGCATCGCCGCGCGGCGCAAATCGAAATGGTCATGGCTGAAACGCTTGAGCCGGCGCGACAGGTCCATCCCACGGGAGCGCGCGACATTTCGCACGCCGTGCTCCGGTCCAAATGGACCCGGCAATCCCGCAGCCGTTTTAGGGCTCACAACGGAACGCACGCCTACCCCTCTTCCGGGCAAAAAACTAACCCGATTCCCAACCCCAAGCACACCCCAATACCACATCGGGCGCGGTAAGTATGACGTTCAAAACTCACCGATCCCCAACCCGTCGTGGTTGTGGTTTGCGTTAGATTCTGCCAGTTTAGCGGCCCGAAGGGACTTGTATGCACTCCTTGGCGGAAAGGGGCGTTCCGCTGGAGGAACGCCCAAAGACAAACATCAGCGGCCTCTCGGACTGGGATGCGGCCCGCATATTCCTGGAAGTCGTCCGCTGCGGAAGTTTCCGCTCGGCGGCCGAACGGCTGTCGCTGTCGATCAACGCCGTCCGCCGCCGAATCGATGACTTCGAGCGCCAGACCGGCACCACTCTGTTCACGCGCGACGTCCACGGCACCCATCTGACCGATGAAGGCGCGCTGGTGGTCTCCGCCGTCGAGCGCATGGAAGCGGCCGCCTTCGACGTGCTGCGCACCAGCGATTCGACGGCCAATGCCCTCACCGGCGAGGTTCGCGTCGCCGTCACCGAAGGACTGGGTACGTTCTGGCTCGCCCCGCGACTGGTCGAATTCCAGCAGGCCTATCCCAATATCCTGGTCGATCTGCACTGCGCGATGCGCTCGGCCGACGTCAGCAGGCACGAGGCCGACGTCGCCATCCACCTGTCGCGGCCTTCGGCGCTCGACGTCAAGCTGGTGCGGCTCGGCCGCATGCACCTGATGTTCTGGGCCTCCAGGGGCTACGTCGAGAAACATGGCGCGCCGCGCTCGGCGACGGAATTGATCAAGCACCGCCTGGTGCTGCAATTCGCCGATCAGATCGCCGCCAAGGAAACCTTTGAGAGCTTCTTCCCGGGCGTCCCGGAACGTGACCTTCTGGTCATGAAGACCAACGTCTCGAGCGCCAATTACTGGGCGGTCGCCAATGGCGCCGGCATCGGCGTATTCCCGAGCTATGCCATCGCGCTTGGCGGGAAGTTGATTCCACTGGAGGTCGAGTTGAACCGACCGCTGGATATCTGGTTGTCCTACCATCCAGGTAGTGGCCGGATTCCCCGCGTGCGGCACATGATTGACTGGCTGATCGAGGCTTTCAATCCGGCTCGCTTCCCGTGGTTTAAGGAAGAGTTCGTGCATCCGCATGAATTCAAGGACTCGTATATGGGCGAACCCCTGACCCAGCTCTTCGGGGGATTTTCAACCGAAGAACAAAGGTGAAAACAGAGATGAAAGCAGCGGCGAAGAGAATGAAGCAGCGCAGTGCCGGCAAGCCGGACATTGAGCTTGGCAAGCGGATCCGTCTGCGGCGTGTCGAGATGAAGATCTCGCAGGCCGAGCTCGGCGAAAAGCTGGGCGTCAGCTTCCAGCAGGTCCAGAAATACGAGAAGGGCGTCAATCGCGTCGGCGCGGCTCGGCTTCAGCAGATCGCCTCCGCCCTCGACGTGCCCGTGACCTTCTTCTATGACGGCGACAACAAGGCCCGCGAAGTCGAAAGCCTCCTGTTCCTGGACTCGGCTTTCAGCCTCCGCCTGCTGCGCGCCTACAGCAAGATCAAGGACCAGACGGTGCAGCGTCAGCTCGTTTCGCTGATGGAATCGATCGCAGCGAACGAGAGCTGAGCCGGTCGAGGCTCCGGCCTCCACGGCCGACGTTCAATCCGCCGCGTCACGGGGGCGCGGCCGGATTGCACGAACCCCGATGGATTCGGTTCTGGCCTGCGCGTGTCCGCGCACGGCCTTGGATTTTGGGGGCGGCCTGGCCGCCCCTATTTCTTTGCATTTTGTCGGCGTCCGGCTGCCATCGATCGCAGTTTTTGCGAACCCGTCTCACCCCTGCTGCGACCCAATCGAGAGCCCCGGCGCAAAGCATGCGCCGGGGCTCGATGTGCCGCGCTTAATGGGACCGCAACCCTGATGCCCTAGCTTGCCGCCGATTTCAGCGAATCGGCGCGTGCGGCATGGGCGGCGGGACGTGCCGATGCGAGCGCCCGTTGCGGGCCTCGTCCTGATGGGGAAGACCAGACAGATGTCGAAACGCCATGCCGTGATCATTGCCGTCGGCCTCCTTGCCAGCACCTCCGTGCTCGCGCAGACCGAGACCACGGGCCAGGCCGGCCCCAAGGCCGGCACCTCATCCGGCACGGTGCCGGCGGCCAACCCGGCGCACGCCGCCCCCAAAGCCGCGGCAGCACCAGCCTCGACCGCCGAGAGCCGCTCCGCCGCAGCGCTCGCCCTGACCCATGAGCCGACCTATGACGAGGGCACCGCACAGCGGATCAAGGACGCGGCGCTGAGCTATTCGGACCTGGCGGTGCGCGGCGGCTGGCCGACAATCCCGGCGGACGCCAAGTTCGCACTCGGCGTTCAGGGCGCCAATGACGACCTTCTGCGCAAGCGGCTGATCCTCTCCGGCGACCTCGCCGCCGACAGAGCGAGCGGCGCGTTCGATCAGGATCTCGCCGACGCCGTGAAGCGCTTTCAGGCCCGCCACGGCCTTGCGCCCACGGGCACCATGACGCCGCGCACCCTCGCCGCGATGAACGTCTCGGTGCAGAAGCGCATCCGCCAGCTCGAGGCCTCGCTCGAGCGGCTCGAGAACAACAATTTCAGCTTCGGCCAGCGCTATGTCGTGGTCAACATTCCCGCCGCCTTCGCCGAGGCGGTCGAGAACGACGTCGTGGTACGGCGCTATCGCGTCATCGTCGGCAAGACCGAGAAGCCGTCGCCGACGCTGACGGCGCAGATCACCGGCGTCGTGCTCAACCCGACCTGGACGGTGCCCTCCTCGATCGCCAAGACCGAGATCTCCGCGCACATGCGCAAGGATCCGACCTATCTGTCGCGCATGCACATGGAGGTGCTCGACGCCCACGACAATCCGATCGACCCGCATTCGGTCGACTGGTCGGGCACGCATACGCCGAACTTCACCGTGCGGCAGCAGAACGGCGCCTTCAATGCGCTTGGCGCGGTGAAGATCGACATGCCGAATTCCTATTCGGTCTACATGCACGACACCAACCAGCGCAATCTGTTCAGCGACGACTACCGCTTCGATTCCCACGGCTGCTCCCGCGTCGACAATGTGCGCGATCTTGCCGCCTGGCTGCTGAAGGACCAGCCGAAATGGACGCGCGCGGCGATCGACGCCGAAATCGCCACCGGGCAGCATCAGGAGGTCGCCATGGCCAGGAAAGTGCCGGTGGCGTGGATCTATCTCACCGCGTGGATGACCAAGGACCAGACCATCCAGTTCCGCAACGACGTCTATAACCAGGACGAGCAGCTGCTTGAAGCGACTGCCGAGGAGGCGGCCTTCTTCAGCAATGCCGGCAATCATCCGTTGACCGCGCATATGGCGCAGTAGGCATGCAATCGCGGCACGGACGGTTGCAGAGTCGCCTCCCCTGCCGCGGTTGACCCGGGCCTCGGACTGACATCACATTGCGCCTCGCCAGATGACAAGCGAGCGCGCGATGCCTGACCTGTCTCAAGAGACTCCCTACGCCGACGGCAAGATCCTCATGCAGGTCACTGACGACGTCGGCGTGATCACCTTCAACAATCCCGACAAGCGCAATGCGATGTCGCTGGAAATGTGGGAGGGATTTGGCGAGGCATTGACCGTCTTGCGCGACGACGAGGCCGTGCGCGTCGTGATCCTGCGCGGTGCCGGCGGCAAGGCCTTCGTCTCGGGCGCCGACATCAGCCAGTTCGAAAAGACCAGGCACAATGCCGCGGCGTCCGAAGAATACGGCAAGCGCAGCGCTGCCCAGCGCGCGCTGCTCGCGGCCTACCCGAAGCCGACGATCGCCTGCATCGAGGGTTTTTGCCTCGGCGGCGGCATGCAGGTCGCCATGCTCGCCGATATCAGGCTCGCCGCGCAGGGCAGCCAGTTCGGCATTCCGGCGGCGAAGCTCGGCATCGCCTATGGCTATGACGGACTGAAGCATCTCGTGTCGCTGGTCGGCCCGTCCTGGGCGCGGCTGTTGATGTACACGGGCATGCGCATCGACGCGGCGGAAGCGCTGCGCATCGGCCTCGTCGAGCGCGTGTTTCCGATCAACGAGCTGTGGGGCGAGACGATGGCGATCGCACAGACCATTTCCGAAAACGCGCCGCTCGCGATCAAGGCCGCCAAGATCACCATCGCAGAAGTGCTCAGGGACGAAAGTGCCCGCGACATGAACGCGATCAAGACGATCGGCACCGCCTGCATGGACAGCGCCGACTTCCGCGAGGGCCGGCAGGCCTTCATGGAGAAGCGCAAGCCGAAGTTTAGTGGAAAGTGACGGCCTGAAGCTGAACCTTCATTCACGAAGATTAAATTCCTCGCGTCCTTGCAGCGCGCTAGCAACCAATTGATCTGCTGCAAGTTCTCCCGCCACCAAAGAGGGAGATCGCGATGAAACTCAAATTGGCTGTTCTTGGTCTGGCTACGCTCGGCAGCGTCGCGCTGGCGTCGGGACAAGCGCTCGCGGCGATGCCGAACGGCATTCCGCAGGCCGATCAGCTCGCAAGCGGTCCAGCCGCGCATGTCGACCAGGTGCGGATGGTCTGCAACGCCTGGGGCCGCTGCTGGTGGCGTCCGAACTATTATGGCGCCTACGGCTATTACGGCGGGCCACGGCGGTTCTACGGTTACGGCCCCGGTTGGGGCTGGGGCCATCGCCATTGGCACCGCTGGTGAACGACGAAGGGGCTGCAAGGCCCCTTTTTCGTGTGCGCGCTCCGACTAGAGCGCCGCAAGCACCGCCTTGGTGATATCGGCCGTGCCGTTGCTGCCGCCGAACTCCATCGGCTTGAGGCCGCCGGCATAGACCTGGTCCACCGCGCGCTCGATTTGTTCGCCGGCTTCCGCGGCGCTCTCGATCCCGTGCTTGTCGGCGAGCCAGTCCAGCATCATCGCGGCCGACAGGATCATGCCGGTGGGATTGGCCTTGCCCTGCCCCATGATATCGGGCGCGGTGCCGTGGCAGGGCTGGAACACGGCGTATTTGTCGCCGATATCGGCCGACGGCGCCATGCCAAGGCCGCCGATCAGGCTCGCGGTGATGTCGGAGACGATGTCGCCGAACATGTTCTCCATCACCATGACGTCGAAATCCCAGGGACGCTTGACCAGCATCGCCGAGCAGGCGTCGACATAGAGCCGATCGGTCTTCACCTCAGGGTGCTTCCTGGCGATCTCGTCAAAGATGCCGCGGAAGAACGCAAAGGCCTTGAACACGTTCGCCTTGTCGACGCAGGCCAGCGATCCGGGCTTGCCGCGCGCCTTGCGTCGCTCGGCCAGCCGAAACGAGAACTCGAACAGCCGCTCCGAGGTCTTGCGCGTGATCACCATGGTCTCGCGCGCATCGTCATGCGTCACCACGCCCTTGCCCATCGAGGCGAACAGGCCCTCGGTGGACTCGCGGATCACGACGAGGTCGATACCGCGCTGGTCGGCCCCGACGATCGGGCTCGGCACGCCCGGAATCAGCCGCGCCGGCCGTACGCCGGCATAGAGGTCGAAGATGAAGCGCAGCTCGATCTGGGGCGCGATCTCGGTGTTGTCGGGGTAGCGCACCGACGGCAGGCCGCATGCCCCGAGCAGGATCGCGTCCGCCTCTTCACAGAGCTTGATGGTGCTGTCGGGCATCGACTTGCCGGTCGCGAGATAATTATTGGCGCCGGCGGGGGCCTCGGTGAAACGGAAGCTCAAACCCGACTTCGCCCCGACCTTGCGCAACACCTCGAGCGCCGGCGCCATGACTTCGGGACCGATGCCGTCGCCGGCGAGCACGGCAATGTGGAAGGCGTTGTTTGCGGACATTTTGCGGGTCTCAAGGAAGGAGCTAGCCAAGTCGTCATTGCGAGCGAAGCGAAGCAATCCAGAACTGCATCTGCGGAGATAGTCTGGATTGCTTCGTCGCAAGAGCTCCTCGCAATGACGGTGGAGAGAGCGTCGAACTACGGCGTCAGCACCGTGCGCCCGACCACCGCGCCCTGCTGCAGCTGCAGCAGCGCATCGTTGGCCTTGTCGAGCGGGGCCGTCGTCACCGGGATCGGCGGAATCTTCTTGGCTCGCACCAGATCGAGCAGCTCCTGCGTTTCGCGCAAGTTGCCGACATAGCTGCCCTGGATCGTCACTGCCTTGATCGGAATCAGCGGCAGCGCCCAGGTGGCGCCGCCACCGAACAATCCGACGATGACGAGCTTGCCGCCCTTGGTCAGGCAGTCGAAGCCGAGCTGCGTCGTTGCGGCATTGCCGACCAGATCGATCACAGCGCGGATCGGACCGCCCGCTTTCTTCGTCAGTTGCTCCAGCGCGTCGCCCGCCTTGGGATCGACGGTCGCGAGCGCGCCGGCCTTCTCGGCGGCTTCGCGCTTCCTGGCGTCGATGTCGACCATGATCGCGCCCTTGCCGCCCATCGCTTTCAGCAGCGACAGCGCCATCAGGCCGAGGCCGCCGGCGCCGAACATCACGATCGGCGTGTCGAAATGCTGCTCGACCTTCTTCAGCGCGCTGTAGGTGGTGACGCCCGAACAGGCATAAGGCGCGGTCGTCGCGGGATCGAGTCCCCTCAGATTGAGCAGATAGCGCGGATGCGGCACCAGCATGTGATCGGAATAGCCGCCATCGCAATAGACGCCGAGCGAGCGCGGCGTGAGACACATGTTCTCGTCGCCGCCAAGGCACGTCGCGCACTTGCCGCAGCCGATCCAGGGATAGACGAGGCCGACATCGCCGAGCTTGAGATCGCCCTGGTCGCCCGGTTTCACGTCGGGCCCGAAGGCCAGGACTTCGCCGACGGTCTCGTGGCCCATGGTCAACGGCAGATTGATGCCGCGGTCCTTCAGCGACAGCGGCTTGCGGCCGTGGCCGAGATCGTAGCCGCCTTCCCAGATGTGGAGATCGCTGTGGCAGACACCGGCGGCCTTGACCTTGATCAGCACTTGCGTGCCCGTCGGCTGCGGCGTCGCCTCGACGAATTCCTGCAGCGGCGCCTTGAAATCGGCGACCTTGAAACTCTTCATGGCGTCCTCCCGGCATGCTTGAAACGCCACCATGCCACGGCGGGCTGGGCGAGACAAACCGGTCTTAGTTCAGGCGAGTGGATGGTGGCAAGCCACGAACTGGCCGGGTGCGACCCCGCGCAACTCCGGTATCTCCGCGCTGCATCGCTGGTCGGCGCGCGGACAGCGGGTGCGGAACCGACAGCCGGACGGCGGCGCAATCGGCGATGGCGGCTCGCCGGTTGCTACGCTCTCGGCGGGACGCACGTCGGGATCTGGCACCGGAATCGCCTGTAACAGGAGGCTCGTATAGGGATGCGCAGGTCTTGCGAACAATTGCTCCGACGGGCCGACCTCGCAGAGCCGGCCGAGATACATCACCGCAACGCGGTCGCTGACCGCCTTGACCACCGCGAGGTCATGCGCGATGAACAGCAGCGTCAGCCCGAAGCGCGCCTTCATCGCTTCCAAGAGATTGAGGATCTGCGCGCGGATGGAGACGTCGAGCGCCGAGACCGGCTCGTCGCAAACGACGAATTCCGGATTGAGCACCAGCGCGCGCGCGATGCAGATGCGCTGACATTGACCGCCGGAGAATTCGTGCGGCAGGCGGTTCGCGACGAGATCGGGATCGAGCCCGACCGCCGACAGCACGTCGTGAACCCGGCGCTTGCGCTCGACGGCATCCTTGACGCCTGCGATGACCAGCGGCTCGGCGACGATGTCGCCGATGCGGCGACGCGGGTTGAGCGAGGCGATCGGGTCCTGGAAGATCAGTTGCACACGGCGGCGCATCTGGCGCAGCGCCTCGCCTTCCATTGCGGTGAGATCCTCGCCGTCGAACAGCACGCGGCCGGATTTGGCGCGCCGCAACTGCAGCACCGCGCGCCCCAGCGTCGACTTGCCGCAGCCGGATTCGCCAACCAGACCCAGCGTCTCGCCACGCGCGACCTGAAGACTGACGCCGGAGACGGCATGGACGGTCTTGTTGCCGAGACCATATTCGACGACGAGATTGTCGACGTTCAGCAGCGGCTCCTCGCGCGCGGCAAGCTGCATCATGCGCCAATCCCCTCCGTCATCCGGATCGGATGGAGGCAGGCATAGAGGTGCCCTGATATCTCCGCGCTCTTCAGTTCAGGCTTGGCCTCGTGACAGCGCCCGGCGGCATAGCGGCAGCGCGGCGCGAAGGAACAGCCCTTCAACGGCCGTGTCGGGTCGGGCGGTCGGCCGGAGATGGCAGGCAGCGGTGTATGCGGCGCCGTGTCCAGCTTCGGGATCGCCGCCAGCAGCGCCTCGGTGTAGGGCATGTGCATGCGCTTGAACAAGGCCTGCGTCGGCGCACGCTCGACCACCCGGCCGGCATACATCACCGCAACCTCGTCGGCGCGGCCGGCGACCACGCCGAGGTCGTGGGTGATGATGATCATCGCCATGTGGCGGCGGCGCTGCTCGCGCGCCAGCAGATCGAGAATTTGCGCCTGGATGGTGACGTCGAGCGCCGTGGTCGGCTCGTCCGCGATCAAGAGCCTTGGCTCGCAGGACAGCGCGATCGCGATCGCGATACGCTGGCGCATGCCGCCGGAGCATTGATGCGGATATTGCCCCAGCCGCTGCTCCGGCGCGGGAATGCCGACGGCAGCCAGCAGATCGATGCTGCGCTTTCGCGCGGCCGACGCGTCGAGCTCGAGATGCTCCTGGATCGTCTCCATCAACTGCGTGCCGATGGTGAGCACCGGATTGAGCGAAGTCATGGGATCCTGGAACACGACCGCGAGCTCGCGCGCACGCAGGCGCCGCAGCCGTTCAGGCGCGAGCCGCACGAGATCCTCACCGTCGAACATCACGCGCCCGGAGAGTTTTGCCTTCTTCGGCAGCAGCTGAAGGATCGCACGCGACAGCATGGTCTTGCCGCAACCGGATTCACCGACGATGCCGAGGGTGCGGCCAGCCTGCAGCGACAGATCGACATGATCCACAGCCCGCAGATTGCCGCGCGGCGTCGGCAGTTCGACCGCGATGTCCTCGATGGTCAGGAGCGGCGTGCTCACAGCGCCCCCTGACGCGGGTCGGTCAGCGCCCGCATGGTGTCGCCGACGAGGTTGAAGGCCAGCACGGTCAGGAACAGGCCGGCCGCCGGCAGAAAGGCCAGCCGCGGCGCGACGTCGAGGCTGTCGCGCCCCTCGCCGATCATGCTGCCCCAGCTCGCCGTCGGCGGCGGCACACCAAGCCCGAGGAACGACAGCGCGCCCTCGACCACGATGGTGACGGCGACGCCGAGCAGGAAGAAGGCGAGCAACGGCAGGATCACGTTCGGCAGCAGCTCGCGCAGCAGGATGCGCGCATGGCTGGCTCCGAGGGCTTCGGCCGCGATCACGAATTCGCGCCGCGCCAGCGTCAACGTCGCGGCGCGCGCCACCCGCATGAAAGCGGGAATGCCGAGCACACCGAGGATGATTGTGAGATTGGGAATGGACTGGCCGAGATAGGCGGTCACCGCGAGCGCGAAGATCAGCGGCGGAAATGCGAGCAGCACGTCCATGCTTCCGACCACCAGCGTCTCGAACCGGCCGCGGAAATAGCCGGCGAGCAGGCCCAGCGCGCCGCCGATGCCAAGGCCGATCATCGGCGCGATCAGCCCGACGGTCAGCGACACGCGCGCGCCGAAGATCAGCCGGGCAAGCTCGTCGCGGCCGAGGCCATCGGTGCCGAGCCAATGCTCGCTGGAGAACGCGGCACGACGCTCGAGCATATCCATGTCGACGGGATTCTGCAGCGGCAGCACCGGCGCGAGGATCGCGAGCGCGAGGATGATCACGAGCCAGACGCTCGCGATCCAGAACAGCAGGCCGAGCTTGCGCTTGCGACGCAGCGGCTCGGCCGCCACTTCGTCCTGCATCGAGAGCTCAAGCGTGGCCATGGCGGATCCTCGGATCGAGCACGGCATAGAGCATGTCGACGATGAAATTGACGATGACGAAGCCGCAGGCCACCAGCAGCACCACGCCCTGGAGGATGACGAGGTCGCGGGTGTAGATCGCGCCGACCAGCAACCGGCCGATGCCGGGCAACGCGAAGATCGATTCCACGATCAGCGTGCCGCCGAGCAGGCGACCGATATTGATGCCCGTCACCGTCACCAGCGTCAGCGACGAGGGCTTGAGCGCATGCACGAACAGGATGCGCGAGGGCTTCAGGCCTTTTGCTTTGGCGAGCGCGATGTAGTCCTCCTGCAGGGTCGCGATCATGTCCGAGCGCAGCACCCGCATGATGCCCGGCCATTCCGCCAGCGCCAGTGTCAACGCCGGCAGCACGAAGAAGCGCAGATTGGCGAGCGGCTCCTCGGTGAACGGGACGTAGCCGGTCGCCGGCAGCCAGTGCAGCTCGACCGCGAACAAATAGATCAAGAGGATCGCCACCAGGAAAGACGGCATCGACAGCATCGCAAAGGCGCTGCCGGTCATGAAGCGATCGAATGCGCCGCCGGCGCGCGCGGCGCAGGCGATCGCGATCGGCACGCCGATCAGGAGCCCGACGAACTCTGCCATCAGCATCAATTCGAGCGACACCGGAATGCGCTCGGAGACCGCCTGTAGCACGGTCTGCCCGGTGCGGAACGAGCGGCCGAGATCGCCCTGCAGCACGTGGCCGAGCCAGCTCAGGTAACGCCACCACAGCGGCTGGTCGAGCCCCATGTCATGGCGCAGCGCTGCGACGTTCTCCGGCGTCGCCTGATCGCCGAGGATGACCATGGCAAGATCGCCCGGCAGCAGCGAGGCGATCAGGAAGGTGAGCAGCGAGACGGCAAGCAGCACCGGCAGGATCGCCAGCAGCCGCCGCACGATGAAGTTCAGCATCACCAGGTCATTCCAGCCAGGTGTTCGAGACGTCGATCACGCTGTTGTAGATTTTCGGGAAGCCTTTCAACTTCGCGCTAGATAGCGCGTAGTAGGTGTTCTGGAAAGTCCAGAACCAGATCGCCTCCTTGTTGATGAGGCGGCTGATGGCGCAATAATCCTCGGTGCGCTGGCCGACATCGGCGGTGACGCGCGCGTGGTCGAGCAGACGATCGAGCTCCGGATCGGAAAAGCCCGCGAGCGCCAGCGGGCTGCCGGTGCGGAAGTTCGCGTACATCTGCGGATCGGGATCGGCGAGATCGACGATGCGCCAGGGCGTCAGCTGGAATTGTCGGGAGAAGGCGCGCGAGGGAATGGTCGCTTGATCAACCTGGTCGATCTCCATGGCGGCGCCAGCGCGCTTCCAGAATTGCTGCAGCACCTGGCCGATCATGCGGCCGCGGGGAGTCGCGGTGACCAGCATCTTGAACTCGACCGGCTTGCCGTAATCCTTGAGCAGCGCCTTGGCCTTCTCGACATCGTATGGCAGCGCGCCGTCGTCCTTGCACTTGACCCAGGAGCCGTCGCCGTAAGGGTTGCTCGCGGGCCGGCTCAGGCCGTTGCTGATCGCCTGCGACATTTTTGGACGATCGATCGCCATCACCAGCGCCTGCCGCACGCGGACGTCGTCGAACGGCGCCACCTTGGTGTTGAAGGCGTAGACCTGCGCGCCCGAGCCCTTGTAGGTGTGCACGGTCAGCTTAGGGTCCTTCTGCGCCTTCATGATGTTGTCGGCATCGTTCTCGTCGTCCCAGATGATATCCACCTCGCCCGATTGCAGCGAGGCGAAGCGCGACTGCGCATCGGGCAGCGGCTTCAGGACGATGCGGTCGAGATACGGACGGCCCTTGTCCCAATAATTGGGATTCTTCTCCAGCACCATGCGGTCGCCGGCGGTCCATGATTTCAGGATGTAGGGACCGGTGCCGACGGGGTTGCGGTTGTAGTCGTCGCCCTTGGTCTTCCATGCCGTCGGCGAGTGTACGACGTTGTTCTGGCTCTGGATGGTGATCGTCGCCGGCAGGTTCACCGAGGGGTCGGTGAGATTGTAGACGACCGTGTATTCGTCAGGCGCCAGCACCTCCTTGACGTTGGTGATGTAGAAGGCGCAACGGCACTTGTTGGCCGGGTCCTTCTGCCGGTCGAAATTCTCCTTGAAGGCCTGCGCATTGAACGGCGTGCCATCATGGAATGTCACGCCCTTGCGCAGCTTGAAGGTCCAGGTCTTGTAGTCGTCGGAATGGGTCCAGGATTCCGCGAGCTTGGGCGCCGCCTCGCCCTTGTCGTCGAGCGTAACGAGCGTGTCGAAGATCGCGGCCGCCGCCGTGAAGGTCGAGGTGTCATAGACGCCGACCTTGAGCGGATCGAAGCCGGGAATGTCCAGCTCCTGGCCCACCGTGATGCTGCCACCAGATTTCTGCGCCTGCGCGGGCTCGGCCAGCGGAAGGAGCGCAAATGCCGCGACAAGGAAAATCGGCGCGCGCCTGCACGCCGCGGCAGCAAGGTTCGTCATGGTTCCTCCCGGGATCCTCGTCCGATGTTTCGGATCGTTGAATGACTCGGAAGGCGAGATTGGCGACAAATGCTTGCCACGGCAAGAGGAACGCGCGGGGGATCAATTGCCGCATGCGGCGGCGCGCGATGCACTCAGCCCGCCGCTTCTGTTTTGCCTGACGGAATTGACGCCGCAGCGCCGAGACCGATCTCCTCGCGCAGCTCGCGCGTGTGCTCGCCAAGTTCGGCCATGCTCTTGCCCGGCGTCGTGTCGGCCCCCGTCATGCGGAACGGCAGATTGATCACCCTGAACGAGCCGCCCCCGTCCTGCACCGACGAGAGCGCCTGCCGATGCGCGAGCTGCGGATCGGCAAGGGCCTCCTTGATGGTGCGATAGGCCGAGGCCGGCACGCCGGCAGCGCTCAGAGCCGCAAGACAGCCATCGGTCGACCGCTGCCGCGACCATGCCTCGACGCCGTCCATCATGTCAGCCCAGTTGTCGCGCCGCGAAGCATAGGTGGAGAAGCGTGGATCGGAGATCCATTCGCCTCGGCCGATCACGCCCATCAAGGCCTGGAACGTCTTCTCGCTCGCGATTGTGATCATGACATAGCCGTTGGCCGTCTCGGTCGGGCCGAACATCGGCCGCGGCGGCGGCTTCACCGGGAATTGCGCGTTCTGCAATTCGATCACCGTCAGTGTCAGCATCGATTCCAGCATCGAGACGTCGATGTGCTGGCCGAGCCCGGTCACCGTGCGCTGATAGAGCGCCGAGGCGATGGCGCCAAAGCCATAGGTGCCGGTGACGACATCGGCATGGTAGATGCCGCAATAGTCCGGCCTGTTGCGGCCGGGCTGATAGGCGAGATGCGCCATGTCGTAGCCGGAGGCCGCATGGATCACCGGCGCGTAGGCGGGGAGCTCGGCCGAGGGCCCGGTCTGGCCGTAGCCGGAGATCGAGCAGTAGATCAGCCTGGGATTGACCGGACGCAGGCTGTCGTCATCAAGCCGCAGCCGGCGCATCACGCCGGGGCGAAAGTTCTCGACCAGGACGTCCGCGGTGCCGGCCAGCCGGCGGACCGCCTCCCGCCCGTCCTCGGACTTGAGGTCGAGCACCACGCTCTTCTTGCCGACATTGAGCTGGCCGAACACGGTGCTGCAGCCGTTGCGCAGCGGCGGCCGCGTCCGCATCGTCTCGCCGCCGTCGCTCTCGATCTTGATGACCTCGGCGCCCATGTCGGCCAGCATCCGCGCACAATGGGGACCGGCGATGGTGGTCGAAAAATCCAGGACCCTGAGGCCGGCGAAGGCCTTTGTCGTCGTCCCCTCATGCTTATCTGGTAGATGCATGCGTAGCGCGCCCCTGCCGAGTCCCCGGCTCTGTTAGGAACTATCGTTCTGCTGTCTCGTTGATGCGTCGACCCTAGAGGCCGGCGGCTGAGTAGGAAAGTCTTTACCGAACCGGTGCGTCGCGTTGGGGGCTTGAGATTTCCAGGGGCAACTGGACCCGATCTTGCATAGCAGCAATCGGGGATCGGAAGAGGGCAACAGTTCTTGAGGGTCTTGTTCGTCACGACAGAGATGGACGACTTCGTCCGCGTCGGCGGCCTTGGTGCCGTTTCCGCTGCCCTCCCCAGAGCGCTCCGCCCCTTCGCCGATATCCGGATCATGCTGCCCGGCTATCGCGACATCATCGAGCAACTCACGCACATTCAGGTCGTTGGGCGCTGCCCGGCATTTGCGGAGATGCCGGCCTGCTCGCTCGGCCGCGCCGCGACCAAGGACGGAATGCCGGTCTATGTGCTGTTGTGCTCGCAGCTCTACGACCGCCCCGGCAATCCCTATGGTGACGAGTCCGGGCGCGACTGGCCTGACAACGACATCCGCTTCGCGCGCTTTGCTTCGGCGGCCGCTGAGCTGGCCATGGGCAAGCTGGACAAGAATTGGGCAGCAGACCTGATCCATGCCAACGACTGGCAGGCCTCGCTCGTGCCGGCCTATCTCGCCTGGCAGGGCGCGAAGCTGCCATCGATCCTGACCATCCACAACCTCGCCTATCAGGGCCTCTTCCCGAAGGAGTCGCTGCGGCGAATCGGCATTCCCGAGAGCTCCTTCCACATCGACGGAGTCGAGTTCTACGACCAGCTCTCCTTTCTCAAGGCCGGCCTCGTCTACGCCTCGCACCTCACCACCGTCAGCGGCACCTATGCGCGCGAGATCACCACGGAGGAATTCGGCTGCGGCCTCGAAGGTCTCTTGCGCGTCCGCTCCGACGCATCCGAGCTCACCGGTATCCTCAACGGCATCGACGAGAGCTGGGACCCGCGCTCTTGCGCGCAACTCGCCCAGCAGTTCGGCGCCGGCGACTGGGCCGGCAAGAGGGCCAATGCGGATTACGTGCGCAAGCAGTTTGGCCTGGCGGTTTCGCGCGGTCCGATGTTCGGCATCGTCGCCCGCCTCGTGCATCAGAAGGGCATCGATCTCGTCCTGGCCGCGGCCGACGAGATCGTCGATGCCGGCGGACAGATCGTGGTCACCGGCTCCGGCGAGCCGGCGCTCGAGCAGGCGCTGATCGACGCCCATCGCCGCCGGCCCGATGCCATCGGCGTCGCCATCGGCTTCAACGATGCCCAGGCGCGCCGCATCTTTGCCGGCAGCGATTTCACCCTGATGCCGTCGCGGTTCGAGCCGTGCGGCCTCAGCCAGATGTACGCCCAGCGCTTCGGCTCGCTGCCGATCGGCCATCAGACCGGCGGCTTGGCCGAGACCATCACCGACGGCGAGACCGGCTTCCTTTTCTCGAGGCCGTCGCACGAATCTTTCCTGGGCGGCGTCCGCCGCGCGTTCGAGGCATTCATGGCGCAGGACCAGCTCGACACCATGCGCCGCAGCGCGATGGGGCGCTCGTTCTCCTGGAGCATCTCGGCGGGGAGCTATAGCAAGCTGTATCGGAAGCTGGCGGCAGTGTGAGGCCGAGACGTTTCCTCTCCGGCCGTCACGGCGAGCGACAGTCTCTTCCCGTCACCCTGAGGTGGCCGCTTCTTCAGCGGCCCTCGAAGGGCGACGGCCCGGCTGCAGCAGCGGGGCCGTGCATCCTTCGAGGCTCCCGGCGCGATGCTTCTGCATCGCGCCACTCGCACCTCAGGATGACGGGACCAAGAGTAGACACTTCACCCCTTCCCGCGCAGGTCCATCTGCGACCGGCCGATCCAGGCGCGGTTGAGGCAGCGGGTCATCCAGTCCGGTTGCGGCTCGCCGCGGAGCCGGGCCAGCGCCTCCTGGTAGGGACCGACGTAGCGCAGCCGATCGGGCAATTTCGGATAGATGCGCCTGATCCATCGCAGCGCATTGTCGGCCGATCTCCGGTCGCGCGCGTCGAGCTCAAATCCAAAGCCTGCACGCAGACGCTCCGGCAGCAGGCGCGCGGTGAGCGCGCGGTACCATCGGGGCGGCCGCAGCCATGGGCGCGCGCCGCCAAAAATCTGCGCGGCGATCTCGCGCGCGGCCGGGCTGACGATCAGCGTGTCCGACCGCATCATCGCAGCGCTATAGGCGGCAAAGCCCGCCCAGTCGGCCGGCAGATCATCGCCCGTCAATCCGAACAGCGCGCCGAACGTCCGGCTCTCGCTCCAGTAGCGCTCGCGCTCCTCAACTGAGAGCGGCGGCAAAACCAGATCGTGCGCCATCAGCGCAGTCTCGACCAGCGTCGCATGAACCCAGCGCAGCGAAGGAATGTCGTTGGCCCAGTAGCGCGAGCCTGCCGCGAACGGACCGACCGTCTCCGGCATCTCGCCGACGATCATGCCGTGGCGCCGGTGCAATTGCCGGGACGACGAGAGCGCCCGATCGAGCGAGCCGAACACCATGGCAAAGACGATGTCGAAGGTGCGGTGAAAGCGGCCGATCGGATCGGCAAAGGTCTTGGAGTGCTCGGCGATGGCCGCGGCGACCCAGGGATGCGCGAGCTGAAGCAGCAGCGCGCGGCCGGCACCGAGAAAGATCACGGCCTCGCGGTCGATCCGCCAGGTCACCGCGTCAGGGCCAAACACGCCCGAAACCGGCCCCGCAGCGTCGGCGCGGACCTGGTCGAGGGCAGACTCAAGATCGTTTGCGGACACCATTTGCGGAGCCTTTCGACCGCGGACCAATCCCACAATCCGCAAGGCCTGTGGCAGTTCGATGAAGCGAAAGACCGCGTCATTCCGCGGCCAGCGGCATCTGGTCGATATGCTCGTGCAGCACCACGCCCGACAGCGGATCGAATTCGCCGACCCACGGAGTGCGCGCCAACACCGACCGCGTATGCGCATAACCGGCGTCCCAGCGCTGCTTGATGCCGGACGGACTGAAGTCGATGTCCTTGGTATAGGTTTCGCGATCGAGCTGCGGCGCCAGCAGGCGCACCACATGCATGCGCGTCGAGCAGCCATAGCCGATCAACTCTCTCACCGCGGGATCGTCGCGCTCGCCCTCGGGCAACCGTGCCGCAAGCTGATTGATGACGTGGCGCAGGCGATGAGCCTGTTGCTGGCGCTCGATCTGGCTCGCGATCCGGCTGGAATATTGCACGTCCTTGTGCCGGGTCATCACCTCCGCCATCGTCGCCGGCTCGGCGCCGACGGGGTTCCAGAGATGCACCGAGAAGATCAACGAGTCCCGGCGCGGATTGTCGTCGAACACCGCTTCCGTCGGCGAGTTCGAGAGGATGCCACCGTCCCAATAGAGCTCGCCGTCGATCCGCACCGCCGGAAAGGCCGGCGGCAGCGCGCCCGAGGCCATGACGTGCTTCACCGTCAGTTCGCCGTCGCGGCTGTCGAAGTAGCGCATCCGGCTTGAGCCGACATGTGCCGCGCCGACCGTAAGTCGCGGCGCGCCGCAATTGGCGCGGCCGAAATCGACGAGCTCGCGCAGCGTGCTCTCCAGCGGCGCGGTCGAATAATAGCCGGCGCGATCGGCACCGAGCGGAAAGCACTCGCCGGCATGCGCCAGCGGATTGGGTTGGAAAAAGCCGGCGATGCCGCGCGTGACGGTCGACCAATAGCCGAGCATGTCGTCGAAGCCCGGAACGCCCGTGCACAGCGGCCAGGCCCGCTTCTGCTCCATCCGCTTCCAGAATTCCTTCAGGCGCGCGAGCCTGACCTCCGGCGCGTTGCCGGCAATCAGGCTGGCATTGATCGCGCCGATCGAAGTGCCAATCACCCAGTCCGGCTCGATACCCGCCTCGTGCAGAGCCTGGTAGACCCCGGCCTGATAGGAGCCGAGCGCGCCGCCGCCCTGCAGCACCAGCACGATTTGCCCAGGCAGGTCGCTCGCCCTGCACACAATGGCATTTCCAGGCATGCCCGTCGCACTCCTGCTCCGAAAGAGCCTTACGCAAAATCCTCCTTCATTGTTACGCCCGACGACCATCGGCCGTCCAGCAACCATCGTCCGAAGGGGGTGCAGAAAGCTGCGGAACCGGGAATGCGTTAACGCTTTGCCGGCGCTTCCTGCGGCGGCGGATCGTCGTCGGCGATCGCGCGCCAGGCGGCGCCGTCGAGGTCGTCATACTGGCCGCTGCGGAGCGACCAGAGGAAGGCGGCAAGGCCGGCGCCTCCGAGCAGCAGCGCCAGGGGCACCAGGTAAACCAGGATCTCCATCACACCACCTCCCGCGAGGTGCTGCGGGCGCGTAGCGAGTTCAGCATCACCAGGATCGAGGACCCGCTCATGGCGGCCGCCGCGATCAGGGGCGTCACGATGCCGCTGATCGCGACCGGCACGGCCAGCAAATTGTAGCCGATCGCAAGCCAGAGATTTTGCCGCATCAGATGCAGCGCCTTGCGCGCCGAATCGATGGCTGCGACGACAGGAGCCAGCGGCCGGCCGAGGAAGACGAGATCGGCGGTGGCCTGGCTCAGATGCGCAGCCGAGATCGGCGACATCGAGACATGGGCGGCCGCCAGCGAGGGCGCATCGTTCATGCCGTCGCCGACCATCAGCACTTTCGCACCGCGGCGCTTCAGCTCTTCGATCCGCGCAATCTTGTCGGTCGGCGTGACGCCGGCCCGCCATTCGGCGACATCGAGCGCGCGGGCGGCCGCGATCACCGCGGGCTCGCGGTCACCGGAGAGGATCTCGACGCCGATGTTGCGCGCCTTCAGTGCCGCGATCACGGCCTTTGCGTCCGGACGCAGGCCCTGACGCACGGAGAGAATGAATTTTTCCGCCCCCTTGCTGAAGGCCACGACCGACGCTTCGGGATCGAGCGTGGCGCTGCCGGCCAGCGCCGCCGCGCCGCAGAACGACGGACGGCCGAGCCGAAGCTCGACGCCATCGACCACGGCGCGGACGCCCTGCCCGGCCTCCTCGACCGCACCGAGGATCGGCGACTTCGCGCCGGCGGCCTGCGCCACGGCTGCGGCGACCGGATGGTGGCTCGACAGCGCGAGGCGGCCGGCAAGACCGAAAATGTCGGCGGGAATGGCGGCCGCATTCATGACCTCGAGATCCGGCAGCGTCAGCGTGCCGGTCTTGTCGAAGATGACATGGTCGGCTTCGGCCAGCCGCTCGATGGCGTCGCCCGCATTGAGCAGCACGCCGGCCTTGAACATCGCGCCCGATGCCACCGTCTGCACCGTGGGAATCGCGAGCCCGAGCGCGCAGGGGCAGGTGATGATCAGGACGGCAACGCCGGTGACGATCGCGTCGTGCCAGCCGGCGCCCGCGATGACCCAGCCCAGAATGGTGACGAGCGCGGTCGCATGCACCACCGGTGCATAGAGCCGCGAGGCACGGTCGGCGAGCCGCATGTAGCGCGAGCGCGCGGCTAGCGCGTTGTCGAGCAGCCGCGTGATCTCGGCGAGCAGCGTTGATTCCGATGCCGCGGAGACCCGCAGCCGCAGCGTGCCGGAGATGTTCATCGAGCCGGCATAAACAGGCGTGCCGTGCTCGGCCGTGACATAGAGCGTCTCGCCGGTAATCAGGCTCTGGTCGATCTCGGAACGGCCCTCGATCACGGTGCCGTCGACAGCGCAGCGTTCGCCGGGCCGCAGCAGCACGATGTCGCCGGGATGAATCGCCGCCACCGGCACCTGCGAGATTTCGTCAGGACCGACGAACTTCGCCGCCGTCTCCGCCTTCAATGCCGCGAGGTTGCCGGCGACCGCGCGGGTCCGCCGCCGCATGTTCTGGTCGAGGAAGCGGCCGACGAGCAGGAACGTGAGCAGCATGATCGCCGCGTCGAAATAGGTGTGCTCGGCGTGGTTGACGGTCTCGACCACGGACATGCCGAGCGCGAGACACACGCCGATCGAGATCGGCACGTCCATGTTGGTGGTCTTGTTCGACAGCGCGCGCCAGGCCGAGCGGAAGAACGGCTGGCCGGCATAGGCGGCCGCCGGCAATGCGATCAGCGCCGACAGCCAGTGGAAGAAGTCGCGCTGCTCCGGCAGCATGTCCGAGACGTTGCCCGACCACACCGGGATCGACAGCATCATCACGTTCATGGTGGCGAACGCGGCGATGCCGAGGCAGCGCAGCAGGAAGCGCGATTCGGCGACCTCGGTCGCTTCCGCGCTCTCGGTCTCGTAAGGATAGGCCTTGTAGCCGAGCTCTTCGAGCCGGTCGATGAACCTGCCGGGATCGAGCGTGCCCTCCTTCCATTCCAGCGCGACGCGCCGGTCGGTGAGGTTCACACGCGCCAGCGTGACATCGGGGATGGCAGACAGTCCGCGCTCGATCTTGGCCATGCAGCCGGCGCAGTGGACGCCCTCGACCGCGAGATCGATGTGCTGGAGGCCCGCCCCCGCGGCGCGGACGTAGTGGGAGAAATCGCGTGTCACCTGCATGGCTTGATCCTCAGTTCAGGATCACGCGATTGCGCGACAGGAACACGCGCTCGCCCCTGGCATCGCCCTCGATGACGAGATCCCACTGGCCCGGCGCGACCGAGGCGGCATTGCCGCGGTAGATGCCGCCGCCGGCTTCCGCGAGCTCGACGGCGAGATCGGCGCGCTTGTCGGTCGGCCGCTCGAGGCGTCCGCCGAACTTCAACCCGCTGACCGGCTGGCCCGCCGCATCGCGCGCCTCGACCTGGAGCACGGCATTGCCATCGGCGCGCCGCTCGATATGCGCGCTGACCTTCCATTTGCGCGCGGCCTGGTCCTGCGCCGCCGAGATCTCGCGGTCGTAAGTGAGGCCCGCGGCATAGGGGCTGTCGACGTCGGTGCCCGGCAGCGTCGCGATCGCGAGCTTCATCATGGTGACGTTGACGCCGATCACGACGCCGAAAAAGGCGACCAGCATCAGGAACACCTTGGTTCCGGTCAGCGGCTTGGCGGCCATGGCGATCTCCTGAACTTACGGTGCGACGAAATTGTCGGTGGCGGACGCGGCCTCGCCGAGCCCGATATCGGTGACGCGGAAACGAACCGGGATCGACTTCTCCGGATTGTTCTCGGTCGGCGCGGTGACGAGCAGACGCAGTTCGCTGGTGGAGTCGCGCGGGATCACGATCATCGGCCGGTCCGGGGTGATGGAATCGGCACCGACGACATGGATCGTCGAATTGACCGGGCCGTCGATATCGATCGCGATGACGCGGTCGTGTCCGCTCTTGTTCAGAAGCCGGGCGGTATAGGCGTTGCGGATCGAGCCGTCGCTGAGCGCGACCGCAACCGGGTTGCGGTCGTGCAGCACGTTGATGTCGAGCAAGGTGCGGGTCGCCAGCACGTAGAGCATGATGCCGCCGACTGCCGCGATGATCGCGCTGTAGGCGATGGTGCGGGCGCGGACGATGCGGTAGATCGGCGCCTTGCCTTCCTGGCGGCGATGGATGTTGATGTCGTTGTCGTAGCCGATCAGCCGCTTCGGCCGACCGATCTTGGTCATCACGTTGTCGCAGGCGTCGATACAGAGTCCGCACTGGATGCATTCGAGCTGCGGCCCGTTGCGGATGTCGATGCCGGTCGGGCAGACCGCGACGCACTGGTTGCAGTCGACGCAGTCGCCGACCTGCTGGCCGAGCGCCCGCAGCTCCGCGGCCTTCTTGACCGAGGTGCGCTTCTCGCCGCGGTCATAGCGATAGGTGACGTTGAGCGCCCATTCGTCGGTGAGCGCAGCCTGGATGCGCGGCCACGGGCACATATAGGTGCAGACCTGCTCGCGCATGTAGCCGGCCAGCACGTAGGTCGTGGCCGTCAGGATGCCGATCCAGATATAGGCGATGCCAGGCGCCTGGAAGGTCACGAGCTCCTTCACCAGCGTCGGTGCGTCGTTGAAATACAGCACCCAGGCGCCGCCGGTCCACCACGCGATCATGAGCCAGATCGCATGCTTGAGCGCGATCTCGGAGGCGCGCTTGAGCGTCAGCCCGCCCGATTTGTCCTTCCGCATCCGCTCGCGGCGATCGCCCTCGACGAAGCGCTCGACCGCGTAGAACAGGTCGGTCCAGACCGTCTGCGGGCAGAGATAGCCGCACCAGATGCGGCCGCCGATCGCGTTCATCAGGAACAGCGCCACCGCGGCGACGATCAACAGGCCGGTGAAGTAGTACACCTCCTGCGGCCACAGCTCGATGAAGAAGAAGTAGAAGCGGCTGTTGGGAAGATCGATCAGCACCGCCTGGTCGGGGGCGCCAATGCCGCGGTTCCAGCGCACGAAGGGTAGGAAATAATAGACGCCGAGGCAGAACGCCATCAGGCTCCATTTGATGCGGCGGAACGTACCCGAGATGCTCTGGGGGTAAACCTTCTTGCGGGCGGCGTAGAGCGGACCTGTGTCGTCGACAGGCCTGAGTTCGTTCGGGTTGACGATCTTGTTCATCGCTCGGCGCTTCCTGGAGAGGTGCGATTGAACCTAGCTCTGGCGGCACTGAGGCCATTGATCCAACGCAAACGGGGGCGCATTTCTTCGCCCCCGCCAAAACCCGTTGCTCGCCGCTGGGCTATTTGCCGCCGCCCAGCGAGTGGACATAGACCGCCATCGCCTTGATGGTGGCGGGGTCGAGCCGCCCTTCCCAAGCCGGCATGACGCCGGCGCGGCCATTGCTGATGGTCTCGATCAGGACGGCCTCGTCGGAGCCGTACAGCCAGATCTTGTCGGTCAGATTGGGCGCGCCGAGTTCCTGGTTGCCCTTGCCGCCATCGCCGTGGCAGGCGACGCAATTGTCGGCGAAGATCTTCTCGCCCTTGGCGGCATCATAGCCCTTCCGGGTCGGGAGGCCGGACAACGAGCGCACGTAATTGGCCACCGTGACGATCTCGTCGGGCTTCAGCACGCCGTCCTTGCCGAAGGCGAGCATCTGGCCCTCATGGGTCTTGGCGTGGCCCGAGCGAGCGCCGTACTGGATGGTCTGCATGATCTGGTCGAGCGTGCCGCCCCACAGCCAGTCGTCGTCGTTCAGGTTGGGAAAGCCCTTGGCGCCGGCAGCGCCCGAGCCGTGGCACGGCGCGCAATTGTCGCCGAACACGGTCTTGCCCTTGGCGCGGGCGAGCGCCAGCAGGGCCGGATCCTTCTCGATGTCGGCGAGCGAGGCCGCGCCCAGCGCCACCATCTTGTCGCCCCTGATCTTGTCGAGGTTGGCGAGTTCGACAGCGACGTCGGCGCGCGAGGAGTAACCGAGCACGCCGCGCGTGTTGCTGGCGATCAGCGGCCAGGCCGGATAGACGATCCAGTAGCCGATCGCCCAGATGATGGTGAGATAGAACGTGATCACCCACCACCGCGGCAGCGGCGTGTTGAGCTCCTTGATGCCGTCCCACTCGTGCCCGGTCGTGGTCCTGCCGGAGACGGAATCGATTTCATTGTGATGGTCAGTCATGATCTCTTACTCCTCCCGCAGCGGCAGGCTGGCCGCCTCGTCGAAGCCGGCCTTGTTGCGGGGCCAGAATGCGTAGGCGATGATCGCGAGAAAGATCGCGACGAAGACCGGCGTCCAGATCGTGGTCACGAGACCGGACGCGAGATTGTCGAGTGTCAGGATGGCTTTCATCGGTGATGCCTTCTCAGCGAAGATTGGCTTTCTCGTTGTAGAGCTTGAAGTCGACCAGCGTGCCGAGCATCTGCAGATACGCGATCAGCGCATCCATCTCGGTCGGCGTACCGGCCTTGCCGTCGAAATTGCGCACGACGGCCTTGGCGTAGCGCTTGGTGAAGGCGTCGCTGCCGGCATTGTCCGGATCGGCCTGGGCTTTCATGTCGGCGGCCGCATTGGCGATCTGGTCGTCGGTGTAGGGCACGCCGACGGCCCGGAGCGTCCGCATGTGATCGGCGATCGTTGACGGATCGACCTCCGTCGAGCCGAGGAACGGATAGCCCGGCATCACCGACTGCGGCACGATCGCGCGCGGGTTGGTCAGATGGGTGACGTGCCAGTCGTCGGAATACTTCGCGCCGACGCGGGCGAGATCAGGACCGGTGCGCTTCGAGCCCCACTGGAACGGGTGGTCGAACATGCTCTCGGCCGCGAGCGAGAAATGACCGTAACGCTCGACCTCGTCGCGCAGGGGCCGGATCATCTGCGAGTGGCAGAGATAGCAGCCCTCGCGGACGTAGATGTTGCGGCCGGCGAGCTCCAGCGGGGTATACGGCCTGACCCCGTCGACCACCTCGATCGTGCTCTTGAGGTAGAACAGCGGGGTGATCTCGACGAGACCACCGATCGCGATCACCAGCAGAATGCCGACGATCAGGATGATCGAGTTCTTTTCGAAGACTTGATGGCGTGTCCAGAACGACATGGTGTTGCTCCTCATTCCGCCGGCTGAAGAGCGACGGGCATCTGAACTTCCTGCTCGCCGACGCGAACCGTCATCCAGAGATTGTAGGCCATGATCAGAGCGCCGATCAGGAACAGCGCGCCGCCCGCGGCACGGATGATGTAGAAGGGGTGCATCGCCTCGACGGTCTCGATGAAGGAATATTCGAGGAAGCCGAGCGAGGTGTAGGCACGCCACATCAGGCCCTGGAGGATGCCGGACACCCACATCGCGGAGATGTAGAGGACGATGCCGAGGGTGGCGATCCAGAAGTGCCAGTTGACGAGCTTCAGGCTGTAGAGGCCCTTGCGGTTCCAGGCCCACGGCACCAGGCAGTACAGCGCGCCGAAGGAGACGAAGCCGACCCAGCCGAGCGCGCCGGAATGCACGTGGCCGATGGTCCAGTCGGTGTAGTGGCTGAGCGAGTTGACCACCTTGATCGACATCATCGGGCCTTCGAAGGTCGACATGCCGTAGAAGGCGACCGAGACCACCATCATGCGCAGCACCGGGTCGGTCCGCAGCTTGTCCCAGGCACCCGACAGCGTCATCAGGCCGTTGATCATGCCGCCCCAGGAGGGCATCCACAGCATGATCGAAAAGGTCATGCCCAGCGTCTGCGTCCAGTCGGGCAGCGCGGTGTAGTGCAGATGGTGCGGGCCGGCCCAGATGTAGAGGAAGATCAGCGCCCAGAAGTGGACGATCGAGAGCCGGTAGGAATAGACCGGCCGCTCCGCGCGCTTCGGAATGAAGTAGTACATGATGGCGAGGAAGCCTGCGGTCAGGAAGAAGCCCACCGCGTTGTGGCCGTACCACCACTGGAACATGGCATCCTGGATGCCGCCCCAGGCGATGTAGGACTTCGAGCCGAAGAAGGACACCGGCAGTGACGGATTATTGCCGAGGTGCAGCACCGCGATCGTGACGATCATCGCGAGATAGAACCAGTTCGCGACGAAGATGTGCGGCTCCTTGCGCTTGATGATCGTGACAAGGAAGACCAGCAGATAGACCACCCACACGATGGTGAGCCAGAGGTCGGAGTACCATTCCGGCTCCGCATATTCCTTGCCTTGCGTCACGCCGAGCAGATAGCCCGTGCCCGCGATCAGGATGAAGAAATTGTAGCCGACGACGACGAACCAGGGCGCGAGATACCCGGCAAGCCGCACGTGGCAGCTCTTCTGCACCACATAGAAGGACGTCGCGAGCAGGACGTTGCCGCCGAAAGCGAAGATCACGGCCGAGGTGTGCAGCGGCCGGAGACGGCCGAACTACAATATGGGCCCGATCAAGTTCTCTTCCTTCATGGCAATGTTTTGGGGCATCGCGGGCTTCCTGGTGGGCCTGATCATTGCTTCGCAGCTTGCCTGGCCGGCGCTGAACTTTGATCTGCCCTGGATCCAGTTCGGCCGTCTCCGGCCGCTGCACACCTCGGCCGTGATCTTCGCTTTCGGCGGCAACGTCCTGCTCGCGACGTCCTTCTATGTGGTGCAGAAGAGCTGCCACGTGCGGCTTGCCGGGTATCTCGC
>NZ_JAANIH010000080.1 GCF_014529705.1 Bradyrhizobium campsiandrae
CCGCCGTCGCCGAGTCCGACGATGCTGTGCGCCATGCCAAGCAGGTCTATGGATGCCTCGGATGCAGCGCTGAATGCGGCCGCTGCGCTCGCACCATCAAGACGATCATCGATGAAGCGCTTGGCCCCTGTGCCGAGTCCTGCTGCGCTGGTTGCCCGCACGGCCACACAGTGGCTGCGAACGACGAGATCGCCGAACCCGCGCAGTTTGCCCTCGCGGCCTGCTGAGAACTTCCGCAATCCCGGATGAGCTTTTCCCCGGCTGCGTCCTCGTAGCCGGTTGCCGTCTCTCTTAATCTCATTTAGAAGCGTTCTAAAGTCGGATAAGGCCGATTTGAACTGCAAGATCTGGAGTGAACCATGCAGGGCGACGCAAAAGTCATCGACTATCTCAACAAGGCGCTGCGTCACGAACTGACTGCGATCAACCAGTACTGGCTGCACTATCGCTTTCTCGACAATTGGGGCCTCCTGGACATGGCCAAGGTCTGGCGCAAGGAGTCCATCGAGGAGATGGAGCACGCCGACAAGCTCACCGCGCGTATCCTGTTCTTCGACGGTTTTCCGAACATGCAGGTGCTCGATCCCCTGCGCATCGGTCAGAACGTCAAGGAGATCATCGAGTGCGATCTCGCCGCCGAGATGAGTGCGCGCGCGCTCTACCAGGAAGCGGCGACCTACTGCCATGGCGTCAAGGATTACGTCACGCGCGATCTGTTCGAGAAGCTGATGAGTGACGAGGAGCACCACATCGACTTCCTGGAAACCCAACTCGACCTGATCGGCCGCATCGGCCTCGAGCTCTACACCCAGAAGCACGTCGGCGGGCTCGAGGGCGAAGGGCACTGAGCTCCAGCGTCAAGCTCAGTCGCACATTTAAAAGCCGTCCCGGTCTTGCCGGGACGGCTTTCTGGTCGCTCCCCTAAAGCTGCGTCTTGTAACGCTCCTCCACGATCTCCTGGCTTTCGGGCTCGCCGAGGCTGGTCTGGTCGTGGATGACCTGGCTGATGCTCGGCATCACCGAGCGTTGCACCTTCTCCGGCGACCACAGCTTAGAGCGCATCAGCGCCTTGCCGCAGTGGAAATAGACTTCGCTGACCGCGACGTTCAGCACCGCGCGCGGCGGCTTGCCGAACTCGACCATCGACGCCAGCAGATCCGGATCGGCCGACAGCGTGCCGCGTCCGCCGACGCGCAGCGTCTCGTCGATCCCAGGCACGAAGAACAGCAGATGCACGAAGCCGGAGCCCTCGACGACATTGCGAAAACTGTCGATGCGGTTATTGCCGGCGCGGTCGGGCATCAGCAGCTGATTGGGGCCGGCGACATGGACAAAGCCGACGCTGCCGCCGCGTGGTGAGGCATCGACGCTGCCATCGGTGCCCGACGTCGCGAGCACGCAGAACGGCGACATCTCGATGAACTTCTTCGCATGAGCATCGATCGCGGGACGCGCTTTCGCGATCACGCGCGGGGTTGGCTTCGCATAGAGGGTGGCGAGGTCTTCGGCGCAAAGGTCGGTCAATGGCGTGCCTCCGGATGAGTTCAGCGATCAAACTACCCGATCGGCCAGTGTCCGCCAACGAAATCCGGCTCGACGCGTTAAACCGCGTCCGCCGGCACGAAGCAACTGATGATGATGGCACCGCGGTGGTGGACGTACCACACCACGGCTTGTCCAACCGGATTGCCGCGATCGCGGATGATGGCGCGCTCTGGCACCTCCATCCATTGTCCTTCGATTGGCACCCAATAGCTGCCTCTGCGCACGTCGTAATCGGTGCGATGACCATCCGAGATGTCGCAGCAGGGCACGCCGTTCGGCGCGATCACGCTCTTGAACCACGCCCGGATGTCGGGCGGAACGCCGTCATACTGACCATTGTCGAACGCGAGCGCGGTGCCCGTCATCGCGGCGAGCCAAACGCACAGCGCAAATCGGTGCATGCAGGTCCTCCTCATCGCGTTTCGATTCGTATCGTTGACGGGATTAAGCCCGAGCTGTCGGCTCATTGCATGCTCAAATAATATGCGGCGCCGATGCGCCGCATATGATGCGTTGCGATATCGGGGCAGCTCCGATGCTGCCTACATCGTGCGCTGCGGCGCGGTTTGCAGCAATTGTCTGACCTGCTCGCTGTAGAACTTTGCATTGCCGGTCGTGCCGTGGCCGCGCGTCTCGGTGCTTGCAGGGATGAGGTACAGCTTGCCGTTCTTAACCCGCTTCATCGCGGCATCCGTGATGCCGGTCTCGGGCGGGTTACGCTCGTCGTCGGCGGAATTGATCAGCAGAAGTGAAGCCTCGATCTGCTCGAGCTTGTCGCTGGCGTTGTAGTCATGCGAGGACTCCCATTGATAGACGTAGTCGTTCGCGTCAGCAGTAATCGGCGTCGCCAGCCGCTCGTCGACGATCGTGTCGGCCTTTGCGGCGGTTGGTGCCTGCTGCTGATAGGCGAGCGTGCCGCCGATGCTGGCGATGCCGTAGGCGGTGATGGCGTATTTCATCATGCGGGGCTGACTGGTGTAATTACCGCCGTTGTAATCGGGATCGTTACGGATGGTGTCGAGCATGATCCGCCGCATCATCCAGTTGCGCGATGCCATCTCGGTCGGCTGCGAGGCCATCGGTACCAGCGCGTCCATGTCGTTCGGATATTTCTCGCCCCAGATCCAGGTCTGCATGCCGCCCATGGAGTTGCCGATGACCAGCCGCAGGTGCTTGACGCCGAGGCCTTCGGTCACGAGCCGATGCTGCGCCTCAACCATGTCGTCGTAGTTGTATTTCGGAAAGCCCGTCTTCATGCCGTCGGATGGCTTTGACGATTGGCCGTGGCCGACCGCATCGGGAATGATGATGTAATATTTGGACGCATCGAGCGGCTGTCCGGCGCCGAACATCTCGCCGGCGAAGGCAGGCGTCAACATGCTCGCGCCCGAGCCGCCGGTCCCGTGCAGCACCAGCACTGGCTGTCCGGTCGGTTCACCGACAGTCGTGTAATGAAGCCGCAGCTCGGGCATGACCTGGCCTGTGTGGAACTTGAAGTCCTTCGCAATCCAGTCACCTTGCTTCGGTGCTGGGTCATCGGCCGCTCTGGCCGACAGCGAAAACGATAGCAAAGCCGCCGCAAGCAGCGCGCCCGAGATCCTCATGATGTCCTCCCAGCTGCGGCCATTGGCATCCGGGCCGCTTCGCGCGCGATCTTATCAGGGCCACTCGAGCGATCGAGAGCGGATGTGCTGCCGGCCACCAAAACATTTCGCAGATGGTGCATCGCGCAAGCGGAATATTTCGAGAGCCGAGGCGTGGGAAGGTTGTTCAGTGCTTCCGGGGGGAATCCGAGCGCGTAGCAGCGCCGGTAGATCGCCTTGTTCGAGCGGTTCGGCGTTTCAATTCCGTTCTGACGCGGCCGCGCCGGATGACGATGACAGCGGCAAGCCCGGCATGTAGCATCCGGCCTCCGCCGAACGTCCTTGAACAGGATCGCTGCCAGGAGGAACTTATGTGCCGCAACATCAAGACGCTGTTCAATTTCGAGCCGCCGGCGACGGAAGACGAGATCCACGCCAGCGCGCTCCAGTTCGTGCGAAAGCTCTCCGGCTTCAACAAGCCCTCGCAGGCCAATGAGATGGCGTTCGACCGCGCCGTCGCCGAGGTCTCGGAGGCGGCGCGAAAATTGCTGATCTCGCTGCAGACCCATGCGCCGGCGCGCGATCGCGAGATCGAAGCGGAAAAGGCACGGGAACGCTCGCGACAACGCTTCGGGTAGCCAGCAGGCTCCGTGATCTGGCTCACTGAAGAAGCAACTTCAGCGCGCGATGATATCCGCCGGGGTTTTGACAACCCGGAGCTGGATCATGAGCCGCCCCCTTCTACCGCTGAAAGCAGGTGCCATCGTCTTCACGCTGTTGTGGACTGCGTGGATGATGTGGTGGAGCGGCTCGTTCTCGAGCGCCAACGTGGCGGTTCTTGCGTTTTGCGGTGCGGCAGTCGGCTATCTCTGGTACCGCGCCATGCGCTGGCAATTGGAGCGCATGGGCATGCTGCCGCGGCATCAGGATCCGGCGAAATAGACGCGCTAGTCCTTGTGGCCGTGCTTCTTCTTTTTCCTCTTTTTCCTGTGCGCGTCGCCTTCGCCGTCGTCGCGTTCGCTGGCTTCGCCGGACGAGGCATTGTCGGCCTCGTGCACGGCGGCCTCTAACGCGGCGCGCTCGGCAGCCTCCTGCTCACGCTGGCGGCGGCGTTCGTCCCAGGCATCGAAGAGCTGATCCAGCCAGGGCAGCACCTGTTCGATCGACGGCAATTGGCCGGGTGGACCGGCTTCGCCGCGCGGGCCTTGAGGACCGATGGGGCCTTGCGGCCCAGCGGGGCCTTGCGGTCCCACTGGTCCCCGCGGACCAGCTTCGCCTGGCTTGCCCGGCAGACCGGGCTTGCCCTGCGCTCCCGCTTTCCCGGCCGGTCCCGGCTTGCCCTGGGGACCCGGCTTGCCACGCGCACCGTCCGGACCGCGCTTGCCCGGATGACCCTGCGGCCCCGGCCGTCCCGGCTCGCCTTGCCGTCCGCGCGGGCCCTGAGGTCCCGGCCGTCCCTGATCATCTGCCACGCCGCTGCTCCTTCTCTCGAACGCAAGCTACTTAGCGGCGTTTGACGACAGCAGCAATTCCGCCCGCGCATCCCGGCTGGCTTGATCAACATCAATCGGCGTCACGGGGCGCCGTGTCATTGATGACTTGCAGCCACAAGCCTGCGAGGAGCAACCGATGCGCGCAGCCTGGAAAATCTTCGGCCTGTCGGCGATCGTTCTCGCGGTGGCGCTCGGCCTTGCTCATCTGCTGGTGCCCGATGTCGTGCCGGTCGGCTACGCCGAAGAGCCACAGGCATCGTGGGCGATCCTGACGGCCTTCGTCTTGCGCGCGATCGCGCTGACCGCGGCCTGGGTCGCGATCATCACGTTGTCGCTGCTCGTGGGCGTCAAGCTGTATCAGATGGTCTTCCGCGCTGGCGGCGCGAGGAATGATCGCGCCATTACGCGCTAGTCCTGATAGGCCGGCACCTCGATGCCGGAGGCTGCGTAGAGTCTGATCTTGTTGCGCAGCGTGCGCACCGACAGGCCGAGCACGCGCGAGGCGCGTGTGCGGTTGCCGTCGCAGCGCGCGAGCGTCTGCAGCACGAGCTCGCGCTCGACCTCGCCGACGGTCGCGCCGATCAGCAGTGGAACGATCTCGTTGGGTGCAAGGAATTGAGCGCCCTGCTCGGGCGCCGCGACATGAACAGTGGTCATCAACACACTCCCCGATCAACGCCCGCTTCCATCGTTGGAAGCGGATCGAGAACAACCGACCCCCAAGCCGAATATCCTAAGCCGTAGAGCTACGGTGGGCGGGTTTGGTTAATGAAAGGTTAATTGCGGGGACTTGCACGAATTGACCTTGAGAATGCCGCCGCGGTGCCGCGATTGGCACGAGATGCATAGCGAAGTGGCCGCATCTCGTGCGGTTCACACCGTGCGATATCCACCGTCCACCATCACGATCGTTCCTGTCACGTAAGACGACAGGTCCGAGGCGAGGAAAATCGCGGGGCCCACGATGTCCTCGGGCTTGCCGGTGCGGGCGAGCGGGGTGTGGTCGATGAAGGCCTGTACCAATGCCGGATTGGTGGCGCGCACATTGGCGTTGATGTTGGTTTCGATGAAACCCGGGCCGATCGCGTTGACGCGCACGCCTTCCTTGCCGAGCTCGACCGCGAGCGCCTTGGTGAAGCCGAGCACACCGTGTTTCGAGGTCGTGTACGCCGCCGAGCTCGGCGTGCGCAAATGCACGAAGGACTGGATCGAACCTATATTGACGATCCGGCCCTTGGCTGCACGCAAGGGCGCGAGGAAGGCCTGGGTGACGTTGAACACGCCGTTGAGGTTGAGGGAGATGATGTCGTTCCAGTCCTTCGCCACCGTCTCGGTCTCCGCGGTGAAGGCATTGCGGCGGGTGATGCCGGCATTGTTGACGAGGATGGAGACCTGCCCGACCTTGTCGGCGACCTGCTTTGCCAGCGCGAAGCAATCCTCGCGCCGGGTGACGTCAAGCGCAAAGCTCGTAGCCTTGCCGCCGGCCTCGCGGATCTCCTGCGCGGCTTCCGCGACCGTGTCGGCATTGACGTCGAGCAGCACCGCTTGCGCGCCCTCGCGGGCGTAGCCGGCGGCGATCGCCCGGCCGATGCCGGAACCGGCACCCGTGACGACAGCGATGTGGTTTGCGAGCAATGCCATGGCAATTTCCTCCCGGATTCGTTTCTAAGTTTCATGAAAGGCTAACCCGAAATTAAGGGGTCGGAAACGGCGGCCTTGGCATACTGATCTTGATTGCTAAACGTTGCGCGCATGATGGAACGACTTGAATCCTGGAAACTGGCGCTCGAGCGCCTGCGGTCGGCGGAAACGGTCGATTGGCCCGAAGCCGGCCGGCTGGTCGCCGAGATCATCAGGATGAGCACGGACGCCACGCTGCGGCAGGCGGCCGAGCAGGCGCTCCCGGTGCTGCGCCAAGCCGCCGACAATGACGATCACGGCGTGACGCTGGCGGCCCGGCGCCGCGTCGGCGTGATCCTCGATGTCGTCCATGATCTGACCGCGCCGCGCTTCGGCCGTCGCAACGCCGCGCCGAAGAAGCTGTCGAGCGAGGATCGCGCCCGCAAGATGCTGGGGCTGCCGCTCGCGGTGCAGCTCACCTGCGAGGACATCAACCAGGCCTATCGCCGCGCCGCCAAGGGCATGCATCCGGACCAGGGCGGCAGTGCCCAGGCCTTCATCGACCTCTCCGCCGCGCGCGATGTCCTGATTCATCCCGGCGCGCACAAGGACGCCTGAAGCCGCGCTCAGCTCCTGTTCACGCAGCTCGGATAGGGCGCGGCTTCGCCCGGCATGATCGGGCAGAGGTCGATCGGGCCGAGATCGCGCAGGCGCGCGTCCCAGCTGACGTCGTTGACCTGCGGGTCGTCGCTTTCGGGGCCGCGCTCGGCCCATTGGATGGTATAGTAATCGGTCGCGCCTTTGAGCGTGATCAGGAGCGCGGTCTCGCTGTGCCGCGTCGGGCCGCTGTCGATGCGGCCGCAGCCGATCACCGCAACGAAGCCTTCGAAGCGGCCGAATGTTTTCTCGCCGAGCGGCCTCGCCGCAAAACTGTCGGGGCAGGCCGATTTGAAGCCGCCTGCGATCGTGCTCGCGAACATCTGCGGCGATGCGCCCGGCGTCAGCGTCATGCCCTTCTCGCCGGTGACCGTGATCATCTGCGTCCAGCGCTCGGGCGTCTCGCCCTGCAGCACCGCTTCGCGGATGTAATGGCCGCCCTTGGTGTTCTCGAACACCACCGTGAAATTCGACGGCATCGCGAAGGAGACGAGCTGGCCGAAGATCGGCGAGATCACGCGGACGGATTGCGGGGCTTGCGCCTCTGCGGCCGCGGCGAGCAGGAGCGATGCGGCCCAAATGGCTGTCGTCGTCGTCGCGCGCATCGACCTGCTCCGGATTCAGCGAGGCAAAAAAACGGCCGGGCAAGGATGCTAGCATCGCATCCTTGCCCGGCGCTGTCGTCCGCCGATCGAAATCTTACCAGCTGCAGTGGCCGGCCTTGAGCGCGTGATCCTTCAGCGCGAGCGCGTCGAGGAAGGTCGGCACCGAAGCGCTGGCGCGATGATAGCCGGCCGGCCACGGCGTGGTCGGGATGCTCTCGTCCCAGATCTGGCACACGCCGCTGTCGTGCCAGCGGATCAGGTGATAGCCGGCCTCGGCCGGGCTCGCGGCAACGAAGGCGGCAGCGGCAAGACCGGCGGCAGCGCAAAGCATGGAAAGACGACGCATGGATCAGCTCCTCAAATTGAAAGATGTGATGCGCCTCCCGGCAATGACGGGGAGGGGTGGTGCGGGGCGCTTCCTCAGCCTGCGCCCCGGACAAGAGGTGAGTAGTTGCGTATCCGGATCAGGTTCAAATCGCGCAGGCGGGAAATGATGGAATTTGCGGCAAAAGCCCGGGGCGGCGGCGCAAGAGAAAAGGGCGGGCTGCTCGCGCAACCCGCCCTTGAACGACTGAGGCCGTGGCCTTCTCAGAGCGTGCAGCGACGCTCGGCGCGCAGCTTGATCTGGAGGTCGGAGGCCTGGGTGAAGGTCGGGAGCGGCTTGCTGACGACCTTGTAGGTCGAGGCGCCCCACTGGAACGGCTTGTACCTCAGGTCTTCGTTCCAGACCTGGCAGATGCCGGTGTTGTCCCAGCGGATCACGTAATAGCCGGCCTTCGCGGAGGCGGGCACGGCGAAGACGGAACTGGCGATGCCGGCAACGGCACAAAGGGCGAGAACGCGACGCATGAAAAATCTCCTGGTGGGGAAGGGTGAGGGCGAAAACTCGTGCGGGAAAAACAGCCCCTTTGCAAGCCGGGGGCAGCCGGCTTTCACGGACATGTCAGACCAGGGCGGCCACTTGATTCGGCTGCGTGCCCTGCAGGACACACCGGCTCACTTCGAAAGCGAGGCCACCGCCTCGATCTCGATCAGCATCTTCGGATCGGGCAGCGCCTGCACCACGCAGGTGGTGCGTGCGGGGTAGGGCGGCGGACCGAAGGCGCCGGCATAGAGCGCGTTCATGGCGGCGACGTCGGCGGCGCGGGTCAGGAGCACGTTGACCTTGACGAGGTCGCGCATGGTGGCGCCGGCCTCGTCCAGCACACGCGTGATGTTGACGACGACATTGGCGAACTGCGCCTCGAACCCGTCAGGCAGCGCGCCATGCGCGTCGAAGCCGGGAATGCCGGAGACGAACAGCAGATCGCCGACGCGGGTCGCAAAGGACAGCGGCGGCGCCTTGACATGCGGCGGAGGTGCGAAGTGCTGGATCGGCATGGCGGCCTCGGATGCTGATGGAGCCTTGCGGCAAGCGTAGCGCTGTGCGCGGCCTGCTCCAACAGGAAACGCGAAAACAACCCCACGCACAGTAGGAATGATTGGCAAAAGCGGAATTCGGGAAGGCAGAAATTTTTGTTGATCCGTCGGGCAAAACAGGAGTAGGATGGCATCGTGGGATTATGCGGGGGCGCGCGGAAAGTGATGCTTGCTTCGCCTCTCCCCGCGTGCGGAGAGAGGCCGGAATTTGCGAGAGCAAATTCCGGGTGAGGGGCAGTCTCCGAGAATCCAATTGTCGCCGTCTCGTGGAGACTCCCCCTCACCCCAACCCTCTCCCCGCAAGCGGGGCGAGGGGGCGCACCGTGCAAGCCGGTCGAGCCGTACCCCGCACGCCTCAGCGCGCCCCATCATGTTGCCGCCGTGATCGATCGGATAAATTGCGGCTGCTGATTCGTTTTATCTCCCTTGAAAAATAGCCCCGGAGACGCCCCATGAAGATTGCTTCCACCTTGCGTGCCGCGCTCGTCGCCATTGCCGCGCTCGCCGGCCTCTCGACCGCGGCGCAGGCCGATGGCGGCACGGTGGTGCTGACGATCTACAAGGCGGGCTGGATCATCGGCGGCTCCGGCGGCTCGGGTGTCCTGAACTTCCGGGGCCGCTCCTATGCGCTCTCGACCGGCGGGCTCGATTACGGCCTCGTCTTCGGCGGCTCCAAGACCGTGCTGCGCGGCCGCGTCTCCAATATCAACAGGCCGTCCGACGTCGCCGGCGTTTATGGTGCCGCCGGTGCCGGCCTTGCCGTCGGCCGCGGCGCCCGCGCCATCGTGCTGACCAACCAGAAGGGCGCAGTGCTGGAACTGTCGGGCTATCAGACCGGCCTGATGGCGAATGCGGATCTCAGCGGTCTTGCGATCACGATGCGGTAGAGCACGGGGCCGTAGGGTGGGCAAAGGCGCAAAGCGCCGTGCCCACGACCTCTCTCCATCGCGGCAGATGGTGGGCACGCTTCGCTTTGCCCACCCTACGAGACCGATGACTCCATTTGCATCGAGACAATCATGTCAGCGTGTCGGCGCATCGGCCCGCTTGTCGGTCGTGCTCGCCTGCGCGCGTTTTCCCGCGCGGATCATCAGGAACGACCCTGATGTGCCCGGCAGCCGCCAGCGCCCGTCGATCTCGGTCGCTTCGCCATTCATGATACCGTCGTACTGGACGATGCCGAAGCCGTAGCCGGGCGGCTCGTAGCGCTTGACGAAGGACACGACGCTGCCGGCGCGATGGCCTGATATCGAGGAATTGTGGGTGCGTACCGGGCAGCGCGGATTGGAGCAGGGTTCGGTGACACTGCCGGAGAGCGCGCCGCCGGCTTCGATCAGCGTCGCCGTGAACGTCACCATGCCCGTGCCGGGCTGAATGTAAGTGCCGTCCCAGACACCGGAGAGATCGTCGCTCATGGCGGCGGCTTCCTCGACATGATGTGCGCCGGTTGCGGCCTGGCTGTCCCACGTTCCAGGTTGTTCCACTCGAAGTCGTATCGCTGCTGCAACGCGCTTGCAATAGTCCCTGCGCGACGTCTCTTTCCAGCTATACTACCTGCTCTCAGCGAAATGGTGATGTCATGGGAAACGAATTGAAAGGCAAGGTTGCGGCCGTGACCGGGGCCGCCTCGGGCATCGGCCTCGCCAGCACCGAAGCGATGCTGGCCGCGGGAGCGCGCGTCGTGATGGTCGATCGCGACGAGGCCGCGCTGACGGCGCTGCGCAACAAGCATGGCGAGGCGGCGATTCCGCTGATCGTCGACCTGCTCGATCCCAAGGACTGCGCAACGCTGCTGCCGCGCGTGCTGGAGCAGGTGGGCCGGCTCGACATCCTGCATGCCAATGCCGGCAGCTATGTCGGCGGCGAGCTCGTCGATGCCGACACCACTGCCATCGACCGGATGCTGAACCTCAACGTCAACGTCGTGATGAAGAACGTGCACGACGTGCTGCCGCACATGATCGCGCGCGGCAGCGGCGACATCATCGTCACGAGTTCGCTGGCGGCGCATTTCCCGACGCCATGGGAGCCGGTCTATGCCTCGTCGAAATGGGCGATCAACTGCTTCGTCCAGACCGTGCGACGCCAGGTCTTCAAGCACGGCATCCGTGTCGGCTCGATCTCGCCCGGCCCCGTCGTCACCGCGCTGCTGGCGGACTGGCCGGCCGAGAAGCTGCAGGAAGCGAGGGATTCGGGGAGCCTCTTGGAGGCGAGCGAGGTCGCCGAAGTCGTGATGTTCATGCTGACCCGCCCGCGCGGCATGACCATCCGCGACGTGGTGATGATGCCGACGAATTTCGATCTTTAGGAAGCTCTCGTAGGGTGGGTTAGGCGAAGCCGTAACCCACCACTTTGATCTCCGCGGCGAAAGAAGTGGTGGGTTACGCCGAGCGGCCCGCGCTTCGCGCAGCCGCACAGCTAACCCACCCTACGCAGCAATCCACGCCGCCAGTTCCCGCCACGGCTCCAGCGTCCAACTCCCCGACGCCGCACCCGACGGCGACGGCAGCACGAAGATCTCCGGCAGACGCTCATCGCGCTCCTGCCGCCCCAGCGCAATCGCGGCTGACGGCTTGCCGTAAAACAAGCTCGCCGCCTTCTTGCTCGTGAACGCAATCGTCCGCGGCCGGTACTTGTCCATCTTCGCCCTGAAGCCCGGCACGTCAATCGTCTCCGCCGCGATCTGATGATCCATCCCCGCGCCCGACTTGGAGAGATCGGTGAACCCGATGCCGAGCGCGATCAGCGCCGCGAACTCGCCGGGCTGATAGAGTCGCGGCGTGATCCCGGCCTCATGGATCGCGCGCCAGAAGCGGTTGCCGGGATGGGCGTAATAATGCCCGAGCTCGGCCGAGCGCGTCGAGGCGGCGGTGCCGACAAAGACGAGGCGGAGGTCCTTCCGGAGCTGGTCGGGGAGGCGGTGCAGGGTGGGTTTGGGCAAGTCGAGTCTGAGGCGCCTAAGGACAAGCAAGGATGGATTACGCGATAGCCATTTGTTAGCTGGGCTTCTCAATTGTGACTTTCCACCATTCCTTCCTTTCGGATGGCACAATGATCTGGTGACGCCTTGGCAAGCACGACATATCGAACAGTTCGTCCTCTTCTTCGATTCTCGAAGTCGAATTGAATACGATTTTTTCCGCTGTTCTCATCGAGCTCTCGCTCTTCAATGCGCGACGAATTGTATCTAGCGCTTCCTTCTCTATGAGAGTGACTGCAGGAAAGTGCTTCTTTATCAACATGCATGCCAAATCGTCGTATTCTGCTTCCGTCTGCTCGCCCAGAAGCTCTTCGCAAATTGGAGGAATGCGAAGGACACTATCTATCCTATCCAGAAAATCAGGGAGTTTCTGTTTCGCGAATTCAGCGCCTGAATGGCGGTCGTCAAACTTTTCTTTCCAAAGCTGGAAGTAGAGGTCGTATTGAACGGGCTTAGATTTCTTTGCTAATCGCGTTACAGCCTCCTTAGATTCGGCTTCCAAGCTTAGACCGCTTCCGGCAAAGAAGAATATGCACTTTCCAAGGAAGAACTTTTCCTTGCCAACATAGAAAGTGCCGTCCCACATTGGCGCGAGAAATTTCGAGTAGACATTCGCGACGTCTGCAATACGAGCGTCAATCTCGTCAAAAAAGACGACAGGAATCTTTCCTTCAAGGTTTAGCGATTGGACGCGCTGAAAGATCTTAAACAATTCGTCCGCGCTTTCGAGAGACGCGATATAGGTCTCTTCAAACGAAACTTGTACTGCGGTATTCTTGTCCGTGATTGAATTGATGATCTGTTTTATCAAGAAGCTTTTGCCACTCCCTGGGGGCGCTGCAAGCAAAACATTCAGCGGTCTCCTGGCGGTTCGCTTGTTTATGTAAGTTTCGATCTGATCACGAACGTCGCGAACATGAGCAAGAAATCCATGGTTGCGAGTGACGTAATTGGCAAACGCGGGAGATATTGTCTTGGCCTCGCCGATGATGGCTTGCCTTGAGCCAACATTTAGCTCGATTTCACGAACTGAGGGATTGGGGCTGGGGCTCGTCTCGTCGCTCATAATAATTTCCGAGAAAATAAAAAAGGGCACGCTACTTATGGTAGCATGCCCTCATAATATTTCAGCTAAGTCAAGCGATCCTTAGCCGGCCATTACAATCTTGATGTCTTCATCCTTGTTTTGATCGCGAATAATGACTGTGCGGTCTTTGCTGGCGGGAGCCAAAGTTCGAACTAGGGCTAGCGCGCTACGTACTGCGGCAGCGCTACTTCGCGTACCAAAGAACTCCTTCAGCTCCTCTATTGCCTTTTCGGAGTTCTCGTCGAGCTGAAAGGTTAATTGGGACATGGAAGTTCCTCCAAAAATGAATGTCGTCGTGCCACAGGTGCATCGATACCCCCCGAATTGGCGGTGCATTATGGTTATACAGCAATTGGGTGGAACGTCAAGGGTTTCAACATCAATAGTGGATTATTTTTGGGTTGAAACCAACTGGAAATATAGTATATGTACACGCAACGTTGAAGGGAAAATTGAATTTAGGCGGTCGCTAAAACGGGACGGAGACAACCTTGAGTCTCTTAAACATAAGCGAAAACAATGATTTAAGTGTGGAATTGAGCGGAATGGCGGCCATCCAATGGCAGCAGACCGCGCAGCTGCGACGTAGGAACCCTCGGATCGACCAATATATGTCGGACGTGCAAAAATGGGCTCGTCGCCAGAATCTCGGCTTGATTGCGAGTCAGCCGAGCGGTTCCGGAGATCGTACGGTTCAATTTGCCTATGAGGGCATCGCGAAAATGATGTTCTTTGTGGAGGCAAATCGACTCGTCATCGTTTGGCTCTTCGAATTCCTTCGCGACCGAGACGAAGACCAAAGAATCCATTAGAGGGACAAGATGTGACGGGTCACGTGAGCAGCCCGTCACTATTTTGTGTAGCGAACGAGTGTCTCCTCACAGCACCCGATTGCTCTCCTTCACCTTCTCCGCATCCAGATACAGGCTCTCGCCCATCTCCTTGAACTTCGCGCTCATCTTGGCCATGCCGTCTTCGGCGGTCCCGCTCATCGACATCCCCACGCTGTTCGGATCGTTCAGCGTCGCCGCATAATCCCGGACGTCCTGGGTGATCTTCATCGAGCAGAATTTCGGGCCGCACATCGAGCAGAAATGGGCGACCTTGTGGGCTTCCTTCGGCAGGGTCTCGTCGTGGAAGCTCTTGGCGGTATCAGGATCGAGGCCGAGGTTGAACTGGTCGGTCCAGCGGAATTCGAAGCGGGCGCGGGAGAGGGCGTCGTCGCGCAGTTGCGCGGCGGGGTGGCCCTTGGCGAGGTCGGCGGCGTGGGCTGCGATCTTGTAGGTGATGACGCCGGTCTTGACGTCGTTGCGGTCAGGCAGGCCGAGATGCTCCTTCGGCGTGACGTAGCAGAGCATGGCGCAGCCGAACCAGCCGATCATGGCAGCGCCAATGCCCGAGGTGATGTGGTCATAGCCCGGCGCGATGTCGGTGGTCAGCGGTCCAAGCGTGTAGAATGGGGCTTCGCCGCACTCCTTGAGCTGCTTGTCCATGTTGATCTTGATCTTGTGCATCGGCACGTGGCCGGGGCCCTCGATCATGACCTGGCAGCCCTTGTCCCACGCGATCTTGGTCAGCTCGCCGAGCGTCTCCAGCTCGGCGAACTGCGCGCGGTCGTTGGCGTCGGCGATCGAGCCCGGACGCAGGCCGTCGCCGAGCGAGAACGAGACGTCATATTTGCGCATGAGATCGCAGATCTCGTCGAAATGGGTGTAGAGGAAGCTCTCCTTGTGATGCGCCAGGCACCACTTCGCCATGATCGAGCCGCCGCGGCTCACGATGCCGGTGACGCGGCTGGCGGTGAGGTGGATGTATTGCAGGCGCACGCCGGCGTGGATGGTGAAATAGTCGACGCCCTGCTCGCACTGCTCGATCAGCGTGTCCTTGTAGAGCTCCCAGGTCAGCTTGACCGGATCGCCGTTGCACTTCTCCAGCGCCTGATAGATCGGCACCGTGCCGATCGGCACCGGCGCGTTGCGCAGGATCCACTCGCGCGTGGTGTGGATGTTGCGCCCCGTCGAGAGGTCCATCACGGTGTCGGCGCCCCAGCGGATCGCCCACACCATCTTCTCGACCTCTTCCTCAACCGACGACGTCACCGCCGAGTTGCCGATATTGGCGTTGATCTTGGTCAGGAAGTTGCGGCCGATGATCATCGGCTCGAGTTCGCTGTGGTTGATGTTGGAGGGGATGATGGCGCGGCCGCGCGCGATCTCGTCGCGGACGAATTCAGGCGTGATGAAGGCGGGCACCGCGGCGCCAAAGCTCTCGCCGTCGGCGAGCGCGGCTTCGGCGCGCTCGAGCTGCTGCTTTCGCCCGAGATTTTCGCGCGCGGCGACGTAGATCATCTCCTTGGTGATGATGCCGGCGCGGGCGAATTCGAGCTGGGTGATCTTGTGGCCGTCGAGGCCGCGCAAGGGCTTGTGATAGGCCGAGAAGGCGCGCGCGGCGTTGTCGGTGGAGACGCTGCCATTGTCCTCCGGCTTGATCTGCCGGCCCTCATATTCCTCGACGCCGCCGCGCTCCAGCACCCATTGCTTGCGGCCCCGCGGCAGGCCGGCATTGACGTCGATGGTGACGGAGGGATCGGTGTAGGGACCCGAGGTGTCGTACACCGGCAGGTTCGGCTCGCCGGCGCCTTCGGACAGGATGATCTCGCGCAAGGGGACGCGCAGATCGGGCGCGGCATCGGGCGATGCGAAGATCTTTCGCGAGGAGGGGAGCGGGCCGGTGGTGACGGCGGGGATGGTTTTTTCGGGGTTGGAGCGGATGTTCATGGGATCCTCCGTTGAATATGATTATCGCGTCGTCGCGTTCTGCTCGTCATCCTGAGGTGCGAGCACTTGCGAGCCTCGAAGGATGGAGCCGGGCCGTCGCCCTTCGAGGGCCGCTGAAGAAGCGGCCACCTCAGGGTGACGGATGACAGTTTTTTGCTCCGTCATTGCGAGGAGCCCTTGCGACGAAGCAATCCAGACTGTCTCCGTGGAGGGACTCTGGATTGCTTCGCTGCGCTCGCAATGACGAGCGGAGAGAGTTTCGGTCACGCCGCCTCCCTTGACTCGCCTAGCCACTGCCGCACGCGGGCATCGGGGTCGGCGTTCTGGGTGACGTCGGACACCACGGCGATCGAATCTGCGCCCGCGGCAAAGATCTCCGCGGCGTGCTCGAACTTGATGCCGCCGATCGCAACCAGCGGGATGGCGCCGATGCGCTTCTTCCATTCCGTGATCTTGGGAATGCCCTGCGGCTCGAAGCGCATCGATTTCAGCGTGGTGAAGAAGATCGGGCCGAGGGCGACATAATCTGGCTTGGCTTCGAGCGCGGTCGCAAGCTCGGCGTCGTCATGGGTGGAGATGCCGAGCGAGAGGCCGGCCTCGCGGATCGCCTTGAGGTCGGCCTCGGCGAGGTCCTCCTGGCCGAGATGCAGATATTTGGCACCGGCGACGATCGCCGCGCGCCAATAGTCGTTCACGACCAGCTTGGCTTGCGTCCCTTGCGTGATCGCCAGCGCTTCGGTGACGATCTGCAGCGCTTCGGCGTCGTTCAGATTCTTCGCGCGCAGCTGAATGGTACCGACGCCGAGCTCGGTCAGGCGCTCGACCCACGCCAGGCTGTCGACCACGGGATAGAAGCGATCAGGATACGGCATGCCAGAACGGGGTCCCAACGACAGGGGTGGACGGAGAGGCGAAGTCGCGGGCGTTCATCAGCCCGGCCTCAAATGCGGTACGGCCGGCCTCGCAGCCGAGGCGGAAGGCGTTGGCCATCGCGACGGGATCGGCGGCTTTTGCAATCGCGGTGTTGAGCAGCACGGCGTCATAGCCGAGCTCGAGCGCTTCGGCCGCGTGGCTCGGTGCGCCGAGGCCGGCGTCGACCACCAGCGTGATGTCGGGCAGGCGCTCACGCAAGAGCTTCAAGGCGTCGCGGTTGATGATGCCTTTGGCGCTGCCGATCGGCGCGGCCCACGGCATCACCACCTTGCAGCCGGCATCGACCAGGCGATTGGCGACCGAGAGGTCCTCGGTGCAATAAGGAAACACTTCAAACCCGTCCTTGATCAGGATGGTGGCGGCTTCGACGAGGCCGACCACGTCCGGCTGCAGCGTGTCGTTGTCGGCGATGACCTCGAGCTTGATCCAGCCCGTGCCGAACAATTCGCGCGCGAGCTTTGCGGTGGTCACGGCCTCGCGCACGGTGCGGCAGCCGGCGGTGTTCGGCAGCACGGAGACGTCGAGCTCGCGGATCAGCTTCCAGAACGCGTCCCCGGTCTTGCCGCCGGCGGATTCGCGGCGCAGCGAGACGGTGACGATGTTCGCGCCCGAGGCGCGGATCGCCGACTGCATGATCGCAGGCGAGGGATAGAGCGCGCTGCCGATGAGCAGGCGGGAGGCGAAGGTTTTGCCGTAGAAGGTCACCATGTCCTAATTTCCTTGCAGGCAACAGGCGCGGGCCGTCATCCTGAGGTGCGCGCTCTTGCGCGCCTCGAAGGATGACAGAGGTGTGCGCGGCCATCCTTCGAGGCGAGCCGAAGACGGCTCGCACCTCCAGCGACGAGCGCTGCGCGCTCGCGCGGGGATGACGGCGGAGTTCGTGGCGGTAGGCATCACCTCACCCTCCCTGCCGCGGCGTGATGATCTCGATCTCGTCGCCGGCCTTCAGGCTCGTCTCGGCCCAGCGGCTCTTGGGCACGACGTCGTAGTTCAGCGCGATGGCGTAATGCGTGCCCTCGTAGTCGAGCTCGGAGAGCAGTGCATCGACGCTCGCTGAACTGATCTCGCGCTGCTCGCCGTTGACGATTACAAGCATTGCACGATCACCCGCATTGCATCACCTCGTTGTCGATCTGGCCGCGCTCGACGAAAGCGAGCGTCAGCTCGGCCAGCGCGGGGGCGATCAGGAAGCCGTGGCGGTAGAGCCCGTTGACGCTGATCTTGCCGCCGCGCACGCCGATGCGCGGCAAATTGTCGGGAAAGGCCGGGCGCAGGCCGGAGCCTAATTCGACGATGCGGGCCTCGCCAAAGGCCGGGTGCACCGTGTAGGCGGCGCCGAGCAGCTCCAGCGCCGAGCGGACGGAAACGCCGGTGTCCTCGGCCTCGATCGAGGTCGCGCCCAGCATGAACATGTTATCCTCGCGCGGGATCACGTAGAGCGGCCAGCGCGGATGGATCAGCCGCACCGGACGCGCAAGCTGCACCTCGGAGGTCTCGATCAGGATCATCTCGCCCTTGACGCCGCGCAAGTTCGGCTGCTCGTCGCGCGCAGCGATGCCGCGGCAGTCGATGACGATGCCGTCAATGTCTTCCTTCGTGACATCGCTGCCGAACTTGATGGTGCCGCCGGCGGCCCTGATGCGCTCATGCAGCTTCGGCAGCACGCGGCGCGGCTCGACATGGCCTTCAGTGGGGAAGAACAGCGCATCGCGGAAGCGGCCCTCCAGCGACGGCTCGAGCTCCGCAAGGCTCGCGGCATCGAGCCGCCGGTGGCCCTCGGTCATTCGAGCGAAGCGTTCGAAGTCGTTGCGCTCGCGCGGATGCGCCACGACGAGCGAGCCGTTGAAGGGCGCATCGGGCAGCTCGCGGCGCCAGATGTCGAGCGAGCGCAGGCCGAGCCGGCTGATGATGGGCTCGGCGATTTCCGCCTCGCAATAGGGCGCGAGCATGCCGCCGGCCCAGTGGCTGGTGGCGTCGGTCATGGCGGCGTCACCACGCTCGTGGAGCGTCACGGTGTGGCCGGCCTGCGCGAACAGCAGCGCCTGCCAGGCCCCTGCGATGCCTGCGCCGATGATGGATACCGGGGAATCCGGTCGCTTGGTGGTCTGCAACATCCCTGTCCCTTCGCCGGCATGACCCGGATCAGGTTCAAAGGGTCACCGCGGTCCTGGGCGGTATTGCCCATTTAGCGGTATCTCAGCTCCTCCTCGGAGCACCCCTCGGAACGGCTCTAATGTAGGCTAGTGGGGCAGGCTGGTCAACGTATGCCGCCCGGAACCTGAGCGCGCGCGTTGCGGACCTCGTGGGCGAGCTTGCGTTGCCGCGCTGCGCCGAACATCGGCTGTGGATTGCCTGATGGCTCCAGCTGGGGCTCGAAGCTCGCCTGTTGCAGCATCTCCTGACGCTGCCGCTTTGCAGCGTAGTAATAGCCGCCCGCGAAATAACGCACGGCTCGGTCGTGATCGCCATTGGCGGCGTGATAGGCGCCGGCGAGGTACTTCACGGCATAGGTGAGGTTGGTGTTGGGGTCGCGCAGGCCGCTTGCATCGCCGGTGTAGCCGAGGCCGCGGGCGGTCGCGAGCTTGATCTGCATGAGGCCGATGGTGCCGCCATGGCCGACCAGGGCCGGCTGATAGCGGCTCTCGCGCATGATGACGCGATGCACCAGCGCCTCCGGCACGCCGTTGGCGCGCGCGTGCATCGCGACCATTTCGGCATAGTCGGCCTGGCCTGCGATTGCGGCCTGCGACGTCACCAGTGATGACACCGATCCGGCCGCGAGCAGCGCGGCGATGCGTAAGATTTTCATCTCAAATCCCGGAATGCCTGAGTGAGCTGCACCCGGCGGCCGTTAGGCCTGCCGAACGCGGCGATGATGTGACCAAACGCCGCCCTTGCCGCTTTTGCGGCGCCGGGCCGGTGTGGGCGACCCGATGCTGACGCACGAGTTCCCTCAGGCGGGCAGCTCGCGGCAGCAAGCCTGTCTATTCGCCCCGGCGCGCGAAAGCGAGTATGAAGCCCTCGCGAATCGGGAGAGGTGCCATGACGAAAGCAGCGGTGCCAACAGCAACCATGGTCGACACTCACGGCGGCGAAATCCCCACCCAGAACCCATGTGCCCAGTGCGGCGCGCCGATCGCGCAGCCCGACTGGATCGAGCCGGGCGAGGGACGGATCTCCTATCTCTGGACCTGCCGCACCTGCGGCTATCGCTTCGAGGCGATCGCGATCTTCGACGTATCGGCGATCCCGCTGGCGGCTTAAGCGGCGACTTGCGCCGCGAGCCGCGGCTGCTGCCATATCGGCAATTGCATCCGGACGATCAGCCCGTGCGGCTGGCGGTCGTGCAGCGACAGCTCGCCGCCATGGGCGAGCGAGATCGCGCGTGCGATCGACAGGCCGAGGCCGAAGCCGGTGGAATCGTCCATGGTGCGCGCGTCGTCGCCGCGCACGAACGGCTCCAGCATCTCCTGCTTGCGCGCATCCGAAATGCCGGGGCCGTCGTCCTCGACATCGATGACGAGACTGGTGCCCGACACGTCGAGGCGGATCGTCACCTCGGCGCCGAAGCGCACCGCGTTCTCGACGAGGTTGGTGACGCCGCGATGCAGATCGTCGGGGCGCGCGGCGGCGGTGGCGGAGGCAGGGCCGTCATAGTGCACGACATGGCCCATGTCGCCGAACTGGTCGGCGATGAGCTGCAGCGTCGAGGCGATGTCGACCAGCGTCACCGCCTCGATCTTGCGATCGTTGCGCAGGAGCGACAGCACGCTTTCCAGCATCGAGCGCATCTGGTCGAGGTCGACAAGCATGCGCTTGCGATTGCCCTCGTCCTCGATGAACTCGGCGCGCAGGCGAAGCCGCGTGATCGGGGTGCGCAAATCGTGGCTGATCGCCGCCAGCATCTTGGTGCGATCCGACATCAGCCGCGCGATCCGCTCATGCATGCGGTTGAGCGCGCGGGCCACCAAGCGGATCTCCTCCGGGCCGCGTTCGGGCAGCGGCTCGGCGGTGCCGTCGAGGCTGAAATTTTCGGCGGTCTCGGCAAAGGCGGACAAGGGCGCGGCGAGCGCGCGCGCGGCCCACAGGCCGAGCACGGTGATGCAGATGAAGGCGGTCATCAACGTGATCAGCCACGGGGCGCCCCACAACCAGGGATGCGGGCCGTTCTCGACATGGCCCGCGATCATCGTGCCGTCGGGCAATTCCACGCCGATGCGGTGGGCGTCGCCCCCGGGCGCGAGCTGCACCATCTTGTAGCCGCGGCCGAGATGGCGGTGGAGCCCGCGCAGGTGCAGGCTCTCATTGTCCTCGACGACCACAGCCGTCCCGGGTGCGAGCGTCTCGATGTCAAGCCTCGGAAAGGCGCGAGCAAGATCTGCGATCAGGCGCGGCCGCTCTTCCGGCCTGGCGGAGCCGAGCAGCAGCGCGGCATCGGTCAGTTGATGGGCGCCGTCCGGCGGCGTCTCCGGTCGGTCGGGCCGGATCATCAGGAACGCAGTGGTGACGACGAGATGCAGCGCGACGGTCGAGGCCAGCACCAGCACGGCGATCTGCCCGCCGATGCCCTTGAGGTGAAAGAACCCGAACGGCTTCATCGTCTCAAAAACCCCGTCAGTTGCTCAGGGGCGTCGTAACGGCTTCCGTCCGGGGCGTAAACAGGTAACCGCCGGAGCGCACCGTCTTGATGATGGTGGGATCGGCCGGATTGGGCTCGATCTTGCGGCGGATGCGGCTGACCAGCACGTCGATGGATCGCTCGAACGAGCCGGTGTTGCGGCCTTGCGTGAGGTCGAGCAGGCTGTCGCGCGAGAGCACGCGGCCGGGCCGTTCGCAGAACGTCCTGAGCAGGTCGAACTCGGCGCTGGTGACCGCGACGCGCGCGCCTTCCGGATTGCGCAGCTCGCGCAGCCGCAAATCGATGCGCCAGCCCTCGAAGGCGAGCGTCGACGCACCCTCGATCGAACTTGCGGCCTGTGCAGAGGCCTGACGCCGCAGCACCGCGTTGATGCGGGCGAGCAGCTCGCGCGGGTTGAACGGTTTCGGCAAATAGTCGTCGGCGCCCATCTCGAGGCCGACAATGCGATCGACGTCCTCGCCGCGCGCGGTCAGCATGATGATCGGCGTCTGTGCTTCCGAGCGCACCTTGCGGCACAAAGTGAGGCCGTCCTCGCCGGGCAGCATGACGTCGAGGATGATGAGATCAACGCGGTGGTCGGCCATGGCACGCGACATCTCGCGGCCGTCGCTCACGGCGGTGACGTTGCAGGAGTTGTTGCGCAAATATTTCGCAATCAACGTCCGCGTTTCGCGGTCGTCCTCGACGACCAGAATGTTGGGAGAGGGAATAGCCATGGGCTTTGTTTGTCCAAGATTCGGGCCAAAAGGCGAGGATTTTTGTTTCAGTTTGTTTCCGATCGCATTTCCGCAACAGGGGGCAACGACTCGGGCGTCGTACGGCAAGATCTCGTTAAGCCCGTTAACCATAGCGTGGCGCAGTCGCGTACGAAACCCCGCAAAAACCCATGGTGCACTCATGACTTCGATTTCGGCGACCTCCGCCGGTCAATACCAGTCGCCGCTGCAGCGGCTGCAGCAGGAATTGCAATCGGACGTGTCGGACGGGACGATCTCGTCGTCGGATCAATCCGCGCTCACGACCGCCCTGCAGGATATCGATACGGCGCTTCAGCAGGGCCGGTCCAGCGATCAGTCGAGCGGCAGCAGGCCGTCCAAGGACGGACTGAAATCCAAGATCGACGATCTCATTTCGAACGAGGTCTCGAACGGGACGCTGACGTCGAGCCAGGCCGACGAGCTGAAGGGCGTGTTTCAGTCCGCCTTCGGCAAGGGGGCCGGTGGCGCTAAGGGTGCAGGCGGGCCGCCTCCTGGCCCGCCGCCGTCGGATGACGGTTCCTCGGATTCGTCGACGGACGCGACGAGCAGCAGCTCGACCGACAGCAGCACCGCGAAGATCCTCGAGCAGTTCCTGCAGGCGCTGCAGCAATCGCAGTCGTCGTCGAACGCGTCCTACGGTGCGACCGGTACGGCGGGCGCGAGCAGCACGGATATCTCCGCGCTTCTGATCGACTACACGAGCTGACCCGAGCGACGCGGGTCGGCCTGTTCCTCGCCGCGATTCGTGCTTTACCCAGGGCGCATGATCGTCGGCGGGGAACAGTGCAATGTTCCTCGGTGACGCAGTAACCTTGCTCGCAATGCAGCGCAGCCGTGCGACGAAATTGCCGCAGCCACGGAACTGCTGCTGATCGTCGCTGTTTTCTCCGCACAAGTTTTCTGCTGAAGGAGAGGACAACGATGTTGATGAAATCGATCGCCGCCGGTCTTGCCGGCACGGCTCTGCTTGCGACCGTCGCGTTTGCGCAAAACCCGACAACCACCGCCGACAAATCGCCCACCGCGACCACCACGACGACGAGTGCGTCGGGCGAATGGCGCGCCTCGAAGATGGCGGGCGTGAAGGTCTATAACGATGCCAACGAGAACATCGGCTCGATCAACGACCTGCTGATGGACAAGAGCGGCGCGGTGAAAATCGCGGTGATTGGCGTCGGCGGCTTCCTCGGCATGGGCGAGCATCTCGTGGCCGTGCCCTATGAGAAGCTGAAATTCGTCAACGAGGCGGTGGCCTATACGGGCACCGGCACAAATCCGGCAAATCCGAACGCCAAGCCCGCCGCGACCACGACGACCGGCGCTGCGACCGGCACCGACAACAAGACCACGACGACCAGTTCGTCCTCGAAGTGGTATCCTGACCACGCCGTGTTCAATGCGACCAAGGACGAGCTGAAGAACATGCCCGAGTTCAAGTATTCGGAGTAATGGGCTTCTAAACGCCTAAACGAAGCGCGCCCGGTTTTCACCGGGCGCGCTGTCGTGAGTTTCGTTCTTTCACCTCTCCCCGCAGGCGGGAAGAGGGAGAATATTCTCAGTGAGTCACCAGCGGGCAGTTACCCTTGTCGAGCGGGCGGAAGGCTTCGTCGCCGGGCACGGTCGCGATCAGCTTGTAGAGGTCCCATTCGCCTTTGGAGTCTTCGGGCTTCTTGACCTCGAACAGATACATGTCATGGACCATGCGGCCGTCGATGCGGATCTTGCCGTTCCTGGCGAAGAAATCGTTGATGGGCGTTGCGCGCATCTGCTCCATCACCTTCGGCGCCTCGTCGGTTTTGATCGCCTCGATCGCCTTCAGATAGTGCATGGTCGCCGAATAGAGGCCGGCCTGGATCATGGTCGGCATGTGGCCGACCTTGTCGTTGAAGCGCTTTGAGAAGGCGCGGGTCTCGTCATTCATGTCCCAGTAGAACGCGTCGGTGACGATCAGGCCTTGCGTCGCCTTGATGCCGAGCGAATGCGTGTCGGTGATCTCCTGCAGCAGCGCGATCATCTTCTGGCCGCCCTGGACGAGGCCGAACTCGGCCGCCTGCTTCAGCGCGTTGGTGGTGTCGCCGCCGGCGTTCGCCAGCGCGACCACCTTGGCCTTGGAGGCCTGGGCCTGCAGCAGGAAGGAGGAGAAGTCCGACGAGTTGAGCGGATGGCGGACGTCGCCGAGCACCTTGCCGCCGCTCTCCTTGACGACGTTGGCGGCGTCGCGCTCGAGCGCCATGCCGAAGGCGTAATCGGCGGTGACGAAGAACCAGGTGTCCTCGCCGCGCTTCACCATCGCCCTGCCGGCGACGTTCGACAACGCGTAGGTGTCGTAGGTCCAGTGCACGGTGTTGGGCGAGCAGGCGGAGCCCGTGATATCGGACGAGCCGCCGCCGGAATTGATGTGGATCTTGTTCTTCTCGCGCGTCAGCGCCGAGATCGGCAGCGCCACCGAAGAGGTCGGCACGTCGAAGATCGCATCGACCTTGTCGTTGTCGTACCAGTTGCGGGCGATGTTGACGCCGACGTCGGGCTTGTTCTGGTGATCGGCGGCAACCACCTGCACCGGCTTGCCGGCGACCTTGCCGCCGTAATCGGCGACCGCCATCTCCACGGCAGCGAGCGAGCCCTTGCCGGTCGCATCCGCATAGAGGCTCGACATATCCGTGAGCACGCCGATCTTGACGACGTCGTCGGAAATCTGCGCCTGCGCCGTGCCGCAGCTTGCGGCGATGGCGAAGCTGGCCGCGACCGCGGTGATGAGTTTTTGCATATTTTCTCCCTCAGCCTTGTTGTTTGGGGTTTGTTGCGAGGACTGTTGTAGCGGCAAACTGTTGTGGGAGCAAAGGCGCGGAGGTTTGAGGACGGTTGAGAAATAAGTAGGTGGAGGCGGTGTTCTGACCCTCTCCCCTTGTGGGAGAGGGTGGATCGCCGCGTAGCGGCGAGACGGGTGAGGGGTGTCTCTCAGCGAGTGCAGCTTTTCACTGATTGCGCGGACAGATACCCCTCATCCGGCGCTTCGCGCCACCTTCTCCCACAAGGGGAGAAGGAAGAGGAACAATCCGTTCAGCCTCCGCCCTTCAGCCGTTCGTTGCGCCGGCGCAAGCCTTCGAGCGTCGCAAGCAGGATCACCGACACCGTCGTCAGGATCACCGCGGCCGCCGTAATGGTCGGGCTGATGTTCTCGCGGATGCCGCTGAACATTTCGCGCGGCAAAGTGCGCTGCTCGGGCCCCGCCATGAACAGGACGATCACGACTTCGTCGAAGCTGGTCGCGAAGGCGAACAGTGCGCCCGACGCGAGGCCGGGCAGGATCAGCGGCAGGATCACGCGGCGGAATGCTTCGAGCGGCGAAGCGCCGAGCGAGGCGGCGGCGCGGGCGAGGTTGGTGTCGAAGCTCTGCAGCGTCGCGCCGACCGTGATGACGACAAAGGGCGTCGCCAGCGCGGTGTGAGCCAGGATCAGGCCGAGATAGCTGCCGGTGAGGCCGATCGGCGCGAAGAAGAAATAGAGACCTACCGCCGTGATGACGCCCGGTACGACGACGGGCGACAGCACGAAAGCCAGCACCAGTGGCTTGAACCGGCTCTTCCATTGCGCCAATCCCAGCGCGGCGAGCGCGCCGAGCACCATCGACAGCAGCGTCGAGGCGACGCCGATGATCATGCTGTTCTTCAGCGCATTCATCCAGCGCGGCGAATGGATGAAGTCGTCGTACCAGCGCAAGGAGAGGCCGGGCAGCGGGTATGTGAGGTACGAACTGGAACTGAAGGATAGCGGCATGATCGCCAGGATCGGCGCGATCAGGAAGATGAACACCAGCGCGGAGACGACGATGGTCGCGGTCCACGCGATGCGCTGGCTGGGCGTACGGAGGGAAGATGCGTCGCTCAATTCTTCATCCCTCCCGTGACCTGCTGGCCCTGCACCAGCTTGCCGTAGAGAAGCGCGAGCAGAACGGTGGCCAGCAGCAGCACGGCACCCAGCGCCGATGCAAGGCCCCAATTGGCTGTCTCGGTGGTGTAGAGCGCGATGAAGTAGCTGATCATCTGGTCGGCCGCGCCGCCGACGAGGGCCGGCGTGATGTAATAGCCGAGCGCCAGGATGAAGACGAGCAGGCTTCCCGCGCCGATGCCGGGCAGGGTCTGCGGCAGGTAGATCCTTAAGAAGGCGGTGAGGGGCGGCGCGCCGAGCGAGGCGGCGGCGCGCATGTAGGCCGACGAAATCGCCTTCATGCTGCTGTAGAGCGGCAGGATCATGAACGGCAGCAGCACGTGGGTCATGGCCACGCAGACGCCGAAGCGATTGTAGATCAGGCGCAGCGGCTCGTCGATGATGCCGAGCCAGTGCAGGCTGTCGTTGACGACACCTTTGCTCTGCAACAGCACGATCCAGGCGCAGGTGCGAACCAGAAGCGAGGTCCAGAACGGCAGCAGCACGAAGATCATCAGCAGGTTCGACCGGGCGGGCGGCAGCGCGGCCAGCAAATAGGCGACCGGGAAGCCGAGGATCAGGCATAGTGCCGTGACAGCGAGGCTGATCAGGAAGGTGCGAGCGAAGACGTCGCGATAGATGGCCTGATCCGGCGGAGCCGCGACGATCGCGCCGTCTGCGTTCCTGACAAGATCGAGCGCTCCCAGAAGATAGAAGCTGGTGACTGGACCGCTGGCGCCCTTGATCGTCGTCCAGGTGGCACGGTCGCGCCAGGCCGCGTTGATCTTGCCCAGCGTCTCCTTGGCCGTGCCCGGCTCCGGCGAAGCCTTCAGATTGCGTGCGGTGCTGGTGAGGATGGTGCGAAAACCGTTTTGGGCGTAGTTGAGCCGCTTGGCTGCGATCGCAATGGTGCCGGCGGCGCGTGCCGCCTGAATGTCGCTTGCCAGCGCCGCAAAGGCCTTTTCATCCGGCAGGTCCTTGCCGTCCCAACCGGCGAGCGCGGTGACGGTTTGCGGCAGAACCTGGCGCACCTCCTGGTCAGCGACGGCGCGCCACAGCATGCCGGCGATGGGCCCGGCGAAGGTGAACAGCAGAAACAGCAGCAGCGGCCCGACAAGCGCGAACGCCTTGAGCTGCCGCGCGCGCTCGGCCCGCTTCAGGCGGCGCTTGAGCGGCACGTTGGTCTCGGTATTGGCGCCGGTGAGGGACGCTGCTGTCATGGGGTAGGGCCATCACATATGGCGTGCACGTTGCGGCGGCATCGGCAGTGGGCTCCCTCCCCCGTTTGCGGGGGAGGGTTGGGGAGAGGGTATCTCCGCGTCGGGATTGTCGAGATTTGCGGAGAATATCCCAGTGCGGATAGAGCCCTCACCCGCCGCGCTCTGCGAGCGCGTCGGCCTCTCCCGCAAGCGGGAGAGGCGAAGCAAGCCCGAGCGGTCCTCGTGAATTCCATATGCGATTGCCTGCGTCGTGCGGGAAGCCTTGCGTGGCCGCGCTACTTCGCGGCCCATTTGTTGAAGCGCTCGGTCAGCTTGTCGATGTTCTCGAGCCAGAAGGCGACGTTGATCTCGACCGCGTTCTTGATGTTGTCGGGCGCCGTCGGCAGGTCCTTCAGCACGGCGGGTGCGAGCCGTCCGGCTGCGTCCTTGTTCGAGGTGCCATAGGCAATGTTCTCCGACAGTTTCGACTGGTTCTCCGCCTTGCCGGCGAAGTCCAGGAACTTGTAGGCCGCGTCCTTGTTCGGGCTGCCCTTCAGGATGACCCAGCTGTCGATAGTGAAGAGCGCGCCATCCCACACCATGCCGAAATTCTTTTTCTCGTTCTTGTTCGCGGTGTCGATGCGGCCGTTATAGACCGAGGTCATCACCACCTCGCCGGAGGCGAGCAGTTGCGGCGGCTGGGCGCCGGCCTTCCACCAGACGAGGTCGCCCTTGATGGTGTCGAGCTTCTTGAACGCACGGTCGACGCCCTCGTCGGTGGCGAGCACCTTGTAGACGTCCTTCGGCGGCACGCCGTCGGCCATCAGGGCGATCTCGAGCGTGGTCTTCGGGCCCTGACGCAAGGCGCGCTTGCCCGGGATCTTCTTGGTGTCGAAGAAGTCGGCCCAGCCATTGGGCGCGTCCTTCAACTTGTCCTTGTCGTAGCCGAGCACGAAATCGTAGAGGATGGCGCCGACGCCACACGCGTTGACGGCCGGCGGGATATAGGCGGCCTCGCCGCCGATGCTGGAATAATCCAGCTTCTCGAACAGGCCTTCGTCACAGCCGACGGCGAGCTCGTCGCTCTCGACCTGGACGACGTCCCAGGTGGCGGCGCCACCCTGCACCTTGGCGCGCAACACGCCGACGCCGCCGTCCCAGGACTCGTCGTTCATGGCAACGCCCGATGCCTGCTTGAACGGCTCGAAATAAACCTTCTTCTGGGCATCCTGATACGCACCGCCCCAGGAGACGACGGTGAGATCACGCGCCTGTGCGACCGTGGCCAACGCAGCACTGGCGCTGAACGCCGCGGCGAAACCCAGAGCAATCTTGCCAATGTTGCGCTTCAGCATGGTTCTTGTTCCTTCTTCATCTGCGTTGCGTTGAAATCGTTCGTCGGGATCAGACGGGATCGAGGGCGAGGCAGTCCTCGGGGCGGAAGCTGATGAACACGCTCTCGCCATGCTTGAGGCTGTCATGCGCACCCGGCTGAAGCTTGACCATGAACTCGGCATTGTCTGCGACATCGAGCACCGCGAGCGCGTGATCGCCGAGATAGATCGTGCTCTGCACCTTCGCCGGCAGAAGGTTCGCACCGTCCCCGGACGCGCCGTCCGGGATGATGGCGATCCGCTCCGGCCGCACCGACAGCGAGGTCGCGGCACCCGCGCCCGACACGTTGATCGCGCGGGCCGTAACGGTGCCGCCGGCCTTCAGCGCGACGCGGCAATAACCCTTGTCGATCGTCTCGACGCTGCCGGAGATCACGTTGTTCTCGCCGACGAAATTGGCGACGAAGCTGTTGACGGGGCGCTCGTACAGCGCGTCGGGCCTGTCGATCTGTTGCACGATGCCGTCGTTGAACACGGCAATGCGGTCCGACATGGTGAGCGCCTCGCTCTGGTCGTGGGTGACGTAGACGATCGTGATGCCCATCGTCTCGTGCAGCTGCTTGATCTCGAGCTGCATCTGCTCGCGCAGGCGCTTGTCGAGGGCGCCGAGCGGCTCGTCCATCAGCACGAGCTGCGGATTGAAGACGAGGGCGCGGGCCAGCGCCACGCGCTGCTGCTGGCCGCCGGACAATTGCCCGGGCCGCCGCTGCGCCATCGTTTCCATCTTGATCATGCGCAGCGCCGCCTTGACGCGCGCCTGCGCTTCCGACTTGTCGACCCTGCGCACCGACAATGGAAAGGCGACGTTCTCCTCGATCGTCAGGTGCGGAAACAGGGCATAGTTCTGGAACACCATGCCGATGTCGCGCTTGTGCGGCGGCATGTTCTTGATCGGCCGGTCGCTGAGGTAGATCTCGCCCTCGGTCGGAACCTCGAAGCCGGCCAGCATCATCAGCGTGGTCGTCTTGCCCGAGCCTGACGGGCCGAGCAGCGTGATGAACTCGCCCTTTCGGATGTCGAGATCGAGGTTCTTCACCACGAGGTGCTCGCCATCATAGGTCTTCTGAATGCCGGAAAAGCGCACCAGCGCGGGCGTAACCATGCCGGCTTCCATGTCGTCTTCGCGTCCCACCACAGAGCTGCCCGTACCTCGTCTGAGGCTGCGGGCAGCAGCTTAGCACCCCCGGGCGAGAATGCCAGCGGTGCGGGAGGACGTGAAGGGGCGCGCTACATCCCCGACAGCTTGGTCACATACACGTTCAATGTACCGCCGGCCTCCGCGACCACGCGCAGCGTCTTGGAATCGAAGGCGATGTCGGCCAAAGTGAGGCTGTCGATCTTTGCATCGACCTTGAGGCCGTCCTCGCTCTTCTGGTAATCGGCGATCGCGGCCGCGATCTTCTCGCGCGCATTGGCGGCGATCGGCTTCAGATCGAGCGTCGCCTTCTGCACCAGCGCCTGCTGCATCTGCGGCACCACCGCGCGGGCGGCGGCCCCTAGCAGGCCGAAGGCCGCCTCGGATTCCACCGCGAGCTGGATGTCGGCGAGCCGCAGCGTCTGCTGCGCCTGGTCCAGCATCGGCCGGCCCCAGATGTGCACGGTCGCCTCGGCACCCAAGCCGAGCCAGCTCTTCTTCTCCTTGGCGCGCACCAAGAGCGAGATCAAGAGGCGCTCGCCCGAGGGGACGACGTTGACGCTCTTCACGGTGACATCGACCGGACCGGAGCCGTCCTCGGGATAGGTGTGGCCGACCATTTGCGCCGCGATCAGCTTGTTGATCTCGGTGAAGGGCACGTCGATGGGAATGCCGATGCTCACGCCGGTGCCGGTCGGCGGCACGATGGAGATCTTGTCGGGGAACGGGCAATCCGGCTTGGTCGGCGTCGAGGTCACGCGCGTCTCGGCCTCGAGCCCGAGCAGCAGCGTCACGGCCTGCGCGTCGACGCGCGGCTGTGCCGCGATGGCGCGGGTCGGTTTCATCTCGAGCCAGAGCGGCGGCAGCGCCGCCGAGGAACCGCTGCCTTGCAGCGGGATCGAGCGGCAGGCCTTGGCCCATTGCATCTTCGCATTGTCGCGCAGGGCAGGATCGTTGCGGATGCGCTCGGCGACGACGTTGAGCTGCTCGCCGACCGTCTTGTCGATCAGCGGCTTGACCTGTGCCGGCACGTTGACCCTGGCGCCGGCGACGTTGAGGTTGGTGTCGCCGAGATTGACCTGCGCGCCCAAATTCGGTTCGAGATGCCAGGCGGCGGCGAGCTTCGGGCGCGAGGTGACGACCACGCTGCCTTTGATCTCGGCGCTGGCGTTCAGATTCTTGATGTTGACCGCCCCGATCCGTTTGGCCGCATCGCCGCCGAGCACGCTGCCGAGCGCATCTCCGAGCGCGCCGGTCGCCTTTGCCGACAGCGACCCCGTGACGTTCAGCTTGCCTGATATCGGCGTCGAGATCGTCAGCACGTCCTTGTCGCCGGTCGCCGACATCGGCCCGCGGGCGGCGGTCCAGCCGATATCGGCGTTTTCCAGGATCTGCGAGATCGGGTTCTCGGCCTTGCCGGCGAAGTTGCGCGGCGCGGCCTTCTCGGCCTGGTCCCGGATCGCCGACAGCGCGATCGCCACCGGCGCGACCACGATCGAGCTCTTGGACATCGGCGGCAGTGGCGGCAACTCTGCGACCGGCGGCGCGGAATTGGTGGCGCGCGGCGACAGCCAGTCCATCGCCTTCAGGCTGATGAAGAACGACGCCGCGAGCACCACGACGCCGATCAGGATAGTCCTCAAGTTCAACGTCAGACGCATCAATCCCCCAAACCGCCCCGAGGAGGATTTTACAGGGCGGGCGAGGTGGGCGCTAGAGCGCACCGGTGAGGTGGAATTGCGGCAAACAGGTTAAACCCTCGCAGCCGCATCTCAGGGGTAGCCGGCGCCGGGCGCATCCACCGTAACGGCGTCGATCCGCGCGGAGGACTTGCCGCGCCTGAGATCCTCATGCGAGGTCGCGGCGCTGATGCAGAACAAGGTCCGCCGGTCGGGGCCTCCGAGCGCGCATGCAATGGCGCGGCGGCCGGGGACGGCGACGCGCTGCAGCTGCTGGCCGCTGGCGTCGATCCGGACGAAAGCATCCTCGGAATAGGCGGCAACCCAGACCGCTCCGTCATGGTCGAGGCAGATGCCGTCCGGCTCCTTGCCGCAGGGCAGCCTGCGACGGAAGCTGAGGCTGCCATCGGGCGCCATCTCGTAATCGGCGACACATTCGCCATCCATCTCCGCGACGACGAGCCGGCGGTGGTCGGGCGAGATCGCGATGCCGTTGGGAAAGCGCAGTCCTTCGGCGACGACGCGCGTCGCGCCATCCGCTGCGACCTGGATGATGCGCCCGTCGGCGCCGCGGTCCGGCGGAGGCGGAAAGTTGAAGCCGAGGTCGCCGACATAGGCGCGCCCGAGCCCATCGACGATCATGTCGTCGATGACGCCGGTCGCGACCTCAGACAGATCGGCATAAAGCGAGAGCTTGTCCTCGGCGAAGACGAGCAGGCGCTTGCGGAACATGGTCAGGACGATCAGCCTGCCGTCGGGCAGGAAGCCGGTGCCGCACGGCGTGTCGTCCTCGAACGTCGCGTGCGTTCTGCATTGGCCTGCGGCGTCGATGCTCAGCAGCGTCCGCGCCAGGCAGTCGACGAACCAGAGGCGTCCATCATGCCAGCGCGGGGCTTCGTAATATTTGCCGCCGTCGAGCAGCGTGGTCAGCGCGGTCATTGGTGTCTCCCGAGGGACGGTGCCATATCTTTACACCGACATCGCGGGACCCGGCTATCGCCGGCTAGCCGCGCCGCGGACGGCGGACCGCTCTGATCTTGCCGCTGGCGCCGCCGCCGCAGAACAGCTGGTCGCCGCCGTCGGATTCCAGCCCCGAGACCATCGTTCCCTCGGGCATGTCGAGCTGCTCGAGCACTTTGCCCGTTTCAGGATCGATCCGCCTGACGTCGCTGTCCTCGCCCTCCCAGGTGCCGTGCCAGAGCTCGCCGTCGACCCAGGTGACGCCGGTCACGAAGCGATTGCTCTCGATGGTGCGAACGACCGTCCCCGTATCAGGGTCGACCTGATGGATCTTCCGCTCGCGATACTGCCCGACCCAGAGCGAGCCTTCGGCCCAGGCCAATCCGGAATCGCCGCCGCCGCCGGGCGCCGGGATGGTGGTGAGCACCCGGCCGGTCGCAGCGTCGATCTTCTGGATGCGGTCCTCCGCGATCTGGAACAGGTGCCTGCCGTCGAACGCCGTGCCTGCATGGGCGGCGACGTCGAGCGAGCGCGCTATCCTGCCGCCGGCGGGATCGATCGCGTTCAGCCGGTCGCCGGACGCGAACCAGACATGGGCGCCGTCATAGGTGACGCCATGCACGGCCTCGACGCCCGGAAAGGGGCCGTACTCCCTGACGATCTCGGCGGCAGAACGCTTCATGTGCTTGATCCCTGTGAGGTGACCGACCTTACGTCTTCAGGGGCAATCCGGGGAGTAACAAGCCTGTCGGGAAACCGGGGACGGGCGGGGTCATCCAGCGGCGCGCGCGGCCGTGTCCGAACGATTGCACCTTGTTCGATCGCGCAAGCTCGTCGAGGGCCCGTTGCACCGTGCGCGGGCTCGTTGCCAGCGCCAGCGCAAGCGCCGAGCTCGACCACGGCTCGCCATCGGACAGGAAGGCGAGCACGTCGGCGTGCTTCTCCTCGACCGGCCGCGCCAGCACGAGGACATCGCGCGTCTTGCGCGGCGCCAGCATGAAACCCTGCTTGGTCGCGTTGATGTCGGCGAGCGGCTCGAGCTGGGTGCGGAGCCGTCCGACCTCGACCCGCAGGCGCGCGCGATGCGACTCATCGACGTGCCGGGCGCCGAACGCGCCGGCGATCAGTCGCTCGCGCGAGACATCCGCCGGCCAGGCCTGTGCCAGCGTGCGGGCCAGCGCGAACAGCACGGGCCGCGTTCCCAATGATATAACCGTGCCCTGCCTGCGCACGACGTGATGGAACGTATCGACGACGAGCGCGGTCGAGGTTGCGAGGCGCTCGACCTCGCCCAGCAGCAGCGGATGTTCGCTGCCGCGCGCGATCAGGCGCGCGGCCGGCGTAGTGAGAATGAGGTTCGCGCCGTCGACCTCGGCGAGGAGCGCCGGGATTTTAGCCAGCCGCGCGGCCTCGCCCGCGCGGTCGAGCGCGGCGCGCGCGTCCGTCGTTTTCAGCCGCCTGATGGCGATGCCGGCGAGCACGAGCTCGCGCACCACCAGGGAGGACGGCGGCAGCGGGGAAGCGCTGATCTCGGCCAGCGTCCGCTCGGCCTCGTCGACGCGCCCGAGCAGGAGCAGACGGCGCGCCTCGATATGGCCGGCATGGGCGGCATTGGCGAGATCGCCGTGGCTTGCGAGCGTCGCGCGGGCGCCGGCGAGCGTCTTGGCCGGCCAGCCGAGATCGCGCGAGACCAGCGCGATCTCGGCCTCGGCGACCACGCAGCGCGCCCGCGCCACCGCTTCCCGCGGCCCGAAGGCGCGGGCGGCGCTGCGCAGCAGCGCCTTGGCTTTGGCGAGATCGCCGAGCTGCGCCATCGCGATGCCGCGCAGCGCCAGCGACGGCGCATCGTTGCGCAAGGCGACGCGGTTCAGCGCGCCGAGCGGATCGCCGGCCTCGAGCGCCCGCGCGGCGGCCGTGATCAGCGACTCCATGAAAATCCCGCCACACTTGTTACTCCCACCGCGCCACCGCTTAGTGGCAGAAATCGCCAGCGGCCGACGATGTGCGGTGAGCGAGAGATTTGGAGAGCCATGATGACATCAGCCAACAAAGCAGCGACCAACGGACAGCCCGCCATGCTGACACCGCCAGTGGTCTCGCCGGAGGAGTGGGAGGCTGCCCGCCAGCTGCTGCTCGTGAAGGAAAAGGCGCATACCCGCGCTCGCGATGCACTCGCCGCCGAACGCCGGCGCATGCCGTGGATGGAAGTCACCAAAACCTACGCATTCGAGACGCCATCCGGCAAGGCCAGTCTGCTCGACCTGTTCCAGGGCCGGCGCCAGTTGATCCTGTACCGGGCCTTCTTCGAGCCCGGCGTGTTCGGCTGGCCCGACCATGCCTGCCGCGGCTGCTCCATGGTGGCCGACCAAGTCGCCCATGTGTCGCACCTGAACGCCCGCGACACCACGCTCGTGTTCGCCTCGCGCGCGCCGCAGGCGGATATCGCGCGGCTGAAGGCGCGGATGGGCTGGAACATCCCCTGGGTCACCATCACCGACAGTTTCGACGCCGATTTCGGCGTCGGCGAGTGGCACGGCACCAACGTGTTCTTCCGCGACGGGACGCGCATCTTCCGCACCTATCTGATCAAGAGCCGTGGCGACGAGCAGATGGGCGGCACCTGGAACTATCTCGACATCACCCCGCTCGGCCGCCAGGAGGTCTGGGAGGACTCGCCGGCCGGCTATCCGCAGACGCCGACCTACAAATGGTGGAACTGGAACGACAGCTACGAGGATGGCGCCGCGCCCGACAAGAAGTGGGTCGAGGTGTCTGATGCGGGCGAAATCGCGCTCCGCGAAAAGGGCGCGCAATGAGCAGCGTCCATTCCGTCGGCGCCAGCCATGACGGCAGGCAGGCCGCATCCCGCCTCGCCCGATGGCTGGGCCTTGCGGCGACCCCGACGTTTGCCATCATGGCCGTGCTGACGGCCGTGCTCGGCGGCGGCTCGGCGGACATGCTCTGTTCGGCCGGCCACGGGCTGTCGCTGGGCGGGATGGTGCCGATGTATCTTTTGATGAGCGCGTTTCATGCGGCGGCGTGGCTGCGGCTGATCGCGGGGCAAACACGTCCCGGACGGCCGTGAGCAGATCATCGTTGTCACGCGAAGACGGCCCCACCTGGGCCGTCTTTGCTATTTGTCGCTTCCGTCGACGAACAACTCCATCAGGACTTCATCGAAATAGCGGCCGTTCTGCTTCAGCGCCTTCACCTCGCGGCCGTATTCGACGAAGCCGGCCGCCGTGTAGAGGCGCAGCGCCGCTTCATTCTTGCTCATAACACTCAGCTGGAGCTTTTCGACGTGCTTTGCGGCATGGACAATCACCCTGTCGACGAGACGTCGGCCGACGCCGGCTCGTCCCGCCTGATGTCGCACATACATGCCCCAGAGATCGGCCTTGTGCATGGTCTGGGGACCATCCTGCCGGCGGAAGCCGGCGACGCCGACGATCTCGCCGTCGATGAAGGCGCCGAACACGTCCGATGTGGTGAGGCGCTCCTCGAACCAGGCGAGGGGCTTGTCCTGTTCTCGCGCCAAGGTGCTGGCGAAGGCTTCGGGATGCGCTGCGAGCGCCTCCAGCCGGATTGCGCGATAGAGGGCGGCGTCTGCGGAGGTGAGCAGCCTGATTTCAAGCGTCATGGTTCTCGAACCCGGTGTCGCGAGCTGACCACGCGCCTTGCGTCCCGGCAACCTTTGTTCGTACATGGACCGCAAGAAACATATCAAGGGAAACGCCATGGCGAGCACCGTTTTCGATTCCGTCCTGTTCCGCGACATGTTTGGCACGGCCGAGATGCGGGCGGTGTTTTCGGACGAGGCGCTGGTCGGCCGTTACCTGGAAACGGAGGCCGCGCTTGCCCGCGCGCAAGCCCGCGCCGGTGTGGTGCCGAAGGATGCCGCCGCCGCGATCGACGCTGCCTCGCGCAGCATCAAGCTCGATTTCGACAGGCTTCGCCACGAGACCGAGATCGTCGGCTATCCGATCCTGCCGCTGGTGCATCAATTGTCCGAGGCAGCCGGCGAGGCCGGGCGCTACGTGCATTGGGGCGCGACCACGCAGGACATCATGGACACCGCCAACGTGCTCCAGATCCGCGCGGCGCTCGACATCGTCGCGCGCGACTTGAAGGAGCTGCGCGGCATCCTGGCAGACCTCGCTGCCAGGCATCGCGACACGCCGATGGCGGGCCGCACGCATCTTCAGCAGGCCCTTCCCGTGACGTTCGGCTACAAGGTCGCGATCTGGCTGTCTTCGATCGACCGCCATATCGAGCGGATCGGCCAGGCGCGGCCGCGCATCCTGCTCGGCGAGTTCTCCGGGGCGGCCGGCACGCTCGCCTCGGTCGGCGAGGGCGGCCTCGAGATGCAGCGCCTGTTTTGCGAGGAGCTCGGCCTCAACCAGCCGCCGATCACCTGGCACGTCGCGCGCGACGGCATTGCGGAGGCGGTGACGCTGCTCGGCCTCATCACCGGAACGCTCGGCAAGATCGCCACCGACGTCATGCTGATGTGCGCGACCGAGTTCGGCGAACTGTCCGAACCCTTCGTTCATGGCCGCGGCGAGCATCAGTTCGCTGGAGATCGGGTTGCGCTTCTGCGGCATGGTCGAGGACGCGCCGCGGCCATGAACGAAGGGTTCGGACAGTTCGCCGAACTCGGTCGCGCACATCAGCATGACGT
>NZ_JAANIH010000081.1 GCF_014529705.1 Bradyrhizobium campsiandrae
ACTTCGTTCATCGACCGACACAACGCCGATCCCAAGCCGTTCCGGTGGAGCAAATCCGCCGATGACATCCTCGCTTCCATCGAGCGCTTCTGCCGCCACAATGCCCCAGCCGAACACAACGCGATATTGCGAACTTCTGGTTCAGGACACTATCGCACGATCGGCTCCTCGGCCAGCGAGAGGCCATTCCAAGCATCCCAGTCGCTTTTTACTTTGCGCCGGGTCCGGCTCACCGTGTCCTTGCCGACCGCGCCGCCAAACAAGGCCCCCAGCGCGCGGCGCACACGGCGCGTGTTGGTGCCTGCCAGGTAGCAGCCGGCGATCAGCGCGTCGGCAGCCAGCGTGCGGCGCTGGTAGGCCCGCAGCGATTGGCTCTTCCACTCGGTGGTCTTGCCGTCGGCCGTGTTGAGCCGCGCGCGCGGCCCTGCGATCTCCACTTTCCCGAACGTCCCCAGCAGGGAGCGCGACCGATGCCCGTGGCGGTGACCAGTGACGGCGAGCGTGGCCTCCGAATCGCCGTTCGCCGGTCTCGCCCGTCGGGCGTAGCGCGAGCGCGACAGCACCTCGTCAAGCTCACCTTCGAACATCGCTTGCAGGAATTCGCGAGCCCGGTCGCGAAGATTGCTCTCGATCGGGTCGAACCAGTTGTCGAAAAGCCGTTCCGTCGTCTCGATTTCGGACTGCGGCAGGCAGGCGGTCGTGATAATCTGTCATGGCGTGATCTCCACCGGAGCTCTAACGCCGGAATCGCTTGTTGGATCAAGCTGGAGATTACGTCGCCTTCATTTTCCAACCACTCCCGCTACGGCACCCGCGAGCATCGCCACTGCGGACAGAAGATCACAAGCCGTCAATCGATTCTCCCGTCTCATTTGGATCCTTGCATTCTGCGATCACCCTTCCGACCGAAGGCGCGCATATCGCTGTCGGCGGGCAGCCGCTGCTTCGCCTGCCCTCTTGAAAACGGATAGTTAGCTTGCTATCTAAATTAGATGGATGACTCCGTGTTTGTACATAGTTTCGGCTTCCGCTTGGCATACATTGCCAGACGTCTGCGACAGGCCGTGGACGACGAGCTCAGAGCATACGGCCTGACCGACGCGACATGGCGGCCGTTGGCTTATGTCGGACGCTTGGGCGAAGGCGTGCGCCAAAGGGAACTCGCTGAGGCGCTTGGGATTCAGGGGCCATCTCTCGTACGTTTGCTCGATGCGCTGGAGCAACGTGGTCTGATCGAGCGCCGCGAGCAAGAGGGTGACCGACGTGTCCGCGGCATCTATTTGACCCAGTCCGGCCGCAAACTACAGCGGCGCATTCTGCGGATCAGCGACTCCATCCAGGAGCGTGTCCTCGGCAGTACTCATGCCGACGACCTTGCAGCCTGCATGCGACTGTTCGACTACGTTGAAAACATCCTTGACCAACCCGTCGTTCATCGCAAAGGAAATGTGATCTGACATGGGAACGTCCTTTGATCCGTCTAGATCGGTTCCCCTCCAGCGCCGCTTTCGCATGTCGGACGGCGTCGAGCTCATTGGCGATGTCTGGGGCACGTCGGATCTTCCCCCCGCGCTACTGCTGCATGGCGGCGGACAAACCCGGCACGCCTGGAAGCGCACGGCGGCAGTCCTCGCGGACCGTGGCTATTGCGCTGTTGCTGTAGACCAGCGCGGACATGGGGACAGCGGCTGGTCGGCCGACGGCGCCTACGAGATCGATCACTTCGCAAATGACGTGCGCCAGCTCGCCGCCGGCCTTCCCGCGAAACCCGTGCTGATCGGAGCCTCGCTCGGCGGAATGGCGAGCTTGATTGCCGCGGGGGAAGCCGACACCTCCGTTGCCGCAGCTCTGGTTCTGGTCGATATCACGCCGCGCATCGAGCCCGCCGGCGTCGAACGCGTCCGAAAGTTCATGGCCGCGCACATCGACGACGGTTTCGCTACGCTCGAGGAGGTCTCAGAGGCCATTGCCGCCTATCTTCCGCACAGGCCCCGTCCGAAAAACCTCGATGGCTTGAACAGAAACCTCAAGCTTGGAAAGGACGGACGTTATCGTTGGCACTATGACCCGGCCTTCGTGCGTGGAATGTCGGCGCGCGCCGACGGTGACCGTGAAGCACGCTTGACCGCTGCCGCACAGCGGCTGCGAATTCCGGTTCTGCTGGTACGTGGCGGCTCCAGCGAGCTGGTATCGGAGGACATCGCCCGCGAATTCGTCGGTCGCGTGCCCAACGCCCGCTACGTCGACGTCCATGGTGCCGCACACATGGTGGCGGGGGACGTCAACGACCCGTTCACAGAAGAGGTGCTCGCCTTCCTCGATGGCCTCTCGAATCTGTGAGCCGCATACTGCCAAATCTGGCTCATACAAACTGTGTCGTGGTCCAGGCAATGTTGATTGAAGGTGCTCGCCATGCCTCTTAAAAACATTGCAGTCTTCGTAGATGTGTCCCGGGCCAGTCTTATTCGCGCCACCTATGCGGTCAGGCTTGCTCTCAGATATCACGCTCATCTTGTCGGTATTTTTGTCGTACCCCTTGGTTGGACTCTTGATCCGAGCGCATCTTTTATCCGTGGCCGCGATGCCATTCGCGCGCTGATTGAACGACAAAGGGCTCAAGAATTCAGGACCACGGCAACCGCCAGCGAAAGATTCGAAAACGAAGCCGGACGTGAAGGCATCAGTTTCGAGTTTCGGATGATCCGCGCCACTGACACCTCTGATGACGCACTCTTTCACTCCCTGCACGCCGATCTCGTGCTGGTCGGCCATCCGAAGCCCGGCGGACTTCCTGACGACTGGTCCGCCGAGACAATGCTGCTCGCCACGGGAGTTCCGGTCTTAATCGTGCCGAATGGCTGGACTGCCGGAACAATCGCCGAGAATGTTGTTGTAGCATGGAACGCCAGCCGTGAGGCGAGACGGGCGATCACGGACGCAATACCGCTGCTGCAGAAGGCCCGCACCGTATCGATCATCGTTGTCGACGCAGAGGCGAATACCAACCATGGGCAAGAGCCCGGTGCCGACATCGCGCTGTACCTCAGCCGGCATGGGATCAACGTCATGGTGGAACAAGTGCGGTCGGACGGAAGGTCGATTGCTGGAACGATCATGGACCGCGCCTTGCTGCTCGGCGCCGACCTGCTCGTGCTCGGTGCCTACAGTCACTCTCGGTCGCGGGAGGTTTTATTTGGTGGGGTCACGCGATCATTGCTAAAGAGTGCCGCAATTCCCTTGTTCATCGCTCACTAGGCTCGGAAGACCGCTGCAAAAAAGCTGGAGGCGCCGATTTCACCAATCAGACGCTGGAAGTTGTTCGCAAACAAACAGCACATCTGGCCCGCGGCAATGCCGGCAAGAAACATCCATCTGCATGCTCGAACATGTCAGCCCTTGCCCTGTTCCTCGTACGGTGAGTCTTGCGCAGCTCCCGCTGTCGTAAACGATGGGAAACCGGCTTCCAGCGATTGGGCCTTGGCGGTTCGAGAACGACCCGCTTCAAGTCGTCGCCGCTGAGGACGATGATAACGAAATTCAGCCTACCATTTTTATGCGTCAAGCTTCCACCGATCGCCCGTCCCGAGGTCGAAACCTCGGCGATGAACACCGCATCCGACATGCTCTGCCGTATGCTCCTGAAGGCAGCGAGGTCGACGCGATCGTTCGCGTGGAGGTCCTGCACGGCTGAAGTGATCTCGTCACCCCTTACCGTTCCTGACTGCGCATCGATCGTGTTTTCCCAGATGAAGGAATCCTTTGCAGTCCTGACGCGAAAGACAGATGCATCTGTCCCGCCATCGAAGCTGATGTCCATCGTCCTGGAACTGGAATGCAGCGCTTCCGCAATCTCCATCGCCCGGCGTAGTGAAATCTGCGCCGAGCGGAACAGGCCAAGCTCGCGCTCGATGATTCTCCGGTCGATCGCAGAGCCATCGTCACGCGGCTCATCCTGAAGTGAGGCGGTGAAAGCACCATGGGCGGCCACATCCGAAGGTGTGAGCATCGTCAAGCCAAGTGACACCATTGCCAGGATCATACCGTTTGGCATCAGCCATCTTCCCTCGTGTTGCAAACGCCGCTTCCGACCGGCTGCGATCCAAGCCCTCCCCTCCCTCGAAATGAAATCGTGGCTGAGATTGAGAGCCGCGCAACGCCGCCAAATTCGGTCATTCGTGATGATTGGCTTCCGATCCAGGGGTTGTGACATTCGCGCCCACCCTGCGCGCACTCGGGGCCCGTCGCTGCGCATCGAGATCGTAGAGGATCGGCACGACAAAGACCGTTAGCACGGTCGAAACTACGGTTCCGAAGATCAGCGAGATGGCGAGCCCGCCGAAAACCGGATCGCTGACCATGATCGCCGAGCCGAGGACGATCGCAAGCGTCGTCAGCAGGATCGGACGAAGGCGCACGGCACCCGCTTGCCTGACGGCGACATCGAGCGGCATCCCGTGTTTGAGATTGTCCTGGATGAAGTCGATGATCAGCAGCGAATTGCGGATCGCGACGCCGGACAGGGCGATGATGCCGACCATGGAAGTCGCCGAAAAGTCCGCACCCACCAGCCAGTGTCCTGGAAAGATGCCGATGATGCCGAGCGGCACCGACGACATGGCGATCATCGGGATCAGGAAGGAGCGGTAGTAGGCGACGAGAAGCAGGTAGACCAGCATCAAGGCGCCGCCGAGCGCGATCCCCATATCGCGGTAGATGTCAAGGGTCATTCGCATCTCGCCGCCCCACAAGAGCCGGTAGCCATCGATGGTGTCGGGCGCGTCGCGGTTGAAACCGAGATTGCTGGTCTTCAGCAACCGGCCGTCAGGCGCGGTGATGCCGTCGAGCCGCCGCTGAAGGTCGAGCACGGCGTAGAGCGGCACGGATTTCGACAGTTCCGCGCCGACGAAGGTGACCTTCTCGTTGTCGCGATGCAGGATTGGCCGGTCCGCCGGCGCGGGGCGCACCTCAACCAGTTCGGAGAGCGGCACCGGTTTGCCGTCAGCATTGCCGACGAATACACGGTCGGGGCGGGTCGGGTCCACCGCGAAGCGGCGCGGCACGTAGGCCTTGACATCGACTGGATCTTTCTCGTCAGGCAGATGGGCGCGACTGAGAATTTTTCCGCCGTAAACAAGCGACAGCGCCTCGGCGATCTGCGCCGTAGAAACCCTTGATAGCGCCGCCTTCTCCTTATCCGGCACCATGCGGTGTTCGACGACATCGAACGGCTCGGTATTGGTGAGGTCGACGATATCGTAGGTCGCAGCGAACGCTTTGACGACATCTCCCGATAATGTCCGCAACCCCTTCGAATCCGGGCCGTACAGTTCGGCGAGGACGGTGGAGCGCAAGGGAGGGCCCGGCGGGTCCTCGACGAGCGAGACCTTCGCTCCGGGATAGGACGCCCGGATGGCATCGACCTTCGGCCGCAGCTTGCGGGCAATGTCGATCGAACTCTCCCAGCGGTGATGCTTGTCAATCAAGTTCACGCGGATTTCGGCGACGTAGGTGCCCGTGCGCCCGGCTGTCCCCTTGAACAAGCCGTTGAAGTCCTCGACGCCGGCCTGCCCGATCCAGGTCTGGTAGTTGAGGACGCTCTTGTCCGTCGAGAGCAGCGTCGCGACCTCGCGCGCGAACTTGTCGGTGATTTCAACGGGGTCGGTTTCCGGCATGGAGATCACGATGTTGAAAGTGTTCTTGTTGTCCTTCGGCAGGAAGCCAAGGGGGACGCCCAGCGCCGAGACCGCCCCGCCCACTCCGGCGGGACGGACAAACTGCCAGGCCCCCTGCATGATGGAGGCCGCCATCAGGACGAGGATGACGCTCCCGAAGGTCAGTCGCATGAACCGGCGTTGCTGCAAAGGCGTGATGAGCCGCAGGTAAAGACGCTCCAGCTTTCCGGGCTCTCCATGGGTCGCCTCCTGCGTATGTGCATCCTCCTCTTGCACGACGTGGCGGTGGAGCCAGCGATTGGCCGCCCAGGGCGTGACGATATAGGCCACGAGCAGGGACGCCGCCATGGCGATCGGTACGTTGTAGGCGATCGGATAGAAGTACTGCCCGGCCATGTCGGTGATTAAGAACAGAGCGCTGAACACCAGCATGACCGCGACGGTTGCAAGGTTGGTGGCGCTGCCAATCTCGTTGGTCGCCTGAACCGTGATCGCTTCCTTGCCGGCGCGTGACCGCTTGGAGCCGTAGTGGCGATGGATGTTCTCGATGACCACGATGGCTGCGTCCACCAGGAGGCCCAGGGACAAGATGAGCGCGAACAGAGTCACCCGGTTGATGGTAACGCCCCCGAGCAGGTCGGCGGCAAGCGTGATCGACAGAATGAGCGGCACCGTGACCATGACGATCGTCGCCTCGCGCCAGCCGAGGAAAAAGATCAGCACGAGGCCGACTGTCGCCAGAGCAATGAGAAGATGCTCCAGGAGGAGGTTTACGGCGGCATTGGCCTTCTCGCCGTCATTGCGTGTGACGATCACCTGAACGTCCTTGGGCACGAGGGAAGCCTGTATGCGCTCGACGCGGTCAATCAGGGCATCGGCCACCACCACCGCATTGGCGCCCTTCTTCTTGGCGACGGCGATGGTCACCGCCGGCAGATCCGCCGAGTCCGGTTGGCCAAAACGCGGATCGCCGGGTCCGAACGAGAACCGGCTGAAGGTGGTGACCTCGGAGGGCGGACCGTCGGTCGCGGTCGCCACGTCGCGCACATAGACCGGGCGACCATTGTAAATGGCGACGACCTGATTCAGGACGTCTTCCACGGATGCGAAGGAAGCGGAAAGCTTGATGGCCTCGACCTTGCCGTCGCGCACCGTCGGCTCCAGTGGCTCGGACAGATTGCTCGCGCCGAAAGCGGCGTAGGCCTGGCTGAGCGTCACGCCGAAAGCCTGCAGGCGATTCGGATCGAGCTCGATGGCGATTTCCCGCCCCCGGCCGCCCTGGATACTGACCACCGAGACGTTATCGGTGCTGCGCAGCCGTTCGGCCATGCGCTCGGCGACCCGCTTCAAGGCGTAGTCGTCGTATTGGGACGAAGCCAACGTGAAGGTCAGAATGGGCACATCATCGGCATCGATGCTGCGCACAAATGGCGTTCCGGCATCGGTCGGCAGGCGGCTGCGGCTCGCAAGCACGCGGTCGTAGAGCTTGACCAGCGACTCCTCCTTAGGCTGGCCGACCTTAAACTGCACCTGGACCGTGCCTAGAGAGTTCTGCGCCGTGCTCTCGATGTGATCAACGCCGCCTATCTCGCTTAGGATTCCCTCAAGGGGCATCACAACCAAATCCTCGACCTCAGCGGCCGAGGCTCCCGGCAGGCTGACGGTGATCAGCGCGGCGGGCACCACGATCTGCGGGTTTTCCTCGCGCGGCGTCCGCAGGACCGCCAGGATACCCATCAGCGCCACTGCGATGATGAAGACGATGGTTAGCTTTGAGGTGATGAAAATCTGGGCAAGACGCCCGGTGATGTTCAGGTGACGCTCGCTCATCGTACGCTCTCCACCACCTCAATCCCTGTGCCATCGCGCACCGCATCATTGCCGGCGGCAAGGATAGTTTCCCCGCCCGACAGTCCGGCGAGAACCTCGACGGAGTCGTCGAGCTCTCGCCCGATGCGCAACCAACGGAACCGCGCCACTTTGCCGTCGAGCACGAACACGCCATCGAGCCCGCCGCGACGAACCACAGCGTTGCGCGGGACGGCCGGCGCCTTCCGCATGCCAAGGAGGATTTGCGCGCGGCCGAACATGCCCGGCACCAGAGACGGGTCGTTCGGGAGAATGACGTTGATCTCGTAGCGGCGGGTGATGTCATCGCCGGAAGGCACGATGCCTCGGATTCTGCCGCGGAACGGGGTGTCTTTCAACGTATCGATCCGGACCGTGACCGGCGTCTTCGGGTCGATCAGAGCAAGGCTGCTTTCGGCGACGAACGCCTTGAACAACAGGACCTCGTGGGATTCCACAGTCAGGATGGTGGATCCGGCCGTCGCCATCTCGCCGCGGCGCTTGGCGACGGAGACGATGACGCCGTCCACGGGGTTCGTGATCGTGGCATAGCCCTTTTGCGCCTCGGCGGCGGCGAGAGCCGATCGCGTCTTGTCGAGCGTCGCACCGGCGATATCGAGCCTCACCTTCGCCTTGCGCAGCGTTTCGGTCGCCACCGCGCCGGTCTGGATCAGCTTGCCGTATTTCTCCACGTCCCGTTCCGCATCCTCCAGATCCTCCTGGCTCGCGCGAACACCCGCCTGCGCCTGACGGATCGCCTCGTCGATGTCGGTCTGGTCGATGCGCACGAGCAGATCGCCGCGAGAGACCTTATTCCCCTCCCGCACGTCGAGCTGTTCGATGAAGCCCACCACACGCGAGGACACGTCGACACGTCCGTCGGAGACGACGGAGCCCGGGACCGTGTAGGTGATGGGAATATCGACAAGCTCGACTCTCGTCACCGGCGAGGAAACGGGCTTGGCTGCGCGCTGCTCGTCCGCAACCTTTTCGCTGCAGGCCGTAAGAAGCACGAGCAGAGCCAGCAGCGTGCTGCCGCGGGGAGCGTTAAGCATTTCTTACTTGTCCTTTGCTGCTACATCTTGAAAGGCATGGCACAGGACCGCCTCGACGTTCCGGGCGACGACGAGCGAATCCGCATGCTCCGACCGCCCGCCTTGCCCGTGGAGCAGCTGCCGCGAATTGCACGTCGTCGAGCATCACACCGACGATCGACCGACTGTGAGGAATCGTCCGAGCGACGTCTCCCAGGGGGCCGGCGCGGAACGGGCGTTCCGGCTCCAAAGAAGCAAGATTCTCTGATGATCATTCGCCGCACGCGTCCACCCGATCCACAGGCTCGGTCGTTGAGGCGCTCTCCTCGACAAAGACAGGCACGAGCCTCACTAATCGAGATCCACCTATCGCCTTGCGATGAATGTATAAATTGATCTGCCCGGTCCTGACGTGACGCAACTGGCGCATCCACGCGATGTCGATCCTTGAAAAGTTCATTCGAATGAATTAACTTCTATCGCAGGAAAAGGGAAGAGGCGAATGAAAACGGACGCAGCGGCCCCCAGCGGACACGAAATGCGCAGCGCGAAAACGCGTTCTCGACTGATTGAAGCTGCGATCGAGGTGATCGGTGCTGTCGGATATGAAGGAGCGAGCACGCGCGCGCTGGCGAAAGCCGCCAAAGCCAATCTCTCGGCCATTCCTTACCATTTCGGAGGGAAGAGGGAATTGTATCTGGCGGCCGCAGAGTCAATCGCGGAGTATGCCCATGTTCGTTTCAAGGAAATAGCCAGCATCCTGGAAGGGCCGCAGATGGGCGATAAAGCTGCGTGCTTCGAGGAAGCGTTGGTACGTCTGCTACATTTCCTTTTGAGGGATGCTGAGCCGCACGCGTGGACGATGTTTGTGGCGCGGTGCGCCTATGACAATGACGAGGCCTTCGCCCTGATCCATGAGCGGGCGATCGTGCCCTTATTGGAGCATCTCGTCGAGTTCGCGGGCGATGTTTGCAAAGGCGCCCTCAAAGGCGAGGCGCTTCGGCTGCGCATAAGTGCGATCGTCACGGCGATCATCAGCTTCAGGTTTCTTCGTGGCATCCTGCTTCGCGGCATGGGCTGGAAGAGAGTCCAGGACAGTGGCGCCCGCCAGATCGAAGAGATGATCCGCGGCCTCTGTCGCAGCAATTTCCTGGAAGTCCAGCTTTCCCAATGACACGTGAGAAACGCGACCGGTTCGGAGCATTCCATCGTTCTTTAACCTCAAACAAGCAAGGAAGCACACAATGACCGAACAATCTTATGCGCATGAGAGCGTTGCCTGGGCAAAACAGCGGCTCGATGACTTGGACACGATCATATCGGAAGTGGAGAAATCCTCCGCCAACTTGAAGGAGAGCGCACGCAAGGAGGCCGACCGCGCGCTGGCACGCTTGCAAGAGTCTCAGGTCAATCTGCAGAAATATTACGACGACCTGCGCACGGGGGCCGGTGCCGTCAAGCGCAGCACCCAGGAAGTTCAGAACGCGATCGAGGCCGAGTGGATCGATGTCGAATCGGCGTTCCAGTCTTTCCTGTCGGCTGCCGGAGATCAGGCGGATACAGTACGCGGTGTCGTCTCCGCGCGCGCACAGGCCCAGCGTCAGTCGTGGGAGGCATCCCTCACGGTCCTGCGCAAACAAGCGACTGAGATCGTGGATAAGGCGCGGGGCGAGTTCGACGCCACGTTCAAGCGCCTGTCGGACGAGACCGAAAAATTCCAGAGCCGGATCGGTGAGGTCAAGGATGCCGGCGACCAATCCTGGAACGCCGTGAAGAGCGGGCTTGCCGAGGCCAGGGCCGTTCATGACCGGACAATCCAGAAGATCAAAGAGGCGCTCTCGAAGCTGCTCTAACGCGGTCCCTTCGACTCGCAACTGTCCTATTTTCGCTCTCCAAAGGAGACATGACATGAGATCACGTTCTTGGGCTTCTTGCCTTGCAATCCTTGCAGAGGTCATGCTGCTCGCAGCCCCGTCCGGCTTTGCGCAGGATCAGGCCTCGCAATCCGCTCCTTCCAGCCAGCCGTCGTCGGCCCGACGGGCGATACAGTGGTCGCAGGACCGACTCTCCGAATTCGACGCCGCCATCGCCAGCCTGGAGCAGGATCTTGCCAAGCGCCAGGCGGATGTCCGTGCAAAGGCCGACGCCACCCTCAAGGAGCTTCGCGACACGCGGGAGGCTTATCGGGTCAAGACCGAGGAAGCCGCGGCCAATGCGAGGACCTGGACGGATGCTCAGGTCGCCGATGCGCGTAAAGCGCTCGACGAACGCTCGACCGCGTTCCAAGCCAAGGTGGGTGAATATCTCGATACTGTAAAGGCCGATCTCGCTACCCGTCAGGCCGTGCTAGAGGCTGAATTCGACGCCCGCCAGAAGGCATGGCAGAAATCGATCGATGAGCTGCGCACTGACGCCAGCAAGCTCGCCGCCAAGCAGAGAGCAGACATCGACGCCCGCATTGACGCCCTCAAGGCCCAGGTCGATGAGGCAAAGGCACGGGTCGGGCGGCTCGAGGCTGCCTCGCGCGAAGCATGGGAGGCTGTAACGCGAAACTATGCCGACGCCCAGCAGCGCCTCGCCGACACATACAACGCGATCCGCAAGTCCATCAAGGGCGCGACACAGTAGTCCCGATACGCTCGGCCCGGGTGGAGGACTCGTTTTCGATCCTCTCCCCTTCGGCAGGAGAGGCCTTCCTCTTGCGCACAAATCGCGGAGAAGACAGTGAGCCTTAAGAGTGAAATCGCAGCCCTGCGCGCGGAGATAGACGCCCGCGCCCGCGGAACGGCGGCCGAGCTAGGCAGTTCAACTTCCTCGCCTCGCGTGGAGGAGCAACGGGCGGGCAACAAGCATGACCTCCATGACGTCGACGCGCTCCTGAAGATGCTGAACGACACGCTCGACGAGTTCGCCGAAGAGCTGGACTAGCACCCCAGATTGACGGCGCTCACTGCACTCGGCGTTGGCCTTGCGCTTGGCGTCGTCCTCAGTCTCCGTTGACCGTTCTCCGCTCCGTTCGAAAAGGCCAACCATGTCCACTCTCAGCTCGGCAAAACTCGATGCCCGGATGGCGCTTCTTCGCCGCCAGGTTCTCAGATTGATATATGGCAGCCAAGGTGCACGGCCGCCATTCGGCCGCACTCAGCAACTCGTTTCGGATACGACCGAGCCCGACAGGCCATTATCCTCTCCATTCGGCGTCAAGCATCTCTTCGCCGTGCGCACAGCGGTGCTTGCACGACAGGAGCGCACGGCCAAACGCTTCAGAGGGCCCGCCGACTGGCTTCGGCTAGCTGTGCTCGGCGTGGTTCTGATGAGCCTCGCAACACTGGCTTTGATGGATCCGGTCTCCGGAAGGAAACTCCCCGACTATGTCCCCGGCATTTCGGCAACTTTCGGCGGCGTGATGCTTTGCATCGCCGTCATCCGGATCGGCTGGCCGACTCTCTATCTCGATTGGATCGTGAGCGGACTACTGTATATGGGCCTCGGAGCCATCCTTTACAGGAATTCGACCGCAATCCCGAATGAGATCTTCCTGCTGTTCTGCACCGTCTTCCTTGCCTCGGCCGCCCTGCGGATATGGATCGCCGCAACGCTCGGCGCCAAGGACGAGAGGAGGGCCTGGCTCATGGCCGGCGGCCTGACCGGTCTGTTCTGCGCCTTCTGGATGATCGTCATGTGGCTCACGGAGATAGCAATCGATCCCGACCTCGTCGTCTGCGTCGATGTGATGCTTTACGGCCTCTCCATCGCTGGTTTTGGACTTTCCCTGCGCGAGCCAGGGGCACGGGGCACATCGCGGTGATTTGCCGGGTTCCGGACGAGACGGAAATTTCCCGCTGAAGATCACGGCGATGGCTCCGGAAGGGCATCGCCGTTCGGAGCCGGACGACAAAGCTGCCGGCGGGCTTGTCTGTTGGCTGTCGCGGTCCTCAACCACTGCTGCAGTGTGCTCCCCACAGGACTTGCGCAAATCCAGCGGACGTCCAATCGTCATGAGACGAGCGATCGTTCTGGCCGACGGGATCCGGTGAAGGTTTTGTGCGTCGGCCTTTTCGACCCGCCGCCTGCGTGTTGCCCATTCTGCGACGACACGAAGAGAGCCTCGGAAGCCGCGCGCCTTTAGGCGCCGCCAAAGTTCAGCGCAGTTTCGGCAGCCGGCGGCCCATTGGTCGTCGAGCCATGGCAGGTGCTGATCGAGCGAGCTCTGCCGGGTCCGGAAGATATCGTGGCGTTCGCCGCGGATCACCTGACGAACCAGCTTCCTGCTATGACCAATCTGGCGTACGATTTGCTTGATAGGCATTCCGCCTTTCGACAGCGCCAAGATCGTCGCATTGGTCTCTTCGCGGCGAAGATATCCTTCATACTGCAGGCGCTCTGCCGCGCTGAGCAGTTTGGGATTGATGGTTGTCGCCCCGATTGCGCTGCGGATCTGGCGCATCGATTTGCGGATGGCATTGAGGAAGGCCCGACTGGCATTCTCCATCAAATGCCAACGATCAGCGACCTGTACCGCATGCGGGAGGGCTCTTGCCGCAGCTTCGCCATAGGTATGGAGGCCTGTGCGAGTGCACATCACTGGGCACGCGAGATCGCGGCGCTGGGCCACTCTGTCCGCATGATGCCGCCAGCCTACGTGAAGCCTTACGTCAAGAAACAAGACCGACGTGGCGGATGCAGAAGCGATTTGTGAGGCGGTCACCCGCCCGACAATGCGATTCGTACCGGTGAAGACTGCCGAACAACAAGCAGCCAGCATGATTTTGCGAACGCGAGAGATGCTGATGAGGCAGCGCAGCCAGACTGCAAATGCCCTGCGTGCTCATATGGCCGAATTGGGCATTATCGCCGGCACAGGCATGGCAAGCATCGCAAAACTCCTGGTGCTTCTCCGGGACGAAAAAGACAATAGGATCCCCGGCGCCGCCCGCTTTGCCCTGATCCAATTCGCTGAACAGATTGAGCTGCTTACAACCCGCATAGAGAAGCTCGACAGAGAGATTTTGGTTGCCGTCAGAAAGGACCCCGATGCGAGGCGTCTGATGAGCATTCCCGGTGTCGGCCCTCTCATCGCCGCTACCGTTCGGACATCGGTCGTGGATGCTCGCGGTTTTGCGACTGCACGAGATTTTGCGGCTTGGACGGGGCTAACACCGAGGGCACAGTCGAGCGGCGGGAAAGAAAGCCTCGGGGCGATATCAAAGCGTGGAAATCAGCAACTACGGACGCTCTTGATTGTTGGTGCGACCTCAATCATCAAGCTGGCTAAACGAGGGTTGAAAGTCCCGCTCTGGATTCGGACCATGCTGCAAAGACGGCCGGTCAAGGTCGTATCGGTGGCGCTCGCCAATAGGATTGCGCGCACCATCTGGGCCTTGCTGGTCAGAGGCAGCATCTATCAGGCGCCGGCCGCAATGCTGAAATCCTAATCTTAAGAGCTCTCCGGCGGAAGAAGAAAGCTGCCGAGGAAGCAAGGTGCAAATCTGGATGAACCCCGAATGACGACATTCCCGGTAGCAATCAGACCGCCTGACTCACTGCGCTTCGAGCGCGAGAAATTGATTGGGCGATTGCTTCCACGGATACCATCGTGGCCAGCGACCAGGCGCCGCGTTCACAGGCCGAACATATGACTGCACCGTCATCCCTTGTTCAACCAGAGAAAGATCTTGCAGCCCGGGCCGTTCCACACATGAGTCAGAGCCAAATCATGGCTCTAGCCCATCAGGATCGTCGGCAGCCACATGGCGATGCCGGGAAACGCACAGATGAGAAGAACGGCTGCAAACATGATCGCGACGAACGGCAATGTGCCCCACACGACGTCGCCGAACGAGATGTCCGGGGCAATATTCTTGATGACGAACAAATTGAGCCCGACCGGCGGATGGATCAGCCCCATCTCCATGACCACGGTCATGACGACACCGAACCACACCAGGTCGAAGCCGGCGCTCCTGAGCGGCGGCAGGATGATCGGAGCGGTCATCAGGATGATGCTGGCGGGCGGCAGGAAGAAGCCGAGCACCACGACCATCAGCAGGATGGCCAGGAGCAGCAACCATGGCGAGAAGTGCTGCGCCACGATCCATTCGGCGGCACTTTGAGAGATGTGCAGATAGCTCATCACCATGGAATAAAGCAGGGACATGCCGACGATTATGATAACCATGGTCGATTCACGGACCGAGGCGAACAGCAGCGGCTGGAAGTCCATGATATTCCGCGCACCATAGATCGCGGCGATCAACACGAGCGCGAGAACGGCGCCGAGCCCGGCAGTCTCGCCGGGGCTGGCAAAGCCGCCATACAGCGCGCCCATCACGCCGATCAGAAGGATGAGAAACGGCAGGATGCGCGGTAGCGCCGCGATACGGTCACGGATGGAGTAGGTATCCCGGCGCAGGATCGCGTGCTCCTGTCCTGCGTGCTCCGCATCGCGATATTCCTTCTGGTAACGCAGAACGGCATAGAGCGCGAACATGCCGCTCAAGAGCATACCCGGAAGCAGTCCGGCCAGGAACAGCCGGCCGAGCGATTGCTCGGCGGCAACCGCATAGAGGATCATCGTGATCGAAGGCGGCAGCAGAATGCCGAGCGTACCACCGGCGGCGATCAGACCCGCTGCAAAGCCGGGCGAATACCCACGTCGCCGCAATTCTGGAATGCCGGCGCTGCCGATGGCCGAGCACGTCGCTGCGCTCGACCCGGCCATCGCCGCAAACAGCATGCAGGCGACCACGTTGGCGACGCCGAGTCCGCCCGGAATGCGGTTCATCCAGACGTAGAGCGCATTGTAGAGATCCGCGCCGGCACGGGACCGCCCGATCGCTGCTCCCTTGAGAACGAACAGCGGAATGGTCAGGAGCGTGATATTGGCGACCTCCTGATAGACGTTTTGCGCGACGATGCCGAGTGAAGAGAAGGGCATGAAGACAAGCATGAAGGCGATCGCCACGGCCCCAAGCGCGAAAGCGATCGGCACGCCCGCAAACAGCACGAGCAGAGTCACGCCGCCGTAGAGCGTGCCGATCGCAAGCGGGCTCATGGTCTCTTCCTGGATACGAGGGTGTCGACGATCTGAAGGACGAATCGCAGGCAGAGCAGCGTCATCCCCGCCGTCATCAACGAATAGGGAATCCACAGCGGCGGCGCCCAGGCCGAATCGGTCACGCGGCCGTCCTCGACCGCCTCCAGCAGCAGCAGCCAGCACTGCCAGGTGAAGAAGCCGCAGAAGGCAAAGCAGACGATGTCCGAGACGAAGGCGCGCGCATGCTCGATGCCGCGCGGCAGGAGCTCGCCGACGGCCTCGATCGTGATATGGCCGCGCATCGCCTGCACGTAAGGGGCCGACAGGAAGGTCGCCCCGACCAGCAGGAACACGGCCATCTCGTCCTGCCAGTCGGTGGAGGAATGCAGCAGATAGCGCACCGCGACCGAGTAGGTCAGCACCAGGCCCGCCCCGATGGTCGCCAGCGCGCAGCCCCAGACCAACGCGACATCGAGCATGTCGCAGGCCGAGATGATCGCGCCGAGCAGCGGCGGGCGACGCTCCGTAAGCGCCGGCGGCCGATGCACGATCAGACCTCTTCCGCCATTTTCAGGACGCGCGCCGTGTTCGCCGATCGGCCGCCGAAATCCTTCCACGCGCTCTCGCGCGCGACGGCTCTCCATGCTTCGAGTGCGGCAGCATCCATCTCGACGACTTGGGCGCCCGCCTTGGCATAAACGTCGGACAAGCGCTGATCGTCAGCCTTAGAGCCGTCAAGACCAAACGGCTCGATCTCCGCGCCGACCTCTGCGATCGCTTTCTGCTGATCGGGCGGCAACGAGTCGAATACCGTCTTCGACATCAGAATGGGCTCGAGGACGAAGAAGAAACTGCGGCCGCCGGCTGAGGTCAGCCCTTTACTGAGTTCCTCGAGCTTGAAGGAAATCAGGCTGGTCGAACTCGTGGCCGCCGCGTCGATCGTGCCGGTCTGCAGGGAGATGTAGATCTCGTTAGACGGCATGTTGCTGGTGGCCGCACCGGCCGCCTTGAACATCATATCCATCTCTCGGCTGCCGCCCCTGACCTTCAGTCCCTTGGCATCGTCGGGCTTGGTGATCGGCTTGCCGCGTGAGGCGATGCCGCCGGACTGCCACATCCAGGTGATGAGCTTGACGCCCTTGGCTTCAAGGATGGAGGTCAGTTCCTTTCCGATCGGCGCCGTCTTCCATTGGTAGGCTTTCTCGTAGCTCGTCACCACCGCCGGCATGAATGTGATGTTCAACTCGGGGATCTCGCCGCCGGCGTAGGTGGTCGGATAGAGGCTGAGATCGAGCGCACCCTTCTTCAGCGCATCGAACTGCGCAAACGTCTTCATCAGGGATGAGTTCGGATAGATCTCGAACTTCAGAGCCCCGTTGGTGCGCTTTTCGACGCCTTCCGCAAACTTTTTGCACAGCCGGTCACGGAAGTCGCCGCCTTCGGGCCCCGAACCTGGAAACTGGTGCGAGATCTTCAAGGTGCGAACGTCCGCGCGCGCTACGCGCGGCAAGCCCAGGACGGCGGGCGCGGCGATCAACCCAAGGGCCGCGCGTCGAGTTATTCTTGCAGTCATGTCATTTCCTCCCTTTGAATTGCTGAGCTTTTTGTTTGGTCTGCTATCTTGAAAGGATGGTCCTTTCTTTAGGCTCCCTCGCGACACCGCTCGATGGCGCTGATTCGGTCAGGCGCCCGACCACCGCTTCGTACAGCGATGCCAAAGGCGCGTGCAGCAACTCGACCGGCAGCTGGTCCAGCACCTCGGCGACCCGCCGCACGACGAGGCTTTCGACATGCTGCGCGCGACGTTTTTCGAGACGCTTGCCGACGTCTTGACGACCCGCCAGCCAGGCCTGATGGCGGTCGATGGCTTCGGCGAGCGCCGCTACGCTTGCCGGATCCTGAACCGAGGTGGAGACGATCGGCGGCAGCCAGCCGTCGCCCGTGCCCTGGCCGTCCGACGCTTTGAGCTTCAGCACCGATGCGAGTACTACGGCGAGTTGTCGCGCGCCGGGCTGGTCCGCCTTGTTGACGACGAAAATGTCGGCGGTTTCCAGAATGCCGCTCTTCATGGCCTGGATCTGATCGCCCGCACCAGGCATCAGCACCAGCAAGGTCGTATCCACGACATGCCTGACGGCGTATTCGACCTGGCCCACGCCGACGGTTTCGAGAATGGCCTCCGCAAAGCCGGCATTCTCCACGATCTCGAGGATGTCAGGCAGGTTGTCGGCAAGACCGTCATGGCTGGTTCGGCTCGCGAGCGAGCGGATATACACACGCGGGTTGTGCGCGAGATCCTCCATGCGGATGCGATCGCCCAGGATCGCGCCGCCACTGACCGGACTGGTCGGGTCGACTGCAAGAATGGCGATATTCCCGTCGCGGCCAAGACGATGGCGGGCAAGCGCCGCAATCAGACTGCTCTTTCCGGCACCTGGCGGGCCGGTGACGCCGATCCAACGGCAGACACCCATGCTTCCCCGCGCGCTCGCGAGCACTTCAGCCACGGAAGCATCCGCCGCGCGGCTCAGTGCGCGCGCCATCGAGCGGCGTTGCTTGCCCGTGACTGCAGTCATGACGGCACGATCTCGGCCAGGAGCTCGTTGTGTTCGCCGAGCAGCGGTGGCGGCCGGAACGTCTCGGCTTGCCCGGCGATCTTCAGCGGGTTTCCGATCGAGCGGATGGTCGTATCGCCGGCTGGGATGTCCACCACCATGCGCCGCGCCTGGACCTGCTCGCTCGCCAGCGCATCTTCCAGCGTGCTCACTTCCGCCGCGACGACGCCGAGCGGTGCGAGCCGCGACGTCCAATCGCGCGCCCCCGAGGTCCGCAGCACCTCCGCGATGGCGGCGACGACGGCGTCGCGATTGGCGCGACGCGCCTCCATCGTCGCGAACCTCTCGTCGGTCAGCCATTGCGGCCGACCGCATTCGAGGCTGAACTTGCGCCAGAAATCGTCATGGGTGATGAACAGCGTCAGCCAGCCTTCTCCGGTCGGGAACACCTGCGCCGGCACCATGTAGGGATGGGCCGATTGCGCATAGCGGCGCGGCCGGGCGCTCGAGTTCAGCCAGGCGGACGCGATATAATTGAGCTGCGACAGCATGACGTCATACATGGCGACGTCGACCTGCCCGCCCTTTCCTTCCACGAGCTTGGCGACCAGACCGAGCGCGCCCATGATGCCTGCCGAATTGTCGACCGCCGAATAGCCCGTCTTGGTCGGCGGGCTCTCGGGCTCGCCGGTCAACTGCATGACGCCGGTCATCGCCTGGATGACGTAGTCGTAGGCCGGCCGGTCGGCATAGGGACTGTCGATGCCGAAACCGGTCAGCGCCACACAGACCAGCCTCGGATTGACCGAGCGCAGCGCGTCGTAGGTGAGACCGAGCTTCTTGATCGCGGACGGACGGAGGTTGGTGATGAGAGCCCGGGCGCTGCGCGCAAGCTCGTGAAACTGCGCCTGCCCCTCCGTGCAGGCGAGGTCGATCACGACGCTACGCTTGTTGCGGTTGAGGCTGGCGAAATATTCGTTATGCGGCCCGATGAAATGTGGGCTGACCTTGCGTCCAATATCACCCTCGCGCGGCTCGATCTTGATGACATCGGCACCCAGATCGCTCAGCAGCAATCCCGAATAGGGACCGGCCAGCATGTGTCCGATCTCCAGGATCCTGATGCCGGCGAGAGGTCCGCTCATTTCAATGTCTCGGCAATGGAGGCGATGACGTCGGCAAGCGGCATCTCGCTCGTGTAGATGCGCTGCACGCCGAGCGCATAGAGGTCCGGCCAGTCCTCGGCCGGAATGGTGCCGCCGAGAAAGATCGGGATGTCGCCCGCTTCGATGGCCTCGAGGCTCGCGCGGGTCTGCTTGACGAGATCGCGGTGGCTGCCCGACAACACGCTCAGGCCCACCGCATCGACGTCCTCGTCCACCGCAATGCGTGCGATATAGTCGGGCGTCTTGCGCAAGCCCGTGTAAATCACCTCGGCCCCTGCATCACGCAGCGCCAGCGCAATCACCTTGGCACCGACATCGTGACCGTCGAGCCCGGGCTTGGCGATCAAAATCCGCTTGCCCCTCAGTACAGCAGCTTCGGATGTCTCGGTCATATCCCGATTGGCTCCTGAAAGTTTCCCCACCGACGCTTCAGCCGCTCGACCATCTCCCCGACGGTCACGTAGGCATGTGCGCAATCCACGAGATAAGGCATCAGATTTTCGCGATCGTTCTCGGCTGCCTGCGCCAGCCGATCAAGTTCGCGCTCGACCGCAGCATTGTTCCTGCTGGCGCGAACAGCTTCGAGCTTGTCGAGCACGCGTTTCGCCGCGCCCGGGTCGAGCTGGAATGTCTCGCCGGTCGAGGCGCCCTCGTTCGACTTGGTGAAGGCGTTGACCCCGACGATGACGGTCTTGCCGCCGTCTACGTTCTTCTTGCGCTCCAGCGCCCGCTCGGCGATCCGTGACTGCATCCAGCCATCCTCGATCGCCTTGACGACGCCGCCATAGGCGTCGATCTCATCCATGACACGGCGCATTTCCTCTTCCATCCGGTCGGTCAGGAACTCAACCAGATGGCTGCCGCCGAGGGGGTCGACGGAGTTGGCGATGCCGCTTTCGTAGGCCACAACCTGCTGCGTGCGCAGCGCAAGCTCGGCCGCGAACTCCGTCGGGATCTGGAATGCTTCGTCGTAAGCCGCGGTAAAGATAGATTGCGCACCGCCCAATACGGCGGCCATGGTCTCGACCGCAACCCGCATGACGTTGTTGAAGGGCTGCGCCGCGGTCAACGACGAACCGCCGCAGACGACGCCGAAGCGGAACATCAGCGCCTTGTCATCGGTGACGCCATGGCGCTCTTTCAGGAGCTTCGCCCAGAGCCTGCGGCCTGCGCGGAATTTGCAGACCTCCTCGAAGAAGTCCATATGGACGTAGAAGAAGAAGCTCAGTCGCTTGGCGAATTTGGCAACGTCGCCGCCACGCGCAATCAGTTCGTCCACATAGGCGAAGCCATTAGCCAGCGTGTACGCCATCTCCTCGATGGCCGTCGAGCCGGCGTCGCGGACATGCGCGCCAGCGATCGAGATCGGATTGAAGCGCGGCGTGACGTCGTTGGCGTAGAGGATCGAATCGGCGATCAGCCGCATCGACGGGCGGACCGGGAAGATCCAGGTGCCGCGCGCGACATATTCCTTCAGAATGTCGTTCTGGATTGTGCCGGTCAGCTTGGCACGTGGAACGCCCTTCTTGTCCGCACAGGCGACATACATCGCATAGATGATCGCCGCGGTGCCGTTGATCGTGAAGGATGTCGATATCTTCGCCAGATCGATTCCGTCGAACAAGATCTCCATCTCGGAGAGGTTCGACAGAGAAACGCCAACCTTGCCTACTTCGGGACGGGCGATGGGATCATCGGGATCGTAACCGCATTGCGTTGGGAGATCGAGCGCAACCGAGAGCCCGGTTTGGCCCTGCTCGAGCAGGAACTTGTAGCGCTCGTTCGAATCCTCGGCGCTGCCAAAGCCGGCATATTGTCGCATGGTCCATAGCCGGCCACGGAAGCCATCTGGAAAGATTCCGCGGGTGTACGGATATTCGCCGGGAAGGCTGTCGTCGATGCCATGATCCTTTGCCGTGGCAACGAGCGGCAGCTCGATGCCGGACGGCGTGCGCGGCAAATCTTCTTGAGGGGCAGCCTGCTTGAGCAATGCGGTCAACGGAGTCTCCTGTCAGCGTCTCCCAAAGGCCGTCTTCGCGACGGCCGCCCAATGATCGTCATGAACCCAGGCGGCTGCGAAGCGCGCGCCTTCGCGGCTTGCGCGCTCTTCCGCCGAACCGCCAAAGCGGTGCATGATGGCCAACGACTTGATCGCGCGCATGACCTGCGGACGCTGCGTCATCTCGCCGATATAGCTTGCGACGAATTCAGCTCCCTGCTCGCCAGTCGGGGCGACAGCGTCGACAAGACCAAGACGCTCCGCTTCGATGGCGGAGAAGATTCGAGCGGTGGCGAGAATGCGCACGGCGCGGCTCGGCCCGACCAGCGTGAAAAGGTCGGTGCCGCCGCCCCAGGCGGTCGCGATGTTGAGCTTCGCCTGCAGGAAGCCGATGCGCGCATGCGCAAGCGCCAGGCGCTGGTCGCAGGCCATGGCGAGCTCGGCGCCGCCGCCAAGCGCATCGCCGTTCAGAATCGCAAGCACAGGCACGGGAAACCGGCGGATATGGTCGAAGGCCGAGCGGGTGCGCGCGGCAAAGGCGCGCGCCTCCGCTTCGCCCCGCAGCGCGTCCAGCTCCTTCAGGTCGCCGCCCGAGGCAAATGCCTTGTCGCCCGAACCGGTCAGAACCGCGAGCGACACATCCTCGCGCGTCGACCATTCTGCAAAGGTCGCTCCGATCGCCGCGATCAACCCATCGCTCAGCGCATTGCGCTTTTCGGGGCGCGCCAACGTCAGGCGCAGCACGCCATCGGCAAACTCGGTTGCGACCATCTCGCTCACAAGTCGCTCTCGATCTCGCGGCAGATCTCCATCAGCCGGCGCTGCTGCGCTTCGACCTCTTCGGTCATGCGATGCATGGGTCCGGCCACCGCGATCCCGTACACGTCGCCGCCGAACCTGACCGTGCTCGCAACGGCCATGACGTCGGCCACGTTCTCGCCGCGCGTGATGGAATAGCCGCGCGACGCGGTGAGCTCGATCTCGTCCGCAAGCCGCGCACGGTCGACGATGGTATTTTCCGTCATCACATCGAGCCGCAACTTGGCGAGCGCGTCGGTGCGCGCCTTTGGCAGCTTGGCGGCGAGCAGAGCCTTGCCGATCGAACTGGAGTGCAGCGGCTTCAGATCGCCGGGCCGCGCGGTGTAGCGGATGTTCTGCCTGCCCTCGAGCACCGCGAGGTAGATGACCGCTCCGCCCTCCTCCTTGCCGAGGATGGCCGTCTCCCCGGTCAGATCACGCAGTCGCTCGAGACGCGGCATCATCCGCTTGAGCCAGGGCTCGCCAGCCGCAATGGCGGAGGCGACGTCGTACATCTTTCGGGTCGGATAGATGCCTTTCCGCCCGCCCACCCCGAACAGGAAGCCGCGCGTTTTCAGCGCGCGCACCAGATTGAAACAGCTCGACACCGGCGCATCCAGCGCCGCCGCAAGTTCGGACAGCGACAGCGGCTGCTGCTCACGCGCGAAGAGTTCAAAAAGGTCGAGAGTCCGACCTGCTGACTTCACATCCATGAAATTACTTTCAGCATAAAGTTATTAACGAGTCAACCGGGCAGTTTGGGAAGCGGAATGGAGGTGAAGAGCAGGAAGCGATCCGCGAGGCGATTTCCGCCATCTGCCGACGCTTCGGCGACGATTACTGGCTGAAGCGCGACCGCGAAGGCGGCTTCCCCGAGGATTTCTACGCCGCCTTCGCTGCGGATGGCTGGCTCGGCATCTGCATCCCCGAGGCCTATGGCGGCTCGGGCTCGGCGTCACCGAAGCCGCGATCATGATGCGCGCGATCGCGGAATCCGGGGCCGGCATGTCGGCGCCTCCTGCCTGCACATCAACATCTTCGGGCTCAACCCCGTGCTCGTCCATGGCACGGGGGAGCAGAAGCGGCGGATGCTGCCGCCGATGGTGCAGGGCAAGGAGAAGGCCTGCTTCGCCGTGACCGAGCCCAATACCGGACTCAACACGACGCAGCTCAAGACTCGCGCCGTGCGGAAGGGCGACCGCTACGTCGTCGACGGCCAGAAGGTCTGGATCTCGACCGCCCAGGTCGCCGACAAGATCGTGCTGCTCGCCCGCACCACGCCGCTGGAGGAGGTGAAGAAGCCCGCGCTGGCTGGCCATGGCGCAGTCCGTGTCGAAGGCGGAGCCCCTGCCAGAGGCGGCGCTCCAGCTCGTCTTCGAGCTGGCCGGGGAGCACACAAGACGCGCGAGACGACGGCTATCGCGGCCCCGGCCGGAACCCATGCGATCTTCATCCATGTCGTCGAGTCCGAGGAGCTGATCCGCTACTTCGCCCGCGAAGGGTACCGGCTGCCGATACACGCCACGTCGAGCGGCCGCGCGATCCTCGCGCAATACACCCCGGCCGAACGGCAGGCGCTCTATCGCAAGATCAGCTTCGAGCGTTACTCGCCGACGACCCCGATGAGCAGCGACGCCGTCGAGGCGGAACTTCGGCGTTCGGCGGCGCGCGGCTACCATTTCAGCAATAGCGATTTCAGCAAGGATCTCGTGGGCGTCGCGCTTCCACTGCCGATTCGCCAGCGCCGGCTTTCGATCGTCGTCGCCGGCCCTCAGGTTCCGCTGCCTGGACAGGGTGCTGGCGATCGCCGAGACAATCCGACACGCCATTTCCCGCTTTGCCGGAAATCTATCGGCCGCTCCTGACGAAACGGCGGTTTGAGCGCGGTATCGGGCCGGCCACCGGCTCTGCTGTTCGGATCGTCACCATCTCTTCCGTCGCCGCCGTCGGCGAGATGATCTCGGTTGGAAGGGGATCGGCCTTGGCGGTTCCGTCCGGCAAGCCTTTCGTGGAAGCGGCTTGCGCCCGGCTACGATGTGTACGAGCCAGATCGATAGGTTAGCTTGGCTCGGGCCGGCGGTGTTCGTTTGCCGAGCTCCATGATGCTGTTTGAGCTAGGAGCCTGTCTGTTTAGTGATGGTGTAGCCGCGACGATAGCATGACGGCGCTCATGCGGCAGCCAGCGCGAGCTTTCGGAGGTTGTGGGCGGTGCAGATCAGCGCCCATTCGGCCTTCACCTTCTCGATTCCGCGCAGCAGGAACTGGCGGAAGCCTCTCGCCTGCTTGCTCTGCCGAACACCGGCTCGACCACTTGCTTGCGCAACCGATAGCGGCTGCGATGGCCGGCGCGCCTGAGCTTGGCGCTCATCCGGGCGAGCAGCGAGCCGGGCTTGGCCGGCCGCTTGGTGGTGGCGGACGTGGCTCCGTGCTTCTGCCGCCCAGTCGCGATGTAGCCGTTGATCCGCCGCCGGCCGAGCGTGCGAAGATTGGCCGCCGAGCAGTAGCCGGCATCGGCCGATACCTCGTCCGGATTGCGCTTGAGATTGGCCTTGATGCCGTCGAGCAAGGGAGCGAACTGTGCTTGGTCGCTGCCGTTGTTGTCGAGCGTGTGCGCGACGATGATCTGCGCCGTCGCATCGACTGCGGCCTGCGCGTTGTAGCCCTGAATGTAACCGTCCTTGGTCTTCAGGATGCGGCTCTCCGGATCGGTGAAGTTGCGCTGCGCCTTGCCGCCGGGCTCCTGTTTTGGCGGCGCCGGTGGCTTGCCGGTCCTCTTGCGGCCTTCTTTCTTGCGTTGCTCTTCCGCCTCTTCGCGGCGTCGCATCTCTTCGGCGGCGGCGGCTTTGGCTTCCGCCTCCAACTCCGCCCTGGCGGCGCGGATCTTCGCAAGCCGCTTCTGCTTGTCGGCCACCCAATCTGGCATCTTGTCGCCGTAGAGCTTGTCTTCCTCCGCATCGGCGGCTTTCAGCAGCGGTCGACCTCGGCTTCAAGCTCCGCTTCCCGTTTCTTCATCCGCTCGTAGCTCATCGCTTTGTGTTTCGACGCATTCGCCTTGATCTTGGTGCCGTCGAGCGCAACGTGCCCGAGCTTCACCAAACCGGCCTTCTCGGCGAGCTTCAACACCTGCACGAACAACCCCGCCAAGGCCTCGAGATGCCGCTTGCGGAACTCCGAGATCGTGCGGAAGTCCGGCGGGTCGCCGGCCACAATCATCATGAAGTCGGTACGCTCCACCGCCGCCCTGGCGATCCGTCGCGACGAGTAGATGCCGCTCGCATAGCCATGCAGAAGCACCGCCGTCATCATCCGCGGGTCGAACGGCGGCTGGCCGAGCACGCCGCGGTAGCTGCTGGAAATCGCCGAAAGATCAAGCTCCTCCCGCACCAGCGCCACGATCAACCGCGATAGGTGATCCTTGGGTACGTAGTCCTGCACGCTCGGCGGCAGAAGCTGCGCCTCGTCAATCTTCCAGGGGCGAAAATCCTTGCTCATAGCCCCGTAAGGAATCAGACTCGCCCCAACTTGACCAGCGACTACTTGGACAGGCTCCTAGAAACGCGGCCCGAACGCAGAAGCATCAAGCACATCGTGAAGAAAGGGCCGATGCCGATCGTCAGGACCGGCGTGGTCGCATTTTCGAACCTGCTCGACAATCGGCGCATGCAAATCGAAGGCGGCCGTCAGATTCGGCTGCAACGCCGTCGCACGCGCCATCAGCGGAAGCCCGTTGGGCAGGCGCTCGAAGAGCTCGAGCTCAGTCGGGCAGTCTGGCGCGTGTCGCACTGATGGAGAGCGTTAACCCGCTCTTTGCAAGCGATCGCGCGCCCTTTTGTCGAGCCACGCAAAGCGGAAGGCGCCAAAATAGCTTTGGATTGATTTCATTGACGCGAACAACGCACTTCGCATGCAGTTGCCTGCGTCTACCGACGCAATGGAGGACCACCAATCGGATGTCTGATGCAACTTCAAGTGGACAGATGATGATCAATCACTGCACGCGCTCTTGCCAACGCTTCTTCTCGCCCGACCGCAGAGACGCTGTCTGGATCAGTGCGCAAAAGCTGACCACCCGGATAGATCTGAACCCGCCACCCAGATGCGTGCCGCACCAAGCTCAATGTGTAGCCCCGATACTCAGAGACGTCGCCGCTGATCTGCGACATAGTGTGGCTCCTCCGAAAGAGATCTGCATGCACGCACGTTACGGTAAAACGTTTCACCAGCCGCTCTCAAGCGACCCGAATGCGGAATGCTGTGTCGCGTGTCTTAACGGATGCTTGTAGCGGCCCGTGACGACCTTGCGCCCAGGGTGCGAAGGAGTCCGCCGTGTCTTTGGCTGCGCAGCATCCGCCTGCTTCGGTGCGGGTGGGAGCAGTCGTGCGAAACTCTCGCGGATACCAGGATTCGGCGAGCCAAGGACCGCCGCAGCGGCAGGCGCATCTGCCGTCGCCGTGACGTCGGGCACGATCGTGGGCCGACTGGTATCAACGACGACCGCTTCGGGTCGTCTGCGTTCGGAGTAGATCCGGATTTTGGGAAGCTGCGATCCGGAAGCATGGATCTCCTCCGTCGGTGGCCGCGGCAGCATGGCGTCGGCGGCAAAAAGGAGCGCGAGCAATGCTCCGCCGACGACCAGAAGATATCGCCAAACCGGCATTTCGGTTCGTCCAGACGCCGTTGACCAACCAGAGCTCTTCCTCACTGCACTCAACTCCTGATCCCGGCAATCCTCCGGCTCGCGCCTACAAGTTGCGTTGCTGCTTTTGACTCTTCCCCGCGGTGGTCGCCCGGCAACGCGCATCGTGCGGGCTGGCGTGCCTACTTGCCCGGGGCCATTGCCAGATGAATCGACCAATCGTGGAAAGGCGGGTGCCTGCGCGGCCGGCGAAAGACCTCCTGTCATCGTCGCGCTGAGGGCCCCGCGGATCATCTCGTCGATCGATCCGGAAAGGCGCTGTTATGCGTTTTCTTCGCGAAGCGACGGCTTTGATCGCAGCTTCATGGAGGCCCCACCCGACTTGACCGGTACCGATCTGACCGGCGTTGACCGGAGTGAGCGAGGTCGTGGCGATCATCAGGGAGTTCTTTCCAGTTTCATGGTTGCCGCCGTCGCCGGATCGGCGGCATCCATCATGCCCCGGATGGCATTTGCGATAAGGGCTTCGAGTTCGGCGCTCGGTGCATTCAGTAGTGGCCCCATCCGAAGCACGTTCCTGAAGATGGACACGCCAGCCAACAGGGCGGCGATCACTGCGATTGGCACAGTATTCGATTGATCGAGCTCTTCAGCGAGCGGATCGACAAAGCTGTCCAAAACAAATCTGCGAAGCAGCGGCGCGGCTTTCCCGCTGGCAAGCGAGCGAATGATAATATCGAGTGCATGCCCCCTGCGGGGGCGCTCCGAAACGACGTACCTTGCGAGTGAGCCCGCCACGCCATCCGCAGGGCCTGTGAACCGCTCATCGATCTGCGCCGACGCCTTCAGCGCTTCGGCAAACAGACGCTCTTTGGAGCCGAAGCAACGGTGCACATAGGCGACATCAACCCCCACATCGGCTGCGATGTCGCGCAAGCTGGCCTGCTCGTACGATCTTTTCGAAAATCGCGTGATTGCGGCTTTCAGGATACGGTCGCGCGATCCAACCATGGATTGCGATCTCGCCTTGGGGGGCATGGGGAGCCTCGGCATTATCCTCGTCCAAGCGAATCCATAGCATTTGATCTCGTCAACACCTGTTGACCTAAATCAAAATCCGACCGTCCGCGAGGCCATAAGGTGATCGCGTTTCGCTCATGGACGAGAGAGTATCCGCTATGGAAAATGAACACACAGCATCGACATTTTCTTTCGTCACTCCTGACTGGGTAAGATCGTTCAATGGGGTGCCGAGGAACCTCTACGGCGCCTTATCAAAGGAAGCGTTGGGATTCACGGCCTCCTGTCTCCAGGATCAGGCGGATTACTTGAAGAAGCTCGCCGAGTCAGCGACTCCTGCGGAAGCACTGAAGTGCCAGATGGATTTCGTGCAGCAATCCTGGTGGCGGTACTTCAGCGAAGGCTGGCATGTAGTCGATGCACTGCGCAAGAACCAGCCATCTGGTTCAGCCCCTATTGAATAGGCCGCCCTCCTTACAGGTTGGCTGATGAGCGCGAGCATAAGCGATCCCGCGAGCAGGGTTGCAGAGGCTGCCGAACCGCATCCCAGCAGCACGTTGTTTCGTGGCCAGGCGAGGAAGGGTCTCTCTGTGGCAAGCACCGTGAAACGCTGGGGCTTGGTTCTTCTGACCATCATGGTAGCCGGCGGCGGTTATTACGGCTGGCAGAAGCTCGCAAATCACGATCTGCCCGCCGGCATCGCTGCCGGCAACGGCCGCATCGAGGCGATCGAGATCGACATTTCCACCAAGATACCCGGTCGCATCAAAGAGATCCTGGTCAACGAAGGCGATTTCGTCACGGCGGGCCAAGTGCTCGTGCGAATGAATACCGATCAGCTGGAAGCGCAGCGCCGCCAGGCGGAGGCGCAACTGCAACGCGCGACCATCGGTGTCGATACTGCCAAGAGCCTCGTGACCCAGCGGCAGGCCGAACGCAGCGCGGCGGCAGCGACCGTCGCCATGCGTGAGGCGCAACTTGACCAGGTGGAGAAAAAGCGCGCCCGGTCAGAGCAGTTGATCAAGACCAATGCTGTCTCGCAGCAGGTTCTCGATGACGACCGCGCCGCTTCGCAAACGGCCATGGCCGCAGTGAGCGCGGCACAAGCTCAAGTTGCCGCTTCCGATGCGGCCATCAGCACCGCGAAAGCTGCAGTGGTCGATGCCGAGGCTGCCACTGCCGCCGCTCGCGCCGCCATCGACAGCATCTCGGCGGATATCGACGACAGCACCCTGAAATCTCCGCGCGATGGCCGCGTGCAGTACCGCGTGGCTCAGCTTGGTGAGGTTCTCGCAGCTGGGGGGCGGGTCCTCAACCTGGTCGATCTCGGCGACGTCTACATGACGTTCTTTCTGCCGACGGCGCAGGCCGGCCGCGTCAAGATAGGAGCCGAGGTGCGGCTCGTGCTCGATGCCGCACCGCAATATGTCATTCCTGCCAAAGTCACCTTCGTCGCCGACGTGGCCCAGTTCACCCCGAAGACGGTGGAGACCGAGGAGGAGCGTCAGAAGCTGATGTTCCGGGTCAAGGCTCAGATCTCACCCGAGCTGCTGCAGAAATACATCCGGGACGTGAAGACAGGCCTTCCCGGGATGGCCTATGTGCAACTCGACCCTCAGGCCACATGGCCAGCGTTTCTCCAGGGCAAGCTGGCGCCATGAGTGATCAGCCAGCCCGCGTTATCACCCCAACGACGGTGCCGGTTGCGCAGCTCGCGTCGGTGGGGCTGTCATATGGTGCGACGCGGGCGCTCGAATCCGTCTCCATCGACGTGCCGTCGGGGTGCCTGGTCGGGCTGATCGGGCCGGACGGCGTCGGCAAGTCCACCCTGCTGTCGCTGGTTGCTGGCGCGCGGGTCATCCAAGACGGGCATGTCGAGGTGCTCGGCGGCGATATGGCGGATACTGCGCACCGCAGGCGGACCTGTCCGCGGATCGCCTACATGCCGCAGGGCCTGGGCAAGAATCTTTATCCGACCCTGTCGGTGTTCGAGAACGTTGATTTCTTCGGGCGCCTCTTCGGACATGGCAAGCGAGAGCGGGAGCGCCGAATCGGCGAGCTTCTGCAAAGGACCGATCTGGCCCCCTTTGCGGATCGGCCGGTCGGCAAGCTTTCGGGCGGCATGAAGCAGAAGCTCGGCCTCTGCTGCGCACTCATTCATGATCCCGACCTCTTGATCCTCGACGAGCCGACGACCGGCATCGATCCGCTGTCGCGCCGCCAGTTTTGGCAGCTGATCGCCGACATCCGTGCCGATCACCCCGGCATGAGCGTCGTCGTCTCGACCGCCTATATGGAGGAAGCGGCCCTTTTCGACTTGCTGGTGGCGATGGATGCCGGCCGGGTGTTGGCCACGGGGACGCCCCAGGATCTGTTGAACCGCACCAACACCACCACGCTGGACGATGCCTTCATTGCGCTTTTGCCAGAAGAGAAGCGTCGGGGACACAAGGAGGTCATCATTCCGCCGCGCCCTGCCGAGGACGGCCAGGAGGTGGCCATCGAGGCCGAGCAGCTAACCATGCGCTTCGACGACTTTACCGCCGTCGACCATGTGAGCTTCCGGATCACCCGCGGTGAGATCTTCGGCTTCCTGGGTTCGAACGGCTGCGGCAAGACCACGACCATGAAGATGCTGACCGGCCTGTTGCCGGCAACTTCCGGCACAGCGCGGCTGTTCGGCCGCGAGGTCGACCCCACCGACATGGCGGTTCGCCGCTGCGTCGGCTACATGTCACAGACCTTCTCGCTCTATTCCGAGCTGACGGTCCGGCAGAATCTCGATCTGCACGCGCGTCTGTTCAGCCTGCCGCCGGACGCCATTCCCGCGCGGGTTAATGAGATGGCGCAGCGATTCGATCTCACAGATGTCATGGAGGCGTTTCCGGACGCGTTGCCGCTCGGCATCCGCCAGCGCCTGTCGCTTGCGGTGGCGATGATCCATTCCCCGGAGATGCTGATTCTCGACGAGCCGACCTCAGGTGTCGATCCGATCGCGCGTGACAGCTTTTGGCAGATCCTGTCGGATCTTTCCCGCAAGGACAACGTCACGATCTTCGTTTCCACCCATTTCATGAACGAGGCCGAGCGGTGCGACCGCATCGCGCTGATGCATGCCGGCAAGGTGCTCGTCAGCGACACGCCGGCCGCCATTGTCAAGCGCCGCGCGGCCGCCACGCTCGAGGAAGCCTTCGTCGCCTATCTGGAAGATGTGACGGGTACGAAGGGAGGTCGATCGACGAGTGCAGGGCCGGCCATCTCAGCTGAACCCGGTCGCATCCCTGTCCCGAGCCGCGGCGCTGAGCGGCGGCGGCAGTTTTTCGACCTGCGGCGCATGATGGCTTACGCCTTGCGTGAGGCGCTCGAGCTGCGACGCGACCCCATCCGTGCCGCGCTCGCCACCCTCGGCAGCATCGTCCTGATGTTTGTCATGGCATATGGCCTCAACCTGGACGTCGACAACCTGTCTTTTGCTGTCCTCGATCGGGACGATACGACGATCAGCCGCGATTACACGTTACAGATCGCTGGCTCCCGCTATTTCACCGAGAAGGCACCGATTGCCGATTACGCCGACCTCGATCGACGCATGCGCAGCGGCGAACTCAGCCTGGCGATCGAAATTCCTCCGGGCTTCGCGCGCGATCTGGAGCGCGGCCGCAAGGTCGAGGTTGGCGCTTGGATTGACGGGGCCATGCCCACCCGGGCCGAAACCGTGCGCGGCTACGTGCAGGGCATGCATGCGGACTGGCTCATGAAGGAGGCCCGCGAGCTTCTCGGAAGACGTGCCGCTGTCGGTGACTTCCAGCTCGAGCTCCGTTACCGGTATAATCCAAGCGTCGAAAGTCTGGTGGCCATGGCGCCTGCGGTGATCCCGCTTCTGCTGTTGATGATACCCGCCATGCTGGCCGTCCTGAGCGTGGTGCGGGAGAAGGAGCTCGGATCGATCATCAACTTTTACGTGACGCCCGTCACCCGCCTCGAGTTCCTGACCGGCAAGCAACTTCCCTATGTCGGGATTGGCCTGCTCAACGCGCTGCTGTTGGCGGCGTTCGCGGTTGTCATCTTTCGCGTCCCATTCACGGGCAGCTTTCTCACTTTCATGCTGGCCGCCCTGCTTTATGTGAGCGCCACGACAGGCATGGGGCTCGTCATATCGAGCCTCACGAAGAGCCAGATTGCGGCGATGTTTGCGACGGCGCTGCTCACCATGATACCGGCCACCCAGTATTCTGGACTGATCGATCCGGTTTCATCGCTCCAGGGAGCAGGCGCTGTCATTGGCCGGATCTACCCGACCACGTATTTCGTGACCATTGCGCGCGGGACCTTCTCCAAGGCCCTCGGCTTTGCCGACCTGTGGAGAGAGTTGGTGCCGCTGCTGATCGCCATTCCGGTGCTGCTCGGCGCGGGCGCGGCCCTCCTCAGAAAGCAGGCCAACTGATCATGCGCCTGGCCAATATCCTCAAGCTCGGCATCAAGGAATTGCGCAGCCTCGCCAGGGATCCGATGATGCTGGTGCTGATCATCTACGCATTCTCGATGTCGATCTACACCGGGGCGAACGCACTGCCGGAAACCCTGAACCGGGCCGCGATCGCGGTTGTCGACGAGGACCAGTCGCCGGCATCCTCGCGCATCATTACCGCGTTCAATCCGCCCTACTTTTCGATCCCGAAGCTCATTACACAGTCGGAGATGGATCGTCGCATGGACGCCGGTATCGACACGTTCGCGCTCGACATTCCGCCGAACTTCCAGCGCGATCTCCTGGCCAGAAAATCGCCGACCATCCAGCTCAACGTCGATGCCACCCGCATCTCGCAGGCGTTTACGGGTGCCGGCTACGTCCAATCGATCGTGACCAGCGAAGTCAGCGAATTTCTCAAACGATACCGGAGCGCCGCCAGCCTGCCGATCGACCTGTCGTTGCGGGCCCGCTTCAATCAGGAACTTAAGAAAGCATGGTTTGGTGCCATCAGCCACTTCATGTCGAACATCACCATGCTGTCGATCGTTCTGACTGGCGCCGCTCTCATCCGCGAGCGAGAACACGGGACCATCGAGCATTTGCTGGTCATGCCGGTGACACCCTTTGAGATCATGGTCAGCAAGATCTGGTCGATGGGACTGGTCGTGTTGGCGGCATCCGCGCTTTCGCTGATGTTCGTCATCCACGGACTGCTTGCCGTTCCGATCGAGGGCTCATTTGCCCTCTTCATGGCTGGAACGACGCTCTATCTGTTCGCGACCGCCAGCCTTGGGATCTTCCTTGCGACGCAGGCCGGTTCCATGCCCCAATTCGGTCTGCTGCTGATGTTGGCGCTTCTCCCACTGCAAGTGCTCTCGGGCACACTGACGCCGCGCGAAAGCATGCCCGAATTGATACGGTACGTCATGCTTGCCGCGCCGAATACGCATTTCGTCATGATGGCGCAGTCGATTCTTTTCCGTGGCGCCGGATTAGACGTGGTCTGGCCGCAGTTTGCCGCGCTGTTCGCGATCGGAGCGATTCTCTTCATGTTTTCGCTTCGGCGGTTCAGACAGTTCCTGAAATGAGTTCGCACACGCGCGATTTTGGAGGGTGCCATCATGACAATGAAGCTCATTATGTCAGCGACTGACGGCTCCGAAGGTGCGGAGCGGGCTGTGATGGCTGCGGCTGACCTTGCGAAAGCATTCAACGCGAAATTGTTGATCGTGCACGTCAGTGAAGACGTATTCTCCAACAAGGACCTCAGGCTGCTTGATCAGCTCCGGGTGGCTGAGGGTGACGCATTGGAGGAACTCAGTCGCAGAATTCTGGCGAATGCAAAGGTGGTCGCTCAGAATCATGGCGCACTGAATATTAAGACCATGACTGGGGGCGGAGACCCGACGAAGGTGCTTATAGAGACCATCAAACGTGAACATGCGGACGCGATCGTGCTCGGACGGCGGGGGCGGGGGCAGCTCGCAGGCCTTCTGCTCGGCAGTGTTTCGCAGAAGCTGTCATGCCTTGCACCATGCATGGTAATCATCGTCCCGTGATTTCTCAACTCAATCAATTATTGCGAGCCCATGGGAGAGAGATGTCGAGCCGCTTTCTCCAGCAGCAAAGCTGATCGGCGGAAGCGGATGAAATCTTCCCAGATGGAGCCGCCTCACCCTTCTTCGAGATGCAGGATCGCCCGAGCGAGGCATGAAGATTTCTTCGCGGGCCGGGTCCCGGTTCGTGTCCCAAGGCTGGGCCAGAGGACCGGCAGGCTCAACATTCCTGCTTGATTGCGCTGCCGCTCGCGGTAGTGCGGGAGCTTCTGCAAAAGCTGAGAGGCTGCAGCGGTCATGATAAGTCCGGTGAGATCACCGCTCGCAGAGGAGAGCAAGGACCACCATGACCGTCCGTCCAGTCGCCCCCTCAAGATTCTCAAGTCAAGACCGCACCGCCCATTGCTGCCGAGGGACCAGCGCTACTGACGACTGGGCCCGGAATAGACCCAGATCAACACACCTCCATGTCCGAAAGCCAATCTTGAATGGCGCGTGCGCCAGCTGCCCACACTTAGAGTCCAGCCATGACCACGACGGCATATCAGCAAGCTCCTCCAGCTCCAATAAATCCAGGCGGGAATGGGCACGAATCGGCAAACCGCTGGACGATTACCGCGAGGCCAACCTGCGCGACTATGACGGCTACACACGTACTTTCTCTTCGGACCGGGCGCGCGCGCTGCCCGACGGGCTTCCCGGCGGCCTCAACATTGCCCATGAAGCGCTCGACCGTCATGTGAGGGCGGGTCGAGGCGACAAGCTCGCGCTGCGCTGGATCGCGCGCGACGGCGCGATCCGCGATCTCAGCTATGCTTGGCTCGGAGGTAAACCGCTTCGCCAACACTTTGGTGCAGCACGGAGTAAGGAAGGGCGAACGCGTCTTCTCGCTGCTTGAACGGGTGCCGGAGCTCTACATCGCCGCCTTCGGCACGCTGAAGAATGGCAGTGTTTTCTCCCCGCTGTTTTCAGCGCTCGGACCCGAACCGATCAAAACGCGCATGACAATTGGCGAATCCAAGCCGCTGATCACTAGCGAAGCCTTTTATCGGCGCAAGAGCCTTCCGGCCGCGGGAAGCATCGCGCGAAATGCATGCCTGAGCTAGGGGACCACGCCGATGAGCACTGATGGCATCATTCTTGTCACCGGCGGCAGCCGCGGCATCGGCGCTGCGACCGCAACTCGAGTTCGCCGGCATCACGACTTTGAATTCTGCGCATCCTGTCCAAAAGTGATCGGCGGCGGTCATTGAACCCCTTTGGAATTTCCGGGAAGGGGCCAGAAGCGGCCGGGTCTAGCGCGGCTGCATTCGCGCGCCTGCGTCAATGCTGATCGTCGTGGCGTTGAGATAGGCATTCTCGGCAATGTGGTTGACCAGACTGGCGAACTCGTCGGGTTGCCCCATCCTGTTCGGATAAAGGATCATACGGTCGACGATCGACTGCGAAACCTTCGGCGGCATGCCGGCGACCATGCCGGTGTCGAACAGCCCAGGCGCGATGGAGACGACACGAATGCCGTATTCAGCAAGATCACGCGCGACAGGCAAGGTGAGGCCGACCACGCCGGCCTTGCTGGCACTGTAGGCCGCCTGTCCCACCTGCCCTTGCGACGCTGCACCGGACGCGGTGTTGATGATGACGCCCCGTTCGCCGCTCGCGCCCTCTGGCTGGTTGCGGGTCATGGCCAACGCCGCAAAGCGGATGATGTTGAAGGTGCCGGTGAGATTGATGCCGACAACCTTATTCCAGGTCGCCAGCGGAAACGGCTGCCCCTTTGATACGGTCTTGGCTGCATCGGCGACGCCGGCACAATTGACGGCGATATGAACAGCCTGGAATGCTTCGAGCACGGCGTCGACGCCGGAGCTGACGCTGGTCTCGTCGGCAACGTCGACAACACGCCCGAACGCCGCGCTCCCCAGTTCCCGGCAAAGATCGGCGAGCCGCGACTCGTCACGATCGAAGGCGGCGACGCGCACGCCCGCTTTCGCCAGTGTGACGCACGATGCCCGCCCGAGCCCCGACGCAGCGCCGGTCACGATCGCAACTTTTCCATCCAACTGCATGAGAACCCCTTGTGTATCAGCGGCCAAGAATGGTGATGCAGGCCACAGCCTCTTCGATGCCCTGAAGGCCGCCGCCGTTTTCAGCGAGCGCGATGCGCGCGCCCTCGACCTGCCGCGGTCCGGCCTCGCCGCGCAGTTGCGTCACCAGTTCATGCACCTGTCCGATTCCGGTGGCTCCGACGGGATGTCCCTTGGATTCAAGTCCGCCGGACGGATTGACCGGTAGGCGTCCGCCGAGCGAGGTGTCGCCGCGCTCGCGGCGAAAAAGGCCTATGACAAGGCCGGCATCGGCCCGGACGACGTGTCCGTCGCCGAGGTACATGACGCCACGGCCATGGGCGAGATCATCCAGATCGAGAATCTCGGATTCTGCGA
>NZ_JAANIH010000082.1 GCF_014529705.1 Bradyrhizobium campsiandrae
ACCCATGCGAGCACCAGCGACCCGGACAGCAGGCTTTACCGCAAGGCGGCCGGACGGGAGGCCAGGCTTTGCTATATGGGCCACGCCACCATGGAGAACCGGCATGGACTGGCGGTGGCCGGCAAGGTCACGCATGCCAATGGCACCGCCGAACGCCGGGCTTCGGAGACCATGCTGAAGGCAAGGCGCAAAGCCGCGGGCCGCCGCATCACGGCCGGTGAGGACAAGGCGTACGATACCGCCGACCATGTCGCCAATCTTCGCGCCATCGGCGTGACGCCGCATGTGACGCAGAATCAGGCCGTCACCAAAACCGGCAGGACCCGCAACAGCGCCATCGATGAACGAACCACGCGGCATCCGGGGTACGGCATGTCGCAATCACGCCGAGCGATGGTCGAGTGCATCTTCGGATGGGGCAAGCAGCATGGCACCATGCGCAAGACCAAACATCGCGGCATCGGTCGCGTCGCCGCCAACTTCCTGCTCAATCTGATCGCCTATAACCTGATCCGCATCCCCAAAATGGTTGCAGCGTAGCCGACCCAGACCTCAAACTCCCGAGCGCGCTATCCCAACAACAGACCGCAAAATAGAAAGAACAGCCAATTCTTTGCGTTTTTCAGCAGACTGCTAAACGTGGATCAGGTATAGATCCCCGGTTCGGACAGGCTTTACAGGGCGAGAGTTCGCCGCAGTCAATGACGTCGAAGGGCAAGGCAGGACAGAGATCGGCGGTCAAGTCGGCCGAGCGAACGCTCGCGATCCTGGAATATTTCCGGGAAAAGAAACGCGGCGCGACCGTCGGTGAAATTGCCGGCGATCTTGGATTGCCGCAGTCGAGCACGACGATGCTGCTACAAAGCCTGCTCGATCTGGGCTATCTCGACTACACCCCCCAAACCCGGAAGTTCCAGCCGACCTTTCGCGTCGCGGTGCTTGGCAGCTGGATACAGCAAAGCATGTTCAAGAGCGGTCCGCTGACCGACATCATGGAATCGATCGGTACTTCGACCGGGGAGACGGTGCTGCTGGGCCTGCAGAATGGCCCCAGCCTGCAGTACGTCCACATTGTACCGGCCATGTACCCGATCCAGCTCGCGGCGCAGGTCGGGATTTTGCGGCCGATGACGTGCGCCGCACTTGGACGCGTGCTCCTGGCTCGGAAGCCCAACGACGAAGTCCGCGCCATCGTTCGCCGCAACAATGCCGACGCCGAAGCCAGTGCCCATCGCGTCCACGAGCGGGAGTTCATGGCGGAGATCGAGATCATTCGCAGCCAGGGTTTTGCCGAAAGCCGGGGTAAGATGATCCCTGGTGCAAACGTCATCGGAATGATTGTCCCCGATCAGCCCAACCGAGCGCCATTGGCTATCGGCGTCGGTGGACCGATGGCACGGATCGAGGAACGCCGCGAGGAAATTCTCCGAGTCATGCGTTACCATCTGCGCATGCGCTAGACTTCGCGGTCCTGCTCTGGCCACTTGCTACCGGACAATCCCCGCCTGCTTGAAGCTGGAGATTTCCTCTGTTGCACAACCGATGTCTCCGAGAATCTGATCGGTATGTTCGCCGAGCAGCGGCGCGCGATGGCGAACGGACCCCGGCGTTGCCGTCATGCGGATCGGCACGCCTGCGATCGTGACCGGCGTCGCGCAACCTGGATGCTCGACTTCGACGATCATGTCACGGACGGCGAAATGAGGATCCTCCGCGATTTCGTCGATCTGATAGACAGGTCCGAACGGGATCTTGCCGCCGAGCAGTTCCTTCAATTGTTGCTTGGTGTGACGGCCGGTGAATTCTCCGACCGCCTCGTAGACCGCGTCTCGATTGGCCACACGCGCATGCCGGTCGGCCATGCGCGGATCGGAGATCAAGTCATCGCGTCCCATCAGGCGACACAGTGTTTTCCAGAACTCGTCCGAATGCGCGGCAATCGTCACCCAGCCGTCGAGCGCTCTGACCATCCCGAACGGCGACAGCAGCGGATGCCGGTTGCCTTCGGGACGCGGATTAGTCCCCTGGAACGAGCGCTGGTGTACGATGCGCTCGCACAGCGACAGCACGGCGTCGACCATCGACACGTCGACATATTGACCCTCGCCGGTCTTCTGCGCTCGCAGCACGGCGCACAAGATGCCATAGGCCGCCATCGCGGCCGGCACCAGATCACCCACGCCGGGGCCGACCTTCAGCGGTGTATCCACATCAGGGCCCGTTATTCCCATGATGCCACCCATCGCCTGAGCGACCGGATCGTAGGCCGGCCAGTCAGTATAGGGACTGCGCCCGGTGCGGGGATCGCCGAATCCCCGGATCGACGCGTAGACCAATCGCGGATTCTCCTGGCGCAGCGTTTCATAGGAGAGGCCCAGTTTTTCCATCACCCCGGCGCGGAAATTCTCCACGACGACGTCGGCACTCCTGCACAGGCGCAGCACAAGCGCCCTGCCCTCAGGTCGCTTCAAGTCCAGTGCGATGCTCTTCTTGTTGCGATTGATGCTGGCAAAATAGCCGCCATAGGCCTGCAGCTTGTCGTCGTCCCGGAAGGGACCGCCCGCGCGCGTGCCCTCACCTTCAAGCGGTTCGATCTTGATGACCTCGGCGCCCTGGTCGGCAAGCATCATTGTACAATAAGGCCCGGCCAGCATCTGGGTCAGATCGATCACGCGGATGCCCTCAAGTGCTCCTGCCGGTGCGGCGCCGCTTGCGGCTTCACCAGATGAATGCGACATCGGAAAGGTGCCCCTGCAAGATGATGCGGCGACGCGCGCCGCGACGATGATCACATGCCGATCAGATTGGCGCGTTCGACCACATTGTTGATGATACGGATCGATGCGATGTCGATCATCTTGCCCTCATACATCACCGCACCCAGTCCCTTGGCGAGCGCTTCGTCGAACGCCGCCTTCATGGCACGGGCACGATCGACGTCGGTCGGGGTCGGCGAGAATATTTCCTGCGCAATCTCGACCTGCGACGGGTGGATGGCCCATTTGCCGACCAGCCCGAGCGTCATCGCGCGCCGACATTCCTCCCGATAAGTGTCCGGATCCCTGATGTCGGCGAAGGGACCATCGACAGGGTCGAGCCCGAACGATTTGCAGGCGATCGCCAGTCGGTGGCGCTGGTAGTGCCAGATATCGCCCGGATATCCGCCGGAGCCGCCGATCGCCTTCACCGAAACGCCCTGACTTGCAGAGTAGTCGCCCATCCCGAAGATCAGGGCTTCGAGCCGCGGCGTCGACGCCGCGATGCGCTCGATGTTCATCATGCCCTCGACTTCCTCGATCAAGCATTCGAGGCCAATCCTGTTCTTGAGGCCGAGATCCTTCTCCAACTGCGAAAGCAGCTTGTCGACGAACAGGACATCGTCGGCGTCGAGCACCTTGGGGATCATGATCAGATCAAGTCGCTCGCCCGCGCCCTGGACCACCTCGATGATGTCCCCGTAGCAGAAGCGGGTCGCGGTATCGTTGATGCGGACGCAGCGCACGGTCCGGCCGAACTCCAGCGTATTGAGTGCTTTGACGATATTGCCCCGCGCCGCCTTCTTCTGGTCGGGCGCCACCGCGTCCTCGAGGTCGAAAAAGACATAATCGAGGTCGAGGGCCGCGGCCTTCGCCATCATCTTTTCCGAGCTGCCGGGCACCGAGAGCTGGCAGCGGCGGAGCCGCTTGGGGCGTACGGGTTTCGTCATGGTGTTTCTCCGATCTCGAGTAGTTTGTCTGCTTGCCCGGCCTACCGGGAGCCCCAGGCGTTTCGGCGCTTCATCAGAACGGTGCGCTCGCCCTCGTAGACCAGTTTGTCGTGCTGGTTGATGCCGTAATGCTTGAAGCGGACGATGCCGGCATCGGCGCGGTCGGCATCCTTCTTCTCCAGCACCTCGGTAAAAGCATAGAGCGTGTCGCCGTGGTGCACCGGCGTCTTCAGGCGAATCTTGTCCATGCCGAGCTCCTGCAGCACCTGCTCGCCGGTGTCCTGGGCGGCGAGCCCGATCACCATCGAGAAATTGATTCCGCCGAAAACAATGCGGGTGTCGAAGCCGGCGATGCCCGACGACTTCTGCATCAGGTGCTCGTTGAAATGACCCTGTGCGGTATTCATCACCATGTTGGTGATGAGCACGTTGTCCATTTCGGTGACGGTCTTGCCGCGTGCGTGGGCAATCACCTGCCCAACCGCGAAATTCTCGAAATAATTGTCCGGCGACGTTCTGCTGCTGATGTTACTCATGGGGGACCGCTCCTACCGGAGGTGCTCGAACGCCTGCTCGATCATTCGGCGTTCGGTTACCGAGCGGCCGAGCAGATTGTCTGAGATGATGCGTTGCTGGATTTCCGAGGTACCCTCGAAGATCTTGGTCAGCCGGGCGTCGCGCCAATAGCGCTCGACCGCGTGAAGCTTCGTGTAACCGGCGCCGCCATGGATCTGGATCGCCTCCGAGGTCACTTCTTCGGCCATTTCCGAGGCGAAGTATTTCACCATCGACGCTTCGCTGTCGCATCGCCTGTTCTGATCGATCTCGCCGCAGACGTAGTACAGCAGCTGACGGGCGGCCTCGATCTTGGTGGCCATGGTCGCGATCTTGAAGCGGATGGCCTGGAATTCGCTGATCGGCATGCCGAATTGCTTTCGCTCTTTGGCATAGGCGATCGAGTCCTCAAGCGCGCCCTGCGCCAGCCCGATTGAGCGGGCGGCCGTGTGCGCGCGCGCCGCTTCAAGGCCGTGTGCCATGAGGTAGAACGCCTTGCCTTCCTCCCCGATCAACGCATCGGCCGGCACCCGGGTGCCCTGGAACGACAGTTCATAGGTGTTCCAGCCGAAATAGCCGATCTTCGGGATCGGATTGCCCTCGCAATTTTCGGGCAGAGAGCCGCGCGGCTTCTCGATCATGAACGCGGAAATCCCGAGAAAGCGCTTCTCCGCCGATGGCGGAGGAGCGGTGCGTGCGAACACCGTGATGTAATCGGCGCCATCGGCGAATGTGCACCAGTACTTGCTGCCGGTGATCACCCAATGATCGCCGTCGCGAACCGCTCGGCAGGAAATCGAGGCGAGGTCGGAACCGGTGCCGGGTTCGGATAGGGCAGCCGCCTGCAAAAACTCGCCGCGTGCGGCCCGCCGCATCCGGTCGGCGTTCTTCGGGCTCAGCTTCCCACCCAGCCGCAACCATCCAGCCTGGCCGCGCGCCATGATCGAGGCGACCGACATCCATCCGCGGGCGAGCTGCTCCGCCACCAGGCAGTATTCGAACGCGCCCAGTCCAAGCCCGCCATATTCCTCGGGAACCCGGATGCCGAAATAGCCCATGTTCGCCATCTTCTGTCGCAACTCCATGGGAATCGTGCCCTGCTGGGGGTCGAGCCGATTGGCGACCGGCAGCACTTCCTTCATCGTGAACTCGCGCGCGGTGTCGCGGATCAGTATGCGTTCTTCCGTCATGTAGCCGCGACCATCGCCGGACATTGTTGCGGCCGCTTCGGATGATGTTGTCATTTGCGCTTCCTCACCAGGTTGGTGCGTTGAAAGTCGATGACCAGATCGCCCTTCTCGCAAAAGCCCTTGGTGTGCCAGGTGACAATGCCGTAGTCGGGACGACTATCGGTCTCGCGAGCGGCGATGACCTGGCTCTCCGCGTAGACCGTTTCGCCAACAATGACGGGCCTGTGATAGGTCAACTTGTCGACGCCGAGAAAGGGACCGCCGCCCTCGCTGAGGTCCTCGACCGTCAGTCCGAACACGGTATTGAACACCAATAGCGGACAGACCACGAGATCGGCGTGGCCATGGGCGCGCGCATAGTCGGCGTTCGTATAAAGCGGATTGTAGTGGAGCGTCAGGGTCACGAACTGCGTGTTGTCGGCGACCGTGAGCGTTCGCCCCCAATGATGCCGGAACACGCGTCCAACGGCGAAGTCTTCGAATCTGTTGCCGCGCGGCCAAGGCTTCGCGCGCGCTTTCAGATCGGTGACGATGTCCATTTCGCCCGCTCCTCTTTCACGCGCGCCTGGAAGCACTGCGTTGGCCGACTGTGACAACCTCGCTGGGCACCGTCTACCGGAATGAAGCGTTTCAGGAATAGAATCACGGATGTGATGGAACGATCGCAAGTGCGTTTCACTTGCCGTCGATGATCCCTGAGCATTCGCCGACAAAGCGCGCTACCGCTTCGTTGAACTGCTCGGCCGCTTCGATATTGATGGAATGCCCGCCATCCAGATCGACGACAGCCAGCGACGGCAGCAACTGGGCCGCGCGGGTGCGCAACGGCTGGAATGGCTTTTCCCACCGCCCGTTGATCAATAGCGTCGGAACCTTAAGCGCGCCCAGGCAATCGGTCACCGACAATTGCGGCACGGTGTAGCGGATCGCGTTGGCGATAGCCGCTGGGGATATCCGCGCTGCGTCGTCCAGCAACTCGCCCATGACCCCGGGTGGAAAGCGCGTCGCGAAACGGGGATGGAATGGCAGGGATTCGATCGCAGCCAGGCCGTCCCGCTCCAGCGCATCGGCTCGCTTCAGCCGCCCTGCTTCGTCGTCCCGCTCGCCGGGAGCCGCCAGCGCCGACATCGAGTTGGTGAAGATCTGGCAGGCTACATGAGCCGAATGTTGATGCGCGTAGCGGATGGTGAGGCCGGCGCCGAACGACTGGCCGCATACCAGCCAGCGATCCGCGCCGAGATCGCGCCGGATACCGTCGAAGGCGTCGATATAGGTTCCGACCCGATAGGCGTGCGGATCATCCGGCGCCGGCGAGCGGCCGTGCCCCCACAACTCGACCACCACCGGACGGCAGAAAGTCTTCAGGCCCTCAAGGTTGGCCCGCCATTGCGCACGGCTCGACAGGAAGCCGTGAACCAGCAGGAGATAGGGTCCAGTCCCTCCGATGTCCGCTTCGACATGAAGTTTCATGGCGGATACCCGATCCCGCTCGATATCTAGTTCGCCATGATCGGCCCGATGTCCGGAAGCGTCTCCAGTGCAGCGATGTTGCGCCGCAATTGGTCCGCCCGGGCGTCTCCGATCACAGGGACGGCTAGGCTGCGAAACTTGCCGGCCAGGCGATCGCCCTGGCGGCCAAGGTCGCGATCGGGGATACCCACGTCGAGAGTGGTTTCCGCAACCTTGCCGCCCTGCGTTTTGATGACGACATGGGCGTCATGGCCCTGCGGCCGGTCGCCATGGACAGTCACGCGCCCCCTGACGGCGTTCAGCGTCGCATCGATAGCGTTCTGATCCGAGTAGGTGCCGATGGCGGCGGTGTCCCGGCCGCAAGCCGCAAGCGCTGCGGTGTGCCGCAGGCTGAATTTCGTTTCGAGGCCGGTTCGCGGTGCCTGAATGTTGCAGACCGAGAGATGGCCGGGCGCCACATGTACCTCGATCGATGCGATTTCCGGTCCGCGCAAGGCCAACTTCTCCCGCAACATCCTGACCGCCTCGATCGTCGAGTGGGTCAGATAGCAGGCGGCGTTGTATTTGAAGAGCGTATCGACCACCATGCATCCTCGCCGCGGCATCGGCGCATCTTTCGACGGATCGGCATCGCTTTGCGTGGCGATGAAACCTTGCGCCACTCCAAGCACGTTCGTATTGGCGGTAAACCCGCGCTTGGCAAGCCGGGCGGCGAGCACGCCGTTGGCCGCGGCGCGGCCCGCATGGAACGGCTTCGCCATGGTGCCGAACATCGACTTCAAGCCGGCGGCCTGCGTTCCGGCAAGGCCGAGCGCGGTGGCGACCTGAGCCGCATCGAGGTTCATGAGCAATGCGGCCGCCGCAGCCGCACCGAACGAGCCCAGCGTCGCGGTGGAGTGGAAACCGCGCGCGTAATGCGACGACATCACCAGCGACCCGATGAAGCCGGCGGCCTCGTAACCGGCTAGGAAAGCGCGCAGCACGTCGATCCCCGAGCGGCCTTCCGCCTCGCCGACCGCAAGCGCCGCCGGCAGGATGGCCGCCGTCGGATGCCCAATCAGCGGGTGGACGTCGTCATAGTCGAGCGCATGCGAAGTAGCGCCGTTGACAAGCGCCGCGTCTGCTGTTCCGCAGCGCAGTGCGCAACCGACAACCGACGACCGGCCACGAGCGTCGATCGAAATTTCTTCACGCAGGATTCGGGCGACCGGCTCCTCCAATCCGGCGAGCGTCACACCAAACCAGTCGAGCACGCATTGTTTGGCGACCGTCAGCGCGGCCGGATCAAGCGGCGCGTCATGATAGCCTGCGATGTGACCCGCAAGTCTCTGCGTCAGTTCCGGCATGGTTCACTCCCACCTTCGGCTTGCCTGCATGTTCGCGGGATCACGTCAGCCGTTCAAGGCGAGCTGCCGCAAACATCACGTATGTGATGGTACATGACAGTGGGATCAGCAACGGGATAGCCGACCACGATGGCCTCGGCGATCTCGAACGCTGGGTTGCCCCGAGCTTTTCGAGCAGCGCCTTGTTGCTGTTCAGCAGTTTCGAGAACCCGATCCAGCAGGTGCCCAGTCCTGGGCTCTGCGCGGCAAACGCGATGCGCATGGAGATCGCGATTCGTCGATTCGTCGACTACAGGAATCGAACCACGGACAAATCGAACGTAAGCGTAGCGCCGAGGCCCTTTGGATTGTTTGTGCGGAGTCTTGAGAGCACCGTTAGAAGAGTCATCTTCAGCAAGGGTGCTCACAATGGACGACCATTCTGACGACATAAGACGACCGTTGTCGCCGCGTATCGAAGTGTATGCTGGCGCAGGTCGCAAGCGGTGGCCGGACGATTTGAAGGCACAGATTGCCGCGGAAAGCCTTGAGCCGGGGGCGGTTGTCACCGACGTCGCCCGTCGCCATGGCTGCCGGCCCCAGCAGGTGCATGACTGGCGGCGCCGGGCGCGTTTGGGCCAGTTGGTGCTGCCGGCTTCGGCGGACACGCTGTCGTTCGTGCCGGTGGTGTCGGAATCGGCGCTATCGGCGGCCGCAGAGCCCACCGGGTCGCCGGCAGCAGCCGTTGTGACGGTTGAGCTCCAGGGGGCACGAGTGGAGGTGCGAGGCACGTCTGGCCTTGCTGTGTTGAGTGATGTGTTCTTGGCGCTTCGACGGACACGTTCATGCTGACGCCGCCCGCGAGCCTCATGATTTACGTGGCGACGCAACCTGTGGACTTCAGAAAAGGTGCGGAGGGCTTGGCGCTGTTGGCGAAGGAGACGCTGGGCCATGACCCGATGAAGGGCGTGGCGGTGGTGTTCCGTGCGAAGCGCGCCGATCGGGTGAAGATTGTCGTCTGGGATGGCAGCGGCCTTGTGATGTACTGGAAGCGGCTCGATGGCAGCGGCTTCAAATGGCCTCCCATCGTGGCCGGCGTAATGCGGATGAATGCCGCCCAGCTGTCCGCGCTTCTGGCCGGCATGGATTGGACGCGGATGCACGCGCCTCGAATCCCGCAGCCGTAAGCACTTGCGTAAAGATACAAATCTTCGCTGCATCGGAGCACAAAGCATGGCAGACTCGGGCGCGTGAGTGATTTGCCTGATGAGCTGCCGAGCGATCCGGCCGAGTTGCGTGCCTTTGCCGCGGCTCTGCTGGAGCGCTGCGCCCGGCTGGAGGGGTTGCTCAAGCTTGCGAAGGATGCGCAGTTCGGTCGATCCTCGGAAAAGCTGGACGCTGATCAGCTACAGCTTGTTTTGGAGGACATCGAAGAGGCCGTCGCGGCTCTCGAAGCAACGGAGGATCGCGCCAATCCCAGAGTTTGCGAGAAGAGAGCTGCCGCGCGCAGAGCCAACCGTGGTCAGCTTCCGGAGCATTTGCCGCGCATCGTCGAAACCCTGATGCCAGCGGAGACTTGTTGCCCGTCTTGTGAGGGCGACCTCTTTGAGATTGGTCACGATGAGAGCCAGAGGCTGGACGTCGTACCGGCGCAGTATCGCGTTATCGTCACCCGCCGACCCAAGCTGGCCTGCCGCGCCTGTCACGGCGTCGTCCTCCAGCACGCCGCTCCCGAGCGACTGATCAGGGGTGGATTGCCCACTGAGCGGCTGGTCGCGCATGTGATCGACGCCAAGTATCATTGGCATTTGCCGCTTTACCGCCAGGCGCAGATGCTGGCGACGCATGGAATAGCGCTGGACCGTTCCACGCTCGCCTTCTGGGTCGGCTATGCCGCCCAGGAATTGAAGCCCTTGTGGCATCGTCTGCGCCAGCTTCTGCTCGCCTCTTCGAAGCTCTGTGTCGATGAGACCCCCGCACCGGTGTTGGATCCGGGGCGCGGCAGGACCAAAACCGGCTACTTCTGGGCGCTGTCACGCGATGACAGGCCCTGGGCCGGACCAGATCCGCCTGGGGTGGTCTATGCCTATGCACCGGGCCGCGGCGCCGTTCATGGCTTGCGGTTGCTTGAGGGCTATCGCGGCATCATCCACTGCGACGGCTATCAGGCCTACAAGACCATGACCCGAGAGACGCGTGCGGACGCCCTGTCCGGGACGCTCGCCTTCTGCTGGTCGCATCTGAGGCGCCAGTTTGTGAAGATCGAGCGCGAGGCTGCGCCAGCGCCAGCTCCGGTTGCCCGCGAGGCTCTCGAGCGCATCGCCCAGCTTTACGCGATCGAGAAGGCACTCCGCGGCCGATCTGCTGCCGAGCGTCGCGCGGGGCGACAAGCGCATGCCCGACCTCTGGCTGCAGCCTTGAAGCAGTGGTTTGAGGCCAAGCTTGATCACCTCGCGCAGAAGAGCGACACGGCGAAGGCCTTGCGTTACGCGCTGCGTCATTGGAACGGCCTGACGCTCTATCTTGATGATGGGCGCATCGAGATGGACACGAATGCTGTCGAGCGTGCGATGCGGCCGATCAAGCTCAATGCGAAGAACTCCCTTTTTGCCGGTTGCGACGAGGGTGCCGAGAATTGGGCAGTCCTGGCTTCGTTAATCGAGACCTGTAAGCTCAATGGCGTCAATGCCGAGCGCTGGCTCGCTGACGTTCTCGCAAAGCTGGTCAATGGCTGGCCTGCGGCGCGGCTGGACGAACTGCTCCCTTGGGCGTCGACGTACACGATGCATGCTCACGATCCGAGGCTGGCAGCATGAGCCTGAACACGACCGCGGTCCGGATCAAGGTGACAATCAAGGACGTGAAGCCGGAGGTGATGCGTCGCCTTGTCGTACCCGTCACCCTGCGCCTTGATCGGTTGCATCTGACGCTTCAGGAGGCATTCGGCTGGACGAACAGTCACCTCTTCGAGTTCTTCGCTGGTGAGGCACATTGGGGGATTCCCGATCCCCACAACGATTACGGCCACCAGCCCATGGATGCCCGTAACGCGCGGCTTTGCGATATCGTTCGAGAGACCGGCGCCAAGACGATCCATTATCTCTATGACTTCGGCGACAGCTGGGACCATGTGATCAAGCTCGAAAAATGGTTCAACAACACCACGACGGAGGGCCTGCCCTTCCTGCTCGAGGCAGCCGGTCGTTGTCCTCCGGAAGACGTCGGCGGTGCGCCGGGTTATGCCGAATACCTCGAGGCCATCGGCGATCCCACCCATCCAGAGCACGAACATATGCGCCTCTGGGGCCCGGAGCGGTTCGATCCCAACGTCGTCGACCGGAAGGCGCTCGAAGCCGCCGTCAACGCGTTGTCCGACACATGGAAACCGCGGCGGCGCGTTACGCGAACAAAATAGGCGTCAAGCGCCATTCAAAAGGGCCGCAGAGCTCCGCTTACAATCGAACGGGTAGGATGCCCGTTCGACTTTGCAACCTACCCAGATTTCTACCCGTGTGGGCGTCGCTCGCGGCTGTTCACCGCGTTCCATAGTGCTTCAAGTGGCGTGATATCGGGAATCGAACCACCGAGATTTGGTGGGTAGAAATAATGGTGCCAGGGGCCGACCATATCTAACCTCCTAGCTAAGCCGCTGACATCCTTCCCAATTCAGACGCAAGAAAATTACCTACCCAGACTCCTACACTAGCTATTTCTTGCCGCTTAATTTCTCTTCTCTCACCAGATGCTTGTGCAATGCTTGAAGATGCCTTCCCATTTCCTCTTGCGCGGCTGCCACATCGTGCTTGGCCAGGAATTCAACCAACTTGCAGCGATGCTCCAGCAAATTCGGCATCGCAGTCATCTGGCGTTCAGCCACTTTCTGAAGAACGATTTCACTCAAGGATGCGATAATGGCCTGCAAGACGTCGTTTTGCGTGGCCTTGCCGATCAAGTCGTAGAATTCACCACTGATTTCAACGCGCTCCTGCGGGGTACTAGCGCGCGGAAGCTTTGAGAGCCGATCAACGTTTTCGCGCAGCGCGCTGAGAATCTCGGGCGTTAGCCGCTGGCTGACCAAGCCGACTGCCGTCTGCATAATCAGGGCACGTGTCTCGGTCAGACTATCCAGGGTTATTCGGCCCAAATAGAAGAGATCTCTAATTGAGCGCGTGATCTGATCGAGATCCCCTTTGAGAATGAACGCCCCACCCTTGGCGCCCTTTTGCAGACCGACGATCCCGGCAATCTCAAGGCTTCTCAGCGCCTCCCTGACAGCCGTACGGCTAACCCCAAACTGAAGGGCCAGTTCTCTTTCAGCTGGAAGCTTATCGCCGGGACGCAGCGTCCCGGCACCCATCTGCCGCCGGACCTGCTCACAGATCTCCTCAAAGACCCTGCGCGTACGGATTGGTCGGAATTGCAACGGCGGACTGGGATCGAAAACCGCCGAAATATTGGAATCGCGCGCCTCCCTTCGCGTGCGGCTAGCCCTGCCGAACGATTCTCTCTTCCGCGTCCTAGCCGTCCGCATGCGCGAAGACCTATATCTGGAGTTCTAGATTCAGTTGTTCCGAGCATTACCCCTTTTCAAAGATTCGATCCAACTTATTGACGGTACAGTCGCTTTATCCACGGAACTGGCACTCTCTCGACTATTTCTTGGCCAGTAAAGGGCACTGGCTTTCTGAAGCCGGGACATAGCCCGTCTCCCCCGGTAAAGTCTTGATCACCCTGTAATAATCCCAAGGGTACTTCGACTCGGCTGGAGACTTAATTTCGAATAGATACATGTCGCGAATGACCCGGCCGTCTGCGCGTACGTACCCGTGCGAACCGGTCTGGTCTTCCAGTGGCAACTCCTTCATCTTTTTCATGACGGCCTCCGTGTCCGTTGTGCCCGCAGCCTGAACTGCACGGAAGTAATGAATGAGAGCTTGATAAGCATTAACCTGGTTCGTCGTCGGCATCCGCTTCATGACTGGAAAGAACCGTTGTTGCGACCATGCGCGCGATTTCTCATCCATGTCCCAATAGAAGACGTCGACGAACTGAAGGCCAGCCATTGCAGCTTGCCCTATAGCCGGAACATCAAGAATGTACACATGCATGCCCACAATCTTCATTCCGAGTTGAAACTCGTGAGCCTGTTTAACCGTACTAATAAAATCCGCTGATACATTCGCAATACCAAGTACCGATGCGCCAGATCCTTGTGCCTGCAGGATAAAAGAAGAGAAATCGGCCGTCCCCATTGGGTGCCGGACAAAGCCCTTCACCGTACCTCCGTTCTCAACGATCGCCCTGGTCGCCTCCTCCTGAAGCGACTTACCGTAGGCATAGTCCGCTGCTATGATGAACCACGACTTTGCGCCAGCCTTCGTTTCGGCCGCCGCTACGTTGTGTGCGAGTGCATACGTGTCTGATAACCATTGAACAGTGTTGGGCGTGCACTGCTTATTTGTAAGATCAACCGAAGCCGCCGACGTTGCTAGGAGAATCTTGTTCTTTTCCTTCGTCAACCAGCTGACCGCGAGTGCGACAGCAGAATTATTCACGTCCATGATCACATCGACGTTCTCGTTATCGTACCAGCGCCGGGCAACCGCCATCCCAATGTCTGTCTTGTTCTGGTGATCACCCAGAACGAGTTCGATTGGTCTACCGAGGATCTTTCCGCCAAAGTCGGCAATCGCCATCTTTGCGGCTTCAATTGCTCCCTGCCCATCGTTATCCGTGTACGGACCATTCATGTCCGTCAGGAGGCCGATACGAAGCGGCTTAGCCTCCTGGGCGACCGCAATCGAGGAAAGCATCAGCAAAGAGAACAACGCAGCAACCACCCTCATATCATTTCCTCCGTCATTTCTTATGATCGTTGGTTCGCGGACGACCGAACGCTAAAGTCCCATTCTCTTCGCTATGACATTTCGTTGGATTTCGTTACTTCCGCCACCGATTGGACCGACGCGACAATCACGGAAAAACATCGCCATATCGTACTCGGCCGAATATCCTGCACCGCCCATAACTTGCATACCCAGGTCGGCGCACCTGAAATTGTTATCGGTAGCGACTATCTTAGCCATCGATAGCTCCTTGATCGCGTCCTGTCCGCTATCGAGCAGCTCAGTCACTCGATAAGTCATCTGGCGCGCGGTCTCGGACATGATCGCCATGTCGACCAGCTTGTGCGAGACAGCTTGGAAGCTGGTTATGGGATGCCCAAACTGAATTCGATTCTTGGCGTACTCAGTCGCGTATTCGGTGATCTTGAAGCAGTGCCCCGCGGAGATGGCCGCTAATGCCATTCGTTCGACGGCAAGACATTTCATCAAGTTCTTCCAAGCCGCATTCTCCTCGCCAAGAATGTGGGTCACTGGCGTCCTGACGTCTTCGAAGAAGACCTCATTGGCGTGCGTTGTGCGGCGCCCGAGCATGTTCAACGGCCGAATTCGCACGCCCGGCGCCTTCGCATCCACGAGAAGAATGCTCATTCCATTATGACGAGGCGCAGCCGGGTCGGTCTTGCACACGACTACAAGATAGTCGGCCACATGGGCACATGTGATCCAAACCTTTTGGCCGCTCAATACGTAATGGTCGCCCTGGCGCACTGCCTTTGTCTTGATACCGGCCACGTCAGATCCGGTCCCAGGCTCGGACATCGCAAGAGCGAGCTTGACCTTTCCGTTGATAAGCTTTGGCACGATCTCCTTCTTCAGAGCCTCGGAGCCAAACTGCACAACATGCATGCCAGCATAGACGATGCTGGTCATAACCGCTTGCGCAATTCCCGTGTAGTAATAGCCGAGCGTCTCGATAAAGGAGGCGAAGTCCTTATGCGACCCGCCCATTCCTCCATATTCCTCCGGATAAAAGAGTCCCAGGTACCCGCCTTCGGCCAAGGCGTTGTAGGCCACATGGGGAAACTCCCGCTTTTCGTCCAACTCGCGGATAAGCGACCATGGCAGCTTCTCTTCAAGCAGCGCGAGTACATTCTCGCGAACCATGAGCTGCTGCTCAGAGAGGCCGTATATGTTGACGATGCTCATATTGAACTCCAATCCGGATTCTTGTGTTAGCGGGCGTTCCTGGTTGTCACCATTGTCGACATCAGACCGGATTGCACCACCTCGCCGTGCTGGTTGATAACCTCCATGCGCCGCACGAGAACGCCCCGGTCCGGCTTCGATGTAACGCGGGCCTCAAGCACCGTTGTGCGCAGATAGATTGTGTCGTTGATGAACACTGGCTTCAGGAACTTCCATTGGTCGACGCCGAGAGCCGCAATCGCAGTGCCGTCAAGATGACCGATGCGAGCGCTCAGTCCGGTCGCGATCGACATGACAAGCGTGCCATGAGCGATTCTTTGCCCAATTGGAGACTTCGTTGCATGGACGGCATCGGTGTGCATGGGGTTCGTGTCGCCGGAAACCCACGAGTAGGTGACCACGTCAGTTTCCGTGACGGTCCGCCCCGGACTTAACATGACTTCACCGACTTTGAATTCTTCGATGCTCTTTCCGGCCATTCCGACCTCCTCAGCTCCAGCCCCGTTGCCATTGCGCCCTAAAACGCTGGCGCAGTTCACTACCCTGGCGGGACCCTGCCGCGAGCTTTCGGCGCTTGCTTCATGCCAGCCCAAATGCTATTGGACTGACCATTATATCTATTAGACCACGACCGCCGCTGTCAAGGCGCCACCATTGGAGGACCGCCGCCCGTGCCAAAAGCAGTTGCAATATTGGGCGCAGCCGCCCTGCCGGTCGGAAAATGGCAGACGCCATCGGACTCGCCGACCCAGTTACTCGAGCACGAAGTTCTCGCGTCCCTCGTCGTCGATGCAACTCGGGATGGCGGTGTCGAGCGGACCGACATCGGTTCTCTCGCATTTTCGCTGCCCCGGCCGTACACGCAGCAGAAGTACTTCGGCACGTTCATGGCGAATTATCTTCGCCTTCCGTGCGGCGCCTGCGTTTCCGAAACCATGGGAAACGGAATGACAGCGGGCCTTGCGTTCGAAGCTGCCTGTAACGAAATCCGGCTTGGGCGGACGAAGGTAGCCCTGGCTCTCGGCATCAACTTCGAGACCGCCACCTCAGCGGCCGAGCATATGATGCGCTCCATGCGCACGACGGGAGACGTCGACTTTCACGTTCCCTTCGGCTTTACGCCCATCTCTTGGTACGCAATGGACGCGGCTCGTTACATCCACGAGTTCAAGTCGTCGCGTGAAGAGCTTGCCAGCGTCGCGGTCAAGAATCGACGCCACGCGTCGCTGAATCCGTTGGCGCAATTTCGGAAGCCGATCACCCTCGAAGAGGTCCTGTCACAAGCTCCCATCGTAGAGCCACTCGGCTTGTACGAAGTCCCGCCACGCAGCGACGGCGCGGTTTGCCTCGTACTCGCAGATGAAGACGTCGCCCGAGCATCGGGCAGGCCATATGTCCGAATCCGCGGGCGAGGCTTTTATCACGAAGGTGCGCATCAAATTAATGAGATACCGAATGACATGATCGCGCTGCTCGCCGCCCGTACCGCCGGTCGGAGCGCCTACGAAGAAGCCGGCGTCACTCCCGAAGATATCGATCTTGCCGAGGTATACGCTCCCTGCACAATCATTGAGGTACTTGTCAGTGAAGCTCTTGGCTTTGCGCCCCGCGGTAAGGGAGCTGCGATGGCGAAGGCAGGCGAGACAACGCTTGGCGGCAGGATCCCAATCTGCACTTCTGGTGGCCTGCAGTCCCGCGGTCACCCTGCTTATGTAACGCCGTTCTACAGCTTCGTGGAGGTAATGGACCAATTGCGCAACCGAGCAGGACAGAGACAGGTGCAGAATGCTCGACTCGCCGTCACAAGCGCGGAACTTGGCAATTACAACGCAGCGCTTGTCCACGTCTTCGAGGCTGTCCAATGAATCTCCCTGTCATTTCGATCGGCCGTAAACGCTCCTTCCCTCCTCGCGTGACTGCGCATACCGAAAGATTTTGGCGGTCGCTCGAGAATGGCCAATTTGAGACGAGCCAATGCAACGACTGCGGAAAGAAGACGTTTCCACCGAAGCCGTTTTGCCCACATTGCTGGTCGAAGGATCTCACCTGGGCGCCGCTGGGGCGTTTCGGGCGGCTCTATTCACAGACTGTGATACATGCAGCACCGGCCGTATTCAGAAGCGAGGCTCCTTATCGCGTCTGTATCGTCGATCTCGATGAAGGCTTACGGCTCGCCACACTGCTCATGGCCGATCAACCGCCGGTGTTGGATGCGCGCCTGGAAATCGTGGCTTTACGCTACCTGGATGGCCCACTTTTTGCGGCTAGACCCTTGCCACACTCCTCACACCTGGTTTCAGAACTTCTTCCGCCGAGCTGATCAATTGCGCCGCAGCTCCAATGCTGTTCGCCCACGGTACTCCTCTGACCGGCATCTCTGGCGTGTGCACCAGCATCGGAGTAACTTGCCCGAAAGTCTAGAAGCCTTCGGCTGATCAAGCCCTTGCCTTATCCGGTGAGCCTAGTGCGCCTGCCTGGCGGAGGCTCGAGATCTTGCCATCATCGTAGCCAAGCACCGATCGAAGCACTTCATCTGTGTGCTGGCCTACGGCCGGCGCCGCACGTGGCGTGACCGCTGGTGTGTCGCTGAGACGAATTGGCGAACCGACATTCGGGATCCAGCCAACCACCGGATGAGGAATTTTCGTGACCAGACCGCGGGAACGAGCTTCGCCGGAATGCAAGGCCTCGCCTAGTGTACGTACTTCGCCATGCGGCACGGCAGCCGAGCGAAGTCTTTGTTGCCAATGGCTCCACGGATAGGCCGAGAACTCTTCTTCCAGCACCTTGAAGATAAACTCGCGGTTCTTGAGGCGATCCGCGGACCTGGCAAAATTGGGATTCTTAGCGAGATCCGGCCGATCGAGAACCTCGGTGACCAACCGTTGGAATATCTTGTCGTTTCCGCAGATAAGATAGAACGGGTGGTCCGAGGTGGCAAAAACTCCCGTCGGACAGGTATCTGGGCTTGTGTTACCGTGCCGCTGAGGGTCTTTGCCTGTCATAAGCTGCTGCATCGAAGCAAAGCCTGTCATCAGGATTGCGGTATCGAACAACGCCACCTCAAGCTGCTGACCTTTTCCAGTACGCTCGCGAGCAAGGAGTGCAAGAAGGATCGCATTGGACGCCATCATCGCTGTTGATATGTCCATCACGGACGCGCTACTGCGAACGCCGGGTCGGTCGGCATACCCGTTCATAGAGATGAATCCGCTTTCGGCCTGCGCGACGGGATCGAAGCCCAACCGATCTGCATAGGGGCCTTCGCGGCCATAAGCCGATACCGAACAATAGATGAGCCGCGGATTGAGAGTTGCACACCGTTCATAACCGAGCCCAAAACGCGACATCACGTCCGTTGAGAAGTTTTCGATCAGAACATCCGCCTGAGCAATAAGGTCCAAGGCAACCTGGACCCCTTCAGGGGTCTTTACGTCAATGGCGACGCTCCGCTTGTTTCGATTGGTCCACAAAAACGGGCCACCCTGCGCTGGCATCGCGGGATCCTGTGGCGGATAGTATCTAAAATCGTCCCCCTTCAACGGCGGCTCGATCTTGATCACGTCGGCCCCAAAATCGGCCAAGATCATCGTCGCCAGAGGTCCAGCGATAAAGTGCGTAAGGTCAACGACCTTCAGACCGTTGACGGCGCTTGGCTTTGTTTCATCACGCGTGGGGTGAACCGGCAGGTCGTCGATTCTGCGTTTCTCGAACATCTGGTCGTCCATTACTTATTGGTCTGACCATTATGTCATTAGACCGCCTTTCGTCAACTCATCAGACGAGGACGCCGCAATCTAAACAAGACCATGCCGCTGGGATGTGTTCGCAGTTCGTACGCACTGGCGGGCAGCCCTTGTGGAGAGCCGGGGCGCGTGATGAACACTCGGCGGATGGCCATTATTCCTCCGTAACGGCCGACATTGATCGACGATGACGAGAGAACACAGTTAATTGTTGGCGCCCTTCACGTTGACAAGGGGTGTTCGCACCCTTGCTCAACGCTATCGGTTGCCTCCGGTTTGCTCCGCTATTGTTGATCAATCAGTTTCAGCCGAGCTTCGGAAGGGATCCGCGCCGACGGCGCCTTCGGGAACCGGTTACGTCGACGGACGCACAGCGGAGGCGTGCCTGCTATATCGAGTGCGCCCGGAGGAGGTCAGACTGCCTGTCAGCACGGTCTCCAAGCTTTCGGCGATATAGTCTTCCAGTTCAATGCACGACTTGAAATACCAGCTCTTCAGCGCCCAGCCATGTGCCATCAAGACAACCTGGTACGTCAGCACGTCGACGTTCAGATCGCGCATGAGGCCAGCATTGATACAGTCGCGTATCGCTTCGGCGATGATATTGTTCGTTTCAATCTCAAGCTGCTGGATCACTTGACGCCGGTCCGGCGACAACGATTTGGTGGATCTGTATGCAAGCACCGTGGCCGCGCGGTGCTTGTCCACGACCCTGCAATAGGCTTCGATCGCTCGCACCAGACGCTCGAGCGGGTTAGCCACACCCGCCATCGCCTTGGGAATCTCCTCGGCGTAGGCGTTGACCACCTGCTGAAGCACGAGCAGCAGAACATCTTCCTTCTCGCGAACGTAAAGATACACGCCCCCGTAGCTGATGCCGGCCTTCTTCGCTATATCCTTGATGGTCGTTTTGTAAAAGCCCTGCTTCGCGAACAGTTCGGTGGCCGCCTCGACGATTTGCTTACGCCGTTTTTCAACGAGCGCTGGATCTTCGACGACTGAGGAGACGCTGATGGACATGCAGAGATTGATTCCTTTGTTTCAATTATAGGCGGAATTCACTCCGGAAGCATCGAATGCTCCGCCGAAGGCCGTATAACCGCCATCCACCGGCAGGACGGCTCCTGTGACATAGGACGCATCATCGGAAGCGAGAAACGCCACGACCCGCGCGATCTCCTCTGGAGCGGCCATCCGCCCCAGCGGGGTCCGGGCACGGATGCGCCCGGCATCAACCTTGCCGTCGGCTATGAGCGCCGCCACCAACTGCGTCTCGACATAGCCGGGAGCCACGGCATTCACCCGGATCCCCAGATGCGCCCATTCGCAGGCGAGCACGCGCGTCATCATGCCGACGGCAGCCTTGGCCGCGGAATAGGCGGTGCGCACGGGAACGCCGACGACGCCGGCGACCGAGCCGAGATTGACAATGACGCCACCGCCTTGTTCCGCCATCTTTGCGGCCACCGCCCTCGAGACGAGGAAACTTCCGCTGACGTGAACCGCTATCGTCCGCTCGAATCGCTCGAGCGTTTGCGACAACGTTTGTGTGCCGCCGTCGCTGATTCCGGCGTTATTCACTAGAACGTTGATCCGGCCGAATGCACGCATCGTTCGGTCGACCGCATCGGTGACTTCCACCTCTCGCGAGACGTCCGCCTTTAAGGCAAGATGGGTTCCACCCAGCGCCTCGGCGGCGCGACTCGCCGCCTCCAGATCAATATCGACAACGGCGACCCGCATACCACGTTCGGCTAGGCAGCGCGCGATCGCAAAGCCGATGCCGGTTGCCGCACCAGTGACGAGAGCCGTCCCACTGCCGATCGGGGATTCCATGGCTGTGCTTACCCGGCCGGTCAACGAAAGCGCGCGAAATCAGCGGTCCGCTTTTCGAGGAAGGCGGTCCGGCCTTCTTTCGCCTCTTCCGAATTGACGAAGGAGGCAAGTCCGTCCGCCGCCATCTTCACTTGGCCAAAAATGTGGGCGCTGTCGGCGTTGAACGCGTGCTTGAGGAATTTGAGCGCCGTCGGGCTCAGGCCCACCGCCTGTTTTGCAAGCGCGCGCGCTTCCTCCATCAGCTTGTCGGCCGGCACGACCCTGTTGACGAGGCCCCACTGCAGCGCGGTCTGCGCATCGTATTGCTGGCAGAAGAACCAGATCTCACGCGCCCGCTTCTCGCCGACGGTGCGGGCCAGATAGGCCGACCCCCAACCGGCGTCGAAGGAGCCCACCCGCGGTCCGGCCTGGCCGAATTTCGCATGCTCTGCCGCAATCGTGACGTCGCAAATGACGTGAATGACGTGGCCACCGCCGATCGCATAGCCGTTAACCGCACAGATCACCGGCTTTGGAATATTGCGGATCACCATGTGCAGATCGTCGATCTCCCACAGGCCGTTCTCAGAAGTGCCGTAGGTGCCCTTCTCCTGCATCTCCTTCTGATCGCCGCCGACGCAGAACGCCTTGGTTCCGGCCGCGGTCAGAATGACGCAACCCGCGTTCTTTTCGGCCCAGGCGCGCTTGAAGGCGTGGATCAATTCCTCGATCGTACGGCCGCGGAAGCAATTGAGGCGATCTGCTCGATTGATCGTTATCGTCGCGATGCCTTCGCTGACGTCGTACAGAATGTCGCTGTAATTCATGATCTTCTCCTTTGATTTGCTTGTTCCATCTTATCCGAGGATCACGCGCTGAGGATCGAAGTTGCGCAGCAGCGCGAGTTCTCCGCCGCCTGGCGGATCGAAGCGTGCGAGCTTTTCGGCAGGTCGCACCTCACGCCCGCAACGTTCAGCGATAGCGGCGAGGCTTGCTTGTTCGTCGCCCGCCGCGCACATCACCCCGCTTACGATCAGGTCGCCGTTGTTGTCGCGCGAAAGAAGCCCGAGGTCCGTCGCGACGCCCGCGTGATTGCGGATCGGCGTCGTGACGAACGGTAGTTCGTCGACGAAGCGTCCGGGTTTGAGAGGCATGACGACGAGACAGCGTGCTGCACCCGACGCGAGATCGTTGGCGCCGCCGGAGCCGACGATCAGGCCGCCGTCCGGCGCGCGGGACGAGTTGATATTGCCGTGCCTGTCGATTTGACCAGCGGCAAGCATAGCGAGGCAATTCTTCGCATTGGCCCCGGCGAGCACCCCCAACGTTTGGATGAAGCTTGCATGGAACAGCGAGGAGGCTGCATTCGGCCGGTTGAAGAGATAGGGATCGCCGAGGATAGGTCGAAAACCGACCATGCCGGTTTCGGCGATCAGCGCGGTAGTGACGCCGCGCTCTTGGCATCGACGTTCAGCTCCCCAGGCGGCGATATGTGCAAGCCCGATGCCCGCGAACAAGGTCTCAGCGCGGCCGGCCGTCGCTTCCCGCTCGGCGATGCGCATTGCAAGGACTGCCGCGCGCTCCTCCGCAGAGGGCGGCTCGCCAGCACCCCTGGGCTCGGCAGGCGTCGGCGCGATTGCTTCGCCGCGCAATCGCGCGAGGCGGCCGGCGCCGAGCCGACGCAAGTAGGACTCATGATCGGTCGAGAACACCCAGTCCTCGACCCAGGTGCGCAGCTTCGCTGGATCGCGGACGATCGACCGCAACATCTGGCGAAACGCATAGTCCTCAGCGTAGGATGCGACGCCTTCGGCCTCCGACCAAACAAACTGCCCCTGCGGATGCGCGCCGAACGGGGCTTCAACCACGTGAGCGACCAAATGCCCGGGAATGCCCGTGCGTGGCCCGATCTCGCGAAATTCGCGCGGCGAGATAACGCGATCAGCCGTTACGACCACCTTCCGAGCGGCATAGATGCCCCAGCTCTCTTCCGCATCGGGGGCGTGCACGATCGCGTTACCGAGAGTGTCGGCAACGGGCGCATGCATGAATGTCACGTCCGGGCGCAAAGGTGCGATGACGGCCGTCTCCTTGCCGGTAAACGGATCGGCAACGATCGTCCGCGAGCTGTCACGCCACAGGCTCGAGCCGCGCAGGCTATTCGTCGGAACGAAAGGCCAACCCATGGCGCCAGCCATCAGCCGCAGCGTCATGGTGAGATTGGTCCAGTCCGGGTCGCTGTCCTTGTACGCGGCATAAGCAAGCTGCAATTGCCGGGAAGGCGAAGGTGCGGGGTAGGTGCCGCCGGCAAAAGCCGATTCCATGTGTGCAACTGCGCCCGCGGCGACAAGGATCGACGCGTATTCGAGCAATCCGGTCGCGACAAGATTGAGACAGGCGCGATCGCGGAACTGGCGCGCGACCTCGAAAGCCGCAGCATGCGAACGATTGTGCGTGAACGCAAATAGTAGCGTTGCGCCGGGTGCGACCGTCGCCTGCACCGCCTTGCTCAATGAGGTCGTCTTGCTCATGTCCGCACTCGAAAGCTTCATCCAACCATCGTCAGGCCGCCGCTTACGCTCAGCACCTGACCGGTGATGAAGCTCGACCGGTCCGAGGCGAAGAAAAGCACCGCGTCCGCGATCTCCGAGGGCTTGGCGACACGCTTCATCGGAATGGCATTGGCCAAGGCAATCCGCGCCTTCTCCGACTGCGAAGCGAACAGCGGCGTGTCGGTCGGTCCGGGGCAGACGCAGTTGACGCGGACATTCTGCCGCGTCACCTCGCGTGCAAGCGACTTGGTGAAGGCGATCACGCCGCCCTTGGCGCCGGCGTAAACGGTCTCGCCGAACGAGCCAACGCGGCCGGCGTCGCTCGCAACATTGACGATGCGCCCCGAGTTGGAGGCGAACAGAAGCGGTAACATCGCCCGGGTGACCTGCACCGGACCCATAAAGTTGAGGCCGACGATCTTCGCCCAGTATTCGCGCGTGTTGTTGATGAATGGCTCGATGACGTCCCATCCGGCCGCATTGACCAGCACGTCAAGCCGTCCAAGTTCGGTTTCGATTCTGTTTGCGAGCGATTCGGCCGAATCCGGGTCGGTGACGTCGAGCCGCATGAACCGCACGTCGCCCGTGGACTTCAAATCGTTGGCAGCCCTCTCACCGGCGTCGGCGTTAATGTCGGTGAGTGCGACCTGCGCCCCGACTTCGGCAAAGGCTTTTGCGGTGGCCAGTCCAATGCCGGAAGCGGCCCCCGTCACGACGACCGTCTTACCTTTGAATTTCATTTGCTGCTCCATACTGAACGGGTGAAGATCGCTTGGCTCGATTCACTTGGCTCGATTGAAGAAGGCATCGACGTAGCGTTTCGCCTCCTCCGTGCGCATGATGTGCTTTGGCTTCTCGATCTCGCGCGCATAGCCATCGACGGCAGGATCGAACCAGGCGGCGATGCAATCCTTCGATGCGACGAGCGCGCCGCGTGAAAGGGAGGAAATCCGGTCGGTGATTTCCACGACCTTGTCGTCGAGCGCGGCGGCATCGCAGGACCACTGTACGACGCCAATTCGCGCAGCTTCCGCGCCATCGACGATCTCCCCGCCAAGGATCAGCCGCGCCGAAATGCCCGGCCCGGCAAGCCGCGTCAGCCGCTGGGTACCGCCGGCACCGGGAATCATGCCGACGCGCGCTTCCGGCAGACCGATCTTGGCGCGCGACGTGGCGATCCTTAGGTCGCAGGCCAGCGCGAGCTCGAGGCCGCCGCCAAGAGCGGGCCCGTCGATCGCCGACAGTGTCACGGCTTGTAGGGCCTCGAGCCGATTGAACACCGCATGCAGCGATTTGACGTAGGCAAGCATGTTGTCGACGCCGTCGGTTGCTGTGAAATAGCGCTGGATCATCGAAAGGTCGGCGCCGGCGCAGAAACACTTCTGGTCGCTGCGGATCACCACGAGCGTGGGCCTTTCGCTCTCGATCCGGTCGAGCGCCGCGTTGAGCGCAGTGATGAAGGCCGCGTCGATGGCGTTGACGGGCGGACCGGAAAGGGTGAGCGTCGTGACAACGCCGTTTCGTGCCTCGCGGATCATGCTTTGGTGCCGCCTTCGGTTTCGGTCAACTGCTTGCGAAGGACGTACTTCTGGATCTTGCCGCTTGGGTTCAGGGGCAGGCTGGGCCAGATCTCCAGCCGCTCCGGAAGTTTGAAGCGAGCGACGCCCTTCGCCAGCAGGAATTCGGTCACGTCGTGTAGGGTGAGCGAGGCGTTCGGCCGCGGGACGACAACGGCGCAGCTGGTTTCGCCGAGCCGAGGATGCGGCACGCCGACAACGGCGACCGACTGCACAGAAGGATGGCCGGCGAGATAGTCCTCGACCTCGCGCGCGGAGATGTTCTGGCCGCCGCGCACGATGATGTCCTTCAGACGTCCGACAATGCGCAGCGAACCGTCGGGAAGCCGGCGGGCCAGGTCGCCCGAGTGATACCAGCCATCGGAATCGAAATCCTTGGCCGTCAGCTCCGGCTCGCCGAGGTAACCGAGAGCGGTGTTTGGACCGCGAGACCATTCCTCACCGACCTCTCCGACGGGAAGACCGCGGCCTTCGGAAACAATGCGGACCTCGATGCCGGCGAGCGGCCGGCCGTCAGTCGTCCAGGCGTTCTGGGGCGGGTCCTCCGGGTGGACCACGGTGTGCGGGGGACTCTCGGTCGCCCCATAGATCGACATCACGCGCAGACCGACGAGGCCGGCGCGACGCACCAGCGCTTCGGGGATCGGCGCGCCGCCGCACATGAAGTAGCGCAGATGCGGCAGTCGCTCGCCGCTTTTCTCCAGAGCATCGGCAATATCGGCAAGAAACGGAGTCGCACCCATGGTCCAGCTGCAGCGATGCTCGGCGAGTTGTCTCGCCGCTCGCGCCCCCTCGAATATGTCGAGCAGCGACAGGGTTCCGCCGAGCGTCAGGGTCATTATGACGCCGTGCATGAAGCCGGTGGTGTGCGAGATCGGCGAGGCCATGAAAGCGATGTCATCGGCGCCGATCTGCAGCGCTGATGATAGAGCGCGCTCGCCAAACAGGATGGTGTTGTGGGTGTGCACCGCACCTTTCGCGCGCGACTCGGTACCCGAGGTGAAGAGAACGGCAACCGTGTCGTCGGCCGCGATCGGCGGTTCGGCGCCGAGCGCCGCATGTCCGCGCGCGTCATCCCACGGTGTCCCGATCGTCCTTGCGCCCTCTCCGATCCGAACGACCGCGCGGTTTGCAAGCGTGTCGGAACCAAGCTGTTCGAGGACTTCCGTGAAATCGACGCTGCGGAACTTGGCGGCGACGAACAGTGCGCGGCTGTCGCACTTGCCCAGCACGTAGGCCAGATCGGCGCGGCCATAGGTGACTGGAACAGGATTGACCGCAGCCCCAAGCCGCATTGCCGCGACGAATGCAACGACGGTTTGAACCCAATTCGGCAGGCAGACGGTAACGACGTCGCCTTTGCCGACGCCTCGCTCGGCCAGATAGCCGGCGAGCCGGGAGGATTGCTCCATCAGCGCGGCATACGACAGGCTTGCGCCGGAGGCATCGCGCACGGCCGTCTTGTCCGGGGTCCGTGCAGCGGAAGCAGCAATCAGCGCAGGGATCGTGGCGTCGCGCCAGTATCCGACCGCACGATAGCGTGCGGCGCGAACGGGATCCGGAGCAGGAAAGCGCATCACAGGCTCCCCGATTTGGGACGGCCGGCGATATGCTTCTGAATGCTGCCGAGAAGCCCGCCGTCGACGAGAATGTTCTGGCCGGTGATGTAGGTCGCGTCGTCGGAGATAAGGAATTCCACGAGTCCGGCGATGTCGTGCACGGGATCGCCGATGCGATGCATCGGCACCAGGGCTTCGCGCGCCGCTTTCTTTTCGGCGTCGGCATAGATCGGCGCCGTCATGGCGCTGAGAAAGAGCCCGGGCGAAACGGCATTGACGCGCACGCCGTCCCCGGCCCATTCCAGCGCGAGCTGACGCACGAGCATGATCAGGGCCGCCTTGCTCGGACTATAGGCGCCGACACCGGCATAGGGTTCGACGCCGGACATCGAAGCGACCGCGATGAAGGCGCCTTTGCTTGCGGTAAGATGCTTATAGGCGGCGCGCGCGAGCAGCCAGGGCGAGCGTACATTGACTGAGAATATCCGGTTCCAGTCGTCTTCTGCCATTTCGGCCAAAAGGCCCGGTCTGGCTATGCCCGCATTGGAGACAACGGCGTCGACACCGCCCAAGGCACAGAATGCCTGTTCGACAAGCGCAGTGGGGCTCGCCGGATCACTCAGATCAGCCGACAGCCCATGCACCTCGGCGCCGGCTTTGCGGGCGACCGCAACTGTCTCATCGAGTTCCGCAGAGGGCGCGGACGCGCACAGCGCCAAGCGCGCGCCGGGCCTCGCGAGTCGTTCGGCGATGGCGCGACCTATGCCGCGGCTGGCGCCAGTGAGAAGAATCCGCATAGGTCGCCTCCTCTCCAACAGAGACCCGCGTGGTTCACAGTGTGCGCGCGATGATCTCGCGCATGATCTCGTTGGATCCGCCGTAAATGCGGTGGACGCGAGCATCGGCAAAAGCGCGGGCGATCGGATATTCCCACATGTAGCCGTAGCCGCCGTGCAGCTGCAGGCAGGTATCGAGCACGCGGCCCATGAGCTCCGTGCACCAGTATTTGGCCATGGCGGCAACCGCCGGATCGAGCTTGTCTTCGTTCACCTCTTTCAGGCAACGGTCGACGAATGTCTGGGCGATCTCGATCTCGGTCTTCACCTCGGCAAGGCGGAAGCGCGTATTCTGGAATTCCGCGACCGGCGTACCGAACGCCTTGCGCTCTTTCGTGTAGTTGCGTGTCCATTCGAGCGCGGCGCTGGACGTCGCCACCGCGCCGATTGCGATCTGCAGCCGTTCCCAGGCGAGTTCCCGGGTCAGCAAGGGAAAACCTTTGCCCTCCTCACCGAGGATGTTCGAAACGGGCAGACGAACGTTATCGAAGAAGAGCTCGCAGGTGTCCTGCGCCTTCATGCCGATCTTTTCGAAATTCTTGCCGCGGGAAAAACCGGGGCGATCGGCCTCGACCACGAGGAGCGTCAGCTCCTTGGTCCCCGTCACCGCACTCGGTTTGGCGGCGAGGACGAGAAGATCGGCGCACTGGCCGTTGGTAATAAAAGTCTTCTGGCCATTCAGAACGATCTCGTCGCCCTCGCGGATCGCCGTCGTACGGATGGCGCGCAGGTCCGACCCGGCGCTCGGTTCGGTCAGAGCGATCGCGCCGATCAGCTCTCCCCTGGCCATGGGCGGCAGCCATTTCCGTTTCTGATCCTCGGTCCCGTAGTTCAGGATGTAAGGCGCGACGATGTCGGAATGTGTTGAAAAGCCTGGCCCGGATAGTCCGAGATAGGACTGCTCCTCGATCAGCACGGCAGAGGCCAGCCGGTCGGCGCCACCTCCGCCGTATTCGGACGCCAGGTTGACGCACAAGAGGCCCGCTTCGCCGGCTTTTTTCCATATCTCGCGCGGCGCCACGCCGGCCTTCTCCCAAGCGCGGTGGTGAGGCAAAACTTCGCGCTCGAAGAATTTTCGTGCCGTTTCGCGGAGCATGTCGTGCTCCGCCGAAAAGATCTCTCGCGGCAGCATAGTCACGGAGCTCCCTCATGACTGACTGATCAATCAGATTGACTGACTGATCAATCATCTGATAGGAAATGTCAAGCTCGACCGAGGCCGCAGCAAAGAAAAACGTCGAGCGCTCGGGAACCAAACGCTGGTAGCGTACACGGAGGGTTGGAAATGAAGATCGATCGTCGGATGTTCATCGGTGCCGGCTTGGCAACCGGCGCCAGTTGGGCTCTTGGAAACGCGCGCGCGCAGGGTTCGCAAACTATCCGTATCGGCCACATCACGGACATGTCGGGGGTCTACCGCGACGTCGAGGGCCCGACGAGCGTGGCCTGCCTGAGACAGGCCGTCGAGGAATTCGTGGCGCAGAATCCGGACATCAAGGTCGAAATTCTCGTCGCGGATCACCAGAACAAGGCCGACGTGGGCCTTGGGATCATTCGTCGCTGGTTCGACGAGTCGGATGTCGACGTCATCACCAATGTCGGCAATTCATCAGTTGCCCTAGGGGCCAAGACACTGATCGAGAGCAAAAACAAAGTCGCGCTGATCTCGTCGGCGGGTAGTTCCGACCTGACTGGCAAGAGTTGCAGCCGCAACAGCATTCATTGGGCCTGGGATTCCTGGTGCCTCGCCCATTCGACCGCGACCTCACTCGTTAAGTCCGGCGGCGACAAGTGGTTCTTCGTCACGGCGGACTACGCCTTCGGCCACGCCGCCCAGGCCGATGCGGCAAAGTTCGCTGAGCTCGCAGGTGGCAGGGTACTGGGTTCGGTCAAATATCCTTATGGGTCAACGGGCGACTTCTCGTCATTCCTGCTGCAGGCTCAGAGCAGCGGAGCCAACGTGATTGCATTCGCTAATTCCGGCGCAGACCTGATTAATTGCTTAAAGCAGGCGCAGGAGTTCGGCCTGACCGCCAAGGCACGGCTCGCCGCCATGGTCGGTTACATCACGGACGTCCTGGCAATGGGTCTGCCCGTCGCCAAGGGGCTGACGCTGACGGAGACCTTCTACTGGGATTTGAACGACCGCACGCGCGCCTTCCAGAAGCGGATTGCGCCCAAGCTCGAAGTTGGCGTTTTCCCGAACATGAGCCAGGCCGGCGATTATTCCTCCGTTGTCCATTACCTGAAGGCTGTCAAAGAGCTCGGCGTGAGCCGCGCGAAGTCCTCGGGGCTGGAAGTCGTCGAAATGATGAAAAAGATGCCGACGGACGATGATTGCTTCGGCAAAGGTTCGATCCGGGCTGACGGTCGCAAGATTCACCCGGCCTATCTGTTCGAGGTCAAGAAGCCGGAAGAGAGCAGCTCCCGCGGCGACATCTATCGGCTTATCGCGACGCTTCCAGCAGAGGAAGCATTCCGTCCGATCAATAGTGGCGATTGCGCTCTGATCAAGAACTAGCCTCCAGCTAAACTAGTGTCACTCCCATGGTCGAGTCCATTGGGCACATGTCACCAACAGCAGACAACAAGATTGCCCAGCTTCACGACAAGCCACTCTCGTCACGCATGCGAGCGTAGGAGCCGCGGCAGCCATGCGACTGGCGCCACCCAAGCGGGGAGTTTGCTGCAAACATGAGGATGTTGCGTGTTGTGGAAGTTATGAGCCAATGACCATACGCAAGGACGAAGGGTTCATTCTTGAAACTCGGAACCTGACCAAGGAGTTCGCGGGGTTCTTCGCCGTCCGCGATGTCTCGCTCAAGGTCCGCCGGGGCAGTATCCACGCGTTGATCGGCCCGAACGGGGCCGGCAAGACGACCTGCTTTAACCTGCTGACCAAGTTCCACAAGCCGTCCGCGGGCCAGATCCTGTACAAGGGGCAGGACATCACGGCGCTGGCGCCGGCCGACGTGGCGCGGCTCGGGCTGGTCCGCTCGTTCCAGATTTCGGCGGTATTCCCGCACTTGACCGCGCTCGAGAACGTGCGGGTCGCGCTGCAGCGCCAGCACGGCCATTCCTTCGATTTCTGGCGCTCCAAATCGGTGCTCAACCGCTTCAACCCCCGCGCGCTCGAGCTCCTGCACGACGTCGGCCTGAGCGAGTTTGCCAACACGCCGGCGGTGGAAATGCCTTACGGCCGCAAGCGCGCGCTGGAAATCGCCACCACGCTCGCGCTCGATCCGGAGATGATGCTCCTGGACGAGCCGATGGCCGGCATGGGGCACGAGGACATCGATAAGATCGCCGCGCTGATCAAGCGCATCTCCGCGAAATACACGATCCTGATGGTCGAGCATAATCTGAGCGTGGTCGCCAACCTCTCCGACGTCATCACCGTGCTGACCCGCGGCCAGGTGCTCGCGGAAGGCAATTATGCTGACCTTTCGAAGGACGAGCGCGTCAAGGAAGCCTATCTGGGAGCCGGTCATGCCTGATCTCGCAATGGCCGCAGCCGCCACCAGGCCGGCTTCCGATGCCGGCGCGTCGATTCTCTCGGTGCGCAATCTCGAGGCGTGGTACGGCGAATCGCACATCCTTCACGGCATGAACTTCGACGTGAACGCGGGCGAGGTCGTCACCCTGCTCGGGCGCAACGGCGCCGGCAAGACCACGACGTTGAAGTCGATCATGGGGATCATCGGCAAGCGGACCGGCTCGGTCCGTTTCAACAACCAGGAGATCAACCCCGCCTTCTCGGACAGGATCGCGCGCATGGGCGTCGCCTTCTGCCCGGAGGAGCGCGGCATCTTCTCGAGCCTCGACGTCCGCGAGAACCTGCTGCTGCCGCCGATCGTGCGCCCGGGCGGCCTTTCGCTCGACCAGATCTTCGACCTGTTTCCCAACCTGAAGGAACGGCTCGCCAGCCAGGGCACCAAGCTGTCGGGCGGCGAGCAGCAGATGCTGGCGATCGCGCGGATCCTGCGCACCGGCGCGCGCTTCCTGATGCTGGACGAGCCGACCGAAGGTCTCGCGCCGGTTATCATCCAGCAGATCGGCCACACCATCGCGCAGCTCAAGAAGGAAGGTTTCACGATTCTTCTGGTCGAGCAGAACTTCCGCTTCGCCTCCACCGTGGCCGACCGTTACTACATCGTCGAGCACGGCAAGGTCATCGACGGCTTCGCCAATTCGGAGCTGCGGGCCAACATGGACAAGCTTCACACCTATCTCGGCGTGTGAGGCGACGTCCAGGAAATTTCACATCGATGCGCATGAAGACCGGGTGGGTCGGACGGGACGCGAAAGAGTAAATCCATGCAGGCTCTCTATGCACAGCTTCTGGTAGGACTGATCAACGGCTCGTTCTACGCGCTGCTCAGCCTCGGGCTTGCCGTGATCTTCGGCATGCTGAACATCGTCAATTTCGCCCACGGCGCGCTCTACATGATGGGCGCGTTCTGCGCCTATTTCCTCCTGAACATTGCCGGCATCGGCTATTGGCCCGCCCTGGTCATCGCGCCCATCGCGGTTGGCATTTTCGGCATGCTCCTCGAGCGGACCCTGCTGAAATGGCTGGCCGGTCTCGATCACCTCTATGGCATGCTCCTGACCTTCGGCATTGCGCTGATCGTGCAGGGCGTTTTCCAGAACTATTTCGGCTCCTCGGGGCTGCCTTACGCCATCCCCGACGAACTGAAGGGCGGCATGAATCTCGGCTTCATGTTCTTACCCGTCTATCGCGGCTGGGTCGTCGTGTTCTCGCTGGTCGTCTGTCTCGCGACCTGGTTCTTGATCGAGCGGACGCGATTGGGCGCCTACCTGCGCGCGGCCACCGAAAATCCGACGCTCGTTCGCGCCTTCGGCATCAACGTTCCCCGCATGATCACGCTGACTTACGGGCTTGGCGTTGGACTTGCGGCTCTCGCCGGAGTGCTGTCGGCGCCGATCAACCAGGTGCGGCCGCTGATGGGTGCGGACCTCATCATCGTGGTGTTCGCGGTGGTGGTGATCGGCGGCATGGGTTCCATCATGGGCTCCATCATCACCGGCTTTGCGCTGGGGGTGATCGAGGGGCTAACCAAATATTTCTATCCCGAGGCCTCCAACACCGTTGTCTTCGTGCTGATGGTGCTGGTGCTGCTGGTAAAGCCGACGGGACTGACGGGGCGGGCGGCCTGATATGACAGTCATGACCGATTATATATTGCCGGTGAAATCGCGCGGGCTGCACGACGAGATGATAGCGTTCGGCATTATGACGGCGCTGCTGCTGATCGTGCCCCTGACGGGCGTGTATCCATACTTTGTGATGCAGGCGCTATGCTTCGCGCTGCTCGCCTGCGCGTTCAACTTGCTGATCGGCTATGGCGGACTGCTATCGTTCGGTCACGCGATGTTTCTGGGCACGGCGGGTTACGTTTCCGGACATGCGCTGAAGGTCTGGGGATTCTCACCTGAGCTTGGAATTGTTGCAGGAACGGCGGCGGCCGGCGCGCTCGCCGTCGTCACCGGCAGCGTCGCCATTCGCCGGCAGGGTATCTATTTCGCGATGATTACGCTGGCGCTCTCGCAACTCTTGTATTTCATCTATCTGCAAGCGACCTTCACCCACGGCGAGGACGGCATCCAGGGCATTCCGCAAGGCTACATGTTCGGCTTGCTTAACCTCGCCAATCCGACCATCCTCTACTACATTGTGCTTGCCTGCTTCCTGTTCGGATTCCTGGTGATCTTCCGCGCCATCAACTCGCCATTCGGCGAGGTACTAAAATCGACCCGGGAAAATGAGCAGCGGGCGATTTCTCTCGGCTACAAGACCGATCAGTACAAGTTGCTCGCCTTCATCCTGTCCGGGACGCTGGCGGGATTCGCCGGCTCCTTGAAAGTCTTTGTCGCGCAGAATGCTTCGCTCACCGACGTGCACTGGTCGATGTCAGGCGAGATCGTGCTGATGACGCTGGTGGGCGGCCTCGGCACCGTGTTTGGCCCGGTGATCGGCGCTTTCGTTATCATCGCCATGCAGCAATACCTGGCGGGTTTCGGGCAGTGGGTGACGGTGATCCAAGGCGTGATCTTCGCCTCTTGCGTGCTGACTTTCCGCCGGGGTATCGCTGGCGAAATTTCACATCGTTTCGGCATATCCTTGTGAACGCAACACTTCACCCTTAAGGTCGTCCAACGCCGCAGCTACATTGCTGAAATTGCTTAACTTTTCCGGATCCCTTGTTCGTAAAGACGGACAATCCGGTGAAACATTTGGCCTATCGGTGAAACGACTGTGGCCCCCTACCCCTGGGTGGTGCGCCAGCGAAACTGGCGATAGGCGATCAGGCGTTCCGTCCGATCGTCAAGAACGGACGCCTACTGATAGGAAACTAACCAACGCACAGCGCTTACAACACCTCCGCATACCGAATGGTGTCGCACGGACCATCTGTTCGTTGCGCCCGACGCAAAGGAAAACACCATGCCTTCACCAACCACGTCAGTGTTCAAGTGGGACGATCGCTTCTGCTCGATGAGCAGCTCACCGAAGACGAGCGCATGGTGCGCGACACCGCGCGCGCCTATGCCCAGGACAAGCTCCTGCCGCGCGTCTCCAAGGCCTATCTGGAAGAGAAGACCGACCGCGAGATCTTCAACGAGATGGGCGAGCTCGGCCTGATCGGCATCACGCTGCCGGAAGAATATGGCTGCGCCAACGCGAGCTATGTCGCCTATGGCCTCGTGGCGCGCGAGATCGAGCGCGTCGATTCCGGCTATCGCTCGATGAATTCGGTGCAGTCGTCGTTGGTGATGCATCCGATCTATGCCTATGGCGACGAGAACAAGCGCAAGAAATATCTGCCCAAGCTCGCCACCGGCGAGTGGGTCGGCTGCTTCGGCCTGACCGAGCCGGATGCCGGCTCCGATCCCGGCGGCATGAAGACCCGCGCCGAGAAGGTGTCGGACGGTTACCGGCTGACCGGCTCCAAGATGTGGATTTCCAACGCGCCGATCGCCGACGTGTTCGTGGTGTGGGCGAAATCGGCCGAGCACAATAACCAGATCCGCGGCTTCATTCTCGAAAAGGGCATGAAGGGCCTTTCGGCGCCGAAGATCGGCGGCAAGCTCTCGTTGCACGCCTCCGTCACCGGCGAGATCGTGATGGACGGCGTGGTGGTGCCGGAAAGCGCGCTGCTGCCCAACGTCTCCGGCCTCAAGGGGCCGTTCGGCTGCCTCAACCGCGCCCGCTACGGCATTTCCTGGGGCGCGATGGGCGCAGCCGAAGACTGCATGCAATGCGCGCGGCAGTACACGCTCGACCGCAAGCAGTTCAATCGGCCGTTGGCGGCGACGCAATTGGTGCAGAAGAAGCTTGCGGACATGCAGACCGAGATCGCGCTCGGCTTGCAGGGCCTCATTGCGGGTCGGACGATTGATGGACGAAGGCAAGATGGCGCTGGAGATGATTTCGATCGTCAAGCGCAACAATTGCGGCAAGGCGCTCGACATCGCGCGCATGTCCCGCGACATGCACGGCGGCAACGGCATCCAGATCGAATACCACGTGATGCGGCACCTATCGAATTTCGAGACGGTGAGCGTAGTCTCCGGGGTGAGAAACCTCGAATCGCCTGACGAAGGAAGCGTCCGGCAAAGGAGACTACGCCACGAGAAACGATATCACGACAAGCGAGGACATTCAGCCCGCCGCAGCGGTCACGGGCGAGCTTTTCGACAACTGGTTTGACCCGATCGAAACCAGCATCCGCGCCCAGGTTCAGGCCCTGCTGGACAACCTGATCTCGCGCGGGCTCGACCCGACGGTGCCAAGACTGTTCATCGCCGACGGCGCGAAGGCGTTGTCGAAGGCGATCCGCCGCACCTTCGGTTCGGCCGCTGCGATCCAGCGCTGCCAGATCCACAAGGCGCGCAACATCATGGAACGCCTGCCGAAAGAGCATCATGCGGCCACCCGTCGGGTGCTGCGCCAGGCCTGGGAGCTCGATGACGCCGACAAGGCTGAAAAATTGATCCGCAATCTCGCGCGTCGACTCGACCAGCAATGGCCCGGCGTAGCGGCCAGCATCCTCGAAGGCCTCGACGAAATCCTGACTGTCGTCCGGTTGAAGTTGCCGAAGGAGCTTCGTCGATCGCTCGCCTGTACCAACATCGCCGAGAACATGATGGGCACCATTCGCCGCGTCACGCGCAACGTCAAACGCTGGCGGGATGCCGGTATGGCCTTGCGATGGGTCGCGGCCGGCATGATCGAGGCCAACAAGGGCTTCCGACGATTGAAGGCGCATAAGCAATTGTCGGTTCTGCGTGCGGCTCTTCAAGCTCGCCACAATCGCATGACGATCGACCCCGTTGCCCACGTCACGAGGGCCGCGTAACATTCATTCCGGCAACGTCGGCCCGACCTAGTTCAACAGCGATCGGGACATCCCCCCGGAGGCTTCTTCGCACGTTCATTCGAATTCTGAAGCAAGGGTATCGGCTTCGCGCTTACGAAAAAAACCGGGATCGCACGCATTGCGATCCCGGCAAGTCTAGGGAGGAGCGCCAGCGGCGCCTACTGCCGTTCGACCAACGGCCTGTGACCGTTCGTCCCGCAGACAGTCAAGCGGATACCTCATTAGCCCACCAGCAAGGGCGGTGCCAACTCGATGGATTAGTCGTCCGTTCTTTAATCGCGGGCACGGTGTCAACCCCGATCGACAAACATGATCCACTGCCGGGTTCATGGTTCTTTCCGCGGTCGTCTCGATGCAGGAGCGCCGCATGATGGCGTTCAAGA
>NZ_JAANIH010000083.1 GCF_014529705.1 Bradyrhizobium campsiandrae
ATTGCGGAGGCGGTGACGCTGCTCGGCCTCATCACCGGAACGCTCGGCAAGATCGCCACCGACGTCATGCTGATGTGCGCGACCGAGTTCGGCGAACTGTCCGAACCCTTCGTTCATGGCCGCGGCGCGTCCTCGACCATGCCGCAGAAGCGCAACCCGATCTCCAGCGAACTGATGCTCGCCGCGGCAAAGGCCGTGCGCCAGCACGTCGCCACCATGCTCGACGGCATGATCCACGATTTCGAGCGTGCCACCGGTCCGTGGCATCTGGAATGGGTGTCGCTGCCGGAGAGCTTTCTGCTTACGGCGTCCTCGCTCGCGAACGCGAAATTCATGCTGGCCGGCCTCGTCGTGCATGAGAGCCGCATGCGCACCAATCTCGGCCTGACCCATGGTCTGATCGTCGCCGAAGCCGTGATGATGGCGGCGGCGCCGAAGCTCGGGCGGCAACACGCACATGACGTCGTGTACGATGCCTGCCGCAAGGCGATCGAGCAGGGTGGCGATCTCGCCGAGATCCTGTCCGGCGTCCCCGAGATCGTCACCGCGCTCGGCGGCCTCGATGCCATCCGCCGCCATTGCGATCCAGCCAATTATCTCGGCCTGTCCGGCCAGATGGTCGATCGCGTCTTGGGCTGAACCCTGTCGCCTCCAAGAAACGAAAAGGACCCGGCGAGACCGGGGCCTTTGTCTTCAATGTGTACCTCGCGTTACCGAAGTTCGGCGCGGCGCTCGGTCATCGGCAGCACGATCACCTTGGTGCCGACGCTGACGCGTGAGTAGAGGTCGGAGACGTCGTCATTGGTCAGGCGGATGCAGCCGGACGAGACGTGCTTGCCGATCGTATCGGGGGCGTTGGTGCCGTGGATGCGGTAGACGGTGCCGCCGAGATACATGGCGCGCGCGCCGAGCGGGTTGCCGGGGCCGCCGGCCATGTGGCGCGGCAGATAGGGTTGGCGCTGGATCATTTCCGGCGGCGGGGTCCAGTCCGGCCACTCGGCCTTCTTGGTCACCGACTGCGTGCCCGACCAGGTGAAGCCGTCGCGGCCGACGCCGATGCCGTAGCGAATCGCCTGACCGTTGCCGAGCACGTAATAGAGATAGGTATTCGGCGTATCGATGATGATGGTGCCCGGCGCTTCGCGCGTCGCATAGGAAACGGTCTGGCGGCGGAAGCGGGCCGGCGTCTCGACCGCGTCCTGATCCTCCGACGGCGCGGTCTGATAGGTCGGCGCAGAATAGGGCTGGTACGGCTGAATCGGCTGCGGCGCGGTCATCGTCGGCAGCGGCTGGAAGAACGGAAAGAGCTGCACGGGCGCAGCCTTGGCCGGGCCGGCACATGCGATTGCAGCAACTGCCACGGCACCGACAGCGGCGGCGCGCGAAAACGTCTTGAACGTGTCCAGATTGAACATTGGTCGCCCCTGTTTGCTCGGTGTTTCTTAGGTCACCCCGGCACCGTTTCGGTGCTCCGTTGCCTAAACTCCTAGCGGAAAGAAGTTTCGGGACGTTTGCTCGGAAAACCGAAAACGGTTTCATCCCGGCAAGGATTGTTTCATGACAGTTTCGTGGCCGGTCGCGTCCGTTAACAAACAAAACAGCGGGCCGACACTTCTGTGACGTCACACGCCTGAAATATCCGTGGTTGATGGTCCACAGCCGAGAATCATCAAACTCTCGGAATTTCCCCATGCGGGTATTAATCGCGACTGACGCCTGGCATCCGCAGGTTAACGGTGTGGTCCGGACGCTGACCTCGCTGGCGGCCGCCGCCAAGGCGCTCGATGTCGAGATCGACTTCCTGACGCCCGACGGCTTCAGGTCCTGGCCGCTGCCGACCTATCCGGGCATTCGCATTGCGCTGCCGAGCGGCAAGGAGATCGCGCGGCGGATCGAGAAGTGCGCACCTGAAGCCCTCCACATCGCCACCGAAGGCCCGATCGGCTGGGCCGCGCGGGCCTATTGCCGCCGCAACCGCCTTGCTTTCACCACCTCCTACACGACGCGCTTTCCGGAATACGTCTCGGTCCGGACCGGCATCCCCGATGCCGTCGGCTATGCCGTGCTGCGCCACTTCCACGATGCCGCCGCCATGACCATGGTGGCGACGCCGTCGCTGCGGCAGGAGCTTTCGGCGCGCGGCTTCAAGCGGCTCGGCTTCTGGGGGCGCGGCGTCGACACCGAGTTGTTCCATCCCGACAGTCCCGCGACGCTCGATCTGCCGCGTCCGATCTTCATGACCATGGGCCGGGTGGCCGTGGAGAAGAACCTCGAAGCGTTCCTCTCGCTCGATCTGCCCGGCACCAAGGTCGTCGTCGGCGACGGTCCGCAGAAGGCGGCGCTCGAGAAGAAATACCCCGATGTCGTCTTCCTTGGCGAGAAGAAGGGCGCGGATCTGACCGCGCATCTCGCCGCCGCCGACGTCTTCGTGTTCCCGAGCCTCACCGACACGTTCGGCGTGGTGCAGTTGGAGGCGCTCGCCTGCGGCACGCCGGTTGCGGCGTTTCCGGTGACCGGTCCGAAGGACGTCATCGCCGATCATCCGATCGGCGCGATCGACAACGATCTGCGCGCCGCCTGCCTGCGTGCGCTCACGATGTCGCGCGAGACCTGCCGTAACTTCGCGCTGGAGCGCTCCTGGGAGAACAGCGCGCGCCAGTTTGTCGGCAATCTCACCTCCCTCCAGCCCAGCCGCATCCTTCGCGCTTCGCCTCGCATGGCGCGGCGACCGGTGCGCGGCTGATCACACTTTGACCCACAGCGAGAACCTCATCGATGGCTAAGATCATGAACCTTGACGGCACCCAGCAGCTCGACCTCACCCGTGGCTCGGTCGAGCAGGCCTATGACCGCTGGGCGCCCGTCTACGATCTCGTGTTCGGGGGCGTGTTCGCCAAGGGCCGCGCGGCCGCGATCGCAGCCACCAACAAGATCGGCGGGCGCGTGCTCGAAGTCGGCGTCGGTACCGGCATCTCGCTGCCGCTCTATGCGCCGAACCTGCGCATCTTCGGCACCGACATTTCGGACGCGATGCTCGACAAGGCCCGCCGCCGCGTCAAGGAAGGCAATCTGAAGAACGTCGAGGGCCTCGCGGTGATGGATGCGGAGAAGCTCGAATTCCCCGACAATTCCTTCGATGTGGTGATGGCACAATATGTCGTCACCGCCGTGCCGAACCCGGAGAAGGCGCTGGACGAGTTCGCCCGCGTGCTGCGGCCGGGCGGCGAGCTGATCATCCTTACCCGCGTCAGCGCCGACACCGGCATGCGCCGCTTCATCGAGCAGAAGCTGCAGCCGGTGGTGCGTCCGCTCGGCTTCCGCACCGCCGAGTTCGCCTGGTCGCGCTATGCCAAATGGCTCGCCGGCGCCAAGGGCATGGAGCTCGCCGAGCGCCGCCTGATTCCGCCGCTCGGCCATTTCTCGCTGGTGCGCTTCCGCAAGGTCGACATCGCCAAGGCGGCCTGAGCAGGCCGTTGGAGCGGCGGCTCAGTCCGCCGCTCACGCGTTTGCGTGCGTCACCGCGTCGCTGCACATCGTCATATGACAAAATGATGATGTCACACGGCGGACATCGAATCTCTGTAAATCCTGAACCCGAAGCATTTTGGGGGAGAGCATGATCAAGAACTACCTCGAGCAGCTGCGGATCCAGCGCTGGGACGACCATCGTTATTATCACCACAGCCGCATCAATCAGAGCCTGCACTTCGTCAGCGCGCTGAGCTTTCTCTTCGCCTATGTCTGGCTGTTCGTCGATCCCATGATCTCGGCGCTGGTCGGCTGGCTGGTCTCGATGACCTCGCGCCAGGCCGGTCACTTCTTCTTCGAGCCGCATGATTACGATCACATCAACCAAGCGACGCACGAGTACAAGGAAGAGATCAAGGTCGGCTACAACCTGCAGCGCAAGGTCGTGCTGATGGCGATCTGGGCGTTCTCGCCGCTGGTGCTGTTCGTCGATCCCACTCTGTTCGGCCTGTTCACCCCCTGGGCCAATGCAACCGACTTTGTGCGCCAGGTTGCCAAGATCTGGCTGGTGGTCGGCGGCGGCGGCCTTCTGTTCCGCACCGTGCACCTGTTCTTCATCCGCGACGTCGAGACCGGTCTCGTCTGGATGACCAAGATCCTGACCGACCCCTTCCACGACCTGATGCTCTATCGCGGCGCTCCGCTCGCTTTGATGCGCGGCGAGTTGATGGACCCCGGCTTGCACCTTAACCCCGAGCACACGCTGGGCCTAATCTCCGAGCCCGTGCTCGAAGAGCAGCACGCCTGAGCGCGCTGTTCGCACCTTACACTCCGATGTCTGATGGTGACGTCATGCCCGGCCTCGTGCCGGGCATCCTTCTTTCGCCTCTCCCCGCGTGCGGGGAGAGGCCGGAGCTCATCGTAGATGCGGTCCGGGTGAGGGGGAGTCTCCGCGGGGGCGCGGCTAGTGATGTGTGCGCCAACTCTCGCCGCGCACGCGGAGAGTCCCCCTCACCCCAACCCTCTCAGCGCGAGCGAAGCTCGTCGCGACTCCGCATCCGCCTTCGCCAAGGCTTCGGCGGACAAGAGCGGGGAGAGGGGGAGGAGAGAGCTCGCCCCGGAATGACGGCGAATGCGGTTGGAGCGTTGGCCTCAGCGCCCGAAGCGCTTGGCCAGCATCTCTTTCAGGATCTGCCGCTTGATGGTCTTGTTGGTGAGCGCGCCATCGTGCCACCAGAAGCCATCGGCCTTCATCTTCTCGGCGGCGCGGACGAAGCGGTCGGCGACTTCAGCGAAATCGGCGTCGGTGTAGTTGAGGCTGAAGATCAATCGGCCGGTGCCGACCCAGCTCAGCGCCAGACCCTCGGCGCGCAGGTAATATTGCAGCATCCAATTGTAGCGCGACGGGGTGGTGTATTTCACCGTCCAGATCGACGAGAAATTGGCGAACTGCACCGGCAGTTCGGCGTCGGTCATCATCTTGTTGAGCTTTGCGACGCGGCCGTTCCAGGTCGCATCCAGACCGTCATAGATGGCGCGGAAGTTCGGCGAGGCGAGGCGGCTCAAAAACTCGTCCATCGCCGTCATGACGTAGGGATGCGAGTTGAAGGTGCCGCGGGCAAAGCAGATGTCGGCGGGACGATCGTCGCGGAAGCGGCGCATCAAGTCCTTCTTGCCGCAGACCACGCCGACCGGCAGACCGCCGGCGAGGCTCTTGCCGTAGGTCACCATGTCGGCCTTGACGCCGAAATATTCCTGGGCGCCGCCGGCAGCGAGACGGAAGCCGACGAAGACCTCGTCGAAGATCAAGACAATGCCACGCTCGGTGCAGACCTCGCGCAGCTTCTTCAGCCATTCGGTGTAGGCGGCGCGATCGAAATTGCCGCCACGGGACGAGTCCACCAGCGAGGAATCGCCGGGCGCGTTGACGTTCGGATGCAGCCCCTGCAGCGGATTGACCAGCACGCAGGCGATGTCCTTGCGCGTGCGCAGCACATGCAGCGTCTTCTCGGACATCTCGGAGAGGGTGTAGGTCTCGTGCGCGGCAATGGGATTGCCGACGCCGGGCTGCACGTCGCCCCACCAGCCGTGATAGGCGCCGGCGAAACGAACCAGATGGGTGCGCTTGGTGTGGTAGCGCGCCAGCCGCACGGCCTGCATCACGGCTTCGGTGCCGGACATGTGGAACGAGACTTCGTCAAGGCCCGAGATCTGGCAGAGCCGCTGCACGTTCTGCAGGATGACGGGGTGGTAGGGGCCGAGCACGGGGCCAAGCGCATGGGCGCGCTTCTCGGAGCCCTCGATGCACTCCTTGTAGAAATCGTTGCCGAAGATGTTGACGCCGTAGGATCCGGTGAGGTCGTAGGAGGTGTTGCCGTCGACATCGGTGACGGTGACGCCGCTCGAGGATTCCATGAAGGTCGAGGTGCCCAGATGCTCGCGCACGAGCCGCGAGAACTGGAACGGCACGCGATAGCTTTCGGTGAAGTTGAGGTCCGAGATCGTCTCGGCCGCCTCCTTCGTCATCGCGCGCCCCTTGGGGTAGCGCTCGGCGTAGATGCCAGCGAGGCGGAAGAAGGCCTCCTTGCGCTGCTTCACCACGACGTCAGGCGCGCCGTCGCAGCCGAAATATTTGTCGCCTTCGAATTCGTAGAAGGGCAGCAGCTTGGCCACCCGGCGCGACATCTTGGAGTGCCCGGCGAGCGAGCGGTGCTTGGCGCGGGACAATTCGACCCGCGCCTTGATCTTCGGAAGGACGGCGGCAGCGGACGCTGCGGCGGCCACGGACATCGAGAGAATCGGGAGTGTCGTTTCCATGACAACAAGCGCTAATACTGTGAGCTGACAGATTCATGACAGTCAAAGCCCTCATCGCCTCTTTCACCCAGCAGGAAGACCTCAACTTCCTGCTGACCAACCGCATCCCCCGCGCGGCGCTGACCCGCTTCATGGGCTGGTTCTCCAAGATCGAAAATCCGCTGGTGCGGGATTTCTCCATCGCGCTGTGGAAGCTGTTCTCCGACCTCGATCTGTCGGAGGCGCGCAAGACGCATTTCACGAGCCTGCACGATTGCTTCACGCGTGAGCTGAAGCCGGGCCTGCGTCCGTTTGATCCCGATCCTTCCCTGGTCGCAAGTCCCTCGGACGGCATCGTCGGCGCGCATGGCCGGATCGCGGATACCGAGCTGTTCCAGGTCAAGGGCGCGCCCTATTCGCTGCTCGACCTGCTTGGCGATCCGGCGCTGGTCGAGCAGCACCGCAACGGCAGCTTTGTCACGCTGCGGCTGACCTCGAGCATGTATCACCGCTTCCACGCGCCCTATGATGCGCATATCGAGCGGGTGACGCTGATCCATGGCGACGTCTGGAACGTCAACCCGATCGCGCTGAAGCGGGTAGAGCGGCTGTTCTGCAAGAACGAGCGGGCCGTGATCCGGACGCATTTGTCGACCGGCGAGGCGGTGACGCTGGTGCCGGTGGCCGCCATCCTGGTCGCCAGCATCCGCCTGCATTTCCTCGACATGGTGCTGAATGCGCAGACGCGGGGGCCGGTCAATTTCCCCTGCGACGTCAACGTCAGCAAGGGCGAGGAGCTCGGCTGGTTCGAGCACGGCTCGACCATCATCATCCTTGCGCCGGGCGACTTTTCGTTCTGCGACGGCGTCGCCGAGGGCACGCGCGTTCGTGCAGGTCAAGCACTCCTTCGCAGGACGTAGTCTTCATTCCGCCCCGTCGGGCGCCTATATCATTCGCGGGGACGAATCGAGGATACGACAGGATTTGCGATGGCGCGGGCGCCGGTGATGGCGGCGGGTGGTATTGTGCTGCGGCGTGGCGATGCGCCGCTGATCGCCATCGTGCGCCAGCGCAAGCGCAATGAATGGGTCTTGCCCAAGGGCAAGCTCGACGACGGCGAGACGCCGAAGGAGGCCGCGCATCGCGAGGTGCTGGAAGAGACCGGCCACGATGTCGTCGTGCACGAATTCCTGGGCACGCTCGTGTACCAGTCGGGAGGCCGCTCGAAAGCCGTGCATTTCTGGCGGATGGAGGCCGAGGGCGGTCCCGTTCGCAAGCTGATGAGCGACATCAAGGCGGTCGACTGGCTGACATTGGATGACGCGCTCGCGCGGCTGTCGCGCGAATATGAGCGCGCCTTCCTCACCCAGGTCGGTCCGATCGCGATCGCGGCGGCGGGGCTTGCGCCGTCACCCGTGCCCGAGCCGGCGCCAGTTCTGGCGGCCGATGAGGTCAATGCCGCCTTGCAGTCATTGACGCCGCCCGAGGCTGCTTCTGTCGACGAACTGCGGTACGGCGTGTTGCAAAAGGTGCGAGCCTGGCTACGCGGCGAGGCGTGAGGTTTGCTCATCGCGCCCACTGATAGGTGCATCCGCGCGTTGCTGCGGATGCTGGGACGTTCAATCTCTCCACGTTGTCATTGCGAGCGCAGGAATCGTAGGGTGGGCAAAGGCGCTCTTGCGCCGTGCCCACCACCTCTCTCGATCGCAACAGATGGGTGGGCACGCTTCGCTTTGCCCACCCTACTCTATTCTCCAATCTACCGCTTCTTCTTGTCCTTTGGCGGCAAGGCCGGCGCGGGTCGGCGCGGCGCGGCGGGGCGTTGTGCGCCGGGCAGGCGCTGCTGCAAGCCAGGCTGGCGCGGTGCGGCGCCTTGTTGCGGCTGGACAGTCGGCGGCGTGGCGGGCTGACCTGGCTGCAATCCGGTGCGCGGCGGCTGCGGCTGCGGTGTCGTGGCAGGCGGGGGCGCAACGGCTCCCGGCGCTTGCGGAGGTTGTCCGCTGCGGCGCGGCGGCGTCTGCGGCGCGGTGCCGGGCTGGGTGCCTTGTCCGGTGCGCGGCCGGCCGGCGGGCTGCGTCGGCCCCTGCTGGCCCTGACGCTGCGGACCCTGGCCCGCGCGCGGCGCGCCGGGTTGAGCGCCGCCCTGGCCTTGCCGCTGTGGCGGCTGCGTGCCCGGCGGCTGCTGGCCCGGACGGTTGTTCTGACCCGGCTGGCCGTTCGGCCGCTGCGGTTGCTGCTGGCCCGGAGCCGGATTCGGACGCAATTGCTGTTGCTGCGGCACCTGTGCCGGTCGCGGAATGCGGCTCACCGCTGCCGGATTGGCGCGGCGGAAGTCGCGCTGCTCGAGGACGATCTGGCGGCCGGTGGCCTGCGCCGCGTGCACCTGGCTGACGAAGCCGCGATCGCGCGCGATCTGCTGCGGCGGGATCGTGATCGGCACCGCGGCAAAGCGCATGCCGCCGGGACCGGCCGCACCCGGCCGGATCGCAAAGCCGCTCGATCCTTGCGTCAGCGCGCCGAGCCGCGTGCCGCTGGCGCGGTCGTTGACCTCGATATGGCCGACCCGGCCGTCGGCGTCGGGATAGAGCTTGATGTTGACGTTGCCGGCGCTGCTCGCGGCCGCGTTTTCGGGCACGTCGACGACGCCGGTGGTGCCGCGAATGCCGAGCGTTGCAGTCGGGGTTGCGATCTTCATGTCGCCGGTCTTCGCCACGGCTGCGGCGACGAAGGCGACCGTGCCCTTGCCGATGTCGAAGATCGCCGAATTCTGCTTGCCGCCGTCTTCATAGACGTAAGTGTCGATGGTGATCTTGGAGCTGGCGGACAGGTTGAAGGTGGTGGCATCGTTGAAGGTGATGCCAAGCGAGGAGCTCGATGACGTCTGCACGACGTCGTTGAGATAGATGTCGTCGCGCACTTTCAGCGGATACGAATTCTTGTCGCGGATCACGGTCGCGATCCCCGTGACGGTCGCAACATTGCCGATCGGCTCCACAGTCGCGGGTTGTGCATCGGCGGCCGGCGCGGGCGAGGCCGATGGCGCGGGGGAGGGGGCGGGCGTCGGCTGCGCTTGCGGCTGTGCTTGCGGTTGTACTTGGACTTGCGGCTGGGCTTGGGCGAGCTCGATCGTGTCGGATGCGCACGCGCCGGCCAGCGGCATCGCCAGCAGCGACAAAGCAAACACGAAGCGGCGCCAAGCCACCATCAATGCCACGAATGAGGTCCCGGTGAGAACGCGAGGCGAGATCGGTCGATATCAGCCGGAGATTGCTGAATGGCGGATGAACATCTGTCGCACGGGACGGGCGGACATTCAAACGCCACGTCCCTGAAACAGGGACGTGGCGCCATCATAAGAACAAGAAGGCTTGTCAGCCGCGATGCCTCCGGTGTCAGCTCACACGCTTCCAGGTCTGTCCGCCGCAGAACATGCCGCCGAAGGCGCAGCCCTGCACGCGCATCGCGTTGGGACCCTTCATCGCGATCGTCGAGTCGTAATTGCGACCGGAGTCGGGGTCGTGGATGCGGCCGCTCCACTTGGCGCCGTCGGGCTTCATGTTGATCAGGATCCGCTCATTGGTCTTCTCGGCATAGCCGCAAAGATTGGCGCCGCATTGTTCGACGCGGACATTGCCCTTGTTCTCTTCGGTGGCCCACACGCCGATCGGCGTGGTCGCGGCCTGCACGGGCGCGACAGGCGCGGGAGCCGGCGACGGCGCATAGGCAGGCGCTGCGACAACGGGCGCGGGCGCGGCAACTGGAGTCGGCGCTGCAACCGGCGCAGGCGCCGTGGTCGTGTCGACGGACGGCGCGGCGGCAATTGGTGCCGGCGCGACGGGAGCGGCGGCGGTCGGGGCTGCCGGGGCGGGCGCGAGCACGGGCGCCTGCGCGACCGGCTGCTGCTGCACCGGAGCCGGTTGTGCTGTCGTCGCAGGCGGCGTGGGGTCGTCGTCGTTCTTGGAGCCGCCAAGGCCGTTGAGATTGATGTTGTTCAGCCTGATCGGCTTGTTCGACAGGCCCGGCGCCACAATGGTGACGCAATCGAGCGAGGCGCAGTTGCGCGCCGTCTCGATGCGAATGCGCTGGCCTTCGATCTCGAATGACAGCGAATTGCCGGCATGCGCGGCGGCGGTCGACGCCAGCAAGAGAGCGGCGGCGGCGATGGTGAGCTTGTTCATGACAACCTCCGAAATGGCGTGGGTCCCGAGATGGACTGAAGTCGGTCGTGGACCGGATGTGGTTCGACCCTATGCCGATGCCGAGGCGCCTTCTGTGATGGACCTCACAACGGCGGCCTGGGTGAGCCGGCGCACATTCAGCCGGTCCTTCTGCGCGTAGCTTCCTCGCGACTGGGAGGGAGAGGTCGATGAAGCGGCTTGCGATTTTGTTCGGTCCATTGATCGCATGGACGGCGATCGTGCCCTCGGCACGGGCTGCTTCGTACACCTTCACGATCGGCGGCCACCGGTTCCACGTCGAAGCCGCGCGCAACTGCCGATCAACGTCTTGTGTTTCGGTTTCAAGCCGAACCTCGTGGACGACCGACGCTGTCGGCACGACATCGGCCCCGCCGCCCGCGCCCGTGGTCCAGGTGCCACAACCGGTTTATCCAATTGCTCCCGTCAGGCCGGCGCAAGCGACGATCGTCGCGCCACCCGCCCTCGTCCTTGCCGCCACGACCTCGCAGCCGGCCGCGCCACCAGCGCCACAGCTCGAGACGCTGAGCCCCACTCCGCCACGCCTTGAGCTGTCACGCCTGGATCCACCGAAGACGCTCGCCCCGCCGCCGCCCGAGCCGCCGGTCGCCAATCCGGACCCCAGGCTCCAACCGGCCGCAAACGTCGCGCCGCGAAGCGACGACGAGCAGGCCTATCTGCCGCTCGGCGAATGGGAGAGCGACGGTGCCAAGGGCACGGTGCGCATCGAACGCTGCGGCCCCGCGCTGTGCGGTTTCGCACTGACCGAGACGTCCGCTCGCGGCGAGAGCGTGCTGGTCAACATGAAGCCGAAAGCGCATGACGTCTGGACCGGCAGCATCTACAGCCGCTCCAGCGGCAATACCTATTATGCGACGATGAGGCTGAAGAGCCGCCGCACGCTCTACGTCGAAGCCTGCGCACTCGGCCGCTTCTGGTGCTCCGGCAATGACTGGACCCGGATCGAGGCGCGGCCGGATCCGTTGATCGCGACGTCGCGGCAGTGGGGCGCGCGGTCGTGAACGAAGCAAGACGCAGCTCGGATGGTTAAGGAAAGCTGAAAACGACACGTTGAAGAGTCTTTAAGTAAATTCACCGAACCTGCCGCGCATGACGCGCGGAGTTCGTTTGTATCTCGTCGGCTCCATCGTCCTTGTATCGCTCGCGGGGTGCGGACGCGGCTTGTTCCAGGCCGAACGTGAACCGTGGCGGGCCGAGGCCGAAGCGGCGTGCCTGAAATCGGGCGCCGTGAAAGAGAGTGCGGACATTGTCCGGATCGAACCGATCTCCGGCCCCGGCGCGTGCGGCGCCGAATTTCCGCTGAAGGTTGCGGCGATCGGCGAAGCCTCGTCGAGCTACGGCTTCGCCGACGAGGAGCTGCGCCCGCCCGGCACTATCGGCAACCAGCCGCGCTGGCCGGTGAGCCGGCCGCAACCGAACACTCCGGCACCCGGCTATCCGCAACGCTCGAACTATCCTGAAAGCGCGGTGAGGCAGCCTGCCGGCTATGGCACCGCGTCCGGTCCGGTGTCGCTCAGCGCGCCCGGCGTGGCGCCGCAGGACGATGAGATCGACCTGCCGCCCGACGGCACCGATGCCGCAGGCGCGGCGCGCTACATGAATGCGCCGAGCTATCCGGCGCGCCAGCCCGGTCCGGCGCCGTATTCGCAGGCGCCCGCGCAACCGCCGCTGCCGCGGCTTGGTCCCGCGCAGGGCAATCCCGTTGCCGCGGTCGGCCCGGTCGCGGTGAAGCCGACGGCGACGCTGGCCTGTCCGATCGTGTCCGAGCTCGATCGCTGGTTCGCCGACACCGTGCAGCCGTCGGCGATGCGCTGGTTCGGCCAGCGCGTGGTCGAGATCAAGCAGATCTCCGCCTATTCCTGCCGCGGCATGAACGGCAATCCGCACGCCCATATCTCCGAGCACGCCTTCGGCAATGCGCTCGATGTCGCCGGCTTCGTGCTCGCCGACGGTCGCCGCATCTCGGTCAAGGATGGTTGGCGTGGCCTGCCCGAGGAGCAGGGCTTCCTGCGCGACGTCCAATCCGGCGCTTGCGCGCATTTCACCACCGTGCTGGCACCGGGCTCGAACGTCTATCACTACGATCACATCCACGTCGATCTGATGCGCCGCGCCAGCCGCCGCCTGATCTGCCAGCCGGCCGCAGTGTCCGGCGAAGAGGTGGCCGCGCGCGCAGGTGGCCGCAGCCCCTATGCGAACAATCGCGATCCCTACGTGACCGGCGCGCTCGGCGCGCACAAGAGCAAGCGCGAGAAGGTCAACGAGGAAGACGAGTTCTCGGACGACTAGCCAGATCCGACTTCAGAGATGCCCACCGACATCGTCCGCTATCTCACCCATCCGCAGGTGCAAATCGACCCTGACGTGCCGGTGCCGCAATGGGGCCTGAGCCCGGTCGGTCGCGCGCGGACCGAGGCCATCGCGAGCGCCACTTGGCTTGCGCACACCACGCAGATCGTCTCCAGCGGCGAGCGCAAGGCGATCGAGACGGCGGAGATCATCGCTCGCAAGCTCGGCCTGATGATCGAGATCCGCGAGGCCATGCATGAGAACGATCGCTCGGCGACGGGCTTTCTGGAGCCGGCCGAGTTCGAAGCGGTCGCCGATCGGTTTTTCGCGGAGCCGCAGCTCAGCGTCCGCGGCTGGGAGCGCGCGATCGATGCACAGGCGCGCATCGTCCGCGAGGCCGATGCGGTGCTGGCGCGCAGCCGGCCCGGCGATATTCTCTTCGTCGGCCACGGCGCCATCGGCACGCTGTTGTTCTGCCATCATGCCGGCCTTGCCATCGACCGCGCCCACGATCAACCCGCAGGCGGCGGCCATGTCTTCGCCCTCACGTGCGACACGCGGCAGGTCCTGCATGGCTGGCGCAAGATGGAAGACGCTCTGCCGGGCTAGTGCATCACTTCGATGTCGGCCTCGACGTCGGCGGCGCCAGCCCCATGCAGCGCTGTACCTCGGCCGGGACGTTGTAGGTCCGCATGATATGCCGGCTGTCGCGCAGGCCCGTCGCCTCGCGTTGCACGACGAACATCCATAGCGCCTGGCCGGCCTCCATCACCAGCTTGCGCCGCGCCGGCTGCATCGCGGCTGGCGTCTCCGAGGACGACCCCGAGGTTTCCTGGGCGGCGTCGAATTCGCGCAGTCGCGTGAGCGCCTGTTCGAGCGTGCGGCCCATTCGTCCAAGCGCGGAGGCCTGCTCCTGGACGATCTCGTAATGCAGGATATCGACCGGCGGGCGAAGATCACGGGGCATGGCACCCAATATAGTGCGGCGCGAACCGCAGGCGCAACGCGTGGCCCGCTTCCGCTCACTTCGCCTTGTACGCGGCCAGGAACATCCGCGTCGCGCTGTCGATCACTTCCGTTATGCGCTCTTCCGACGGCGGGGGCGCGGCCTGGAAGACGAAGGGCAGGAAGAGGGAAGCCTTGCACAGTTCCATGAACTGCGACGCCGCAAGGTCGCAATCGTCGATCTTGAGATCGCCGGAGGCGACATGGGCTTTGAGATATTCCGACAGCCGGTTGATGGTCTTGTCCAGCACGCGCAGATAATAGCGGCGGCCGACGTCGGGCATGCGTTCGGCAATCGCCATCACGGTGCGGATCGCAGATCCGCCGCCCGGCCGGCACAGCAGATGAAGATAGGCCTGGCCGAAATCCTTCAGCGTGGTCTCGGCATCGCGGGCGGGGTCGAAATTGAACACGACCTGGCCGTGAAACAGCGCCTCTTCCTCGAGGATCGCTTCGAACAGCGCGCTCTTGTCGGCGAAGTAGACGTAAAGGGTGCCTTTGGAGACGCCGGCCGCCCGCGCGATCTCGCCCATGCTGGCCCCGTCAAAACCCAGGTCCATGAACACCTTACGGGCGCCAGCCAGGATCTGGCGGCGCTTGGAGCTGTCCTCCTCTTGGACGACGTGCAGAGGTTCGCGACCGGCTACAACCATTGGTTCAGCGTCTCGGAAGGTTTTCGGAACGAGGTCCAAGCATGAAACCTAAATAAAGGATTCGGACCAGTAGGGTCACGCCCGGGAATATTGAGTATATTGACCGAACCGTTCGGTCAATGATATTTGGGATGGGCGAGCGGGATTGCGGCTGCGCGACAGCTGCCCCGGGTCGCATTTTTATTGGGGAGGCCTTTATGGCCATATCGAGAGACCAGGCTGCGCGCGTCCTTCGCCAGGAAGCGGTGGAGACCACGTCGGCGAACGGTGATGCTGCGACCGGGACATCCGCAGTCCTCGCCGAGCAGCTGCGCTCTCACGTGGCCGAAGAGAGCAAGCGCCGCACCAGCGAGGCGCCGGAGAAGCCCGTGACCGGCCAGCCGGCTCCTCCTGCATCCGCCCCCGGCGCGGCCGCGCCAAAATCCGGCAAGCGTAAATTCGTCATGATGGGCATCGGCCTCGTGCTGGCGCTCGCGGCGGCGAGCTATGCCGGCTACTATACGCTGGTCGGCCGTTTCTATGTCTCGACCGACGACGCCTATGTGCGCGCCAACAACACCATGCTGGGTGCGCGTGTCGCCGGCCACATCTCCTCGATCCTCGCAGGAGACAACACGCTGGTGCATGCCGGCGACACCATCCTGCGCATCGACGACGGCGACTACAAGATCGCGGTCGACGCCGCTGCAACCCGGATCGGGACCCAGCAGGCCACCATCGATCGTATCGGTCGCCAGATCGCGGCGCTCGACAGCCAGGTCGTGCAGGCCAAGGCGCAGCTGGTCTCGGCGGAAGCCGGCCTCAAGCGTGCCGATCTCGACTATGAGCGCCAGCAGGCGCTGAGCAGCAAGGGCTTTGCCTCGCGCGCCACGTTCGAAACCTCGGAAGCCGGCCGCGACCAGGGCGCCGCCGCAGTCAAGGCTGCGCAGGCCGCCTATGATGTGGCGGTCAGCAATGTCGACGTTGCCAAGGCCCAGCAGGCCGAAGCCCAGGCCCAGCTCGCCGAGCTCAAGACCACGCTGGCCAAGGCCGAGCGTGATCTTGCCTTCACGTCGGTGCGCGCGCCGGTCGACGGCATCTTCTCCAACCGTCTCGTCAACGCCGGCGACTTCGTTGCGGTCGGCCAGCGCCTCGGCAACGTCGTGCCGCTCGACGACGTCTATATCGACGCCAATTTCAAGGAAACCCAGCTCAAGCGCATCCGTCCCGGCCAGTCGGTGACGATCAAGGTCGATGCTTACGGCATGCGCAAATTCTCCGGCGTGGTCGACAGCATCGCTGCCGGCGCGGGCTCGGTGTTCACGCTGCTGCCGCCCGACAACGCCACCGGCAACTTCACCAAGATCGTGCAGCGCGTGCCGGTTCGCATCCGTGTGCCGAAATCCGTCGCGAAGCAGAACCTGCTCCGCGCCGGCATGTCGGTCTACGCAACCGTCGACACCAACAAGGGTGCGGCCGACGCCGACAGCGAAATCGATCTCGACGACCCCACCATGATCCATCCGCAGTAGGCGCGTCCCTCAAGCGCTGCGAGGTCAGACCATGGCGAACGCCACGACTGCTTCACCTGCCATGATGGCAAACCCCGCTTCGGAGCACATCGCGCCGAAGCGGTTGTTCGCCTTCATCATCATGGTGTTCGGGATGTTCATGTCGATCCTGGACATCCAGATCGTCTCGGCCTCCTTGAGCGAAATCCAGGCCGGCCTGTCGGCCAGCTCCAGCGAGGTCTCCTGGGTCCAGACCGCCTATCTGATCGCCGAGGTGATCGCGATCCCGCTCTCCGGATTCCTCTCGCGCGCCTTCGGCACGCGTCTGTTGTTTGCGATCTCGGCGGCGGGCTTCACGGTTTCGAGCCTGCTCTGCGGCTTCGCCACCACCATCGAGGAGATGATCCTCTGGCGCGCGCTGCAGGGCTTTCTCGGCGCCGGCATGATCCCGACGGTGTTCGCCTCCGCCTACACCGTGTTCCCGCGTTCGAAATTCAACATCGTCGGCCCCATCATCGGGCTTGTTGCGACGCTGGCGCCGACCATCGGCCCGACGGTCGGCGGCTACATCACCGATCTGATGTCGTGGAACTGGCTGTTCTTCATCAACGTCGTGCCCGGTATCGGCATTACTCTCGGCGTGTGGGCGCTGGTCGATTTTGACGAACCGCATTTCGAGCTGCTCGATCGCTTCGACTGGTGGGGACTGATCTTCATGGCCGGCTTCCTCGGCACGCTGGAATATGTGCTGGAGGAAGGCCCGCAATATGAATGGCTGCAGGACACGTCGGTAGCGTTCTGCGCCGGGATCTGCGCCGTCTCGGCGATTGCCTTCTTCGTGCGTGTCTTCACGGCGGCCGAGCCGATCGTCAACCTGCGCACCTTCTCCGATCGGAATTTCGCCGTCGGCTGCACGCTGCAATTCTGCATCGGCATCGGCCTCTACGGCCTGACCTATATCTACCCGCGCTATCTCGCCGAGGTGCGCGGCTACAGCGCGCTGATGATCGGCGAGACCATGTTCGTCTCCGGCGTCACCATGTTCCTCGCGGCGCCGCTGGTCGGGCGTCTGATGGCGAAGGTCGACATGCGCTACATGGTCGCGTTCGGCCTGATCGTGTTCGCGCTGGGCTCCTACCAGATGACCTGGATCACCCGCGACTACGATTTCTACGAGCTGCTGATCCCGCAGATCCTGCGCGGCGTCGGCATGATGTTCGCGATGGTGCCGACCAACAACATCGCGCTCGGCACGCTGCCGCCGGAACGGGTGAAGAACGCCTCGGGCCTGTTCAACCTGATGCGCAATCTCGGGGGCGCGGTCGGGCTCGCCGTCATCAACACCGTGCTCAACGACCGCACCGACCTGCACATTACCCGCCTGCAGGAGCGCGTGACCTGGGGCAACGCCACGGCGACCGAAACCCTGACCATGCTCCAGCAGAAGTTCCAGGGGCTCGGCGATTCCACGCTGATGGCGATGAAGCAGCTCAGCCAGATCGTGCACCGCCAGGCGACCGTGATGAGCTTCGGCGATGCGTTCTTCGTGCTGACGCTGTTCTATCTCGGCCTCAGCCTGCTGGTGACGCTGCTCAAGAAGCCGGCCTCGCCATTCGGCGCCGGCGGCGACGCGCACTGACGCGACGCGATTGGTTTGACTGGCCCGCTGGACCAGACGACCCTGCGCACCAAAATGCAACACTCGCGCGTGATCTCGCGCGAGCCCCGTTGCAAATAGCCAGCGACACATCTATAAAGCGCACCTCATTCAATCGAACCGGGGAGATTTGCATGATTTCGTCGCATTCGCAGATCGTACGCCCGCGCTCGATGATTTTCTGGCTCGGTATGTACGCGGCCTGCTAGAGGCCTCCTCCGCCAGTTTCGACCGGGCCAAAGGCCCCGATCGCTCAACTTCCCAAGCCAAATCCAACTTTCAGTGACGCCGTCTCGGCCCTCGCGGCCGCTATGCGTCTACATGGAGCCGGTCCGCGTCAAGGCGGCCGGATGATGTCATGACCGCCCTGTCAAAAATGCCCGCGGCTATTCGCGTGGTCCTGCCTTTCGTGTTCCGGCACTGGCTCAAGCAGCCGGGGCGTACGCTTGTCGTCGTCGGCGGCCTGCTCGGGGCGACGGCTGCCGACCTGTTCATGCCGGTGTTTTCGGGGCATCTGGTCGATGCCTTGACGCGCGGGCCGTCCGATCTCGATGCGCGCCACGCCGCGCTGGTCGCATTCGGCGCCATCGTGGCGCTGGGCGCGGCCTCGATGGTGCTGCGGCTCGCAGGGCTGCAGGCGATCGTGCCGTTCACGCTGAAGATCATGTCCGACGTGGCGCAGGACGCGTTCCTGCGCGTGCAGCGCTTCTCGACCGACTGGCACGCCAACTCCTTCGCCGGCTCGACCGTGCGCAAGATCACGCGCGGCATGTGGGCGCTGGACCTGTTGAACGACACCATTTTGCTGGCGCTGCTGCCGTCGCTGATCGTGTTGATCGGATCGATGATCCTGCTCGGCGTGCACTGGGCTTCGCTTGGCGCCGTGATCGCGCTCGGTGCGGCCGCCTATGTCACGATGACGGTGCTGTTCTCGACGCGCTACATCGCGCCATCCGCGCGCGTCTCCAACGCCTGGGACACCAGGGTCGGCGGCACGCTGGCGGATGCGCTGACATGCAATGCGGTGGTGAAGTCCTTCGGGGCCGAGGCGCGCGAGGATGCGCGGCTGGCCCGTGTCATCAAGCGCTGGCGCACGCGCGTGCGTCGCACCTGGTTCCGCTACAACTACACGGCCATGGCGCAGCTTTCGCTGCTGCTATGCCTGCGAGGATCCGTGATCGGTGGCTCCGTGCTGCTGTGGATGTCCGGGCATGCCTCGCCCGGCGACGTCACCTACGTGCTGACCAGCTACTACGTCATCCACGCCTATCTGCGCGACGTCGGCATGCACATCAACAACCTGCAGCGTTCGGTCAACGACATGGAGGAGCTGGTGGGGATCCATGACGAGCCGATCGGGATCGCGGATGCCGCCGATGCGCGGCCCATCGCGATCGAAGGTGGCGAGATCGTGTTCGACGACGTCACCTTCCATTATGGCGGTCATCGCGCGCCGCTTTACGACGGGCTGTCGGTCAGGATCCGGGCCGGCGAACGCGTCGGCCTCGTCGGCCGCTCCGGCTCCGGCAAGACGACCTTCGTCAAGCTGGTGCAACGGCTTTACGACGTCACCGGCGGTCGTGTGCTGATCGACGGGCAGGATATCGCATTGGCCACGCAGCAATCGCTGCGCAGCCAGATCGCGATCGTGCAGCAGGAACCGATCCTGTTTCACCGCACGCTTGCGGAGAACATCGCCTATGGCCGGCCCGGCGCCAGCCTGGAAGCGATCGAGCAAGCGGCGCGGCTGGCGAATGCGCACGACTTCATCCTGCGCCTGCCGAAGGGCTACGGCACCCTGGTCGGCGAGCGCGGCGTCAAACTGTCGGGCGGCGAACGGCAGCGCGTGGCGCTGGCGCGCGCCTTCCTGGCGGATGCGCCGGTGCTGATCCTGGACGAGGCGACCTCGAGCCTGGATTCGGAATCGGAGGCGCTGATCCAGCAGGCGATGGAGCGGCTGATGAAGGGCCGCACCTCGATCGTGATCGCGCACCGGCTGTCGACGGTGCGCAGCCTCGACCGTATCCTGGTATTCGACCGCGGCGAGATCGTCGAGCAGGGTACGCATGCCGTGCTCGCGGGCAAGCCAGGGGGCATCTATCGCAGCCTGTTCGAGCGCCAGGTCGTGGAGCTCGGGCATATCGCAGCAGCGGAGTGAGTCGCGCGACGGCGGGGCGAAAGCCCTGCCGTCGCATCGCCAAGCAAATCGCCAAGCAAACCGTCAAGGCGGACATGAGATGAAAGACCTGACGCGTGGCTCCATCGTGAGCCACATCGTGAGCATGGCGCCACCGATCGTAGCAGGCATGATCACGATCATGATCTGTCAGCTGGTCGATCTGTACTTCGTCTCCGGGCTCGGCGAGGCCGCGGTCGCCGGCGTCGCTGCGGCCGGCAACGCCGGCTTCCTCGTCAATGCATTGATGCAGATGCTCGGCGTCGGCACGGTGGCGCTGATCGCGCACGCCGTGGGCCGCAAGGATCGCGACGATGCCAACATCGTCTTCAATCAGTCGGTCGTCCTGTCGGTGCTGGCTGGTCTGCTGACGCTGCTCGGCGGCCTTGCGCTGGCGCGCCCCTATATGGGCGCGATCTCGGTCGATGCCGCCACGATCGATGCCGGCGCCACCTATTTTTACTGGTTCATGCCGGCGCTGGCGCTGCAATTCATCACGCAGGTGATGGGCGCTGCGCTGCGGGCCACCGGCATCGTGCGGCCGAGCATGCTGGTGCAGGTGCTCGCCGTGCTCATCAACATCGCACTGGCGCCGGTCCTGATCTCGGGCTGGGGCACCGGACACGCCTACGGCGTCGCCGGAGCGGGCCTTGCAAGCTCGATCGCCGTGTTCATCGGCGTGCTGATGCTGCTCGGCTATTTTCTCAGGCTGGAGCGCTACGTCGCTTTCCATCCGGCGCAATGGCGGCCGCAATTGCGGCAATGGAGAAGGATCCTCAATGTCGGCCTGCCCGCCGGCGGCGAGTTCGTGATGATCTTCATCTTCATGGCGGCGGTCTACTATGTGCTGCGCGACCTTGGTCCGGCGGCTCAGGCGGGATTTGGCATCGGCACGCGGGTCCTGGGCTTGATCCAGATGCCGGCGCTTGCCGTCGCCCTCGCGGCGGGACCGATTGCCGGCCAGAATTTCGGCGCGGGCAACCACGAGCGGGTGCGGGAGACTTTCGTCAAGGCGGCACTGATCGCAACGGCCGTCATGGTCGCGCTCACGATCCTCGTGCAGCTCGCGCCCGGACTGTTCCTCGCCAGCTTCTCGAACGATGCGGAGACGATGAGGGTTGCCCTGCTGTTTCTGAAGATGATCTCGCTGAACCTGGTGGCGCAGGGACTGATCTTCGTCTGCTCCAGCATGTTCCAGGGCCTCGGCAACACCAAGCCGGTGTTGTGGAGCTCGGCGACGCGCGTGCTCACCTATTCCTTGCCGGCGATCTTTCTGTCGACGCGGCCGGGTTTCCGGATCGAGTATGTCTGGTATCTGTCGAATGCGGCGACCACGCTGCAGGCGGTCCAGAGCCTGTGGTTGCTGCGTCGCGAGTTCAGGAAACGCCTGGCGATGCCGAAAGCCGCCGAGCCCGCCAGCACCGAGCCCATCGTGCCTCTCGCACGCGAGCCTGCGTAGCGCGGCTTGTTCGCCCGGGCGGCTCCAGGGCCGCCCGCTGGCGACAAGCGAAGGGCTACAGCGTGCCGATGCTGTTCCAGACCAGGGTGGCGCCCGACAGGAACAACAGCCCGAGCACGACATCGCCGAAGTGCTTGTCGCTGAGGGCGTGGTAGACGCGCGCGCCGGCCCAAGCGCCGATCAGCGTGCCCGGGAATGCGACCATCGCGAGCCAGACCACCTTGAACGCGACGAGGCCCGAGGCGGTCTGTAGCAACAGCGCCGTCGCAAGCACCGTGAAATTGAACAGCTGGAAGATGCCGCGCCGCTCGTGCTTGTTCCAGCCGCGGATGTTGGCCCACAGGATCGGCAGCGGTCCGGACAATCCGGCGAGCCCGCCCAGAATGCCGCCGGCAAAGCCGATGGCGCCGTCGGCAAGGCGGCCGCCGAAGGTGATGGCGAGCGGCTTCTTGTTGAGATACAGCGCGCTCGAGAAGATCAGGATCAGCACACCGACGCTGAGCTTGAACACTTTTGGATCGGCGGAGGCGACCAGCGTGGTCCCGATCGGCACGCCGATCAGCCCGCCGATCAGGAACGGCCACACCAGCGACAGGTCGAAGCTCTTCCACATCGACGGCAGCGTCGAGGTCTGCGCAATCACCGAGCAGATCAGAACCAGAGGCACCGCGAGCGAAGGTGGCAGCACGTAGAGCCAGATGCCGAGCGCCATCAGTGCCGTGCCGAAGCCGGCCAGCCCCGAGACAAATCCGCCGGCCAGCGCGCCGAACAGGAGCAGCGCGTAAGTGAGCATTTCCACCGATGACTTCCTGTCGTTGCCGGCGATGCCGAACCCGTGATCGCCTCACGGCGCATAGCACAGATGCGGCATCGAAGGTCAATTTCAGAACCGCACGCAAGCGTGATTCCGAATGACGGGCATTCCGGGAAGGCGCGCCTAGATCACGGAGGTAGAGAAATTCGGCGGGTGGCCGCGCGCCACGCAGCATTTCGATCGGCCAGACCCCGCGAGATGATGGAGATGACCATGACCCGCACGCGTATTGTCGTTGCGGCCGCGCTGGTGTCGGCGGCGTCCCTGATGCCGACAATGGCGCAGGCGCAGTTTTCCGAGCCCGCGGCCTATCAGGCCGCCCATCCCGACCGCGACGTTCTGAACGGCGGTCAACTCACGCCGGCCGGGCGCGCGGCCCGCGGCGAGCCGGCGATTTCGAGCGATGCTTACGCGGCCTATCCGTCGCCCGCTGTACCTGTTGTCCGCACCCGCCATCGCCGCCAACGTCGATGAGCATTCGCTAGACGATCTGCCTGATTTCGGCGGGCTTGCGCAGCGCGCCGGCGAGGATGCGCAGCGCCTCGGCCAGTTCGGATCTGTTGCGAGCCGCGCCGAGCGAGACCCGCGCCGCATGCGGCGGTGTTCCATCGACCGCGAAGGCGTCGCCCGCGACGATCGCGAGCCCGTTGCGCAGCAGATGCGCCGCGATGTCAGGTCGCCCCTCCGGCAAGTGCAGCCACAGATGATGCGCGGCGGGTTTCGCTTGGAACCGAAATCCCTTCAATGCACGCTGCGCCAGCTGCTGGCGGCCGACGGCCTCGTTGCGGATCGCGGTGATGATGCGGTCGGCGATGCCGCTTTCGAGCCAGTGCGTCACCAGCGCGACCATCAGCGGTGCCGGCATTTGCACGGTGGCTTGCAGATGGCTGCGCATCTGAAGCTGCGCGCCGGGGTGGGGCGTCAAGAGATAGGCGACCCGCAGCGCCGGCGCGATGCATTTCGACAGTGTGGTCGCGAGATAGGTCCGCTCCGGGATGAGGTTGGCAATTGGCGAGGCCGCTCGGTCGAGCAGCCCGTAGGCATCGTCTTCGATCAGGACGGTATCGGCATCGCGGACGATCCGGGCGATTGCGCTGCGTCGCTCGGGGGACAGCGTCGCCGTGGTCGGATTGTGCAGCGTCGGAATGAGATAGACGGCCTTCGGCTTGTGCGTGCGGCAGGCTTTCGCCAGCGCATCGGGCAAGATGCCGCCGTCGTCCATGGCGACGCCGACGAGCTTGACGCCAAGCTGAGCCGCAGCTGCCTTGATGCCGGGGAAGGTGACGGCTTCCGTGAGCACGACGTCGCCCGGCCGCGCCAGATGGGCGAGCAGATTGAACAGGATGGTCTGCGCGCCGGGAAAGATCACGAGATGGTCGGCGTGCGCATGGGGAACGCGGCCGCGCATCCAGCGCGCGGCGACCTCGCGCTCATGCGCGCTGCCGCCCGGCGGCTGGTAGTTGAGATACGCGGTCAGTCCTGACTGCGCGCGAATGGCCTCAAAGCCGGCGATGATGCGTTCGTCGAGCTGCGCCTCCAGCGGATGCGGCGGCACGTTCATCGAGAGGTCGATCGTAACAGGATGCGGCAGGTCGACGGCGCGTCGGGCGCTGGTCTCCGACACGAACGAGCCCTGGCCGACTCGGGCCTCCATGATGCCGCGGCGCCGCGCCTCGGTGTAGGCGCGCGTCACCGTGGTGAGGTCGATGCCAAGCGCCTTGGCGAGGGCGCGCTGCGTCGGCAATTGCTGGCCGCGCACCAGGCGGCCGGCGGCGATGTCGGCCTCCATGGCCTCGACGATGCGCTGGTAGCGCGGCCCTGACAGCTCCGAGATTGTAGGGGTCCAATCCATGCAATTTACGCCCATATCCTTTGAATGTATGGATGCAGGATATTATTGTATGGATCATCAGAACGGAAGAGGTGTCGTCATGGCGACCGGTTCAGTTTCCCTGGCAAGGGCGATGTCGCGCGGTTTTCGCGGCAAGTGCCCGAACTGCGGCGAAGGGCATGCGTTCGGCCGTTTCCTGAAAGTGGCGGACGCTTGCGATCATTGCGGCGAGGAGCTGTTCCACCAGCGCGCCGATGACTTCCCGGCCTATCTCGTGATGGTCGTGGTCGGCCATTTGGTGGTGCCGGCGATCCTTGCGATCGAAACCGCGTATGCGCCGCCGGTCTGGTTGCAACTCGCGGTGTGGCTGCCGGTGACGCTGTTCTCTTCGCTGGCGCTGCTGCAACCGACCAAGGGCGCCATCGTCGGCCTGCAATGGCAGATCGGCATGCATGGCTTCGAGGCGAGCAAGCTGCGGCGCGAGGCCGGCCAGCTTGCGCCCGTGCTGGTGAAGGCGCCGCGGGTGGCCTGAAACAGGTCGCGGCGTTTACATCGCGCCGCTGCCGGCTACACTCCATCGCATCAAACAAGAACGATGGAAACGCCGATGACCGCACGTGCAAAAACCTTCCTGATTTGTCATGGCGCGTGGTCCGGCGGCTGGTCGTGGCGGAAGATGCATCCGCTGATGGCGCAGGCCGGGCACCGGCTGATCACGCCGACCTACACGGGGCTCGGCGAGCGCGCGCATCTCGCCACTCCAGCGGTCGATCTCGACACGCATATCCAGGACATCCTCGGCGTCATCAAGTTCGAGGATCTCGACGACATCGTGCTGCTCGGCCACAGCTATGGCGGCATGGTCGCCACAGGCGTTGCCGATCGCGCGCGCGAGCGCGTGAGGCAACTTGTCTATCTCGACGCCTTCGTGCCGCGCGACGGACAGTCGCTGTTCGATCTCAACGAGGGCGGACGCGAGCCGATGCGCAAGGCCGCAAGCGCGGGTGACGGCTACCGCATTCCGCCGAATCCGCCGCCGCCGGATACGCCGCAGGTTGATCTCGACTGGCTCAACGCGCGCCGCATCAACATGCCGATCAAATCTTTCGAGACGAAGCTGAAGCTTCTGCACGGCGAGCCTGCGGTGCCGCGCAGCTACATCTATTGCAAACGCATCCCGCCGGGCGACGTCTTCGGGCAATTCGCGAAGCGCGCGAAGAGCGAGGAGGGCTGGCGCTATTTCGAGCTCGACGCCAGCCACGCACCGAACGTCACCGCACCGGAGGCGTTGATGGGCGTGCTGAATGAGATCGTTGCGTAACCCATAGTCGTCATTCCGGGGCGGATCCCGGGTTCTCGCTTCGCGAGCCCCGGAATGACACCATTTGAATGGTTGGCGCTCGTGCCAAAATTGGTGAGGGGCCCGGCGCGTTTGCGCCAGACCCCTCGTTGCAAGATATCAGCCGGCCTGTAAGCCGGGTTCTGTAGGGCACCGCCTGCTTGCGCAGACGATACGTGACGGCCATTCCTCTGGGACCATGTTTGCACATGGCCTCGAGCAACCTACCCGGACGGCGGGCCTGACATCGCCCCGCGGCGTTATCGCTTTCGCGAACAGCCCGCTAAGCCGTCCCTATTCGGTTTTGCTCCCGGTGGGGTTTACCATGCCGGCCCCGTTGCCGGCGCCGCGGTGCGCTCTTACCGCACCTTTTCACCCTTACTTCCTCCGAGGAGGGAGCGGTTCGTTCTCTGTGGCACTTTCCCTGGGGTCGCCCCCGCCGGACGTTATCCGGCACCGTATGTCAAGGGAGCCCGGACTTTCCTCCCCGGCGGCCTTTCGGCGCCTGCCGGAGCGGCCGTCCGGCCGACTGACCGACAAGGCAATGGGCATTTGTGACGGTTTCGTCAAGCCAAGATCGCCGCGCACGCGGCGCGGCAAATAATTTATCCTGAACATGTCGTTCAACGTGTGCCCCGTTCGACTGGATGTCGGCGATCCAGCCGAACAACAGGAGTTGAGCCATGCAGTATCTGCTGCTGATCTACCGAAGCGAAGCGGAAATGAGCAAGATGACCCCCGCAGACCGTCAGGCGATGTCGGCGGAATACGGCACCTACACGCAGTCCATCGTCCAGAGCGGCCATTTCAAGGCCGGTGACGGGCTGCAGCCGAGCACGACGGCAACGACGGTGCGCGTGCGCGACGGCAAGACCTTGACGACCGACGGTCCGTTTGCGGAGACGCGTGAGCAACTCGGCGGCTACTATCTGGTCGAGGCCAAGGATCTCGACACTGCGATTGCGCTGGCGGCGCGGATCCCGGGAGCGAGGGACGGCTCGATCGAGGTCCGGCCGGTCATGATCTACAAGTGATCGCGGCCACCGACATCGACAAGATCTTCCGCGACGAGGCGGGGCGGGCGCTGGCCACCCTGATCCGCCTCGTCGGTGATTTCGATCTCGCCGAGGACGCGCTCCAGGATGCTTTCGCGGTTGCGCTCGAGCGCTGGTCGGCGGACGTGCTGCCGGACAATCCGCGCGCCTGGCTGGTCAATGTCGGCCGCAACAAGGCGATCGACCGTATCAGGCGCCAGGCCGCTTTCCGCGATAGGCAGCAGGCGCTCGCGCACGAACTGGAGCTCACTGCAGACACACCGGCCGAACCGCCGGCGATGCTCGACGACGACATGCTGCGGCTGATCTTCATCTGCTGCCATCCGGCCTTCGCAGCCGAGGTCCAGGTTGCATTGACGCTGCGCACGGTCTGCGGCCTGTCGACAGCGCAGGTCGCGCGCGCGTTCCTCGTCGGTGAGGATGCGATGGCGCAGCGTCTGGTCCGCGCCAAGCAGAAGATCAGGCTCGCCGGAATTCCCTATGAAGTGCCCGAGCGCGAGGCGCTGGCGCCACGGCTCGACGGCGTGCTCGCCGTGATCTATCTCGTCTTCACCGAAGGCTATGTCGCAACTTCGGGCGCGGATCTGATGCGCCCCGATCTCGCGACTGAGGCCATCAGGCTCTGCCGTCTGCTCGACGGGCTGATGCCCGATCGCGCCGCGATCAAGGGCTTGCTGGCCCTGATGCTGCTGCACGATGCGCGCCGCGCCGGCCGCGAGACGGCGGCCGGCGATATCGTGCTGCTGGAAGAGCAGGACCGCACGCTCTGGGATCGCACGCAGATCGAGGAGGGGCTGCGTCTCCTCGACGATGCGTTGCGCGGGCCGGGCCGGCCGCAGGCTTACGCTGTGCAGGCCGCGATTGCCGCGCTGCATGCCCGTGCGCCGAGTTTCAACGAGACCGATTGGCCGCAGATCGCCGGCCTCTACGAAGTGCTGCTGCGCATCAGCCCGTCTCCGGTGATCGAGCTCAACCACGCGGCCGCGATCTCGATGGTCGACGGCCCGGCGCGCGCGCTTGATCTCGTCGACGCGATCACCGCGCGGGGCGGGCTGGATGGCTACGAGCTGCTACCAGCGGTGCGCGCGGATTTGCTGCGGCGGCTCGATCGGAAAGGGGAGGCGCGCGAGGCCTATGCTCAGGCGACGGCGGCGACGCAGCTGGAGCCGTTGCGAAGGCTGTATGCGCGGCGGGTGCGGGAAATGGGCGACTAGATCGGTCACTTCGAGGCGACGTTCGTCTCATCCGTCGGCAGGCTCGCCAGCAGCGCCTGCAGGGTCGACAGCGTCGAGTGATCGGCGACCCCATCCAGGCGTGCCGGGCGGAAGTGGCGCTGGAAGGCGGTGACGACTTCCATCGTCGCTGCGTCGTATTTGCCTGACAGCGGCACGCCATAGCCATATCGGGCGAGCGCCTGCTGCAGGCTCAGCACCTCGTCGCTGATGGTGCCGAGCATCAGCGTTTCGCCGCGCACGACCGGCGCCGGCGTGACCCAGTGACCGACGCCGGAATTGGCGAGGGAATGCCAGGGAAATTTCTCGCCGGGATCCTTCTTGCGTGCCGGCGCGACGTCGGAATGACCGAGAACGCGCTGCGGCAGGATCTTGCGACGGAGGATGATGCCACGGCACAGCGCGATCACGGCGGCGATCTGGCGCAGCGGATATTCCGGATAACCCCAATCGTGGCCGCGATTGATGATCTCGATCCCGATCGAGCAGGAATTGATGTCATCCTCGCCGGCCCAGGACGAGACACCGGCGTGCCAGGCACGCCGCGCTTCGGGCACGCATTGCACGATGCGGCCGTCTTCCAGCACGACATAATGGGCCGACACTTCGGTACCGGCCGTGCACAGCCGCGCCAGCGCGCCCTCGACGTCGGGCATGCCGGTGTAGTGCAACACGATCATGTCAGGCTGCCGGCCCTTGTTGCGCTCGCCGTGATTAGGGGAGGGAATGATGTCGGAGACGATCGACGAATCCGGCTCGAACGTCCGCATGTTCGCCGCGGCCTTAGGAACCGGGAGAACGCGCTGACGCTTCGAATCAGTACCAGATGGCGTGGACGGACCGGACGGCATAAACGACTCAGGTCGGAGGTGGGCCAAGCCCTTCTCTTTACTATTCCTTTACCCTCCGGTCCGCGCAATCGCGGAGGTCGGTTAACGCAAGCATTTTGGGCCAGTGTGTGGATGACGCATCACCGTTCCCCGACCTTTTCGAGATGTAACGAACCGGTCAACGCTTTCTTAACGCTAAGCGCCGTTACTGAGGGGTGAAGAGCCGACCCGCGTCCGGAGGCGGCCAAAACCGTTTTTGGCTCGAAATCCCATGGTTGCCCGACATATTCCGCTGGGAACACCGGGTTTGCCGCCTGGGACGACCGGGCGCGGTACGCATGCTGAACTGGGGCTTGGTCGTGGAACCGCCGCGACGCGGAATTATTCGAGGCGTGATGGGCTGCTTCGCCCCCGATTTCACCCGTCCATCTGCCGGGCGCAACGCATGAGCGAGGCGCCTCACATTCCCGTGCTTGGCGTCGAGGCGATCGCGCACCTCGCGCCGCGCGAGGGCGGCCTCTATGTCGACGCCACGTTCGGCGCCGGCGGCTACAGCCGTGCCATCCTCGACGTGCCGGGAACCCGCGTCATCGCCATCGATCGCGATCGCACGGCGATCGCCGGCGGTGCCGAGCTGGTTTCGCGCGCCGCCGGCCGCCTGACGCTGGTCGAGGACCGCTTCTCCAATCTTGCCGAGGTCTGCGCCACCCAAGGCGTCGATGCGGTCGACGGCGTCGTGATGGATGTCGGCGTGTCCTCGATGCAGCTCGACCAGGCCGCTCGCGGCTTCTCGTTCCGCCTCGACGGCCCGCTCGACATGCGGATGGGACAGACCGGGCCGACGGCCGCCGACGTCGTCGCGCGCGCCTCCGAAAGCGATCTTGCCGACATCATCTATCTCTTCGGCGAGGAACGGCATTCGCGCCGAATTGCCCGCGCCATCGTGGCCGACCGGCAGCAGACGCCGTTCACCACCACGCGCGCACTCGCCGATCTGGTCGGCCGCGTGGTGCGTTCCAAGCCCGGCGAGATTCATCCGGCGACGCGGACGTTCCAGGCCCTGCGCATCTTCGTCAATGAAGAGCTCGAGGAACTTCAGACCGCGCTCGCGTCCGCCGAGCGCGTGCTCAAGCCCGGCGGCCGTCTCGTCGTGGTCTCGTTCCACTCGCTGGAAGACCGCATCGTGAAGAATTTCCTCGCCGAGCGTTCAAAGACCGGTGGCGGCTCGCGGCACATGCCGGAAGTCGCGCAGACCGCGCCCAGCTTCCAGCTCCTGACGCGCCGTCCCGTGATCGCCGGCGAGACTGAGGTCGCGCACAACCCGCGCGCCCGGTCCGCCAAGCTGCGCGCCGCCGAGCGGACCCCGGCGCCCGCCCATGCCGACGATGCGCCATCGTCCTGGCCAAAACTCTCCGACGTGATGAGGGGAGGCTAGCACATGCGCTTCGTCCACCTCCTCGTCATCGGCGCGCTGATCTTCGCGGCGGCCTATGTCTACCGGATCAAGATGGACTCCACCGCCCGCACCGAGAAGGTGCTGCGGCTGCACGCCGAGATCCGCGAGCAGCGTGATGCGATCGCTCAACTGCGCTCCGAATGGGCCAAGCTCGACGCACCCCTGCGCCTGCAGGGGCTGGTCGAGCGGCATCTGCCGCTCAAGCCCGTCAACGGCACGCAATATGATTCACTGAAGAACCTGCCGGACCGTCCGCCGCGGATGTTCAGGCCCGGCGAGCCCGACCCGATCGGGGCCATGCTCAACACCATTGAAGCCGCGAGTGATCCGGACACCGTGACGGGCTCCGTGCCTCAGCCCGAGGGCAAGCCATGAGTCCGGCGGCGCCCGCGAAAGCGACCGAGAGGCCGATCGAACCTTGGCGGCAGCGGCTGATCCGCAGCCTGCTGTACGGACGCAATGTCGATCGCGCCGCGAAGGCGCGCGCGCGCGTTGGGCTCGCAATGCTCGCCTTCGCCGCGATCTACGCCCTGATCGGCGGCCGGCTCGTGATGTTCGCGATCGGCGCCGATGCCCACAGCGCGCGGCGCGCCGCGGCGCAGGAGGTGGTCGCGACGGCGCGGCCCGACATTGTCGACCGCAACGGCGCGATCCTTGCGACCGACGTCAAGGCGTCCAGCCTGTTCGGCGAGCCGCGCCGCATCATCGACAAGGACGAGGCGATCGAGCTTCTGACCGCGACCGTGCCCGATCTCGACGAAGCCGAGGTGCGCGAGCGCCTAAGGACGCGCAAGGGCTTCGTCTGGCTCAAGCGCGAGATCACGGCGAAGCAGCAGCAGGACATCCATAAGCTCGGGATTCCCGGCATCGGCTTCCTGCGCGAGAACAAGCGCGTCTACCCGACCGGCAACGAGGTCGCCCACCTCATCGGTCTCGTCAACATCGACAACCAGGGCATCGCCGGCATGGAGAAGTGGCTCGACAATCAGGGCCTCGCCGATCTCCACCGCGCCGGCTTCGCCATCGACCGCCTGCAGCAGCCGATCGAGCTGTCGGTCGATCTGCGCGTCGAGCATGCGCTGCGCGACGAGCTGCTGAAGGCCAAGGAAAAATTCCACGCCAAGGCGGCCTCGGGTCTCGTCACCAACGTCAACACCGGCGAGATCGTGGCCATGGTCTCGGTTCCGGATTTCGATCCCAACAACCCGAAGGAAGCTCACGACCCTGATCGCATCAACCGCCTGACGACAGGCGTCTACGAGATGGGCTCGACCTTCAAGGCGTTCACGCTGGCGATGGCGCTCGACACCGGCAAGTACGGTCTCGATTCGCTGTGGGATGCGCGCGGACCGCTGCACTACGGCAAGTTCGCCATCCATGACGACGAGCCGAAGGGCCGCTTCCTCACCATGAAGGAGGTGTTCACCTTCTCCTCCAACGTCGGCGCAGCGCGGATTGCGTTGTCGCAGGGCGTGGAAGCGCACAAGGCGTTTCTGCGCAAGATGGGCCAGCTCGAGCGGTTGCGCACCGAGCTGCCGGAAAGCGCCTCGCCGATCCTGCCGCGACGCTGGAGCGAACTCAACACCATCACCATCGCGTTCGGCCACGGCATGGCGGTCGCGCCGCTGCAGGCGGTGATGGGCGTCAGCGCGCTCGCCAATGGCGGCCTCCTGATTCCCCCGACCTTCCTCAAGCGCTCCGAGGAGGAGGCGCGGGCGATCGCCAAGCGCGTAATCAAGCCCGAGACGTCGGACAAGATGCGGTTCCTGATGCGGTTGAACGCCGAGATCGGGACGGCACGCAAGGCGGACGTGAAGGGCTATTATATCGGCGGCAAGACCGGCACCGCCGAAAAGGTGGTGAACGGCCGCTACGCCAAGAAGCGGGTGCTGACGGCGTTCACTGCGATCCTGCCGGCCGACAAGCCGAAGTACCAGCTCCTGATCATGCTCGACGAGCCGCAGCCGCTGAAGGAAACCTACGGCTTCATCACCTCGGGCTGGAACGCCGTCCCGACCGCGGGCAACGTCATCACCCGTATCGGACCGCTCCTCGGCATCGAACCCCGCTACGATCTGCCGCCTGCGGACCGCCTTATTCTCGCAGCAGCCAGGACACCCCAGTAATCAATCGGTATCGGGCTCCGTGCCTCAGCCCGAGGACAAGCAATGAGCGCTGTTTCGGCCAAAACCAACGAGCGCCCTGCAGAACCCTGGCGCCAGCGTCTGATCCGCAGCCTGCTGTACGGGCGCAATGTCGATCGCGCCGCGAAGGCGCGGGCGCGCGTTGGCCTCGCAATGCTCGCCTTCGCCGCGATCTACGCCCTGATCGGCGGCCGGCTCGCGATGTTCGCGATCGGCGCCGATGCCCACGGCGCGCGGCGTGCGGCATCGCAGGAGGTGGTTGCGACGGCGCGGCCCGACATCGTCGACCGCAACGGCGCGGTCCTCGCGACCGACGTCAAGGCTGCGAGCCTGTTCGGCGAGCCGCGCCGCATCATCGACAAGGACGAGGCGATCGAGCTTCTGACCGCGACCGTGCCCGACCTCGACGAGGCCGAGGTGCGCGAGCGCCTGAGGACGCGCAAGGGCTTCGTCTGGCTCAAGCGCGAGGTCACCGCCAAGCAGCAGCAGGACATCCACAAGCTCGGCATCCCCGGCATCGGCTTCCTGCGCGAGAACAAGCGCGTCTATCCGACCGGCAACGAGGTCGCCCACCTCATCGGTCTCGTCAACATCGACAACCAGGGCATCGCCGGCATGGAGAAATGGCTCGACAATCAGGGCCTCGCCGATCTCCACCGCGCCGGCTTCGCCATCGACCGCCTGCAGCAGCCGATCGAGCTGTCGGTCGATCTGCGCGTCGAGCATGCGCTGCGCGATGAGCTGCTCAAGGCGAAGGAGAAGTTTCACGCCAAGGCGGCCTCGGGCATCATCTCCAACGTCAAGACCGGCGAAATCGTTGCGATGGTCTCGCTGCCGGACTTCGATCCCAACAACCCGAAGGAAGCGCACGATCCTGATCGCATCAACCGCCTGACGACAGGCGTCTACGAGATGGGCTCGACCTTCAAGGCGTTCACGCTGGCGATGGCACTCGATTCCGGAAAGATCAATCTGAACTCGTCGTGGGATGCGCGGGGCAACCTGCACTACGGCAAGTTCACGATCCACGACAGCCACTCGCTCGGGCGTTTCATCAACACCAAGGAAGTATTCACCTACTCGTCCAACATCGGTGCCGCCCGGATCGCACTCGGCCAGGGGGTGGAGGCGCACAAGGCGTTCCTCGCCAAAATGGGCCAGTTGACGCGGCTGCGCACCGAGCTGCCGGAGAGCGCGGCGCCGCTGGTGCCGCGGCGCTGGGGTGAATTGAACACGGTGACCATCGCGTTCGGCCAGGGCATCTCGGTGGCGCCGCTGCAGGCGGTGATGGGCATCAATGCGCTGGTGAACGGCGGTTACCTGATTCCGCCGACCTTCATGAAGCGCACCGAAGAAGACGCGGCGGCGTTGGCCAAGCGCGTCATCAGGCCGGAGACCAGCGACAAGATGCGGTTCCTGATGCGGCTCAATGCCGAAATCGGCACTGCCAAGAGCGCCGACGTCAAGGGCTATTATGTCGGCGGCAAGACCGGTACGTCCGAGAAGGTCATCAATGGTCGCTATGCCAAGAAGCGGGTGCTGAACTCCTTCACCGCGATCATGCCCTGCGACGATCCGAAATATCAGATCCTGATCATGCTGGACGAGCCGCAGGCGCTGCCCGAAACGCATGGTCAGATCACCTCGGGCTGGAACGCGGTGCCCACCGGCGGCAAGGTGATCGAGCGGATCGCGCCGCTCCTGGGCGTCGAGCCGCGGTTTGACCTGCCGCCTGCGGACCGCCTTATTCTTGCAGCATCCAGGACAACCCAGTAATCAATCCGGGTGGCCATCGCCGGTGCTGATTCGGCTTTTCCTGACGATTCGGCTCTCTGGCGCGGCATGTCGATTGGAAGACCATGAAGCTGCGCGAACTCTTAGGTCAGGATGTTTTGGGCAACGATGCCGCAATCGAGCCCAGTGTGGCGGCGCTCGAGGTGACCGGCGTTGCGCTCGACAGCCGCGTGGTCAGGCCGGGCGAACTCTTCTTCGCGCTTGCGGGCAGCAAGACCGACGGCGCCCGCTTCATCGATGCGGCCATTGCGGCCGGCGCGGCGGCCGTGGTCGGCGATCACACGCCTGACGGCTGCAAGGTGCCGTTCATTGCCGTTGCCAATCCGCGTCGTGCGCTGGCGCTGGCCGCGGCAAGATTTTTCCCGGCGCAGCCCGCAACGATCGCGGCGGTCACGGGAACCAGCGGCAAGACCTCGGTTGCCGCGTTCACGCGCCAGATCTGGGAACGGCTCGGACATGCCTCGGCCAGCATCGGCACCATCGGCCTCGTCGCGCCGAAACGCACCGTCTATGGCTCGCTGACGACGCCGGATCCGATCGCGCTGCACCGGCAGATCGACGAGATCGCGCGCGAGGGCGTGACGCATCTGGCGTTCGAGGCATCTTCGCACGGTCTCGATCAATACCGCCTCGATGGCGTGCGGGTTTCCGCCGGCGGCTTCACCAATCTCTCGCGCGACCACATGGATTACCATCCGACCGTCGCGCATTATCTCGCAGCCAAACTCAGGCTGTTCCGCGAGCTCGTGCCGCCTGGTGGCGCCGCCGTGATTTCGGCCGATCACGATTGCTCGGCGGAAGCGATCGATGCTGCGAAGGCGCGCGGTCTGCACCTGATGGCGGTCGGTCGCAGCGGCGACGGGGCAGGCGAGGGGATTCGTCTCGTCGATGCCGTGGTCGAGGGCTTTGCGCAGAAGCTTACGCTCGAACATCGCGGCAAGCCTTATGCGGTGCGGCTGCCGCTGGTCGGCGAATTCCAGATCGAGAACGCGCTGGTGTCGGCTGGCCTAGCCATCGGCACCGGAAGCGACGCGGCCGATGTGTTCGCGAGCCTCGAACATCTCGAAGGCGCCAAGGGCCGGCTCGAGCGCGTCGGCGAGCGCAACGGCGCGCCTGTTTTCGTCGACTATGCGCACAAGCCCGATGCGCTGGCGAAGGCGTTGCAGGCGCTGCGTCCGTATGCGAAGCGCAGATTGATCGTCGTGTTCGGCGCCGGTGGCGATCGCGATGCCGGCAAGCGTCCGATCATGGGGCAGATCGCGGCGGAGAACGCCGACCGCGTCATCATCACCGACGACAATCCGCGCAGCGAGAAGCCGGAAGCCATTCGTGCCGCGATCCTCGCCACCGCCAAGGGCGCGCGCGAAATCGGCGACCGCGCGGCCGCGATCCGCGCCGCGATCGACGAGCTGGAGGACGGCGATGCGCTGCTCGTCGCCGGCAAGGGCCACGAGACCGGGCAGATCGTCGGCAGCGAGGTGCTGCCCTTCAGTGATCACGAGGCGGTTGCCGCCGCATTAGCATCGAGGGTCGCATGAGCGGGCCATTGTGGACGGTTGCCGAAGTGGCGCGCGCGCTGGGCGTAACGGGATCATTCCCTGATACCCCGATCGACTTCGTCACCCAGGACAGCCGCCTGGTGAAGCCGGGCAGCCTGTTCGTGGCCCTGTCAGGCACGCCGAGCGGCGGCTTCATCTCGGCCTTCGCCAGCGCGCGCGACGGCAGGGAGTTCGCCGACAAGGCGGAAGCCTCGGGCGCGGTGGCGATGATCGTGCCGCACGAGATCGCGGGCATCGGCGTGCCGCAGATCGTCGTGCAGGATACGCTGATCGA
>NZ_JAANIH010000084.1 GCF_014529705.1 Bradyrhizobium campsiandrae
GTTGTCCCTCCACACGCAACTTCAACGATTTCCAACGCGTGGATCAACAGATTGCAATCCGTCGCGCCAACGCTTTGCAATCCGTCCCTCCAAATCTTTGCGAATGGGACGTAGACGTCGCTTACGGATTAACTTCCATTTCAGAATCTGCATTCGCTCCCCCTCATGCGATCTCTAGCGGACGGCTCTTTTGCGATAATCTTCGATCATGGCGCTGGACGTGCGGATAGCAAAGGGGGGCCGCGCCGCCTGGTCGCGCGTAGGCGCTTCGTCCGCCACAAGCTCTGCCGTTTCGCATCGTATCATCAGGACAGGCGCAAGGTCGGCCCGTTGCATGATATTGGTCGCGGCTTGCCTTGATGAGCAGGGCGGCAATGGCTGCGGCCGTCAGTACAGCTTCGACCTTACGCTCGGTATTGGGCTGGGGCGTTGGATTTGCGGCGCTCGATCTCGGCGGCACGGACGGCGATGGCGCCACGGAAGTTGACGACGCCGGTACTGGGCTCGGAGGAGCCGGCGTTGCGGTTGGGCTTGCGACTAACGGCCAAGGCTTCGATGCGACCGGCGCGACAGTGGCCGCCGGTGCTTGCACCGTCACATTGGACGGTCGCCCCGGTCCGGCATCCTGCCGTCCCAGCGCATAGGCTCCGAGGGCCGTCAGCCCCATAAGGAGGGCTACAGTACCTCCTCGCATAGCTGCACCGTTTTCCTAGGGCGTTATCGCCATCACTGTTAGGCTCCTGCCGGACCTTGCGCGATATCGATCACGTGTCGATCGGCGCCGACCGTGATGACGATGGTGTAGGTCTTTTGACCTCCGCCCTCGCTGGCAACGGGGGGCGCCAGATGCAACTGGCCGCCACACCATTCGCCCGGCATGAGCGTATTGTCCTTGATGACAGACTGCTCGAGGACGGCCATGTTGCGCTGCCCTGTCTCCACGGTGGCCGCGATCATGGCGTCATTCTGCGCGGCCGCATTACCTTGGGCGATCGCCGCCGCCGTCGGGCTGTAGAAGGTCCCCGTGCGGCCGCCCGCGGTCGTGTAGTGGCCATAACCGGCTTGGGAAGCGCTGTAGGCATTTCCCGCGGCGGCGAGCCCCGTGAAGATCGCGGCGGCGACCTGTCGGTTCTTCTCCTCTTGGACAAGCATCTCATATGTCACGACCTGCATGCCGTAGTCGGAGCCGGCGACATGCTGTGTCGCTTCGACTTGTGCAACGCGAAAATCGATCGGGCCCTTGCCGAGATTATTGATCGCGACGACGAAGACGGGCCGTCCGTTGGCACGGACCTGCCGCGAAGCCGGACGCACAAGGACGAGCGAGCTCTTCTGACGCGAGACCAAAGCCGGCTGCCCGTCGCGCATCAGCGCCTGTTGTTGTGGATTGGACGCCCGAAACTGAACCGTCTCGGCATTGGTTAAGCAGCCGCCCAACGCGGCGCATAGCGCCACGACCCCCCATTTACGCATGATAGACTCCTCAGACCCGCGGAGACTCAAGCGCAACCATAGGGAGAGATCAACAAAGGGAGAGAATTTACATCCCTAGACCTTAGTCGTGTGCACACGAATGAGTTCCGTGTTGGGATCCGAGCGGCATCGAGCAAGACTGCCGTCGTGCGATGAGCATTATTTTGGGAGAATGGATTTGAAGACGGTTATTGTTCTTGCGATTGCGCTGCTCACGTCGACTGGTTTTGCCGCAGCGCGAGGTGGTAGCCATTTTGGCGGCCGAGTGCCGTATGGTGGAGGCCATCATACCTCCAGCCACGGCGGGACTTACATCGGCGGCTCGGGCCCATCTCATAAAGGCGGATCCTACCGAAATCCAAGCACCGGAAACCTATACGGCACGCATAGGTAGGCGCGTCCACTGTTCGATAGGCGGCTGAGCTGAAGCCCGCAAGCTTTGGGCTCGCTGGGTGGCGGGCGTATCCCAAAAATTCGCTCAACAAGTTGCTACGTGCGTGCTCGACTGAGGTCCCCTCCTCCGACCTCAGGCATTGCTCAAGACGTGCTCGAGCTGCGCGACAAGCTTCGCCCTGTTCTCAGCAGGAAGTTTGTCCAGATTGATCTGCTTCCAGCGTACCGCCGGCAGCTCCGCCGCGCCAGGGACGCCGAGCAGGCCCCAATCCGGCTCACCGCGCTTGAACCCCTTGAGGAAATCCTTGTGAGCTTGCGGCATTTTTCCCGCGACCTCGGCGATCAGCCTCTCTCGGGTTTCGAGCAATTCGTTCAGGGTTACTTCATCTGCGGTCATGCCCTCGAAGCCGTGCGTGAATTCTTGCTGGATGTTCCTTGCGACGAGGAACCACGACCTCGGAAATCGGCCTGTTATGGCTGATGAGGTAGACGATGAACGCCTTGCGGAGATCGTCTGTGATGCCTTCGTTGGCGAGGCAGATCGCGGACATCGAAGAGGTCACGCGGATGCTGCCGGTCTAGGGCTGCGACGAGCTTGCCGGCGTATAGATCGGCGAACGAAGCGACTTTCATCTGTGCGAGCCGAACGTGTCTTCGACGCTCGGCGACACGTCGCGCAACTCTGGCTCGAAGACGCTGCCTTTGATCACCGGCGTGACCTCGATCTTGACCTGCGCATCACCTTTCTGGACGGTCAGCTTGGTGACGATCTTTTCACGAGCGTTGACGACTTCCGTCACCCGTGCGCCGCGCCATGCGCTTCATCGCCGCATCGATCGCGGTAAGAGATTCGGGACGCGGAGCCACCGGCAGATAGGTCAGGTCGATATCGACCGATATCCGAATCTCGGAAGCGTCTGTTCGGGCGGCCGGTACGACGACTTGGCTTCGAACTTCTCGACCTAGAAGTTTCCGGGCGTCGGGATCTCGATCGGCATGAGCCGTCTGGTCACCCGGCTAATCGAAGCTGGCATTCTTCCAAAGACTGGCGCCTTCAGCCGGCATTTGCTGGTGACGCGGAGCGACGATTCGTCCGAGCAATACAGGCTCGGGATCGTCGACCAGCTGAGGAGCGCCGGAGTTCCGACCGAAGCTTTCTTCGAGCGCAGCGATCTCGGCACCCAGCTCAAATATGCGGACAAGAAGGGCTTCGGTTTCGCCGTGATTTTGAAGCCAGGAAGCACGCGGACCATCGAGCTCAGGGACCTGACGCTGCGGCAACAGCATCCGGTCTCCGAAGCCGAACTGCTCGCGCGGCTCGTGGCTGCTTGAGGGTTGTGGCGGGTGTAGCTCAGTTGGTTAGAGCGCTGGACTGTGATTCCGGAGGCCGCGGATTCGAGCCCCGTCACTCGCCCCACAATATACGACGGTCCACGACCCGTGGATCGGGATGCTCGGGTGCGTCCGTCACCCGGGCATCCCTCCCCCGAAGGACGCGCCCGCCGTCGGCACCGGAGGACCCACCCCGACGACGGCAACCCTCGACGCTACCAAGATAAATCCGGGGAAAACGGCGAAAAGGCGCGGCTGCGCGAGTTAGCTTCCCGCTGCGGTTTGCGTTGCGACCGGCCTTCCTCGCACGATGACGTCGGGCACCGAACATGCAGGAGAGGTCAGCCGTGCGAACGCACAAGATAGTGCAGACGTCCCCGGATCGGGTGCGCTCCCCTTGTGCTTACCGCCAGTTTGGACCCGATCCGCGCTCATTGGGAGAGGGAGATGGTCCAGGGCTATCTCGACGACCGGAATGCCGACAATCCCGAGCCTTCCGGCAACAGGAGCCGGTCGTATAGCCACGGCTTTTGGAATGGCCGCGACGATCTCGCGCATTCTCCCCGTGCCTCCGGCTCCGCGCTTCTCCAACTCGGCGAAAAGGCGATCGACGACGATATCGCGGAGTCCCGCGCTCCGTGCTGAGGGTTCCGGCCGCGGTCTCGTCGCGGATTCGCGATCCCCACCCCGAAGGCGGTCCGCGCGAAAAGCGTCTCGTGCGCGGCGCTGCGACAGATGTTCTTCGTGACGGGAGGATGACGTTCGCCGTCGATGGATATCCAAGGCCCGTCGCGATTCTTGATGCGCGAAGATCCCGGCCTGTTCTACGCTGGGCTGAAGGCCGGCGCATCTGCACCGCCGCAGGAGGATTGCCGCTCATGGTATTGCGCAAGCTCGCGACCGCGACCTTGGCCGCCGGTCTGTATTTGGCGAACGCCGCGGCGGCGGAGACGGTCTCGCAAGACCCGGGGCGGTCGCCGGAGTCGGCGGGGATCGCCGAGAAGGCGCGCCTCGCTTCGTCCTGGAGATCTCTCGATCTCACCTCTCGGACGCTTACGGCTGGCCCCGTCCCGGCTGCGTGGGACGCGGGTTTGTTTCTCGACGTCGGGACGCTCGAAACGTCGCTCGGCCAGATCGTCGGTTTGAAACTACGACGGTCCGGCCAAGGGCTGCTTGCCGGCACGTCGGTGACCGTCGAAGGCATGCGTCTCAAGCCGGACGCCGGCTCTCTGGAGGCGGAGCTCGATCTCGCCGCGGAGAAGGCCGGTTTCTCGCTGCCCTTGAAGGTCGCGGCGAACGTCACGTTTCAGGGCGTTTCGAAGGGCAGCGACGGTACGTCCTCTCTCGTCACCCTCCGCATCGAGCCGACCGGCATATCGCCGCATTCCGACGGATCGCTGCTGGATATCGCCAAGCGCAGCTTCCTTACTGCGGTGATCCCCGACCTGCTCGTCCTGTTCGCGGACCCACACCTTTTCGAAGCCCGCATTCCGTTGCCCGACCACGTCGAGGTACCGCTCGGTCTGGAGAAGACGCAGACGATTCCGGTCAACGGCGGAAGCGGCTCGGTCACGATACAGACGAGCATGGCCAAGGGTTCGGTGGCCCAGGACATCTCGTACGGCGGAGTGGTCTTCGGGCGGAAGGGCGTATGGCTTCTCGGCCGGCTCGCCGAAGGAGCGGCATCGGATCGCGTCGCGGACGAACCTCCCGCGAGCTTGGCCGAATTGAGAAGCCGGGTGGAAGCGTTGCGGGCTTCGGTGACCGCCGAGCTCGATCGGTCGAAGACGCCGTCCGGTGCCGGCGTTCACGTCGGCAAGTCCGCGCTGTTGGCGTTGACGGACAAGATCCGGAAGCTCGATCCGTCGCTTCGCCGCGTCACGTTCAAGACGGTAGGCAAGAACGGCAATCTGGCCGGCAAGCGCCAGGACCTGGGAATCCTCGGAAATCTCGGCATTCAGGCTTCCCTCTTGGATGCAGGCGCCGGTTCGGGCGGCGTCGGGATCGAGTTCGGTCAGGCCACATGGAGCCAGAAGTCCTTGATGCTCCCCTTGGATGCGACCCTCGACGCCGAAGCCAAGATCCAGTTGAACGTCGACATGATCGCCAGCGGCGTGGTCCGCACGTCGGTCGGTCTCGTCGGGCATGGAAGCGGAAGCATGACGGCGATCGCACAGCCGGTCGTCACGGGCTCGGGAGATCGAAAGGTGGCGGCGATCGAATTTCCCGGCTCGTGCTCCGCGCTGCAGGCGGACGTGAAGACCGACGGCGTGCTGAAGGGCGACCTCGGTTGGATGAAGGTACCCTCGATCGGTGGCCGGATCTCCTCGTCGTTGGGCCCGATCCCACCGGTGCTCGTTCTTGATGGCCGGCCTCATCTCGTCCGCGTCGCCGCCAAGAACTTCGGCGATTGGTCGGTCGAGGCCCCTCATTCCGCGTTGGCAGTCGCTTTCGCGCCGGAAGCCTTCGCGGCGAGCGACGACGGTATCGATCTGGTGGTTCGCCTTCGTGTCGCTCCCGTCGTCGCCGACGGCCCCCGACCCGACGCCGACGAAGCTTTGGATCGAGCCGCGCGGACAGAAACGGAGCAGGTCTCGGCCGCCACGAAGGACGCGCTCGCCCAACTCGCGCCTGCGCCGTGTCCGGCGTCGTCCGGATTCGCCTTGCTTCTGGGCGACCTTGTGTTCGGATCGAACAACGAGATCGTGCGCCTTCTCGTACTGTTGGGGAAGCTTCCGAAGGAAGCCTGGGAGACGGTCGAGCATCTGGGTCACGAGGTTTCGATCGACAAGGTGAAGGGCTGGATCGACGATCCGCAGGGTTCGCTCAAGCGAGGCGAGTTCGGCAAGCTCGCGGACCATGTCGGACACGAGCTTTCGGTCGACAAGGGCAAGGAGTGGATCCAGCATCCGGCCGATGCGGCACGTCGGGGCGCCGTCGGACGGGTCATCAGAGGGAAACTGCCGTAACGGCCAATTCCTCAAAACCATGAATTCCGGACACTCGGAGGTCGAGCTTGAACGAAGGGCATCTTACGAAGCTGTGGAGCTGGTTCTCTGTCGCGGCGGTGCTGTTCCTGGCGGCGACGGTCGTAACGCTGCAGGGAGGCACCGAATTCGTCGGCCGTCTTTTCGGAGAGAAGGCCGGAGCGCCGGTCGAGAATCCCGCCGGCGTCGCTTATTTCGGGGTGATCATCGGTGGAGGTTTGCTGTTGCTGGCTTCGCTTCCGTTTCTGCTCCATGTCCGGCGGCACGGCAACGTCTGGCATTCCAGGATCCCGTTGGTGTGGCTTGAGGGTCTCGAGACCGCTGCATGGGAAGGGAAGCTGTACCAGTTCTGCGTGCTCCTCGTGCTCGTGGTCGCGCCGGTCGCAGGCGTCGTCAGTTGCATGACGATCGCGGAGCGCGGCGACATCTGCGAACAGGACAAGAAGCACTTCTATGGCGGCGCCGACACGACGCTGCTGTGGGCACCGGCCGCGGTTGAGGGTCAGCAGATGCGGCTCCGGAAGGCCGGATCTGGACAGGAGGACTGCACGAAGGGCGTCGAGATATTCCCCCGCTCGTGGACCCCCCTCTTCTTCTACGTGGTCCCTCTGCTGGGCCTCGCCTTGACGGCGTGGGCCGTCGTTCTCCTTTGCGTACCGCGCGGCCCGGGGTGGTATGTTCGGAAAGCGACCGTGGCGGCGACCTCCTGAAGCTCGTACTCCGGGTTTCCCGGCGCTCACTCGGGACTGCGAACGTACGGAAATATGAGGAACGTTCGGCCCGGCGTACCGCAGCGCGACGGCCGACGGCATGAATGCGCGAAACCGCTCCTACGGAAGCGCTCAGGAAAAGCCCGGCGGACGCGTGGGCTCCAGATCTTCCTCCGGCTCGTCGTCGACGTCACTCTTCAGATTCCGCAGCATGTCGCGGCAATAGCCGGCGACGCAGTCGGAGATACGCTGATAGCCCGGGGACTCCTTGAGCGCGTTCAACTCCTCGACGACGGACGGCAGTGCATCCATCACCGCCTGGGAGAGTTCGCCGACGCGGCGCCTGACCTGAGCGCCGGAGAGTTGATTCTCCTCCGCCATCCGGTCCCAGTGGCGCGCATGGATGTAGTGTCCGCGGTTCTTGCCGGCGATCTTCATGGCGAGATTGCGCGTCACATCCGGATAGATGTCGCCGTTCATCACGTCGTAGAGCGGCGCCATGGACACGCCGCCGCCAGGCAGCAGTAGCAGCGAGTAGTTCTTGGAGTGCGCGTCGACGTTTCCGCAGAGGACGTTGAAGACGAAGAAGTCCAGGAAGCGCGCTGCGTTGGCCGCACCGTTCTCCGTCTTCCGGATGACGTCGAAGCAGTCCTTCAGGGTCGGACCGCGCAGTCTCGTCGCCGGATTGGCTTCGTACTTCGTGGAAGGAATGTGCCCGGTGGCCTGGCAGAAGTCCTCCTGATGCAGCCTGCGCAGGCTGCGTCCCTCGGGAACGCGGTCGTAGCGCTTCACCAGCAGGTAGTCGAGATCCTCGGCCTTGCCGATCGTGCATTCGGCGACGTCCAGCTTCACCTTCGCCGCCAGGCGAAGACAGAAGGCTTCGTTCTCGACCGCGTTGTTGAAGTGCTTGTTGGCCGGCTTGAGGATGTGGGTCGTCGGCGCGCCGTCGAGCGCGAGGCCGATCCCTCCGTCCGGATACCGGACCACGGGAAGCTTGTCCTGCGCGCCGGCGAGCGACATGTGGATGCCCTCCTCGCCGATCAGGAGCGGTTTCTCGGGAAGGCGGCGGATGGCCGCGGCGAGCTCGGCCTCGGAGAGACGCTTGTAGCGCGGCGTCCGCTTCGGCCTCTGGTCGGCGGGCCGATAGACTTCGAGCGCGCCGGGAAGGTCCTCTCCCAACTCTTCAAGAAGCGCGAAGACGTTGGCCTCCGGAATCTTGAGGATCGTGCCGACCGTCTTCAGCGTGCGGCCTTCGGGCAGCAGGTTCAGGAACCATCGGTACACGACGTCCGGTTCGTGGACGCGCTTGGCGAGCGGCATGCGGGTCGACACGGCGAACGCCTTCGGATCCTTCGTCCACGCTTCGCCGTAGACGAACTCGATGTCCTGGATCTCCTCCGAGCGCCGGCGCAGCAGGCCGACGAGCAGAGTGCCGTACCGGACTTCGAGGGTCTCGCCGGCCTCGCCGGGCTTCGGGTTGCTGGTCATGGCGTGGGAGAGAAGTTGTCGGGGTCGAACGGTTCGGCTTCCTCGTCCGTCGGCCGCGCCGTCGGCACCGGGCTCATCTCCGGATTCAGCCGGATGCCGAGCGCCTGCAGCAGGCGCAGAACCAGACCGACCTGGCTGGTCTCCTTACCGTTCTCGATGTCGACGATGAAGCGGACACCGACGTTGGCCGTCAGGGCGACGTCCTGCTGCCGGAGCCCCAAGGAGGTACGCCGGGCCCGGATCAGTTCGCCGAGTTCTGTCGTGGTTGCGATCGTCATAACAATTTCCCGAGCGGGAATATATGCCCTGAAATGCCGAATGACAAGCCAGATTTTCCCGAGCGGTAAATTTTAGCTGCTCGAATGAGTTCCGACGCCAAGAATTTCCCGAGCGGGAATTTTGTGGTGTCTTGGAAGGCTGTTCTACAGCCGAATTTACCGATCGGTAAATCCGATTAACTTTGTGGCCCTAGGATGTTGCGGCGTCAACCGGCCATCGTAGATATCGCTCAGAATCTCGTCAGCCGGAGCAGGCGTCCGGCAAGACCCGGTCGACCGCCGGCGGCGCCCGCGTCGTCAGGAGTGCCCACCAGTATTCCGGCGGCAGGGACCCATTGTCCGGAGCTAGTCCATGCACTGGCGGCACGTTCCTGCCGACGGCAGCAGCTACGGGTCCATCTGCTTCCTGGTCGACGAATGCACCACCTGATGGGTCAGTCGGTCATGCTACATACAACATACTTGTCCAGTTCGATCTCGTGGCCTCGCTCGTTTCGACGTTGCGCGTCCGATCGGCTTGGGAGGCAGCCATAGGCCCGGCGGTGCAGCGCTGATATCTTTCGCGAAGCGATCGGAAGCGGGTTTCAATGGGTTTGGAAGGCGACGAATGGAAATATCTGACGACGATAGGGCCGAGATCGAGAAGTCCCGGCGGGAAGCGTCTCCCACGCGACGACCTACCGTCCCTGCCCTCGAGGAGTTGCTTTTTGAGCCCATGCCCGCGCTCGATCACGGGTTCGTACGGGTCGTCGACTACATGGGCGACGATTCATCGATCGTCCAGGCCGCCCGCGTTTCGTATGGACGAGGAACGCGCAAGGTTTCCGAGGACAGTGCGCTGATCCGATACCTGCTGCGCCACCGGCATACGACTCCGTTCGAGATGGCGGAGATCAAGCTGCACGTGAAGCTCCCGATCTTCGTTGCGCGCCAGTGGATCCGGCACAGGACCGCGAGCGTCAACGAGTATTCGGCCCGTTATTCGATCCTCGACAAGGAGTTCTACGTTCCGGCGAAGGAGCATCTCGCCGCCCAATCCTCGTCGAACCGGCAGGGACGCGGCGAGACGCTTGACGACGAAAGGGCCGCCGAGGTGCTGGAAATTCTCCGCACCGACGCGGAGACCGTCTATCGGCATTACCTGCAGATGCTGGGCGCAGGCGACGATGCCGGACAGGACGTCGGGCCGGGTCTCGCGCGCGAACTCGCGCGCATGAACCTGTCCCTGAACTTCTATACGCAGTGGTACTGGAAGGTCGATCTGCACAATTTCATGAACTTCCTGCGTCTTCGGGCGGACGCGCACGCGCAGTACGAGATCCGCGTCTATGCCGAACGGATGCTCGACGTGATGAAGAAGTGGGTGCCTCTGTCGCACGCCGCCTTCGAGGAATACGACCTAAAGTCGGCGCATCTGTCGGCGACCGCCATCCAGGTAGTCCGAAGGATGCTCGCGGGAGAGCGGATTGATCAGCCGGCGAGCGGCCTGCCCAAGCGCGAATGGGACGATCTCATGAGGGTACTGGGCCGCTGACGCTCAGGCGCGAGTGATCTGCGAGAACACGGCCTTTGCCAGCAGCGGAGGAACCGCGTTGCCTACCTGCTGCTGCTGGAGTCCGATCGTACCCACGAATTCGTACCAGTCCGGGAACGACTGGAGTCGCGCGGCCTCCCGCACCGACAAGCCTCGATCCTGCGTCGGATGGATCAGCATGTTCTTGCGAAAGTTTCCGATCACCACCGAGGGCTCGTCGCCGTTCAGCCGATGGTAGATGCCGGTATGGCATCGCGTTGGGTCGGCATAATTCTTCATCATGCGGTTGGGAATATCCGACCAGTTCCCCCCTTGCGGAATGTACTTGTACCGGGAAACGACGAACTTCGAGTTGTCGCTCACCAGATTGTTGGAACACCGCTCGCGCTTGCCCCTCATCTTCTTGGCATACTGGCTCTTGGCCGGACGCCCATAGGCAAGCGTGCATTCGTCGGCGCCGTTCGCGAGCGTCGGAAGATCTTCGATCGCTTCGTTGACTGAAGTGAGCTTGATCCGTCGGGGCGTCGGAAGATCCGGCGTCGAGTTGCGCGAGCCGACGATGAAGAAGCGCTTGCGATGCTGAGGCACGCCGAAGTCGGCGGCATCGAGCACTCCCGAAGCCAGTTTGAAGCCGAGAGCCCGCAGCTTCTTTTCGATCTCCAGAACGTAGGGACGACTCCCCTTTTCGAGGATGCCGGGCACGTTCTCGAACACGACCCAGTCCGGCGCCTCCGCCTGCACGAATTTCAGGAACTCCCGGAAGAGAAAGTTGCGGGCGTTCTCTGGGCCGCGGTTGCGCTGGTTCGACGTCGAAAAGGCCTGGCACGGAGGCCCACCGAAGATAACGAGCTCTTCGTTGCGGGTCCGGTAGTTGCCGATGCCGCCGATGTGCTGGAGGTCGCCCTGGATCGCCAGGCAATCGGGATGATTCTTCGCGATGGTGCGCGCGGCGGCGTGATGCATCTCGATCGCCAGCTTGACGTCGACGCCTGCCCACCGCGCCCCTAACGACATGCCGCCTGCGCCCGAAAAAAGATCCAGCCCCAGCATCTCCGTCAGTCCGTCTTGCTGACGTCGAAGCGAGGAATTTCGAGCTGGGTGGTATAGCAGAAGTCGCAGGGACTCGAATACGCCGGAGTATTGTAGGTTATCGCGGGCGCGTAGCAAAGCTGAATGTCCCGCCTCTTCATGGCTAGGAGGGCCGTGCCGATCGTCGACAGCTTGGTGTTCATCGGAGCGATGATCGTGTTTCGGCCCGGGTAGAGGTCCACTTGGCGAGAAAGGACTTCCTCCGTCTCCGAAGGGTCGACACTCGAAAATTCGAACTTGAGAAAGTCCGGATAGAGAACCGATAGTGCGCGAAGGCTTTCGGTATTGCGGGGCAGATGCGTCTTTCCTGCATCCGTGGCGTCCCGCCCGCTTCCAAGCGACACGATGTCGGGCTCGCACGCGTCGATGAGCATCCGAGCTCTTTCGACTTCGAATCCGACCAGCACGATCAGGTGGAGATTCCGCGCCGGCACCATCCTGCCGGGGAAACCCAAGACGGAGCGTATCTCCTTGAGTCCGCGGCTGAGCCACTTTTCGGCGGCCTCGGACCCCAATGCATAGTCCGAAGCCGGCGTGTAGACGATATGGACGGCGTCGCTTGCGCGGAGACACGACGCCAGCAGACGCAGCAGAATCAACAGTCCTTCGTGCGTGAAAGTCGTCGTATCGATGACTACGGTCTTGGGGTCCCCGCCGATCAGGCCGGAAAGTGCTTCCTGAAGGCGATCCAGCCCGAGCATCGGATCGCTCTGCCTCAGTGCGACAGTTCGCGACTTCGGACCGAAGTGATCCGTGATGGCGGCGCGGTTTTCTCGAACGGAGTCCTCGAAGTCGTCGTTGAAGCAGACGAGCGGGACGCTCACCCGATCTGGCGGAACGTTCAGGGCCGCACACGTAGATCGTCGCTCATAGCTCGCGCAGCACACGAAGAAATCGATCTTCGCCGGCAACTTGCCGGAAAGGCCGGTCAGAAGCACTTTCGTCGGAACGGACATCATGCCTCCCCGAACAGATTGCCTTGAGGAGGATCCACCAGGTCGGCCGAAGACCCCGCTCGGAGCGAGTTCGTGAAGCGCTTGGGCTCCAGAACCATCATGCGCGCGGTATCGTTCGTGATGAACTTGTAGCCGGCGAAGGAGGAAGGATCGAGATTGAACACGGGCGCTATCCTGCGGCTCAGGATGTAGAGGTCGGTTCGGCCGCCTCCCTCCTTTTTTCCGATCGAGCTCTTGTGGAAGTAGTTGTATTCGGCACCGAGATTGAAGACCGCGCGGACCTCGTCATCTGGGCCGTTGCTGAAGGCGACGGAAAAGATCCGTCGCTCCGCGTCGTCGGAGACCAGTATCGACTGGAAAAGGCTGCCTAGACTATCGATGAGGTTGCGAAGCTTCCAGGCCTTGTCGCGGTGATCCGGTCCCCGGGTCTCGTCCTGCGTGATGCGCTCGAACTCCGAGGTCAGGAATCTGTTGGCTTCGCTACGGACGATCTTGTTCTGGATGTGAGGGGCGATCGACAAGACGGGTTTGCTGTCGTTCGCCGCGGACTGCTCGCCCCACATCAACGCTGCCGGCTCCAGAAAATACCGCACGACGCCGGACGAGACGTGGACGAGCTGACTGAAGCCCGCATAGCTGTACGTGGACGACGCCTTCCGGGCGCCGCCGAGCCCGCGAATGAAATTCGGGCGGGCATATCGGTAGGCGTCGTCGCGCGCCCTGTGCCCGCGTCCTTCAGTCGGGAAAGCCTCGACTATCTTGGCGGCCAGTTCCTCGATCTCACGCTCCTGCTCCTTGTCGGGAGGAAAGAATTCTTCCGGTGTCGCGGCGATGTTGGCCTTCTGTAGCCGTCTCAGGACGATGTCGTGGACGCGCTTTCCGTATCGGTCCCGATCGGAAGTGTACACGTTCGAGATTTCGACCTCCGCGAAATCATGCGGCATCTCGATCTGCTGGCCCGAGACCGTCCGGTAGGTCTTGTACCGCAGCTGCGTCGAGACCTTCAGGCTCAACTCCGCGACGCCTCGGCTCGATATCCACGTATTGAGGATGCGGGTCTGCTCCTCGCTCAGATTGTCCGCGTCGTCGATCAGCAGAAAGACCGGAACCTTGGGCATGAAGGGAAGCGAGCGCAACGCGAGCGTAAAAGGCTTTAGAAAATCGAGAAAGCCGAGCAACGCGCCTTCGTACGTGTAATTTCTGCCCAGAGAAAGGCGCTGGATGAATTGCGAGATCTCGGCATGGACCTCTTCCATGACCTCGGTGGCCATCTGACGTACCTGGTCGAACGACGCTTCGGCTGCGATCGCCGGAATTTCGGCGCTCCAGCCGCCTCGCTGGAGGAGTTTCTTGAGGCCTCCATCCACGAAGGCGGCCAAGTCTTTGGCGGCCGTCGCGCTCGCGTGCACGGAGATCCTCTGCAGCGAAGCGAGCATTTTGATCGCAAAGCTGACGACCATCAGATGCTCGTTCAGCGCCAGACTGCCGTGGCGTTCCTTCTCGAGCCTGAGAAGTTCGGTCAGCCGCAGATCCGTCTCCTTGATCGGTATGTAGAAGGAGAAGAATTCGAGTTGGTGCAGCGCACACTTCTTGGCGATGACCTGGCAGTCCGGCTCCAGGTAACGGAAAATCATGCTCTTGCCGGAGCCGCGTGCACCGTGCAGGAAGGTATGGCCCGTCCGAAGCACCTGATGAAAGTCCGCGAAGTCCTCGACGAACAGCGAGATCACGTCTTCCGCGGCGATGTGCTCCGGTGACTGAACTGCGAAGGGATTCTTGGTCAGGTCACTGGACATGCGTCTGCTCCAGTTCGCTCTTCAACGCGAGCCCGTTCAGGCGACCGACGTTTTTCCAGTGCGTAAGGTCCTCACATACCTCGTAGATGTCCTGTCCGCTCGAGTCGGGATACCCGGTCTCGGCCAACTTGTAGGCGATGGTCTCCTCGACCTTAAAGCCGGCGTCGTTCGTGACAGCGATGTTCACGGAAACGGCCGTGAGATCTACGACCGAGCGCATGAAGCGCGAACAGTACATGCGTTCGCAGTGACACTTCATCGTTCGTTTGAATATCTCGTCGAGCAGGTACACGCCTGATGTCGCACCCGGCGAACCCTTCGCGAAGGTCCGGACGGCCTTGCTGACCGGCATCTCGAACTGGAACCGGACTTCCCGCGAGGGTCCGTCGATCGAAACGTTCTGCAGGGCGAGCGCGTACTCGTGGAAGATCTCGCTGCCGCCGAGTAGACCGAGGTGGGCGGTGTATCGCGCCGCGCGTTCCGAATCCTCCGCCAGTTCGTCTGCGAATTTGAGGATCGCGGCCAACAGTTGAGGCCTTACTGTGGTCTGCGCGATGTCGTATGTGCGCTGCATGTCGCTGAGCTTGTCTTTCCGCTCGCCGCCGTGGGCCTTGGCGATGTCGTAGATCAGGCGCTGCTCGATGGTGTCTGGTGGAAGCGTCGCCCGGTTCCGCTCCATGATCTGCCACGACTTCTCTTCGTGCCTGTCTCGACCGAAGATGTTGCCGACATCGTGGAATTGCGCTGCGCAAAGCAAGATGTACGCTTCGTAGGCCGTTATGAAGCCATCGCCAGCGGACAGCAGGTCGGAGATGCGCGATATCAGCTTGCGGATGTGGTCCGGACCGTGGTCGGTCAGGTATCCGCCGTCCATCCGGTTAGCCGTCGTCGTGACTTCCCGATGCAACGGTTCGAGGTTGGACGCCAAGGCAGCGTAGTTCGCTTGATAGGCGAAACTCCGCTTCGGCAGATTTCCGACGGGCTGCGAAAGCAGCCAATCGGCCAATGTTTTACCGTCCAAATCCATCAAACGACCCCGCGCCGTTCATAGGATACCCGAGCGGGAAATGCCACGCCGCCGCAATCTTTTGTGGGAGCATGGTATTCCCGGGTTTTCGCGTTGTGACGCCGTGGCGCGCTCAAGGCCGGTAACCCACCGCCCGCAAAGTCGGCAAACTCGGGGAGTCTGACTCAGCCGCAGCAGGCGTCCGGATGCCGGGGTCGGGACTGCCGCCGTCGGCGCAGGCGCCCTGCAGGAGCGAAAGGTGCGCCCCTTGCCGACGGCAGCGGCAATCCGGTCCATTTGCTTCCTGGTCGGCATGTGCCAGCTGGCGGGCGATCGGTCATGCCGAACTAGAACATATTGCGAACATTAGTGTCGATCCCCTTTGCCGGGATAGTGGAAATGGGATGTTCGGGCGCGACTAAAGTAAAAACGATTGCGCTTGCGGGACGATTCAACCCATGCGACGATTCTGCTGCTTTCGCGGGCACTCGGAGTTCCTAGAAAGCAGCGAGATCGATTTGGCTGGGTCATTTTCGCCGACTTCTACATTGCCGACGAACGTCATGCGCGGAGCGCTGAGCATCAGGGAGGACATCACACCCCTGCGGTTCTAACGGCGAATTAGGAGGGAAGGAAGCCAGCCTTAGGCTGAGGTAGGGGCATGGGCATTTTGGAAGCGACCGGCAGACCAGAGCGGATTGTAGCCGCCTGGCGTCTTGCTGCGTCCGGACTCATGATGGCCGCCGTGGGCTGGAGGGCCATCTAAGGTGCCGAGCTATCTTGAGTTCTTCGCAGGCGGTGGAATGGTGCGCGCCGGACTTGGGGGCCGGTGGAAATGCCAGTTCGCGAACGACTTCGATCCTTTGAAGGTCCAAGTCTACTCGGACAATTGGGGCGAAAAGGAAATCCTGGAGGACGATATCCATAAGGTCGAAGCCGCCGACCTCGGGCGGCGCGCCGACCTGGCGTGGGCTTCTTTTCCTTGTCAGGACCTCTCGACTGCTGGCAACGGACTGGGGCTCGGCCAAGCGAACGGCCGCGATCGAACGCGATCCGGAACGTTCTGGGCGTTCATCGACCTCATGAAAAAATTGAAGGCGAACGGCCGCCTGCCCCGCATCGTCGTGCTGGAGAACGTCGTCGGGCTCCTGACCATCAACGGCGGCGAGGAATTCAAGGCAGTCATCGCCGCGCTCGACCGGTTGGGAATGCGCGCCGGCGCCGCCGTCGTGGACGCTCGACACTTCGTTCCGCAGTCACGACAGAGGGTCTTCATCGTCGCCGTTTCAAAGACCGCGAAGGTTGCTGACGCGCTCGTTCGCGACGAACCGCACCCGATCTGGCACCCGGATCCTTTGGTGAAGGCCGTCGGCAAGCTCTCGGGCCATTGCCGCGAGCAGTGGATGTGGCTCAATCTCGGCGCGCCGCCCGAACTGAAGAAGACCCTGAACAAGATCGTCAAGAACAAGCCCGTCGGCGTCGAATGGCATGCGCCGGCGGAGACGAAGCGCCTCCTGGCGATGATGTCGGACGCGCACAAGAAGAAACTGGCTGAGGCTAGGAACTCCGGCAAGCGCATGGTCGGAACGCTCTCGCTGCGGATGCGGCCCTCGCGCGGCAAGACCGTTCAGCGGACCGAGATCTGCTTCCGAGGTCTGGCCGGTTGCCTCCGGACGCCCAAAGGCGGCGGATCGCGGCCCCGCGTCATCGTCGTCAGGGGCGGCAACGTGCGGACGCGCCTCCTTGCGCCCTTGGAGGCGGCTTCGCTGATGGGATTGAAGGCCAGCTATCGACTGCCTGAAGTCTACGAGTACGCGTTCAGGGTCATCGGCGACGGCGTGGCGGTGCCTGTCGTCTCGTTCCTGCGCGGAAAGCTCCTGACGCCGCTGCTGCGTTCGATCAAGAAGTCTGGCGGGGCCGAGGCGTCCAGGCCCAAGCAGACTGCGCGAGGGGCCGACCAAAGAAGCCGTCGCGGCCAGCTGGAGCTTCGCATCTGAAAATGACGGTGGCCCTCCCATACACGTATCTGGAATGGGAGATCGCTCTAACGCGCCACTTCTTGTCTATCGGCCAGGGAGACGCTTCTCCGCTTCGATCTTTCGAAGTCACGGACTACACCCTGACGGAGGCGGTCGGCCAAAAATACACGGATCGGGAACGGGTGATCGAGGCCTTCCGCTCGACTTTGGCGGACAAGCAGGATGCGCTCGTAAAGGCGCTGCAGCGTGGAGAATATCGCAGATATTCGGGCGACGAGATTCCGGGCTGCTTCGCATATTTGGCGCTTACGATGCTGGTCGAGGGAATGATCGATCCCGACGCGAGCGGCCACGCGTTCCGGCCCAAGCTGGCCTCATTTCTCAAATTGGACCGCACCTTCCCGCACCTTCCCGGCATCAACCGCATGTGGCTGGACCTCGACGCCTGGCTCAAGGACAGGGCGGCGAGAGGATCGCCTTTCCGCGTGCTCGACCTGCCGCCCGAGGATGAATGGCGAACGCAGATCGGATACTCGGTGCACATGTCTTTTCCTTCCAGGAAAGACAAGCAGGTGGTCCAGAACTTCCTTTCCGAAAACCGCGACGCGCTGTCCAGTCCGCTCGACTTCCTGGACCGGTTCAGGCGCGTCGCGGACGGCTCCAAGTCGTCCGCATATCTGAAGTCGGCTTACAGCGATTTCGCGCGCAGCTATCTCGCCGGGCATCGCGTGCTGTCCGATCATCGCTTCTGGCGTCTGGTTCAGGCAATCAGCTTGGGCAGGAAGACGTCGTCGACGTTCGAGCTCTTGCTCGAGATGGTCCACGACGAGGACAATCTCTGGTCGTTCTTAGTCTCCGACCTGACGACCGGCCGCGGGCTCGGGTCTCACGCAACGCTCGCCAAGGCCCTTGTCGCATGCGCCGCCGTGGAGGGACACGATCTGACGCATGCCATCGATCTCGGCGTGGTCTTCTTCCATCAGACTGGGCATGCCCGCTGGGAAGCGATGCCGTCTCTCGCCGACGGCCCCAGCAAGGTCATCGTAGGCCTGTCGCCGCGGGTCGCTGGCAAGATCGGCGCGAAGCTGGGGGCGCTGGAGCAGAGCGGCGATTGGGCCCTCACACGCATCGTGCCGTCCGGCAAGGCGCACGACGTCATCAGCGCCATGATCAAGCTTCCGTCGGCGGGAGAGCAGATCAGGAGCGTGCGGGTGTTCGGCGGAGTGCGCAGCGCCGGCGAGTGGCTTGGCAGGCCTCGTGTTCTGCCGAACGTTGCTGCCGATGCATGTGGTCTGTCGATCGCGCCTCGCGGCGGCGCGGCTAACCTCTCGGTCTCATGCGAGGAGAAGTCTCCCGGGACCTATGCGATCAGGAGCGAACGCGCCCTCCAGGGGGCGTACGTGGTGCAATCGGCCGCCGACGCGACCGGCGCATCTCCGTCTTGGTCGCGCAGCCTCACTTTCGTTCGCGACGCGCACGTTCACCGTTCGATAGGCGAGGCAAAGGGCGCATCAGTCCCGGAATGGAGCGATGTCGTCGCCATGCAGGATAAGGTCGCCTCACCGCCTCGGGGATGGAGCGACATCGACCCCCCGCTCGATGATCTCATCGAGGCCGTATACGCGGGTGGAGGATCGTCCGGCTGGTCGGAGGCCGAGCTCGTGCCGATGCTCTCCGACATCCTCTCCGGCGAAGCCAGCCCGTGGGACGTCCTGCGGAGCCTTCAGGAGGCGGCCACGATCGAGCCGATCCTGAGGCCGGGATGGAAGGGGCGCACTTGGATGCTGCGCCGGCCGACCATCGCGCCGCTGGGACCGCCCGCGGCCGGACTTGTCGTCGTCGATGGTTGCGTCGGCGCGCGTCTGGCTGAGGACTTTAGGGATGCCGTCGCAGCGATGGGCGGCCAGCCGTTCCGATCAGGCGGGGTGGCGCGTTGGTCTCCGCCGCTCCTCGGCGCGGCTTCCGTGCAGCCCGACGAGCTTGCCGCGCGCCTTCGTTGGATGGTGGACTCGCCGAAGGTGGCAGGTAAAGCGCCGGCGTCGTTCGTCCGGACGCCGATCAGCCACGAGTTCTATGCTCCAGCGTCCTTCTGGTCATGGAAGCGCGGCCATTTCGTCACGGCCCGCGACGACGACCGCGAGCCGGTGCGCCTGGTCCGCTGGAAAAGCGTCGCCGACCGTGATCACGATGTCTACGTGGTCTCCGCCCGAGGAGGGGAAGCCAGGTTCCTCTCCAGGCAGGCGGCGATTGCGTATGCTCACGTCACTCGCCGCGCCGCGATGTTCAGCTTCGAGGCAGGGACACTTGTCCGGTCCGCCAGCGAGGGCGCGCTTCCAGGGCCGATCTCCTCCTGGCTACGCTACCGGAATCTCGCGAATGCAGGCTCGTCCGGCAAGCGGCATTATGCGTATCCCGCAGCGGCGACGGACCTCCCAAGACTCCAGAGCCTGCTTCCGAACATCGTCCAAGCCGATGCGGCCGGGTCAGCGCACGATGCGGCGCTCGCCGTGCGTAGGTCGCGCGACGGGGCGCGCCTGCTTTGGATCAGAGACAGCGTAAAGGCGGCGCGCGTGTTGCCGCCGGTTGGGTAGGTGCCAAGTGTCAAACGACAGCAACTTCGTGGTGGGCGTCTGCACGAGGACTCAGGGGCCGTCGGCCTTCGTCGAGGTGCGTGCGCAGTCGATCGAAGGCGCGATCACGGACATATCGGCGTCGTCCCATAATCTCTTCGGCAGAAGCGGCGAGATCGAGGTCAGGGCGGTGCGCCCCGCGCTGAAGCCGGGAGACTGGGTGCTCGCGCGTCCCACGCTCGAAGGTCCTCCGAAACGGCAGCGTTACGTCGCAGCGTCAGGCAAGCGGCTCGTCCCCTTCGAGGATCTGTCCGGCCTCTACGCGCCGGAAGCGGCCCGCAGGCTGCTGGTCGAAACCGGGCGCCAGGACGGCTTCGCGGGCGACAAGATCTTCCGCATCAGCGCGTCCGACATGATCGAGGTGCGGATGGCGGTCTCGTCCGATGGACGCTCGCGGATCGTCGATCCAAAAGACCTGAGGTCGCTGCCGCTCTGGTCCTACCAGGCGGACGCGCACATCCGTGTGCCGACCTCGACCGGCCATCTCGACCTCCTCGCCAAGGATGCCGCGGCGTCGCAGAGCGGGGTCGTCAACTGGAGCACGGACGCCGACTTCCTGGCGCAAGTCATTCAAAGCCTGGCAAGCGAGCGCGCGGAAGACGGCGCCCTAAATCAGGTGGCGACGCTCCTGTCTGGCCACGTCGCGAGGCTCGAGAACTCGCTCTCGGAGGCCGAGCGGCTCGATCCACGGGTTGGGCAGGAGATCATGCGCTCGAGACGGCTCGCCGACGTCATGAAGTCGCGCGACGACCTGCTCCGCGACTTCATGAACGTCCTTCGCTCGGATCCGGAAGTAAGGGCGCAGCTGACCGCCCGCATCGAGGAGCTCGCGACGGAAGCTGCTCAAGCCAGAAGCGAGACCCTCGTCCAGGAACGCACGGCCGCGCTCGAAGCCGACCTGAAGGAACGTCGCGCGGGCGGCGAGGCTGAGATAGCCGCAACGCTCCGCGAGCTTGAGGCGGCCGAGCTGGCCTCGATGACTGCGCGCCTGAAAACGGCAGAAGAGGCCGCGCTGGCGGGCATTTCGGCGAAGAAAGCAGAAGTCGAGACCGAGGTCGAGCTCCTCGCGGAGAGAAGTGCGCAGATCGAGGCGCAGAACGCCGCCGAGGGCGCCCGTCTCGCCGAAACGCAGCTGCTGCTGCGAACGCTCGACGCCGAACTCGCGAGCCGAAAGGACGAGATCGACCGCATCGTCCGCATCGAGTCGCTGCTGCACGCCCGAGGGAATGCGCCGGCGGAGAGAGCGCGGATTCCAGGGATCCGGCCCGTCAACGATGCGAAGCCGATCGCGATCGGCGAACTAGCGGCCTGGGTCGAAGCCAGCAAACTGCTGTCGGCGGCAGGCAAGCATCTCTGCGTTCGGGCCCTGACCGACCTGCTTTCTGGCAGCCTGCCTGTGCTCAGCGGGAGCGAGGTCGACGATTTCGTCGCGCTGCTGGCGGCGGCGGTCGGCGGAGGAAGGCATGTCTCGTTCGATTGCGACCCGACGGTGATCACGTTCGACGATCTCTGGGTCCGTCCCGCCGGCGGGGCGCCAACCGCGCTGGGCGAAGCAGTCACCGAGTGCGTCGGTCAGGGCGTGGTTCGCGTCTGCGTGCTCCGAAACATCGACCGGTCTGCCGCGCATCTCTGGGTGGAGACGCTGGCGGACAAGCTTCGCAGCGGCGTCATCCCTGAAAACATGCTGATCTGCCTGACGTTCGCGGAGCCGCCTAGCGAGGCGCTGGCAGAGGCTCTCAAGCGGCTCCCGTCCATCCACACGAGCGGCGCGATGGAGAAGGCCGGCGTCATTGCCGCGCTTGCGCGATCGTCTGCCGATCGCCTTGAGCGGCGCATCGAAATGTCGACGATCGAGCCAGCGTCCGGGCCCGCAGCCGCCGAAGCGGCCGGGAAGCTTCTGGTCAAAGACGTGCAGATCGGTTTCGCGGACGTCGACTGGTTCGCTCGCCTGGTGACGGTCGCCTCCGCGCTCCTCAAGAAAGACGCGGAAGATTTCATCCTCGCGGCGGCCCGCCGACGGGCGGCGGCCGAGAAGGGCGGCGCACCGAGCAACGGAAAGCCGGGTCTGCGCGTGATCGAGTCCGGAGGCGCGTCGAATGCTTGATCCGGTCGGCGGCTTCGAACGCATCAAGGACTTCTTCATCTCGTACGTCGAGACGGCGTTCCGGATTTCCGATCGCAGGACCGCTGCAGCGCGCCGATCGCTGCTCGAGTCGGAGGGAATGCTCGCGGCGGCGCCGTTCGTCGAGCCGGTGCTTCGTTACTTGGCGGCCAAGGAGCCTATCGAGAAGCTCATCGACGATCCGGCGCTCGATCGGCTTTCACGGGCCGGAAAGGTCGCATTCGCCGAGCTGTCACTGTCGGGATTGTTCGACGGCGAGCCTGCGGAGGGCGAGATCAAGCGCAAGTCGATCTTCGCGCCGTACGTCCATCAGAAGGACATGCTGCTCCGGGGCGTGCAGCCCGGAAAGCCCGGCATCGTGACGTCGGGCACGGGGTCGGGAAAGACCGAAAGCTTCATGCTGCCGCTGCTCGCGCAGCTTTCCGACGAAGCGGTCGGCTGGCCGGTCCCCGGACCAGGTTATCTGCAGGGCCGCTGGTGGCGCGGTTCGGAGCGGTACCGGGCGCAGAGAGGCTGCGAGACCAGGCGCGCGGCCATTCGTGCGCTCGTCCTCTATCCGATGAACGCGCTCGTCGACGACCAGATGGTCCGCCTCCGCCGAACGCTGGATTCGGACGGTGCCCGGGCCGTCATGGACGATCGCTTCAAGGGCAATAGGATCTTCTTCGGCCAGTACACCAGCGCGACGCCGGTCACTGGCTACGAGCGTCATCCGCGCCGGTTCGCCGATCCTGTGGAGAAGAAGCGCCGAGCGCGCCGGCTCGCCAAGCTGCGCGCCGACATGCGCTCGTTCGAGAAGAGCCAGAATGCTGCCCGCGCGCATGACGCAAAGAAGGCGGCCGACGCAGCAGCGGGAATCGCTCCGCCGGAAGACCCGACGCGCTACATCTTTCCGAGCGTGGACGGCGGCGAGATGGTCAGCCGCTGGGACATGCACGCCGCGCCTCCGGACATTCTCGTCACCAACGCGTCGATGCTCGGCACGATGCTGTCGCGTGAAGTCGAAGAGCGGATGTTCGAGGAAACCCGCGACTGGCTGCTAAGCGACGAAAAGGCGTATTTCTACCTCGTCATCGACGAGCTTCATCTGGTGCGTGGCTCGGCCGGGACCGAGGTCTCGTTCCTGATCAAGTCTTTGCTGCAGCGTCTCGGCCTTGACGATCCGGAGCACATGCACAAGCTCCGGATCCTCGCGTCCAGCGCCTCGCTGCCGCTGGACGAGGTCCGAGGGCTCCAGAGCTTGCGGTATCTGCGGGATCTCTTCGCGCCGTTCGGCACCTGCAAGGAAGCAGGCGACCTCGGGACGACGGAGACCGAATTCTGGCGCAGTTGCGTCGTGCCAGGCGAGGCGAACGTGCTCCCTTGGGACGGCCGGAGTCTCCCGCCGGAGCCCTTCGAGCGCCTGCTCGCGGCGAGCGATCCGGACCAGCACGGGTTCGTCGCCAAGATCGAGCCGACCGAAGAGATTCGATCCACACTCGCCGATGTGCTGGGCGCGCTTGGGATCGCGCGCGACGCACCGGACCGCGTAGCGCAGGCCGCCGTCCAGGCCGCCGCCGCCTTGACCGCGTCATGCCGAAGCGGCGACGGCGTCCGGGCGACCTCCGTCTCCGACATCGCCACTCGCCTTTTCGGCCACAGGACTCGGATCGACGCCGTCCGTGGGCTCATGCTCGTCCGCGCGCTGCCCGAGAGCAGGCACGTCGAGTTCAAGGCCAAGCTGCCCGAGGGCGTGCCGTCCTTCCGCTTCCACGGATTCATCCGGAACGTCGAAGGACTATTCGGATCGATCCGTGCCGTGCCGGACGGAATCGAAGTGGCGGACCTGACGACCGAGAGGGGCATCTCCCATGGCGTTCCGGCGCAAGGCGAGACGCGAGGCCGTCGCTTGTTCGAACTCCTATACTGCGAAGCTTGTGGAGAGCTCCTAATCGGCGGTCAGCGCGGCGACAAGAACTCCGGCGCCGTCGTGGAGATGCTGCCGTCGGCGGCGGACCTGGAGAACATTCCGGAGAAGGGCATCTCGGAATATTACGACAAGATGCTCTTCGATCAGTTCGCCGTCTTCTGGCCCCGAAGAGACGCATGGAAGGGATCCGAGAAGGGTTTCGACCGCTGGGAGCCGGCTTCGCTCGATCCCAACACCGGCGCGGCGACGGTCGGCAGCGACGTGCCGCCCGGCCACATCGGCGGACATCTGTACTTCCAGACCGACGCTGCCGTGACCGTGAAAAGGAGAGTGGCGTTCCCCAAGACGGCGCAGCCCTTCTGCTGCCCGAAGTGCTGGACCGACTATTCGTCCAGGCCGAGGGAAAGCCGGTCCCGCTCTCCGATCCGTGCGTTCCGGACCGGCGTCGGGAAGGCCTCGCAGATGGTCGCCACCGAGATGTTCGAGCTCCTGCACGCCATCGGCGCCGACGCCAAGAGCATCGTCTTCAGCGACAGCCGTCAGGATGCCGCGAACCAGTCGCTCGAGATCGAGCGGCTGCATCTCCGCGACCTTCGACGCGAGATACTCGTCTCCGCCGCGAGAGCGGCGCTCAGCGAGGCGGAAGCCACGTATCTGACGAAGGACCAGCAGAACGCGATGATCGTCGAGATGGCGAAGACCGATCCCGGCGCCATCCCAGCGATGATCGAGGGCTGGAAGAAAAACTCGGGCGGCGGCGCGATCAGCGTCCCGACCCGAAAGGTCCGTCTCGACCACCTGCTGCAGTTCTCCGTCAACAGCACGAGCGTGTCTCGCATCACGTCTGAGCTCGTCAGGCTGGGCATCCACCCCTTCGACGAGTTCGGCAGAAAGCGCTTCAACCGGCAACCTTGGTGGCAGGCGTTCAGCCAGACCGCTGACGAAGTCACGTTCTCCGGCGCGCTGACCCCCGTCCTGCGAGGCGACCTCTCGCAGGAGATCATGAGGAGCCAGTACGAGCTCATCGAGGACGTGATCTTCGCGAACAGCTTCTTCGCGATCGAGGAGACCGGCCTCGCGTACCCGTCTCTGTCAGAGGACGAGGGCGCCGCCGCGGACGAGATGGACGCATGGCTCCGCGTTTTCGCGAGCGGCAACCGCGTTCAGGAAGGTCAGTATTTCGATCCGACGGACTACAAGCAGTGGCACTCCGCGCAGGATGTCCAGGAATCGAACAAGGTGCGGCGCTTCGCGGACCAGATCTTCGGCGCACAATGGCAGATCGGCCTCGACGACGTGCTGAGGCGACTAACGGCGAAGGACCAGCTTGGCGGCACGATTCAGGTGGGAAAGCTCTATCTCAAGATCGCGCGGAAGGACGATCCGTACTGGCGGTGCGCCGCATGCGAGCGGGTGCACATGCATCGGGGCGTCGGCAGATGCACGCGCTGCTACGCGCCGCTGCAAGTGCCGCGAACCGGGCCCGTCGAGGAGCTTTGGGATTCGAACTTCCTCGGACGGCGGATCGTGCGCGGCGCCGAGCAGAGCATTCCGCGCTTCAGGCTGAAGTGCGAGGAGCTCAGCGGCCAGACCGACGACTTCTCCGACCGCCTGCGGCGGTTCAAGGACATCTTCGTCGGACTGGACAACCCGGTCGGCCAGCATGCGCAGGAGATCGACATGCTGTCGGTGACGACGACGATGGAGGTCGGCATCGACATCGGCTCTCTGCAGACCGTCTATCAGGCGAACATGCCGCCGCAGCGTTTCAATTATCAGCAGCGCGTTGGCCGCGCCGGCCGAAGAGGGCAGGCGTTCTCGTTCGTCACCACGTTCTGCCGCGGCCGCAGCCACGACGCATTCTACTTCCGTCATCCGGAGTCGATCACGGGAGACCCCCCGCCCGCCCCGTTCCTTGCGGTAGACCACAATCCCATCCCGCTGCGGCTGCTGCGAAAGGTATGGCTCCGGCAGGCGTTCGCGCTGGTGCGGAACGAAGCCATACGGGACGGGCTGCCGTATCCCGGGGACGATCTCACGCCGCCGGACGTGCACGGCGAGTACATCCCGACGACTGAGTTTTACGAGGCAGGCTCCGCCTGGCCGGACAAGCTCCGCAAGGCGCTGGACGAAACGGAGGAGGTCCGTCAACGCTTCATCCGGACGGCGGTGCTGAAGCCAGCGCAGCGCCAGCAGCTTCTCGACAGGTCCGCGCCCGAGACGCTCATGGGCGAGATCATGGGCCTCGCCGCGCAGAAGCCACGGGTGCGCGGCGGCCTTGCACAATTCCTAGCCGAGCAGGGGCTGCTGCCGATGTACGGCATGCCGACCCGCGTCCGGAATCTCTATCTCGGCGCGAGGCGCGAGCCCGGCGTCGTGCCCGAGGAGTACGACTGGAGCCTGATGGATCGGGACCTCGAGATGGCGATCTACGAGTTCGCGCCGGGGGCGGTTCTCGTTAAGGACAAGGCGCGGCACCGCGTCATCGGCTTCACGGGGCCCTTGCCCGAGCCCGAGCGGCGCGGAAGGGAAATCGTTGTCGATCCGCCCAAGTCCGACTGGTTCGGCGAGGCGACCCACGTGGCGTGGTGCGGCGCTTGCGGCGCTGCGAGCCACACGGCCGACCGTCCCGGAGGGCCGGTCACGTGCGATGATTGCGGAGTCGACATCGCCGAGGATACGTTCGACTATTACGTCTCGCCGAGCGCCTTCCGCACCGACTTCCGCCCGACCCCCAAGGACGTCGAGACGCCCGGTCAGATGGCGATCCGGACGGTCGCGACGATCCAGCACGACGGCGTTCCCAGCACGATCGGCAGTCTGACGGTGCATGCAGGCGCGGGCACCACGATCATGAACCTGAACAGCGGCGTCGAGGACGAGAACGGCCAAGCGAAGTTCTTCAGCGCTGACGTCGTCACCGACAACGACGTGCTGGGTTGGCAGAAGAACGTCACCGTTCCCGAGCAGGCCATCGATCCGGACATCGAGCGGATCGCGGGGAGCCCAAGATGGACCCTTACCGTGCCGCTCGGCATGCGTTTCGGGCTCCTCGCGCGCAAGGAGACCGACGCGCTCTTCCTCGAGGCGACCGGCTTCAATCGCCGGCTCAACCTGGATCTCGTTGCCCGGCGCGGCCTTCGGTCTAGAATTGGCGCCAGGTCGGCGGCCGTCAGCGCGACGCATCTGCTGGTGCAGAAGGCCGCGCTCGTTCTCGACGTGGCTCCGGACGAGTTCGAGGCTCTGGAGCCGCGACTCAGAGGCGACAGCCCGATGCTTCAGGTCGCGGACACGCTGATCAACGGATCCGGACTCTGCCGGCGGCTTGGCGAGCCAGGGTTCGATGGCCGTCCTCAAATCGTCCGGCTGGTCGAGAATGTCATCGGAGACGACGGGCAGTGGCCTCTCAAGGACTTTCTGAAGGAAGATCACGTCACTCGCTGCTCGACGTCGTGCGACGTGTGCGTGCAGCAATATCAGAACCGCAGATACCATCCGCTGCTCGACTGGAGGCTGGCCCTGGCGTACCTGCGCGGGATGATGGACCCGCGCTATGCTTGCGGGCTCGACGGGAATTTCGACGGGCACCCTGAGCTTCGAGGTTGGCTCGATAAGGCCCACTCTCTCGCCCAGGACGTTACGTCGATGCGACCGAGGACGCTTCGCTGCGTTCGCGTCGGCCCCCAAGGGCGCATCCCGTGCATCGAGGAGCGCACGGTGGATGGACGGCTCGCGCGGCGCTACGCGGTCGTCCATCCGCTTTGGAGACTAGATACCGCCTCGGTGCGGGAATTCGGCATCGCCCCGGACGGCAATCAGCTCTGCTTCGTCGACACGTTCGATCTGGAGAGGCGGCCGCTGAACGCCTTGAGGTTCGCCGCTGTCCGTCCAGAGGACAACGCTCTGGCGCGACGAGAAGGCTGATGTCTTGACGGCAGTCACCGCGTGTTTGGCGACCGGGCGATGACTCTGCGGCGGATAATTCCAGCGAGCTTTCGGGGATCTTTCGCCTCGCACTCCCAGATGCGGACACATCGCCAGCCGGCCTTTCGCAGATCGGCGGCGGCGCGCGCGTCCCTGCGTACATTCCGGTCGAACTTGGCGGTCCAATATTCGACGTTCGAAGCGGGCGTAGCGGCTCTTCCGCAGTCGTGCCTGTGCCAGAAGCAGCCATGCACGAACAATGCGATGCGCCTCGACGCGAAAACCAGGTCGGGCTTCCCGGGCAGATCTTTTCGGTGAAGTCGGAACCGAAGCCCCAACGCATGCGCCACCTTGCGCACCGCCATTTCTGGCTTGGTGTTTTCCGAGCGGACCTGGGCCATCGTCCATGAGCGGAGGGACGGATAGCTTTCCTTCGAACTGTGGGTATGCATTGCAGCTCGCTTAGCGGCCTTCAGGTAAGGCCGTTTGGGACGTGCTCGGACAGTTGCTCTGCGATGGACTGCCATTGCGCGTCCATTTAGCTCTCAGCGAAGGCGCTTTCCAGCGCCGTACAAGATGTAGTCGAGCGAGTCCAGGGGGTGCTCGTCGTTTATATCGAGGAAACCGCTCCGCAGCGACGAGGTCATATCCCGCAGCGCTGCTGCGGCCTTGACCAGCCGTGTGCCCCTCTGCGCCGGCCGGTCTAATCTCCGGTCAGGCACGACAGCTGCCGGAGATTCGATTTAGCTCAACGTGGCATCTGATAACGCCGGTTCGATCATCTCGTCCGCTTATCGTCTCGCTTGTGATCGCGTACGTCGCCATCGCGCCCCTGCTCTGCACTACGACGCCTGCTACTAGCAAGCTCGGAAAGCTCGTTCCTCAGCGCATGCCGTCGAGTTTCGACAGTGGGCATCTCGTCGACGAATTGTCGAACCTGGCGAGCCAACTCGTGATCGGCTGTCAACTTAGATCGGTGGAGCTCGGCAGCATAATCGAGATATCGCCGCCGGATCGCCTCCTGACGTGACTTAATCTGTTCTTCCCAGGGACGTTTGACGGTCCTACCAACCCTCCCCCCCGCAAGCACCTCCTCCCGGGCAAGCCGATTTACATCTGGTGTGATCTTTCGCTTGCGCATCGCGCGGACCGCCCCGCGATCGGCCTTTCGAACCCGTCCGCGGGTTCGCCGCGGCGTTGCCTCTGCCGCGATCCCGCGAAGCCGGAGTTCGCCAGCGAACCGGTCCCGCCAGGCCTGAAGATCCGCCTTGCGGGGGTTGAGGCGCCTGCCATCATGGCCCAGAGACCGAACGGTCAAGTGCACATGGGGATGCTTGTCATCGAGGTGCTGGACAAAGACGAAGTCGTGGTTGCCCCCGAACGTCTCGATGGCAAATGCGCGGGCTGACTCTTTGACAGCGACAGCGTCGGTTCCGGCCGGCATCGACAGAATGATGTTAATCGAAAGCGATCCATCACGGCGGCGCTTGCCGTCGAGACCGACATCATCCTCCCAGCGTTGCTGCAGATCTTTCAATCCGGAACGACCCGCCAGCGTCGCGCCCTGCTCCGTTTCCCCATCGAGCTCGCCGTTTCGCGTGATGTATGCAAGGTGTGACTTGAGATGCAACACGTCCTTTGTGCGACCGGTGATCTTGACCATCACCTCTGGTGCTCGGCGAACGATGCGTTCGAGCTTTGCACGCATCGCTGGCGTGAGGCGACCAGGAGCGGCCGGATCGGGAATATCCCACTCGGCCCGCCGCGGGCGCCGATTAGGCGTTTCCCAGACGTACGAGATCGGCGGAAGATCGGAGGCTAGCCCGGTCGGCTGCGGTGAGCGCCGGCTCATCGCCGTCCATCCCAATAATCTGCGTTGCCATGTAGGGCATTACGCAATTGCGCCAGCTCTCTTTCGATGACCAGTTTGGCCTCTTGAATTGCGGACAGATCGGGCTCGACCGCCCTGCCCTGCAGCACACTGGCGTTTGCGGCGCGCGCGATCTGGTTGATGTTGCCACCGATCCGGTTGAGCTCGCGAACGATCGAGCGAAGCGCCTCATGCTCGCTCGGGGAATGCTGCACTGGTGACGCCAGTCGCGAGCGCACCAGGGCGACGATCCAGCCAGTTCGGGTCATGCTACGCTGATGTGAAACCTCCGCAAGCTGCCGCATCTCGCCCTCGCGAAGTCGCACCGTCACCTTCTCCGGTCGTCCAACAGGTATCGCCAAGATACGCGGCGTTGGTGCGGCTAGTGCATCAGCAATGAGACGCCGCAGCAGCGCGGATTTGCCGCCCTGGGTAGCCGCAAGAGCTGAGAACTCCGCCGCGACATCGTCGGAGACGCGAAGCGAGATCAGAGCCATGCAGTCCAGTCCCAATCGCGATGTAATACATCGCTGGCGCGACGCCTATCCTGCACTAGGAAACAAAAAATTTTGTCCCTTGATGTTGGTTCAAACCAACACTCTCTGCATTCACCGCCCGCCGCTGTAAAGCGATCGAGGGCCTCTGCCCTCTGAGCCGACCTCTGCTCGCCGCGGTCGTTTGGCGAAGTAGGCATCACGAATATCGACCCGCCGGCAAGCGAGGAAACAAAGGTACTAGCTGACACTGGTACAGTGGATCGCGACTTTCCAGCAGCCTCCGGCCTCTCTACGGCGCTGGAGGGAGCGCGTTCGGCCTTCGGCTGCGCTAACGCGCCATCCTTCGGATGGGAAAGTCGCTTCGCCGGCGTACACTGATAGTCTGCCGCCGCGGCAGCGAAAGTGGCGAACGAGTTCATCTCGACAGGATCTCCACGATTGTAAGCGCCGATGCCGGAACTTCTTCTTCGTGGTCCGCGCCGTCGACCAACACCACAGCGTGACGGGAGCCTTGTGTCGCGAGCCGATCGATAACAAGCTGTCCGGTCCGATCTTGATACCGGACCCTGATTGCCAGCGATGCTGCCGGTTTCGATTGCGAAACGACACGAGTTTTTGGATGACCCTCCGTTGCCGCTTCGCGGTCGTTCACTGCGTTGCGCGGGAGCACTGCTTCCGGGAGGGGATCGGAGTTTTCGGATCGAGGTCGCCCAACCGGCAATTCGTTTCGTCGATTGGTGCGGCCGCCCTCCCCACGAACGTCTCGGGCCAATTGTCGAGCCTGTGCGTCGGTGAAGCTGTCTTGCGTCGCGCATCGCTGCTCGATCTCGTCGGGATGCGTGCGCCAGACCTGATAGAGTTCATAAAGAGCACGGATCGAACTGCCCTCGAGCCGCGCCCGAAGGAAGTCCGGCATGGCTTGAACCGATGCGTAGCGGGATACCCAGTCCCTTGGCTTGCCAAGCTTGCGCGAGATCTCCGCCTGGGTATCGCCGGCATCCAATCGGTCTGCAATGAACCTGGCGATCTCTTGCGCGCGCAAATCATCCCGCTGGATATTCTCGATCATCTGAGCGTATCGGTCGGGTAAAGCGACGTCTTGGATGAACGCGGGCATTTCAAGCAACCCCGCGTGCTGCGCGGCGCGGTACCGGCGCGCACCCATGGCGATGACGAAGCGTCCATCCTCAGTAGAAGGTCGAAGCACGATGGGTTGCAGCACGCCATGTTCGGCAATCGATTGGGAGAGCTCCTCCAACTCCTGTTCGCCGAAGGTGCGGCGTGGTTGATCGGGGTCTTCGTCAATGCAGCCGATCGCGACCAGAAGCGGCCGTCCAGTTAAGTCGCAAGGGTTTGCCGCGACGTCGACGAGCTCCTTGAAGCTGAGATCAAGCGTCATTCGTCGTCTCCTGATCGAGCCGTTCTACGATCTTGGCCAGAACCGCGCGGATTTCCCGACCGGCTTCTTGCGCCGAGCGACGCTTCAAGCTCCAAACCGGCACCCGCTCCGCAACGGCTTCAGCATAGCCGTCCCGTGCAACGATCTGGCCTGGGAACACGTATTTGCCCGCTTCGCGCAACAACTGCTCCAAGTGCGTTCGTTGACGAGGCGACTTGGTGTTGAAGTTCGATGGCAGCAGGCCGAGGAATCGCGTGTCTTGGCGACCGTAGCGTCGTTGCACCCCGATCACGGTCTGCATCAGGGCCTTGACGCCCTTTACGGAATAGTCTTCCAGGTAAATCGGCGCCAACACATGCGAGGCCGCGACCAAGCAGGCGACGCTGCGAAGGCCAAGCGATGGCGGGGTGTCGATCACACAAACATCGAATCGGTCGGCGGCCTCAGTCAGGTTCTGCTGCAGAGTCGTGACAGCTGCAGCATTGCCGCGATCAATATCCGTCAATGAGCTGTCGGCCGGCGCCAGCGTGATGCCGTTGTTTTCGCCAGCGACAAACCGGGTCGCCGGCTTGAAGAGGTCAGCCGCCGAAATCGACCCCATATGCTGCTTGAGCGTGTCAGTCGCGTTGCCCTGCGCATCGACATCGATCATCAGAACCCGGCAGCCCGCTTCCGCCATGAACCACGCCAGATGCACGGCAAGCGTCGTCTTGCCGACGCCGCCCTTTTGGTTGTTGATGACGATCGTGTTCACCGGGTCGACCTTGGTGCAACCATCTGCGCTTCATCCATGTTCTTCCATACCGTGCTTCGCTTACCGGCTCGGTCTTGATTTGACCGGCGTCTTCGTCCTGGGTGTTGGTTTGAACCAACGCCCACTGCGAACCAGCACGCGGCAGAATCCTGAAAGCCGGGTACAAAATCCCCTGCCAGAAGAGTCAGGTGGGCCGAGCCACAGGGGAGCGAGGCGCTCAGTCGAAATGAGGTTCGCATCGATTGGGCAGGCGCACACCGGAGTTGAAGCAAGACAACGAAAACCAAATGTGTGTGCCCCCAAGCCGTGTTGGTTCAAACCAACACGTTCTGAGGCCCGCCCGCGGCGCCCTCGGGCGCAAATACGGCATCAACCAGCTAATGCTCTACCAGTTGATCAAGATGACCGAAGCCAATCGCGGTCGCGATGCGACGAGCAACTGGTTCGAACGCGGCGTCCTGCATCTCGTTCTCGGCGATCAACTATCCCGAGACAGTGGACTATATCTCGAAGCGTTGCGGCGACACCACCGTGCAGGGCTTTCGGCTCAGTCAGTCCTCGCAGATGTAGGCTTCGTCGCGGACACGATCCAAGCAACTCGTCCGCCGCCAGCTGATAATGCCGCTCATAGTGCTCGCACGCGAACCGACGAACAGATCGTCTTCACGGCTGGCAATCCGCCCTGCGATGCGGCCGCTGTTTTCACCGACACTCGCCTGCATGTCAGCCGTCGGAATCAGATTGCGACGTTGCTTCGGGAAATAAGGCTTCGGGGCTTGAATGACGATCCAAGGATGTGTTCACGGCCTGCGAGAGGATCGTCACGCGCATGCGCGGAGACCGCGTGCGGGCTCCGGGAGCGCCGCGTTGGCGGCGCGAGTAGAGCCGTCCCCGAAGGGGCTCGCCCCATGCCCTCGGAGCGATTATCGCGAGGAAGACGGTTCCGGGAAATTGGCGCGCAAGTACTCGGTCGCCGCCTCCGCCGTCGCGAAGGAAGCGAGTTCAAGCATCCCCTCGTCGGGCCGCTGCGGCTGCCGGATCACCGTGACCCGGCCTTCGTCAAGACAGGTACGGGGCTGCTCGCGGAACCGCACCCATTCGGCCTGCTTGGCTTCGGCCAATACGCAGGCAGCATCGTAGTCATCCGCAATGCCGAGATGGGTCGACCGGTCCCATGCTCCGCCGTTCAGGCACCGAATCTCGATGCGACCATCCGGACGGGTGAGCCCGTAGGGACGATCCCACCATTGATCGAGCTCTGCCTTACTACGCTCTTCGTTCGGCGTCGCGTCAAAGGCCTTGGGCAGTTTCGGGTCGAGTGGAATCCGGCTCGGCATGGCGTCCTCTGATCGAAGGGAAAATGCCAGAGAACGGGCCAGAATGGGAGCTGAATCTGGCCGGCCCGGCACGCCAAATGGCTGATGCTCGTCTTCGGCGCCGCTACGACTGCCCTCATCGAGGGATCGCTCGTCCACGGGCAATCGACCTATCAGGAAAATGAATCGATCGATCTTGTTCGATTCAACAATCCATTTGGACACAGATTCCAGATGACGGGAGAATCGCTGGATGCCCCAGCTTTCACCCGACCATGTCCATCTTCGTCGTGTCGACACAACGTGCAATATGCGGCGGTTCTGCCAGCTGTCCTTGCAGCCAACCTTGTTCGGCGGCGTGGCGATGGTCCGCAACTGGGGCCGGATCGGCACGAGTGGTCAGACGATGATAAAAACGTTCGACGACAGCGCGAGAGCTGGCGAAGCGTTTGACCGGCTTGAGCGAACGAAGCGCCGCCGGGGCTATGCCCCGGCGGCGGAGAGCCGCTGATCGGCGGGCGACGCGTCGCCGGACCTGGTTGGCTGGTTGCGTCGCCGGATCAGCTCGGCAAGTTGCGCTTCGAGTGCCTCGCGCTCCGCGGGGCTGAACAGGCAGTTGCGCAGCTCTGCGCGCAGTTCCTCGATAACGTCGACCGTCATGACCTTCTCTCCATTTGAAACGAAGAAGGCCCCGCCTCGCGGCGGAGCCCTCTTGGCAGCCTCAGTCCCGGTTAGGCCGGGACCAGATCAGCTGGAGACCTTCCGCACCCTCGACCTCGGTCAGGGTGGCGTAGATCGGGGCGGGGAAGCTCGGATCGTCCAGCTTGACGGAGAGGTAGTCGCGCTCGGTGTCCTTGGCGGTCTTCTGCCAGGCAGCACCCAGCTCGACGTTATGCGGTGCACCGCATAACGTAGATTATGCGTAGCGCGGGATTATGCGGAGTCGTTGGCTGGTGGCCGCGGTTTTCAAGGGCTTTTGTGGCGGCGACACTCCGCATAATCCCGTGGAGAGAAGCCGCGGCGCCTCGCTCGAGGCGAGGCGCCGCAAGGCCTGCGGATCAGCGCGACCAAACCAGCGCGTAGCCGTCATCGACCGCGACGAGGTTGGCGTAGATCGGCGCCGGGAAGGACGGGTCGTCGAGCTTGACCGAGTGGTAGACGGTGTTGTTGTCCTTGGAGGTCCGCTGCCACGCGGCACCTATCTCGACATTACCGACCACCACGCGCAAGTTCGGAGCCTTCTCGTTCTCAGAGGGTTCGGCCGGAAGGAAGCGCGCCTTGAAGTTGAGCGAGAGCGTCTTGATGGTGCCGGTGTAGGAGCCGTCTTCGGCGCGGGTGAAGGTGCCAATCTGAGCCATGGTAATCTCCTGTTGCTGTTCCCAAGCCCGCGACCATCGCGGCCTTGATGGCGATCTCTGAGCGCCGCAACGACCGGCCCGCAGCCTCTGGCCCGCAGCGCAGCGGAGGATGGCGGGCTGAGCGATCTTGTTGCCTCGCGAGGAATGCCGCCGCTTGGCGGCAGGGGAAGAAGATCGCGAACAAGCCATTGCGGGTAAAGGTCGGCGAGCGCAGTGAGCGTATTGTGGCGCGTGATCCGCCAGCAAAAGGCCGGTATGGACGTGGGGCCAAACAGCCCGACAGGAGAGTAACGGCTCAAAGGCATCACCACCGCCGCGACGGCGACACCATCACAGCAAGCGCGATTGAGCCACAGCGCT
>NZ_JAANIH010000085.1 GCF_014529705.1 Bradyrhizobium campsiandrae
TCGGATCGACCTACGACGTGCCCGCGACCTGGCGCGAGAAGGCGACGGATGTCCGCGGCGAAAGCCTGCCTTGCGGGCATTATTTGCCCGAAGAGGCGCCGGAACTCGTGATCGACAGGCTGAGCGCCTTCTTCACCTGATCGCCGGCCAGTTTGAACCGATCCGGTGTCCGCAAGCACCAAAAGCGCGTAGCCCCTGATATCAGCGGCGAAGGAACGCGCAATGAAGGCCTTGAGAGCATCGATCTGTGTCGCGATCACCACGCTCGCGCTGAGCCTGTCGCTGGCCGCGCCGTCCCGTGCGGCAGAGGACGAGGCGGGGGCGGTCACGCAGCAGATGAAAGAGCTCTATCGGGCCGGCAAATATACCGAAGCGCTGCCCTTGGCCCAGAAGGCCCTCGCCCTCCGCGAGAAGGAGTTCGGCACCGAAGACGCCATGGTCGCGATGCCGCTGAACGATCTCGGCACCATCCACTACAATCTCGGCCAATACGCGGTTGCCGAGCTGCTGTACAAGCGGTCGCTGGCCATCCGGGAGAAGACGCTCGGTCCTGATGCCACCGAAGTCGCAACCGTTCTGAACAATCTGGGCGAACTCTATCGCGCCGAAGCGCGTTATGCCGACGCCGAGCCGCTGCTCAAGCGCTCGATCGCCATCCGCGAGAAGGCGCTCGGCCGGAGCGATCCTTCCATCGTGATGGCCTTGAGCAACCTTGCTGCCGTCTATAGCAATCAGGGACGCTACGACCGGTCGGAGCCGTTGTTCAAGCGGGGACTCGCGATTCTGCAGAAGGCGAACGGCCCCGACGATCCCGAAGCGACGGTGTTGATGAGCAATCTCGCCGATGCCTACATCAATCTGCATCGCTATGCCGATGCCGAGCGGCTGCTCAAGCGATCGATCGCGGTGACCGAGAAGGCGTTCGGACCCGACCATCCCGACATCGCCCAGGCGCAGAACAATCTGGCGACACTCTATGCGCGTCAGGGGCGCAATGAAGATGCCGAGCGGCTGTACAAGCTGTCGGTGGCGACGTTCGAGAAGACGCTCGGTCCTGATCATCCGGATCTCGTCGATGTCCTCGACAACCTCGCCGCGTTCTACAGAGACCAGGGCCGCACCGCCGATGCCCGAGGCCTCATCAAGCGATCGCAGGCCATCCGCGGCAAGACCGGCGCGAGCTGAGCGCTGCGTTTTTTTGCCTGCCGACGGCTCTACCATGTCGGCACGGGCCGGTTTCGGTCGTCCTTTGGGCGACACGTCACGGATGGGCTGGACATGGTCCCCGCACACGTGACGTGATGCCACCTCGAAGCCTCGAAATCGGACTGGAGCAATACCCATGAGGATCACCGTCGAAATCAGCGTCGCAGCCCCGATCGACCAGGTCTGGCGCGCCTATACGACGCCTGCCGACATCGTGAAGTGGAACGCCGCCTCGGACGACTGGCATACGACCAAGGCAACGGTCGACCTGCGCGAGGGCGGCGTGTTTTCGTCGCGCATGGAGGCCAAGGACGGCAGCATGGGCTTCGACTTCGCCGGGACCTACACCAAAATCGTCGAGCACAAGCGGATCGAATATGCGTTCGGCGATCGCAAGGCCGAGGTCGACTTCGCGCCCGCGGCCAAGGGTGTCGTCGTCCGCGTCGCCTTCGATGGCGAAACCACCCATTCCGTCGAGCAGCAGCAGGCCGGCTGGCAGGCCATCCTCGACAGTTTTGCGCGATACGTGGAAGCGAAGCAGCGGACGTCGTAGGGACCGCAACGAGTCAAAGGCGAACGTCGATCGCCGGGTCTGCCGGTCTCATCAGCACCCCCGGCAGATGCCGCCGATCTTGCGGTCGATCATGGTATCTTCCCGATCGAGTACGTCCTGCGACCCCGTCGCCGTTGCCGGAATGTCTGATGCATGGGGCTGGCGATGGCCGACCGGGGCGGTCCAGGGCTTCGTGGTCGTTTCCTTGCCGGCCGGCGCTGGATAGAAGGATTGCGCCGACGCGGCGCCCATCGTCGAGACGAGTGCGAGCACGGCCAAGAGCTTCGAGGTGATCATCGCGGCCTCCAAATGGCATCCGCGCGGGATGCGCGGCTCTGACCTTCAGATTGGCGTCGAAGACCCGTTATTCCGCCTCTGGCGGAGGCGTGATGCGGTCGTGACCGGCCTGAACGATGCCTCGTCAGGCCGGCGCCTTGCGCCCGATCAGGCCGAACACGATCATCACGAGGCTGATGCCGCCGACAGCACCGGAGACCTCGCCGACCGTGCGCATCAGGGCGGCGGGATCGTTGGACCACAGCGTCATGTCGCGCATCGACAGGAAGAACAGCACGGCCAACACCAGCAGCACCGTGCCCACCGCTATCAATCGCCAGTTTCGTTGTCGCATGACAGATGCTCTCCCGTATCGTCCATGGACGAGCGTGTCGTTTCTCTGCAGGGGAATAGTGTCGCCGAGGCCGGATCGGGTTCAATCGGAGCAGAGCGCAGATGAAGCCGGATGCGTTTTTCAATTCGGATAAGCATAATCCATCACCGTCACCCTGAGGTGCCTGCCCTGCAAAGCAGGGCAGGCCTCGAAGGGCGACGGCCCCACTGGTGGCCGCGCATCCTTCGAGGCTCCCCATGGGACGCGTTGCGTCCCATGCCTCGCACCTCAGGATGACGGGTCGCCAGCCTTCCCTCTGCGTCGCGATGGCGGGCGTCACCAACTTCGTCTACGGTCAGATCGGTCCTGATTTCGAAAGGCGAGAGCATGCAAACCATTGGCCTGATCGGAGGGATGAGCTGGGAGAGCACCGCGCTCTATTACAAGCTCATCAACGAGCGCGTCCGCGATCGGCTGGGCGAGCTGCATTCGGCCCCGCTGTTGATGTATTCCTACGATTTCCAGCAGATCAAGGAGATGCAATATGCCGGCCGCTGGGCCGAGGCGGCGGCGAGCCTGGTGGACGTGGCGCAGCGGCTCGAACGCGCGGGCGCCCGCGCCATCGTGCTGTGCACGAACACGATGCACAAGCTGGCGCCCGAGATCGTGCCGAAGCTGACCACTCCCTTCATTCACATCGGCGATGCAACGGCGGAGCGCATTCGGGCGCGGGGATATCGGCGGGTCGGGCTGCTCGGGACCAGGTTCACGATGGTAGAGGATTTCTACATCGACCGGCTGCGCGCGCATGCGCTCGACGTCCTCGTTCCGTCCGCCGAGGAGCGCGCCGACGTCAACCGCATCATCTACGACGAGTTGTGCCTCGGAATCGTCGCCGATCCGTCGCGTCGCCGCTATCAGGACGTGATGGCCGCGCTGGTCGGGCGCGGCGCGGAGTGCATCATCCTCGGCTGCACCGAGATCACGATGCTGGTTGGCGCTGCCGATACATCGGTCGAGACGTTCGATACGACGGCCATTCACGCGGAGGCGGCGGCCGATTTTGCCATCGGGTGAAGTCGGGTGGCGTCGGACCGTCGCCATCCGAAGACGGCCCCCGATCTCGGCGCCGCTCCGGATGCCCAAGAACTTTCGACCAATTGAAACCCCGCCATGATACCGGCGAGACTATCCGGGTTCGCGCGGGGGACGACAAGATTGAGTTCCCTGGAAGCGGCTTGCTATCATGCCTTTCGGGGGTTCGGTCGATTGGGTCTATCGCGGCGACAATGACGGGCATCGATATCGAGCACATCATCGATCGTATCCACGAGGCTGCGACCGTTCCGGAGCTCTGGCCGGAGGTGCTGGAGGCCATCGCGCAGGCCGCGGGCGCACATGGCATGGTCATGATCACCTCGGACAGCGACCCCTGGGCCGGCGTCTGGAATGGCGTCGTGACCTCGCCGTCGATCCAAGAGGCCTTCGCGGCGTTCATGCGTGAAGGCATCTCCAGTCGCACCGAGACGACACCCAGGCTTCTGGCGTTTGACCACCCCGGCTTCGTCAGCGAACAGGAGGTCTTTTCGCTGGAAGAATGGGAGCGTGATCCATATCGCGTGGAGTGGAATAAGAAATGGGGCTTCGAGCATGCTTGCGCGACAGCCGTTCATAGCCCCTCCGGCGAGCTCATCGTCTTTCACATGGAAAGACTGGCAGGCCGGCCGGCCTTTTCGCGCCAGGATCTCGATTTCCTCGACCGCTTTCGTCCCCATCTCGCGCGGGCGGCCCTGCTGTCGACGCGCTGGCGCCTGACCCGGATGCGGGCGGCGACCGAGGCGCTGGCGCTTGTCGGTCTGCCGGCCCTCGCCATCGCGCGGTCTGGACGGGTCATGGCGGTGAACGCCTTGATCGAAGGCATGACGGATGTCCTGCGCTGGCTGCCGAAGGACCAATTCGCCATCAGGGACGGCGCGGCCGACACGCTGCTGCGCGCCGGCCTGGCTCAGCTCGGTTCGCCCGAAACACCCGTATGTTCCTTCGCGGCGCGCCGGACCAACGCGGATCCGGTCGTGTTTCATCTCGTTTCGATGCCGGGCGAAGCGCGCGACCTGTTCAATGGAGCGGTCGGCCTCCTGATCGTGACGCCGGTGACCGCCTCCCAGGCGCCGAGCCTTGCGCTGATCCGCGGCCTGTTCGATCTCACCCCCAGCGAGGCGCGCGTTGCGCGTGGGATCGCGCAGGGGCAGACGATCGGCGACATCGCGGCGCATCACGGCTTGAGCCGCGAAACGATCCGCACGCAGATCAAGGCCGTCCTGGCCAAGACGGGAACGCGAAACCAGAAGAGCGCGGCCGCGCTGTTCGGCGCGATCCCCAGATTACCGCTCAACGATTGATGCCGGAACGAATCCGACCCGGATCGGGTTAACCCTGGCGATGCGCCGGCGTGTCTTCACCCAAATGGGTGAAGACACGTGTCCGCCCTCCGGGTCAACTCCCTTTGAAGGGTCTGACGAGAAGCCGCAGGGATGGTGGGGCCGGAGTTTCCGACTTTCGAAGTGAGCTTGGCGCCGCGCAAGCGGAGCGCATGGGCTTGGAGCGTCTGCTCCAGCCATGGCGTGGTGCTGATGCAGGGGCGGGAACGAAGCCGGCCGGCCGCAAGATACCAGGCCGAAAGAGCCCTCTTCCTGCTGCTGCTGACCGCCCCCTATCGCTCGCGACTGTCGGCATAGCCGAGACGCTGATCGACGCCGCATAGCAAGCCCCGGCATCGCCGCCTGTCGGTCGCGTCAGCTAGCGATGGATCGGGCCTTGCTTTGCGACCTTGGGCGGCTCGAGCATCACTTCCTTCAAATCATCGCCGGCGGCGACCACGACGACGAAGGTGGGCTTGCCATCCTGTCTGACCAGCCCGCCGGCAAGCGCGTTGCCGGCCGTCGCCCGCTCCGCGACCTGCACGGCATCCGACAATTCCTGCTTGATCCACTTGAGAGCGATCATGTTGGCGAGCTCTTCGCGACCCAGTTCACGCAGCGAGCACGTCACTTCCCTTCCCGCGACGCTGCCGGTGTTGGCATCGATGGTATTCTCCCATACCCGTTCTTTCCGCATCGTGCGGACGCGATAGACGGGGGAGCCGGCCGACTCGAAGCTGATGTCGGCTGTCTTGGACCCATCATGGAGACGCTCGGCGATCGCCATCGCGCGGCTGAGCGGGATGTGGATCGTGCGGAATTCGGTCAGCACGCGGCGGATCGCGGCGTCCTCGGCGTCGCCTCGCGTGGCCGCGCTTCGGTTGGCCGAGTCGACGGGATTTTGGACGTCGGCGACGGCGCCGGTCGCTGCCAGCATGGCTGACCATACGATCAGGGCGAGGACATGTTGCTTCAGCATCGGATCAATCTCGGTCAGGTGGGTCGATGGCCTGCGCGGCCGAATGGGCGACGACGATCTCCTTGTCGGAGGGCGCGGGCTGTGACTGGTTGGTGTCGATCGCCACGCGCTCGGGCCCTTTCATGGCGGACTGGATGCGGATCGGAGGCAGCGCGGGATCCGCTTCGGTGAAGCGGCCAGGCGATGGCTCCGGCAGCAGCGAGCCCGCCGCCCAGAGCAAGCAGAGCAGCGCGCCGCCGACCGACAGAAAGTAGCCGCGCCAGGGAAGGGCGGTTTCGGTTTCTTGGTGCGCACGCATGGCGGCGATGATGGATCGTCGGCTCACGGCACGCGACTTCCGATGGTGATGTCGCCGTATCTCATCGTCAGATGCCCCACGGGCGCGGATGGCGGCGCGCAAGCCCGGCGTCGAGATAGCCGCGCTCGTCGAGCCACTCGGTCGGACAATAGGTCGCGACACCAGGATCAAAAGCGAACCCGTCTCGCTCCAGCGCCGCCCGCGTACCGGTGACGCCGGTCGGCACGGCTTCGCCGCTGTCCGGATCCACGTTCATCACGTCGAAGACCTCGATGAAGTTCAGCATTGTCGGAGCACCGGGCATCGTCTCACGCGGCGTGCGTAAGATTGTCGGATGGGTCGGGCGCAACGCCTCGGCGTGCGAGTTCGGACTCGATCATGTCGAACACATATTCGACCGGTGCGATCCAGACGTTGACCCAGTAGATGATGCAGTCGCGGGTGATCAGCAGGACCGGCGTCATGCGATCGTCCTCCGTTGCAGCCGGACAGGACCGGGCCGGCGCGCGCCGAGCGAATGCGCCCAGGCGATCATCGCGATCGTGATCCCCAGCAGCAGGCTCAGCGCCACGAGACACAGGGCGACGACGACATTGATCGATGCGACGGCAAGCCCCGGTATCGGATTTTCGCGCATCAAGGCGAACAGCATGCTTGACATTCCGCGTCTCCTTAATAAAATACACCGTATAGTTCATATAAATCACGCGCCATGGCCGAAGTCAAGACGAGGGCCTCACAAGCGCGTGTGCGGAGATCGGGGCGTCGACGCCCGTGATGTCGATGCCCGAGATCGAGTCTTACGCAGAGAGAGGAATTGACATGTCGAGATTGACGCCGGCGCTGGTCGCGGCGGTCATGGTTGCATTCGCCAGCCCATCAGCATCCGCGCAGGAGAATCAGGGCACACCGGAGCAGAGGGCCGCGTGCACGCCCGACGCCTTCCGTCTATGCAGTGCCTTCATTCCCGATCCGTCGGGGGTCGAGGCTTGCCTGCGCCAGAGGAAATCGGACCTGAGTCAAGCGTGCAAGGCAGTGTTCGAGCAGGCAAGCACGGGACCGGCGCGGAGCCGATAAGGCGCGACGTCGCGGCATCGCCACCTGCCGAAGCCGCCTTGATGCGTCCGCAGCACAGGAACGATCGATGACGACGATGTATATCCCGGCGCTGGCCGCGTTCGGCGGCTCCGCCTTCGGAGCGATCTCGACCATCTTGAGCGGATGGTTCAGCCGGCGCCGCAGGCTTCGAGAGCGCCATCACGCCCGCTCGTTCGAAAAGCGCGAGCGGTTGTACAAGAACTTCATCGAGGAGGCGTCCCGGCTGTATGCCGACGCGCTCGTCTCCGACAGGGCGGAAATCCCGCAGCTCGTCGGTCTCTATACGCTCGTCGGTCGCATGCGCATCCTGTCCAGCAACGACGTCGTTCAAGCCGCCGAGCGGACCGGCCGCCTGATCATCGAGACCTATCTGTCGCCAAACCGCTCGATCGTCGATCTGCCCGCCTTCATCGAGGAAATGGATCCTTTGCGCGACTTCGGCGAAGCCTGCCGCAGCGAGTTGCTGAACCTTCCGGCGCGGTGAGAACATGAAGCGCGAACGGTGCGGCAGCCGGCCGAGATGACATCGCAGCCACATTTGAGGGCCGCCGGCTGACGCTGACGCCTCCAGCCATCAGTCCAAATCGGACAGGCGGCCATGCTCCTACGACCAGTCCGTCTCGCAGGCCGCCAGGAAGAACGCGACGCGTTCGCGCACGAAGCCGGGAAGCTCCTTCTTCAGGTCCTTCGTTGTCTCGCCGACGAGCGACCGGAACAGCATAGGCAAGAGAATCAGGTCGAGAAAGATCTGCGCGGTGGCCCGGCTTCGCTTGGCGCTGAAAGGTCCCCTTGCGGTGCGGGCGAGCTTTTGCGTGGCTTCGTCCAGCAACTGCGACACCGCAGCCAGAGAGCGATCGCGCGCAGCGTCGTGGACGTTGCGGCCGAGTTCGGGAAACCGTTGCGATTCCGCGATGGTCGCTCTCACCATGCCGGTCGATTCCTCGACCACCCTTTCGACGATGGTCATCCCGAGGCTCATCAGCTTGTCCTCGATGGTGCGGCCCTCGGGCGAGAACCCCTCGAAGTCAGTCAATCCGTCTATGGTGCGGGCCACCACCGCCGCGAAGAGCGCTTCCTTGCCGGGGAAGTGCGCGTAGATCGTCGGCTTGCTCGCGGGAGCGAGCTCGGAAATGTCGTCGATGCTGGCGCTGTGATAGCCCTTGTCGAGAAACAGCTGCTGGGCCGCATCGAGAATGCGCGCCTGCGCATCGCCGGCCAGATCCTTGGGTGGTCTGCCTCGCTTCGTCTTTTTCATTCTTGGTCTCCGAAATCACGAGTCTGTGCGCCATTCTTTGCCACTTGACACGGCCGGCCAAGAAAGGCAAGAAAAAGAAAATATACGGTATAGTTTATTATTGGAGCCGATCGATGCGTTGCCGACCCGGCGAGCGCCCCCGGAATCGTCGGGGTCGCAACTGTGGGGCCTTCGACCCAATCGTCCGATCCGAATGAGGAGAATGTCGTGACTGTTTTGAGCCCAGCCCCGTCCGGTTTGAAGGAAGGCACGCTGCTGCGCGAACTGAATCGCAGGGTCACCAACGGTGTCGCCTTCGCCATCGACCTGGTCTCCGCCGCCGCTATCCGCGTCGAAGGGGCGGAGGCCAAATGCGCGCTCAGCGATGTCGTCGAGCTGCTGCACAGCTATGCCGATGTGCATCGTACCCTGGCCATGCCCGCGGGCGACACGCTGATCCACGCCGCGACCTACATTCGCAAGCTGGGCTGCGGCATGCGCCGGGCGCTGCTCGATCGGATGGAGATTCAGCTGGCGTTCGCGACGCAGTCCCTCGCGCTCCAGCCGGAGCGTTGCTGGCATCTGGCGCTGATCGTTCATGAGCTCGTGACGCACGCGGCACGGCACGGCTGCTTCGACGCGCGAGCCGGGCAGATCAGGATCAAGCTGACGCGCACGGGCGCGCTGGTGAACTGCGTGATCCACGACAACGGCTCGCGTCCCGCGCGGGATATCTCGGACCGCAAATTGCGGATCGCGCGGGATATCGCCAGAGCGCTCGGCGGCCGGATCGAACAGGGTTTTGGCGCTGAATTCACCTCGGTCGTGGTCTCCTTCCCGCTCACCGAGCGCGAGCGGGACGCAAACTGGTCGATCGCAACGCGCCAAATGAGGACGCGGCGCAGCACCAGAGCCGTCGCACCGCTCGTTTGCCGCCGATCCGCAGATGCGCTCGGCAAGCTGCTCTCGTCCTCTCATCCGACGGACGCGCCATGAGCAACCGATCCTCCCATCCGATCAAGGCTCCGCGTGCGGCCAGGTTTCTCGTCGCAGCGACCGCGCTCGTCGGCACCGCGCTGAGCGGTTGCAACGACCACGCGGCGCCGACGGCCATGCGGACAACGCTGGTCCGGACCACGGTCGTGCAGCCGCGCGACCGGCAAGCCTCCATCACGTTGACGGGCGAGATTCAGGCGCGCTTCCGTGCCGATCTTTCGTTCCGTGTCGGCGGACGTGTGGTTGCTCGCAATGTCGAGGTCGGCGCTCACGTCAACAAAGGCGACGTCCTCGCCCGGCTCGATGCCGCCGAGCAACAGGCCGATGTCGATGCGGCGACCGCGGCATTGGCTTCCGCGGAAGCCCAGCTGCGCGTCGCGAAAGCGACGTTCGAGCGGCAGAAAGCGCTGATTGCGAGCGGCTTCACCACCCGCACCGTCTACGATCAGGCCCAGGAGGGCCTGCGAACCGCGGAAGGTGTGCTGGAGGCGGCCAAGGCGCAGCTGGGCACCTCGCGCGATGCGCTTAGCTATACCGTGTTGCGGGCTGAAGCGGACGGCATCGTGACCGCACGAAACATCGAGGTCGGCCAGGTCGTTCCGGCTGCCCAGCCCGTGTTCTCGCTTGCCCAGGACGGGGAGCGGGATGCCGTGTTCGAGGTCTACGAATCCGTCTTCCTTGGCCAGACTGACAGCCGCCGCGTGACGCTGGCGCTGGTCTCCGACACGAGCGTGACTGCGACGGGCGAGGTGAGGGAGATTTCACCTGTCATCGACGCGAAGAGCTCCACGATCCGCGTCAAGGTGTCCATCGAGAACCCGTCGACTGAGATGACGCTGGGCAGCGCCGTCGCCGGAACGGTCAAGGCGAAAGCTCAGAAGGAGATCGCTTTGCCATGGAGCGCGCTGATGGCCGCAGGCAGGAAGCCCGCCGTCTGGACGGTCGATCCGAACACGCAGACGGCGTCGCTGAAGCCGGTCACGGTCGGCGCATACGAGGCCGGACAGGTGCTGATCAAGGCAGGGCTCGAGCCCGGCGAGCGCGTCGTCATTGATGGCGGCAAGCTGCTGAGCGTCGGCCAGCCGGTCGCCGAGGAGGGAGGTCGGTCATGAAGCGACAGGTCATGGTGATCGCCGGCACGCTCGCGGCGGTTTCGTTGCTCACCGCTTGTCAGCAGGAGACGAACGCGCCGGAGCCCGTGCGTCCCGTGCTCTCAATGGTGGCCGAGCCGAACAGCGGTGACGGCACGATTGCCGTCGGCGTGGTCGAGCCACGTTACAAGACCAACCTTGGCTTTCGCGTGCTCGGACGGCTGACCTCGCGTCCGGTCTATGTTGGCGACGTCATCGGCGAAGGACAGATCATCGGCACGATTGATCCCACCGCACTCGATCTCGCCGTTCGCGCGACAAGAGCGCAATTGGCGAAGGCCGAGGCGCAGCTTGCGACGGCCAAGGCGACGGAGGGGCGGCAACGGACGCTGATCAGCAGCGACGCGACCACCAGGCAGACGTTGGACAATGCCGAGCAGGCCCGCGCCGGCGCCGAAGCAAGCGTTGCGCAGGAGCAGGCGAATCTGACCAAGGCGATCGAGCAGCTCGGCTATGCCCAGATCAAGGCCGACTTCGGCGGCGTCGTCACCGCCGTCGGCGCAGAAGTCGGCCAGGTCGTCTCGCCCGGGCAGACCGTGCTGACGGTCGCGCGGCCGGACATTCGCGAGGCGGTCGTCGATATCGGGGAAGACTTTCCCGTGCCGCTCGAAGTCGGTCTCGCCTTCACCGTCAGCCTGCAGCTGCTTCCCGCCGTCCAGGTCGAGGGCAGGGTTCGCGAGATCGCACCGCAAGCGGACGCAGTGACGCGGCTGCGACGTATCAGGATTGCGCTCGACAACCCGCCCGAAAGCTTCCGGCTTGGCGCAACCGTCACGGCCAAGCTCGGCCAGGATCACGGCAATTTCATGCGCCTGCCCCCATCCGCGGTGCTCGCCAAGGACGGCGCCGATTTCGTCTGGGTGGTCGATCAAGCCACCGGCACCGTCTCCTTGAACAGAATCGACGGTGTCGCCGAACCGGCCGGCTTCCGCGTCATCAGCGGGCTTGCCGCAGGCGCCCGTGTCGTCACCGCCGGAGTTCACAGCCTCAAGCCGGGACAGCACGTCCGCATCGCACAGGATCAAGAGCCATGAAGTCGTTCAACCTTTCCGATTGGGCGCTCGGCCATCGCTCGCTCGTCTGGTATTTCATGATCGCCTTCATGGCGGCCGGCCTGTTTGCCTATCTCCAGTTGGGGCGACAGGAAGATCCCGACTTCACGATCAAGACCATGGTGATCCAGGCGCAATGGCCGGGCGCCTCGCCCGAGGAGATGACGCGTCAGGTCACTGACCGGATCGAGAAGAAGCTGGAGGAGCTGGAATCGCTCGACTACACCAAGAGCGTGACGGTCGCCGGCCAGACCACCGTCTTCGTCTATTTGCGCGATTCGACCAAGGCGGCCGACGTCAAGCCGACCTGGGTGCGCGTCCGCAACATGATCGCGGACATCAGGGGCGATTTCCCGCAAGGCGTGATCGGCCCCGGCTTCAATGACCGCTTTGGCGACGTCTTCGGCAACGTCTATGCCTTTACCAGCGATGGCCTCAGCCAGCGGCAGCTCCGCGATCAGGTCGAGGACATCAGGGCCAAGGTGCTGACGGTGCCCGACGTCGGCAAGGTCGACATTCTCGGCGCGCAGGACGAGGTGATCTATCTCGAATTCTCCACCCGCAAGATCGCGGCGCTCGGCCTCGACGTCCACGCCATCATGAACTCGCTGCAGGGCCAGAACGCGGTGGCGCCCTCAGGCGTGTTTCAGGAGGGGCCGGAGCGGATCAGCGTCCGCGTCAACGGGCAGTTCACCTCGGAAGCGAGCCTGAAGGCGGTCAATCTGCGCATCAACGACCGCTTCTTCCCGCTGACCGACGTTGCGACCGTCACGCGCGGTTATGCCGATCCGCCGTCAACACTCTTCAGGTACAACGGCCAGCCCGCCATTGCGCTCGCGATCGGCATGAAATCGGGCGCAAACCTGCTCCAGTTCGGCGAGGCGCTGAAGACGGAGATGAGCAAGATCATCGCCGACTTGCCGATCGGTGTCGGCGTGCACCTCGTGGCCGATCAGCCGGTCGTGGTCGAACATGCCGTTTCGGGCTTCACCGAAGCGCTGTTCGAGGCCGTGATCATCGTGCTCGGCATCAGCTTTTTGAGCCTGGGCCTGCGGGCCGGACTCGTGGTTGCCATCGCCATCCCGCTCGTGCTCGCGATCACCTTCGTCGTGATGGCCTATTGCGGCATCTCGTTGCAGCGCATTTCGCTGGGGGCCCTGATCATCGCGCTCGGCCTGTTGGTCGACGATGCCATGATCGCGGTCGAGATGATGGTGGCGCGGCTCGAGATCGGCGATCCCCTGGAGAAGGCGGCGACCCACGTCTATACCTCGACGGCGTTTCCGATGCTGACGGGAACGCTGGTCACGGTTGCCGGCTTCATCCCGATCGGGCTCAACAGCAGCAACGCGGGCGAGTTCACCTTCACGCTGTTCGTGGTGATCGGGGTGTCGTTGATCGTCTCCTGGATCGTCGCCGTCCTGTTCACGCCGCTGCTCGGCGTCACCATTCTGCCGGCGAGGATGAAGGGACATCACGATCGGAAGGGCCGCGTCGCGCAGATGTTCGCGCGCCTCCTCCTGTTCTGCATGCATCATCGCTGGAGCACCGTCACTGTCACGGCCGGCGCCTTCCTGCTCGCTTTGTTCGGCTTGCAGTTCGTGCAGCAGCAGTTCTTCCCGTCGTCGGACCGCGCCGAATTGGTGATCGACTGGAACCTGCCGCAGAATGCCTCGATCGCCGAGACCAACACGCAGATGGCGCGCTTCGAGCGCGAGCAGTTGCAGGGCAACGATTCGGTCGAGCACTGGTCCACCTATGTCGGCACCGGCGCGCCGCGCTTCGTGCTCTCGTTCGACCTGCAGACAGCCAACAGCTGGTTTGGTCAGCAGGTGATCGTAACCAAAGGCGGCATCGCCGCGCGCGACAGGCTCAAGTCGCAGTTCGAGGACTATTTGAGGAAGACGTTCCCGGGCACCGACACCTACGTCAAGCTGCTCGAGGTCGGTCCGCCCGTCGGACGTCCGGTGCAATACCGCCTGAGCGGCCCTGACATCGCCGAGGTCCGCGACCTCTCGCAGAAGCTTGCCGGCGTCATCCGCGGCAGTCCCGATCTCGGCAACGTGGTGTTCGACTGGATGGAGCCCGCGCGTGTCGTCAAGGTCGACGTGCTCCAGGACAAGGCGCGCCAACTCGGCGTGACCTCGGAAGACATCGCCACCACCCTGAACTCCGTGCTCCAGGGATCGGCGATCACGCAGGTGCGCGACAGCATCTATCGCGTCAATGTCACGGGACGCGCGACCGCGGCGGAGCGCGCCTCGATCGACACGCTGCGCGACCTGCAGTTGACCGGGCTCGGCGGCCAATCGGTGCCGCTCGGGGCGGTCGCCAGTCTGCGCTACGAGCTGGAGCAACCCACGATCTGGCGCCGCGCGCGGATTCCGACCGTCACCCTGAAGGCCGATGTCGTCGGCAATGTTCAACCGAAGACGGTCGTCGACCAGCTCGCGCCGAAGGTCGCTGAGTTCGAGAAGCACCTGCCCGCGGGCTACACGGTCAAGGTCGGTGGCTCGGTGGAGGAGAGCGCCAAGAGCCAGGGGCCGATCGTTGCTGTCGTGCCCTTGATGCTGTTCGTCATGGCCACCGTGCTGATGGTGCAGCTGCAGAGCTTCTCGCGCCTGTTCCTGGTGTTCGCGGTCGCGCCGCTCGCATTGATCGGCGTCGTCATGGCCATGCTGCCGAGCGGCGCGCCACTGGGCTTCGTCGCAATCCTCGGCGTGCTCGCCCTCATCGGCATCCTGGTCCGCAACTCCGTGATCCTGATCGTGCAGATCGAGGATCTGAAGAAGGACGGCAGGCCCGCCTGGGATGCGGTGGTGGAAGCAACCGAGCACCGCATGCGGCCGATCCTGCTCACGGCCGCCGCGGCCAGTCTCGCGCTCATTCCAATCGCGCGCGAGATTTTCTGGGGCCCCATGGCCTATGCCATGATGGGCGGCATCATCGTCGGTACGCTGCTGACGCTGCTGTTCCTGCCGGCGCTGTATGTCGCGTGGTTCAGGATTCATCCGGGGCATGCGGATGAATCCCCTTCCCATCAGCTTGAATCCGCTGCGCACGAAGCGGCACCCGAACGGGGCCAACACGCCGTCGAGCCTGTGCTCGAACCCCAGATCTAGAATGGAGACGATGATGCTCCCGAAGACCCGTTCAACCCTTGCCGTCGCCGTGACGTTCGCGGCGAGTTCGTTCGCCCCGTCCATGGCGTAACGGAGCAGTCTCGCAGAGCCTTGTGGCTCTCGGCATCAACAGATCACGGAAACAAGCATGCATAGGATTTTCGCTGTTGCCGCGGTTGTTGCGGCATTGGCTGCCGCAACGGCTCCGGAGACGCCGGCCGCGGCAAAGGGATATTTGTTCTGCCAACTCGACTACGACTCTGGCATGCGCAGATGCGCATTCGAGACGATCGACCGTTGCTTGGCGGCCATCGCCGGCCGTGGCGGAAGCTGCTCTCGCAACCCCGCCAGCGAGGCGAACGCATCCCTGGCCCATGGCCCGAAGATGCATGCCCGCAAGAATGAGATGCGGCTTCGTTGATTTGCCAACAAGCAGGCCGGCAATGTCGGCCGGCGTTCGGTCGTCCACTCCGCAGATCGTGATGGCGGGCCGCGTTGTGAGGCGTCCCGGATCGCGATCGGATGGTTGCGGTATTCGGTACGGTTGCCGCGAGGCCTGTCAGACGTCGGCCACTCGGATCAATTCCAGCGTCGCAGACGATCTTTCAAGCAACCAGGCTTGAGCCGATCGCCGCGGGTCGTTCCGATAGTTCTGGAAGTCCGCTTCCGATACGAAGCTGACGATGTGCATTTCCATTGCGCCGTCGAACTTGCGAAGCCGCCGCTCCGCCCGCCGTTGATCTGGGTCAACGACGAGGTCGACTACGCCCCTACGCTCCATCAAAACCGGAGCGTGCCAATGCAGGATCAATCCGCCTATCCCGAGCGTTCCGCCGAAGGGATGTCGACAAGGGCCAAGGCCGGCTTGGTCCTGATCGGTTTCCTGATCATCGCCGGCGTTCTCCTGTTCACCGAGCACCGGGCTCACGTGCTGGGTCTGCTGGTCTGGCTTCCGCTCCTCGCCTGTCCGCTGATGCACTTCTTCATGCACGGCGGACATGGCCATCATCACGGCGGCGATCGGCAAAACGAGTCGAGGAGCCTGTGATGCATGACGCCGTGCCCGCCTACGGCCTCTGGAGCCTCGTCATCGTCAATTCGGCAGTCTTCATCCTGTTCGCCTACAGCTTCTTCAAGCCGCAGACCTCGCGCGACTGGCGCTCCTTTGGTGCCTTCAGCGCGTTTCTGGTGGCGTTGTTCGTGGAGATGTACGGCTTTCCGCTCACCATCTACTTTCTTTCGGGCTGGCTGCAGTCGCACTATCCGAACGTCGACTGGTTCTCCCACGACGCCGGCCACCTGCTCGAGATGATGTTCGGCTGGAAGACCAATCCGCACGCCGGACCGTTTCACGTTCTCAGCTACGTCTTCATCGCGGCCGGCTTCATCCTGATCTCGGTCGCCTGGACCGTGTTGTACGAGGCACAGCAGACCCGCAAGCTGGCCACCACCGGCCCCTACAGCTACGTCCGGCATCCGCAATATGTCGGTTTCGTGCTGGTGATGTTCGGCTTCCTGCTGCAATGGCCGACGATCCTCACGCTGGCGATGTTTCCGGTGCTGACCATCATGTATGTGAAGCTCGCGAGAAGCGAGGAACTGGACGCCAGGTCGGAGTTCGGCGAGGCCTATACGACGTACGCTGCGGAAGTCCCGGGCTTCATACCGCGCCTGAGTCGGCTTCTCGGTCTGGGCTCCTCGGGCAGCAGCCTTCACCACGGTTGATCCGGGGTGGCAACGATGCGCAGGATGTTGGGCCGCTGGCGTCTATCATCGATGCTCCTCGCGGCCTCCGGTGTCCTGTTGGTCGGCGTCGGCATCTACTTCATTTTCCTGCGGCCCGCGTTGCTGCCTGAAGACATCCGCTACATGAATCTGACCCCGGCCGAACTGCGTTCGATTGGGCCGAGGCTGACACTGTGGCTCATCAACGTATTTCGGGTGATGGGCGGTTACGTGACGGCGACCGGAGTGCTCGCGCTCACGTTGGCGTGGACATCCTTCCGCGAGCATCGGTCAGCCGCTGCGGCCGGCGCCGGAATTGCCGGCGGGCTCTCGATCGGGTTGATGTCCGCGGTCAACTTCATGATCCATTCCGATTTCAAGTGGGTGCTGCTCGCCATGGCGCTCGTCTGGGCGGCGAGCATCGCGTCGTTCGTCCGTGAATCCGCCGTTGTTCCAGAGCAGCGCCCGAGGCCCTGACCTGCGTCAATACCGGAGCGGCGATTTCGGCCGACAATTGCTTTTCGAAAGCTCGTAGCTCGTAGGATGGGTTGAGTTCTTGCGAAACCCATCAAACTTGATCCGGGTAAAGGTCTGGATGCGGCGTTCGCTTGTCAGAGCGATGGGTTTCGCGAGAGCTCAACCCATCCTACGGTCGCGTTGAAAACATAGGGGGGTATGGCCTCTAGATGCGCGCGACACGAATGTTGTTATTGTGCGCTTGTTTGGCCACGACGTCCGCACTGACCTGTAGCTCAGCGGCGAGATCGAAAACTGCGGACTGCGAGAGGCTTCCGCTCTTGGCGCGTGATTGGAGCAGGGCTTTCGGAGCTGTTAGCTCGGCTGCAAAAGCTCTATTTGCTTGTTGATCGCGCGTAACAGCTGAGGTTAGCAGGCGGCTTTCAGTTAGATCTTCCGCGGTCCAAGCTGAAAAGATTGCGCGTGCACCTGAGAATCGTCGCTTCGTCTCCTTTTGTTGCAGCAAGCCAACGCGCATCACGTCGTTGTCGCGGACCACAGCGCCTGTAACCGCGGCTTCGTCAGAAGCCGCGCTTGAAGATGAACTCTGTCGGGCTGTGTCGATCTTTAGCATGTCGAAAATACGTGTGGCGCCCCGCACGTCGGTGTCGCTAATTCCAAGTCTCTTCCTCAGTATGTGCGCTGCCTGAGTACCTCGTCGATGCGCCGGCAAGGAAAGGATTTCCCTAGGTGGACCGATCGATTCGATCGGGGACAAAGTGGACGGTGGCGCATCTCGGACAATCTCGAGTGCCTGCTCGGCGACGCCGGCGACGGCCGGGAACTGTTCCGCCGAAGAAGCGAGACACAAATCCATCAAAGACCGGTCGCCCAGCAGCGGCTGTAGGCGTTCAATGATTGCGGCGACGCTCTCGTCAATGTCGTAGGGCGAGAGGCCAAGCGCTCCTGCAAACCTACAAAATTGCGCTTCATCTGCATCGGTCTCGGAGATCAAAGCCCAGGTGTCGTGCAGCCAAGTGTCGCTGATCCGACCTTCGTTCAACCGCGCCACAACACTCTGAACGAACTTCTTTAGTTCTTCTTCCAAACGCTCGCGCGCGCAAACTACCTGCGCTCGATTCAGGAAGCGAACGTTCGCAAGTTCTACGGTGCGCGAGGAAGCTGTGATCTCGACCGATTTGCCGAGAGGCACGATGCTAACTTTCGGAAGAGCAAATCCGTGCTGTGCGGTGAGAAAAGAATGGCGAGCAAGAAATGCATTGTCATCCCCTTCCTCTTCATTCTTTCTCGGCTCCCAAAGCAATGCCCACCAGTTCTCGGCGATCCATTCCGCGAGATAGTAAGCGGGGATCTGAATTACTTTGGAAGCAAGACCCTTACGGTCGACGAACTCCGTCACAGCCTGATCCGCAACTTCGATCAGGAGACTGCTCAGGGTCGCGTCCGCTTCGTTTCGGCCCTCTTGGGGGATCCATTCAGCCGAAATTGAGAACTCGGTCATCCCTTTAGTCCTGCCGGAAGGCCATTAACATCAATGGGATAAGCATGGTAGGTGCCGGCCGTTCCAGCGTTTGTGCAGGCCTCGTACCAGACGTCCCCTTCCTTATGCCATACATGCCTTGGAAAGCCATCGATCCATTGCTTGGAGACCCTCCCGGCCTTGATGGCCTCCCGCATAGCATCTCCGGCTTCTTGAAGAGTAAAATCGCGCGGACAAGGAGTAGCCGGCTTGACCCGCCTGGCGAGCTTTCCATTGATTTTACAATGATAGTTACTCGGGGCGTAGATGGCGGCTTGCGCCGCAGCGTCCAACTCCTGCTTTGGCACGTTTTTCCGTAGTACACGACGCTTTTGCGGGAATTTGATCTCTCGTGACTTCGGCCGTTTCATCGACCCCTCCCTTGGGGGCCAACTTAGCGAGCTATGAGGTAGACCGTCAATTTAGACGAGTGTCGACGAAAGCTCGACGGCGACTATTGCGATCTTGCAATAATATCCATCTTTGCCCAACGGCGCAAGCGAAATTCGTAAAAATCGAAAATCTCAGCGCCGCCAAGGCGTCGGCTGCTGTGCGGCGAGAACGGGTTGCGCTCGATCTGATGGTCTTTCCCTCGTCCATCCAAACGTCGCCAAGGGCGCAACCTGGGTTGGCGCAGCACAGCAAGAGAGAAATTCATTCGATCACCTAGTCGGCGCGTCCGAGCCAGGAGGGCGGCACGGCGATGCCGAGCGCCTTCGCTGTCTTCAAATTGACAATCAACTGAACCTTGGCTGCTTGCTGCAGGCAGGTCGGCGCGTCTTTGCCTTTCAAGATGCGACCCGTGTAGATGCCGGGAAGGCGGTTCGCCTCGGCAAAGTCTCCGTCGCCATAGTCCATCACGCCGCCCGGGGTCCGTCAGACGTCTGCCATCGGAAGCACTTCCAGCCTGGCAGACGATCTCTCCAGCAACCAGGCTTGAGCCGTTCGCCGCGGGTCATTCCGATATCGCTGGATGTCGGCTTCCGATGCAAAGTTGACGATGTGTACTTCTACGGTGTCATCACTATTTCGAAGCCGTCGCTCCGGACGCCCGTTGAACTCGGGCAAGAGCGGAAGCACGGCATCCTCGTAGGCCCTGAAGTCGGCAACGCCTCCGCGGGGATTTGGGCGATGAGTGCAACGGTGACGGGGATGGTCTGATCGGATATCGTCGCTTGCCGGCTGCACCACTGCCATGATGCCACCATACCCCTGTTTTGCCCGACGGAGCAAGCCGAATTCGTAAAAATCGAAAAAGCGCAAGGCCGCCAGCGGGTCGGCTACTGTGCATGGGGTTGTTTTCGAGATCTGCGTTCGTCCGGCGCCGAGACTCCCCGGGCAGGATCCCGGCCGGCCTCAGCTATCGACCTTCAGCGCGGCGATGAAGGCTTCCTGCGGGATGTCGACCTTGCCGAACTGCCGCATCTTCTTCTTGCCTTCCTTCTGCTTCTCCAGAAGCTTGCGCTTGCGCGTGATGTCGCCGCCGTAGCATTTGGCGGTGACGTCCTTGCGCAGCGCGCGCACGGTCTCGCGGGCGATGACCTTGCCGCCGATCGCCGCCTGGATCGGGATTTGGAACATGTGCGGCGGGATCAGCTCCTTCATCTTCTCGACCATGGCGCGGCCGCGCCCCTCGGCGCGGGTGCGGTGGACCAGCATCGAGAGCGCATCGACCGGCTCGGCGTTGACCAGGATCTGCATCTTGACGAGGTCGGCCGGCTTGTAGTCGGTGAGATGGTAGTCGAACGAGGCGTAGCCCTTGGAGACCGACTTCAGCCGATCGTAGAAGTCGAACACGACCTCGTTGAGCGGCAGGTCATATTTGACCATGGCGCGGGAGCCGACATAGGTGAGCTCCTTCTGCGCGCCGCGGCGGTCCTGGCACAGCTTGAGCACGCTGCCGAGATATTCGTCCGGCGTGAGAATCGTCGCCTCGATCCAGGGCTCGTCGATCTCGGCGATCTTGACCACGTCGGGCATGTCGACGGGATTGTGGATCTCGATCTCCTGGCCGTCGGTGAGCTTCATCTTGTAGATGACGCTCGGCGCGGTCGCGATCAGATTGAGGTCGAATTCGCGCGACAGCCGCTCCTGGATGATCTCGAGATGGAGCAGGCCGAGGAAGCCGCAGCGGAAGCCGAAGCCGAGCGCGGCCGAGGTTTCCATCTCGAAGGAGAAGCTGGCGTCGTTGAGACGCAGCTTGCCCATCGCGGCGCGCAGCGTCTCGAAATCGTCGGCGTCGACCGGGAACAGGCCGCAGAACACGACGGGGATCGCCGGCTTGAAGCCCGGCAGCATTTCGGCCACCGGCTTTCTGTCGTCGGTGATGGTGTCGCCGACGCGGGTGTCGGCGACTTCCTTGATCGCGGCGGTGATGAAGCCGATCTCGCCGGGGCCGAGCTCCTCGACCTGCTGCATTTTCGGTGTGAAGAAGCCGACGCGCTCGACGTCGTAGGCCGCGCCGGTGCCCATCATGCGCACGCGCTGGCCCTTCTTCATGGTGCCGTCGACGATGCGCACCAGCACGACGACGCCGAGATAGACGTCGTACCAGCTGTCCACCAGCAGCGCCTTCAGCGTCGCATCGCGATCGCCCTTCGGCGGCGGCAGACGGGTGACGATGGCTTCGAGCACGTCGGGGATGCCGAGGCCGGTCTTGGCCGAGATCATCACCGCGTCGGAGGCATCGATGCCGATGACGTCCTCGATCTGCTGCTTGACCTTCTCGGGCTCGGCCGCGGGCAGGTCGACCTTGTTCAGGACCGGCACGATCTCGTGATTGTTGTCGAGCGCCTGGTAGACGTTGGCAAGCGTCTGCGCTTCGACGCCCTGGCTGGCGTCGACCACGAGCAGGGAACCTTCGCATGCCGCCAGCGACCGCGAGACCTCGTAGGCGAAGTCGACATGGCCGGGCGTGTCCATCAGGTTGAAGATGTAATCCTTGCCGTCCTTGGCGCGGTATTGCAGACGCACCGTCTGCGCCTTGATGGTGATGCCGCGCTCGCGCTCGATGTCCATGGAATCGAGCACCTGCTCCTTGCCCGCCATTTCGCGGTCGGAGAGGCCGCCGGTCATCTGGATCAGGCGGTCGGCCAGCGTCGATTTGCCATGGTCGATATGGGCGACGATGGAGAAATTGCGGATGTTGGAAATGGGGACGGTCGTCATGGGCGCGGGATACCACTCACATCCCCGTGCGGCAACCATATTGCTGTATTTTCAGGGCCTTTCTTCACGCCAAGCTGATTCCACCCGATGCCGAAACGCGCTACGCAGGCGGTCATGTCCAGGCCCGTCTCCAAGCCCATGTCAACGACCTCGATCCCCTCCACCCGTGCGCGTGTCAAATCCCGGGTCAGCTTCGACCGCTTCCGGGCCTGGCTGGTCGCCTACGCGACCGACCCTTCGGCCCGGCTCTGGCTGGTGATCCAGTTCGCCATCCTGCACGCGGTGATCTGGACCTTCATCCTGATCAATCTGAAGGCGGCGCAGGACGTTCACATGGACGTCGCAGAAGCCTGGGGCTGGGGCCAGAAATTCCTGTGGGGCTACGGCAAGCACCCGCCGTTGTCGGGCTGGGTCGCGGGGCTCTGGTTCAGGCTGTTCCCGGCGACGGACTGGGCGACCTATGCGCTGGCGATGGCGACGGTCAGCGTCGGCATGGTGATCTGCTGGCTGGTCGCAATGCGCGTCGTCGATTCCAGGCGCGCGTTCCTGGTCGTGGTGATGGTCGCGCTCTATCCGATCTTCAATTTCAAGGGTTTCAAATACAACCCCGATCTGCTGCAGCTCGTCACCCTGCCGCTCGTCGTGCTCGCTTATCTCAACGCGTTCGAGAAGCGGAGCTGGCTATCAGGTGTCTGGCTCGGGCTCGCCGGCGCCCTGGCATTGATGACCAAATACTGGGTGCTGACCATGATCGGCGCCATCGGTCTTGCCGCGCTGATCCATCCGGAGCGGATGAGATTTCTCTCCTCGCCGGCGCCCTGGGTCGCGATCGCGACGATGGTCGTGGCGATGATCCCGCACATCATTTGGCTCGCGGACGTGAACTTCGTGCCGCTGACCTATGCCGGCGACACCTACAGCCTCGAGGATGCCGGCCTCGTGCATCAACTCGTGGCCGGCTATGCCCTGCACAATCTCGGGCTGCTGGCGCTGCCGGTCGCGCTCGCCGCGCTGGCGATGGCGCTGGTGCCGCCCTGGGCGAAGCTGCTGGTGCGTGCGCCCTGGCGCATCGTCACGCGCGCCTGGGCGCGCGGTGACAACGCCGGCGTTAATATTTCCCAGGCGCTGAACATCTGGATCATCCAGATCATCGCGGCAGTCGGCCCGCCGCTCGGCGCGCTCGCCTTCAGCATCTACATGAAGACCGATTGGGGCATCTCGCTGTTCTTCCTGGTGCCGCTCGCGCTGGTCGCGATCCCGGCGCTGCGGGTGCAGAGCGCAGCCCTGTTCAACATCACCGCGATCTGGCTGGTGCTCAGCGTCGCGACCCTGATTGCCTCGCCCTGGATCGCGGCGCGCGAGATGGCGGCGAATGCGGACAACACGGCGACCTATGGCGCGCGCTCGGACCTTGCGCGCGAGCTGACGCAGGCCTGGCATTCACGCTTCGCCTCGCGCTGGGCGGTCGTCGCCGGCACCATGGAATCGATCCAGCCGATGGTGTTCTACAGCCCCGATCATCCGGTCGCGTTCATCCCGAACGAGGCGTGGAGTTCCGGGCTCACGTCACTCGATGACGTCAAAAAGTACGGCTTCATCGGCGTGTTCGATCCGACCGACGGCCGTTTGCCGGCGTTCGAGAAATGGGTGTCGGAGATCGCGCCGAACGCCGAGCGCATGGTGATGACGACGCGCCGCTTCACCCACGGCAAGGCCGGTCCATCGATGACGTGGAACGTCTACATCGCCCCGCCGGCGAAGTGACTGAGGGGCCTAAACCCCTTCCTCGTTGAACTTGCTCTCGACGAGCTCGGTGATCGCAGCCAGCGCGGCTTCCGCGTCGCTGCCCGCGGCCGCGACTGTGATCGTCGTTCCGGGTCCGGCCGCAAGCATCATCAATCCCATGATCGAGGTGCCGCCGACGGTCTCGCCGCCGCGCGTCACCCACACCTGCGCGTTGAAGCGCTCGACCGCCTGGACGAATTTCGCCGAGGCGCGGGCGTGCAGGCCGCGCTTGTTGATGATCAGCAGCTCCTTGGAGATCGCGCCCGCGGGCACGCCAGTCCCCGCTTGTGGCGCGTCGTCATTCATTTGCCGGCGAGCACCCGGCTGGCGATGGTGACGTATTTGCGGCCGGCTTCCTGTGCCATCGCGATTGCGTCGGGCAGCGGACGCTCCTCGCGCACCTTGGCGAGCTTCACCAGCATCGGCAGGTTGATGCCGGCGAGCACTTCGACCTTGGGCCGGCTCATGCAGGATATCGCAAGGTTCGACGGCGTGCCGCCGAACATGTCGGTGAGGATCGCAACGCCGTCGCCCGAATCGACGCGGTTAACCGCTTCGATGATGTCGCTTCGGCAGAGATCGGAATCGTCTTCGGCGCCGATCGTGATCGCTTCGATTTGCTTTTGTGGGCCCATGACATGTTCAAGCGCTGCCTTGAATTCGTCGGCAAGGCGCCCGTGGGTCACAAGTACTAGACCAATCATCGGAAAACTCCCGCGGGCGCTTTTGGTGCACCGCACGAACGCGCCACTTTGACCATCCAGAGCCCCCGCGCAAGAGGGGATGTTGCGTATCTCCCTGAATCTAGACGGATGGATGAGGGGAGCTGCGCCGGTCTACTCGGTCGCGAGTGTGCGGTTCATATGGTTACCATTTCCCTTCAAACAATCGCCGGAAGAGTTAGTGGAAGGTTAACTCTTGGTAGTGGTCAAGGCCGCGACAACCAATGGGAGGGGCAAATAGTCGCGGCCGACTGGGATTCGCGGTATTTTGACACCAAAAATGGTGGTTTTTAGCGATTCCGGCGGCGGCAGCCGTTCAGCATCATCGGCGTGCAGATCGACCACGAGGCCGACCGTCGCATGCTCCACAAAGTCGCAGCGACGGATTCCAAGCCCTCGAATCTCGATCAGGCCGGCCAGCGCAGGCGCGGGACGAACCTCAATTTCATCGCCGACTGTCGCCAGATGGACACGGTCGTCGCCGACCAGGACGGCGCTGTCGACCACCCCTGAGCGCCCCGCCATGATCAAATCGAAGGCAAGGCGCGACTTGCCGGCGCCCGAAGGTCCGCGGATCAGCACGGCCAGGGCCCCGACCTTGACAGCGCAGGCGTGAACGCTGGGGCCGCCGTCCTTCAAGCTGGCTTCATCCAAACGGCCTTCATCCAAACGGCCTTGGCTCATAGTGCCGGCAGCCTCACCACGAAGCGCGCCCCTGCAACTGTCGGCGCGCCGTCTTCGTCGGCGGGGCCGGCGCGGTTCTCGGCCCAGATGCGTCCGCCATGAGCGTCGACGATCTGCTTGGAGATCGACAGGCCGAGGCCGGAGTTCTGGCCAAAGCCCTGATGCGGCCGGTCGGTGTAGAAGCGCTCGAAGATGCGCTCCAGGGCGTCATCGCGAATGCCCGGGCCGTCGTCGTCGACCACGATCTCGATCTCGCCGCGGGTGCGGCGGCAGGTGAGCCGCACCTTGCTGCCGGGTTCAGAAAACGACTGCGCGTTGGCGAGCAGGTTGGAGACCACTTGCCCGAGCCGCGAATCATGGCCGCTGACCGCGAACGTGTCAGTCGGACTGCGGCCCTCGAAGCGCGCCTCGACGGCGACGTCGTGGCCGAGCTTGGTTTCGTTGGCGACAGCGACCAGCGTGCCGAGGAGCCGTCTGAGATCGACCGGGATCGCATCCTGCCGCTGCAATTCAGCGTCGAGGCGGCTTGCATCGGAAATGTCCGAGATCAGCCGGTCGAGCCGCTTGACGTCATGCTCGATCACCTCGAGCAGGCGGGCGCGGCTGTTCTCGTTGCGCGCCAGCGGCATCGTCTCGACCGCAGAGCGCAAGGAGGTCAGTGGATTCTTCAGTTCGTGGGCGACGTCGGCGGCGAACATTTCGATCGCCTCGATCCGCTTGTAGAGCGCGCTGGTCATGTCGCGCAACGCGCCGGAGAGATGGCCGATTTCGTCGCGGCGGCGGGTGAAGTCGGGGATCTCGACGCGGGTCTTGATGCGGCGGCGGACCCGCTCGGCGCTGTCGGCGAGCCGGCGTACGGGCCCTGCGATCGTGCTCGCAAGCAGCAGCGACAGCATGATCATGACGGCTGCGGCGACGCCGCCGACCTTGAGGATCGCGAGGCGCTCGGCGGTGACCATCTGGTCGATTTCGTCACCCTGGGTCGACAGCATCAGTGCGCCGTGGATGGCGCGCGCACGCTGCACCGGGACCGCCACCGAGACGATCACCTCGCCGCGCGCATTGACCCGCACCATCGAGCGCTTCTGGCCCTGCAGCGCATCGGCCACTTCGACATAGCCCTTGCCGTTCTCGCGGCCGAGTTCGCGGTAGAGCGGCAGGTCGCCGCGGTTCAGATAGGTTCGCACCGGGACCATGATGCGTTCAGCCAGGCCCGGCTTTTCCGACAGCGGCGGCAGCGGAAAGCCCCGCACGCTGTCGAGATCGCGGCTGTCGAGCAGCACGCTGCCGTTGGGATCGAAAATCCGCGCACGGGTCTTGGTCGGCGAGATCAGCGTGCTCAGCACCGGCGCCACGCGCTCGGGATTGATCGGAAAATCCAGCGAATCATCCATTCCGCCATAGCTCTCGCCGAGCTTCAGGTCGAGCAGCTTCTCGGGGTCGACGGTGATCGCATTGGTCTGCACCGTCGCCGATGCGCCGATGGCACCGGCGATGATCTCGGCCTGCACCAGCAGGCTCTGCGCACGCGCGTCGATCAGGCCGGCGCGGAACTGCGACAGATAAAGGATGCTCGCGACCAGAGCGACGAGGCCCGCGAGGTTGAGCGAGACGATGCGGCGGGTCAGGCTGGAGAAGGACAGCGCGAAGAAGAACTGGCCGGCGCGCTTGAGCCAGTTCAGCGGGCCCCAGCCCTTCGAAACAGGCTTGTCCTCATGATCCGAGGCGCCGTGGGATGCGGTCTCCTCGGCGTTCGAACTTGGATCACCCTGCGTTCGGTCAAGCAATGCTTACGCCCACGTTAGGACAGCTCGTTGCGACGGTTCCCGCATTCTAGAGCATGATCCGGAAAAGTGTGCAGCGGTTTTCCAAAAGATCATGCTCAAACAAGCAACTGAAGCGCGACTGCGCTTCGGAGCTATCCCGGTCCCGATGGAATCAGAACCGGGTTTGAGCTCTGCTCTTCGTGAAGGCGCAAGCGCCTCAGGCTTCCTTGAAGCGGTAGCCGACGCCGTAGAGCGTCTCGATCATCTCGAAATCGTTGTCGACCACCTTGAACTTCTTGCGCAGCCGCTTGATGTGGCTGTCGATGGTGCGGTCGTCGACATAGACCTGGTCGTCATAGGCGGCGTCCATCAGCGCGTTGCGGCTTTTGACCACACCGGGCCGGGTCGCCAGCGCCTGCAGGATCAGGAATTCGGTGACGGTCAGCGTCACCGGCTCGTTCTTCCAGGTGCAGGTATGCCGTTCCGGATCCATGCGCAAAAGGCCGCGGTCGAGCGCCTTGGCATCATTCTCCTTCGGCGCGACGGTCGGATCCTTTGGCGCCGAGCGGCGCAGCACGGCCTTGACGCGTTCGACCAAAAGGCGCTGCGAGAACGGTTTGCGGATGAAATCGTCCGCGCCCATCTTGAGGCCGAACAGCTCGTCGATCTCTTCGTCCTTGGACGTCAGGAAGATCACCGGCAGGTCGGACTTCTGCCTGAGCCGGCGCAGCGTCTCCATGCCGTCCATGCGCGGCATCTTGATGTCGAGGATGGCGAGGTCGGGCTGGGTGGTGCGAAAGCCGTCCAGCGCGGAGGCGCCGTCGGTATAAGTCATGATGCGGTAGCCTTCGGCTTCCAGCGCGATCGAGACGGATGTGAGAATGTTGCGGTCGTCGTCGACCAAAGCGATTGTGGGCATGAGCCTCTCTGCTTTCTGCTTTCCGTTTGGGTCGTGGCTTAAACGGCGAGCAATCCAGTGATGCGCCGCATACATGGGTGCCGAATTTGGCGTTCGAACCTTGTCACCGAGCAATGCAAGCTGGGCTGAAGTGTGACCAAGTTCCACGAAACACGGCGGATTCGCCGCAGATCGACCCATAACCGGGCTCGGGTTTACCCGAAAAAAGGCCCGCCTTGCAACCACCTAAGCCGAGAAAGCCATGCAACCGACCCCCGATTTCAGCCCCCAAAAGCTCGCCAAATCGCTGCTGAGGCGGTCGCGGCAGGGGGCGCTCGCAACCCTCATGCCTGAGTGCGGCGATCCCTATTGTTCCCTGGTCAATCTGGCGAGCCACCCCGACGGCTCGCCGATCCTGCTGATCTCGCGATTGGCGGTTCATACCAAGAATATTCTCGCAGACAGTCGGGTCTCCCTGATGCTGGACGAGCGCTCCGCGGGAGACCCCCTGGAAGGCGCCCGGATCATGCTCTCGGGCCGGGCCGAACTGGCCGAAGATGAGAAGGATCTGCTGGAACGACGGTATCTTAATGCCCATCCGTCGGCGGAGGCCTTTGTCTCGTTTAAGGATTTTTCTTTTTTCCGGATCCGTCCCACGGGAACCCATCTGGTGGCCGGCTTCGGCCGAATCGTCGATCTCAGGCCGGAGCAGTTCCTGACCGATCTATCCGGTGCCGAGGACTTGATGGCGGCGGAGGCGGGGGCGGTTGCGCATATGAATGCCGACCACCGCGACGCCATGGGTCTGTACGCAACCAAGCTTCTGGGGGCGGCCGCGGGCGACTGGCGCTGCACCGGCTGCGACCCCGAAGGCCTCGACATGCAGGACGGCCAGACCGCGCTGCGGCTGGATTTCCCGGAGCGGGTCACCGATGGCACGGCGCTGCGCAAGATGCTGGTCCGTCTGGCGTCCGAAGCGCGCGCCAAGACGGATCGGGAGATCGACTAGCAGCTGGACTGGCTGCGGCACATTGAACGCCGCACCCCGCCGCTGCGACCCAAGATCGTCATCGGTTCTGAGGTTGGCAGCGAGGGTTCATGAGGCGTCGTCGTTCGGCATGGGTCGCAGGCCTGGCGCTTGCGATCACCGCATCGCTCACCACCCCCAGCCTTGCCCAGAAAGGCGATCTTTCGGCCCAGAGCGCGCGGATCAACGCGCTGAGAACGGCCGGGAAATATGCGGAAGCGCTGCCGTTGGCGGAAGCCATGGTGGCCTCGCTCGAGAAGACCGGCAACAACCGCGATCTTGCCGCCGCGCTCAACAACCTCGCGCAGATCGACGCCGATCAGGGACGGGATGATCAGGCCGAGCCCGTCTACAAGCGCGCCATCGCACTGATGGAGAAGGGGACCGGCCTCGACAGTGTCGAGATTGCGCCGGTGCTGAACAATCTCGCCGCGCTCTATCAGCGGCAGGGCCGCTTCACGGATGCCGAACCGCTGTTCAGGCGCGCGCTGGCCATTCGCGAAAAGGCGCTGTCGCGCGAGCATCCCGATGTCGGCCAGTCCCTCAACAATCTTGCCACACTCTATGTGAAACAGGAACACTTCGCGGAGGCCGAGCCGCTGTTCCAGCGTGCGCTCGCGATCTTCCAGAAGGTCGGCGGCCCCGAGCACCCCGCGGTTGCGACGCTCCTGAACAATCTCGGCCAGCTTGATCGCGATCTCGGCCGCGACGCCGATGCCGAAGCGCCGATCAGGCGGTCGCTGGCGATTCGCGAAAAGGTGCTCGGGCCTGAGCATCCCGATGTCGCCCGTTCGCTGAACAATCTCGCCGGCCTCTACGAGCACCAGCAGCGCTATGTCGATGCCGAGCCGCTGTATCGCCGCGCGCTCGCCATCCGCGAGCGGGCGCTTGGGCCCGATCATCCTGATGTCGCGACATCGACCAGCAATCTCGCTTATTTCCTCCATGTGTCCGGGCGCACCGCCGACGCGCTGCCGCTTGCCGAAAAGACGCTTGCAAGCGGCCGCGCGCAGCTGCGCGTGGTGCTGCCCATCCTGTTTGCAGCACGCCAGCAATCCCTGTTGCCGGATGACAAGGCGCTGGACGAGGCGCTTGCCGCAATCCAGCGCGGCACGCAATCCTCCGCCGCGTCGGCCGTGAACAAACTCGCGGTGCGACTGGCTGCCGGCAGCGACCGGCTCGCCGAGCTGGTGCGCAAGGATCAGGATCTTGCCGCCGAATCCGAGGCGCTCGACAAGTCGATCATCGCGGCCGTGTCGAAATCATCGGCGCAGCGCGATGCCGGCTCCGAACAGCGCAGCCGAGCGCGCATCGCGGCGATTGCGAGCGAGCGCGCCGGCCTGCAGAAGACGCTCGCCGTCGAATTCCCGGACTACGCCTCGCTCTCCAACCCGCTGCCGCTGACGGTCAGGGAGGTGCAGCCGCTGCTGTCGGCCGATGAAGCCATGGTGCTCTACTCCGTCGTCGACAAGCGCAGCTATGTCATCGCGATCACGCGGGAGCGTGCCGAGTGGAAGGAGATTCCGCTCGGCGCGGACGCACTGGCGCAGAAGGTCACGGCGTTCCGCCGAGGTCTCGATGTCGGCAAGGCCCGCGATGGCTCCGGCAAATCGGGGCTGTTCGACCTCGCGCTGGCCAACGAGCTCTATGTGACGCTGCTCGGTCCGGTCGAGGCACTGACCAACGACAAGCGCAGCCTGCTCACGGTGCCATCGGGCGCGCTGACGGCACTGCCGTTTCATCTGCTCGTCACCGAGTCGCCGCAAGCTGCCATCCCTGCTACGCTCGAAGGCTATCGCAGCGCCGCCTGGCTGTTGCGGCGTCAGGCCGTCTCGGTGCTGCCGTCGGTGGTCAGCTTGAAATCCTTGCGCGCCTTTGCGCGCAAGGACGAGGGCGTCAAGCCGATGACCGGCTTTGGCGATCCCGTGTTCAATCCGGCCGAGGGCGGGCCTTCCGACCGCCGCGCCGCGGGCGGCAAGGTTGCTGCGCGTAGCATCGCGACATCGGCCTATACCGACTTCTGGCGCGGCGCAGGTGTCGATCGCGCGCGGCTTGCGCAAGCGCTGCCGCAGCTTCCGGACACGGCGGACGAGTTGAACGCCGTGGCGAAAGATGTCGGTGCGGCCGATGGCGACATTCATCTCGGCCGCGATGCCAGCGAGGCGACGCTCAAGCGCGCGCCGCTTGCGCAATACAGCATCATCTACTTTGCAACCCATGGTCTCGTCGCCGGTGATATCAAGGGTGTGGGCGAGCCGTCGCTGGCGCTGTCGATTCCCGACCAGCCTTCCGAGCTCGACGACGGTTTGCTGACGGCAAGCGAAGTGGCGCAGCTCAAGCTCAACGCAGATTGGGTCGTGCTGTCGGCCTGCAACACGATCGCCGGCGACAAGCCCGGTGCGGAGGCCTTATCGGGGCTGGCGCGCGCCTTCTTCTATGCTGGTGCACGCGCGCTCCTGGTCTCGCATTGGGCGGTCGACTCAGAGGCTGCCACGCGCCTGACCACTTCGACTTTCGATCTGCTCAAAAACGAACCAGGAATCGGCAGAGCCGAAGCGCTGCGGCGCGCGATGTTAACGTATGTTGATGACACATCGTCGCCCCGCAATGCCTACCCCGCGATGTGGGGGCCGTTCGCGCTCATTGGCGAAGGGGCGGTACGATAGGGCGGCGCGGCTTTGTGCGTCGCAAAACAGGAAGCAACGCTGAAACGGCCGTTTGGTTGCGCGATCATTCGCAATTTTTGCACGCGCCCGCACAAGGCTGACATGCGCGACGTTTGGCGCGGTCCTTGAATAAACCAAATCCTACGGGATCAGCTTGGCAACGCCAGCGTTCATCAGTATTAGGTCGTCCAACCGAGGCCGGACGGCCAATAATTCACGGTGACCGCGATGGCGCCAGAGCTTGGTCGCGCTGTGCGTTGCGGGTTCTAGGAGGATTCTTCGTGCAAGAGACGGGCGTGCGCAACGGTGCCTTCGGCGCCGACAAATTCGGCTTAAAGAATCTCAAGCGGGTTCACTGGAACCTCGGTGCGCCGCAGCTCTACCAATACTCGCTCGCTGCAGGCGAGGCGGTGCTGTCAGCCGACGGCGCACTGTGTGCCGACACGGGCGAGTTCACGGGCCGCAGCCCGAAGGACAAGTTTACGGTGCGTGATGCCACCACCGACAAGAAGATGTGGTGGGCCGGCAACCAGTCGATCACGTCAGAGCAGTTCGAGACGCTCTATCAGGACTTCCTCAAGCACGCCGAAGGCAAGAGCCTGTTCGCGCAGGACCTCTACGGCGGCGCCGACCCGGCCTACCGGATCAAGACCCGCGTCTTCACCGAACTCGCCTGGCACTCCCTGTTCATCCGCACATTGCTGATCCGCCCCGAAGCGATCGAGCTGTCGACCTTTGTGCCCGAACTCACCATCATCGACATGCCGAGCTTCCGCGCCGATCCGAAGCGTCATGGTTGCAAGTCGGAGAACGTCGTCGCGATCGACTTCGCCCGCAAGATCGTGCTGATCGGCGGCTCCTATTACGCCGGCGAGATGAAGAAGTCGGTCTTCACCACGCTCAACTACTATCTGCCCGAGCGCGGCGTCATGCCGATGCATTGCTCGGCCAATGTCGGCGCCAAGGGCGACACCGCGATCTTCTTCGGCCTGTCAGGCACCGGCAAGACCACGCTGTCGGCCGATCCCAACCGCACGCTGATCGGCGACGACGAGCACGGCTGGGGCCCGAACGGCGTCTTCAACTTCGAAGGCGGCTGCTACGCCAAGTGCATCAAGCTGTCGCAGGAAGCCGAGCCGCAGATCTATGCCGCCTCGACCCGCTTCGGTGCCGTGCTCGAGAATTGCGTGCTCGATGAAGACACCCGCGTGGTCGATTTCGACGACGGCTCCAAGACCGAGAACACGCGCTCGGCCTATCCGCTCGACTTCATCCCGAACGCCTCGCGCACCGGCCGTGCGCCGCAGCCGAAGAACGTGGTGATGCTCGCCGCCGATGCCTTCGGCGTGCTGCCGCCGATCGCAAAGCTGTCGCCGGCGCAGGCGATGTATCACTTCCTCTCGGGCTACACTGCGAAGGTCGCCGGCACCGAGCGCGGTCTCGGCAACGAGCCGCAGCCGGAATTCTCAACCTGCTTCGGCTCGCCGTTCCTGCCGCTCGACCCGAGCGTCTACGGCAACATGCTGCGCGACCTGATTGCGCAGCACAATGTCGACTGCTGGCTGGTCAACACGGGATGGACCGGCGGCAAGTACGGCGTCGGCTCGCGGATGCCGATCAAGGTGACGCGCGCGCTGCTCACCGCGGCGCTCGACGGCTCGCTTCGCAACGTCGAATTCCGCACCGACAAATATTTCGGCTTCGCGGTCCCGACCGCGCTGCCGGGCGTGCCGAGCGAAATCCTCAATCCGGTCAACACCTGGAAGGACAAGGACGAGTTCGACAAGACCGCACGCAGCCTGGTCGGCATGTTCCAGAAGAATTTTGCCAAGTTCGAGGCCCAGGTGGATGCCGAAGTGCGCGCGGCGGCTCCGGACGTGAAGCTCGCGGCGGAGTAAGAGCACTCTGTCTTCAATATGAAAGGGCGGCCGCGAGGCCGCCTTTTTTTGCTTTTGGCGCTTGCGAGCACAGTCGCATGCGACATTCTCGGTGTCGTCCCGGCGAAGGCCGGGACCCATAACCACAGGAAGTGGTTTGGCGAAGACTCTTAAATGTTTAGTCCCGGCATTTGCTGGAGCGGATTGAGGGTGAATCGTTCTGGCTCTTTTGTCCAGGCCCTGCAGATGAATTCGTAGGGTGTGAGGCCTTTGAGGGTCTTGAGTCGCTTGGCGAAGTTGTA
>NZ_JAANIH010000086.1 GCF_014529705.1 Bradyrhizobium campsiandrae
CGAGATGATCCTTCAGCCAGGAGAGGGTGAATTTCATGGCTGTGTGCCTCGGCTCTTGTCGGTTGAATTGCTTTGCTCGGTGTCAGTGTTCCCTCCCCCCTTGTGGGGGAGGGTCAGGGAGGGGGGTGAGCCGCGGGCTCCGGCAGAAGCTGCCGGGCGGATCGCCTCAACAACTCCCTCGAGGTTCGATATCACCTGCTCATTGGTGAAGCGCAGAACTTGAAAGCCCTCAGCGGCGAAGAACGTGTCGCGACGCTGATCTGCCTTTTGCCGCTCTTCGAAGTCGTGCGATTCTCCGTCAAGCTCGATGATGAGCTTCGAGGAGAAGCACACAAAGTCGGCGACGTAGTTTCCGATCGGCGTTTGGCGACGGATGCCAAGACCGTTGATGCGGTTGGCTTTCAGGTAGCGCCACAGCAGTGTTTCAGCGCGCGTCATCGTCCGGCGAAGTTGCTTCGCCCGGCTGCGCTGACGCTCGCTCACAACTGCGTGCGGCATCCGCGGCTACCCCCCTCCCTGACCCTCCCCCACAAGGGGGGAGGGAACGGAGAGAGCCTTTGCGGACTGACATTCTCGTTCGACGGTCACAAGCTCAGCCCTCCAGCCAGTGTCGGCACCTCCAGCGGCTTGAAGCCGTAATGGCCGAGCCAGCGGACGTCGCTGTCGAACAGCTGGCGCAGATCGGCGATGCCGTATTTCAGCATGGCGATGCGGTCGATGCCCATGCCCCAGGCGAAGCCCTGGTACTCGTCGGGATCGATGCCGCAGGCGCGCAGCACGTTCGGATGCACCATGCCGCAGCCGAGAATCTCGAGCCAGTCCTCGCCCTCGCCGAAGCGGATTTCGCCCTTGTCGCGGCGGCACTGGATGTCGACTTCCAGCGACGGCTCGGTGAACGGGAAGAACGAGGGCCGGAAGCGCATGTTGATGTGGTCGACCTCGAAGAACGCCTTGCAGAACTCGTGCAGGATCCATTTGAGGTGGCCGAGATGCGAATGCTTGTCGATGACGAGGCCTTCGACCTGGTGGAATTGCGGCGTGTGGGTCGCGTCCGAGTCGATGCGGTAGGTGCGGCCCGGGCAGATCACGCGGATCGGCGGCTTCTGGCTCAGCATCGTGCGCACCTGCACCGGCGAGGTGTGGGTCCTCAGCAGCATGCGCGAGCCGTCCTCTTTCGGATGGAAGAAGAACGTGTCGTGCATCTCGCGCGCCGGATGGCCTTCCGGGAAATTCAGCTTGGTGAAGTTGTAGTCGTCGGTCTCGATGTCGGGGCCTTCGGCGACCGAGAAACCCATGTCGGCGAAGATCGTGGTCAGCTCGTCCCAGACCTGGCTCAGCGGATGGATGCGGCCGGCATCAGTCGCAGCATCGCGTAAGGGCAGCGTGACGTCGACGGTCTCGGATGCGAGCCGCGCATCGAGCGCGGCGGACTTCAGCACGTCGCGCCGTGCGGTGAGCGCCTCGGTGACCTTGTCCTTGGCCTGGTTGATCGCCGCGCCTTGCGTCTTGCGCTCATCGGGCGACATCTTGCCGAGCGTGGCGAGCAGCGCCGAGATCGAGCCCTTCTTGCCGAGCGCAGCGACGCGCACCGCTTCGAGCGCGGCTTCATCGGCCGCAGTGGCGATCTGGTCGAGGATGGATGTTTCGAGCGTTGCGAGGTCGGACACAGGCAAATCCTTGGCTCCAAATTCGGCTGGGTTGTCGCCGCCCGAAGGGCGTAACGTCAAGCGAAAAGCCGGTTATTTCGGCCTCCGAGCGGCTGGGTTGAACCTCGCGCGGGGACCCGGCACCAAGACAGGATACGAGGAGACCGTTGCGATGCTTTCGAAATCCGCTCTTGCCGCTTCTCTTGCCGCTGCGGCCATCGTTCTGTCGGCCGCCGGCCCGGCACGCGCCATGGTCTGCATGGATAAATCCATGACGCTGGACGAGGTTGCGGACACCATCAGCAGCCAGAAGAGCTGCGAAAGCGCGATGAAGGTGTTCAGGGATTGCGAACTGACCGCAAGCGGCGACGTCGAGCTCGGCGCCGCCGTCGAAAAGAAATGCGAGGCCGACTTCAAGCCCGGCCTGAATGCGTCGCAGACCCAGGCCTACAAGCGCGAGATGCACGCATGCGACATCAAGTACCGGAACAAGTCCGGCACCATGTATCTCTCGTTCACGGCATTCTGCCGGGCGGAGGTCGCCCAGCGTTACTCTGAGCGCGCGCTGAAGGCTGCGGGCACGAAGGCCCGCTAGTGCTGGCCGTATCAGACAGCCAGAGCGGCCTTGGCCTTCTCGGCGATCGCCTGGAACGCCGCGGGCTCGCTGATCGCGAGATCCGACAGCACCTTGCGGTCCACGGTGATCCCAGACTTGGCCATCCCATCGATAAATCGGCTGTAGGTCAGGCCGAACGGGCGGACGGCAGCGTTGATGCGCTGAATCCAGAGTGCCCGGAAGGTGCGCTTCTTCCGCTTGCGGTCGCGGAAGGCGTATTGCTGGGCCTTCTCCACGGCCGGCTTGGCGGCGCGGATGGTGTTCTTGCGGCGGCCGTAGAAGCCCTTGGCGGCCTTGTAGACTTTCTTGTGCTTGGCGTGGGCGGTCACACCGCGTTTGACGCGAGACATGACAAGATCCTTCGAAAGATGACTTAGGTTTCGGATCGCCGCGAAGCCGCGGCGGAGATGGCAATGATCGTGGAAGCGATCAGGCGTTCGGCAAGAAGTACTTCTTGACGTTGTCGCCGTCGGTCTTGAACAGCACAGCGGTGCCGCGAAGCTGACGGATCTGCTTCTTCGTCCGCTTGATCATGCCGTGACGCTTGCCGCGATGGGCGAACATCACTTTGCCGGTGGCAGTCACCTTGAAGCGCTTTTTAGCGCCCGATTTGGTCTTCAGCTTGGGCATTTGGCTCTCCTAATGGCCGAAGAAAACCGCCCGCGAAGGCGGCGTGGCCGTCAAAATGCTCGTTAGAGCGTTGATTGTGCTCAGGTTTTAGCGAACAAGCGCGAAACCCGCACGGAACACCGCCACGGCAGCCCTAAATCAGCCGGGCGATGAAGGCCGGGCTTATGACAGAGAACGGGAGAAATGGCAACGATGAACCGGTGGAACATGGCCGCCGACTATTCGGGATTGATACTCTCATCTCCTAGCCGCATCGCCCGGAGCAGGACCAAAATGGCCTATTTTTCCCAGTCGATTTTCTCTGTTGTCGCTCGTCCCCGCTATCTTGCGCTGTTGGCCGTGCTCGCCGCGGCCGCTCTCCCCTCGACCGCCGATGCCCGCGTCGGCAGCTATGACGGCGTCTGGAACGTCACCTTCGCCACCACCCGGGGAAATTGCAGCTCGGGCTACAGTGTTCCCTTCACCGTCACAGGCAGCCGGGTGTCGTCCGCCGGCGGTGGCCGGGTCTCGGGCAGGGTCAATCGCGGCGGAGCCGTCGCGGTCCAGGTCTCGGTCGGCGCCTCCCATGCCAGCGGCGGCGGCCGGCTCGGCGGCACTGTCGGCGCTGGCTCGTGGCGTGGCGTCATTTCGGGCGACCAGTGCAGCGGCACCTGGCAGGCGACACGGACCTGAAAAACAAAACGGCCCGCCGGATATCCCCGGCGGGCCGTTGAAATTTCGGCTGTCGCGCGTCAGCGCGGCGCCAGCACCATTACCACCTGACGGCCCTCGAACCGGGCGTCCTGCTCGACCTTGGCGAGTTCGGCGACGTCGGTCTTGATCTTGTCCAGCAGCTTGGTGCCGATCTCCTGGTGCGCCATTTCGCGGCCGCGATAGCGCAGGGTGATCTTGACCTTGTCGCCTTCTTCGAAGAACCGCAGCATCGCGCGCATCTTCACGTCGTAATCGTGGTCGTCGATCATCGGGCGGAGCTTGATCTCCTTGATCTCGACGGTCTTCTGCCGCTTGCGGGCTTCGGCGGCTTTCTTTTGGGCGGAATACTTGTACTTCCCGTAGTCCATGATCTTGCAGACGGGAGGGCTGGTATTCGGCGAAATCTCGACGAGATCCATGCCGGCCTCCTGGGCCATGCGAATGGCGACGACCGTCTCGACCGTGCCTTTGTTGTCACCGGTCTGATCGATGAGCTGGATCTGCGCGTTGCGAATATCATCATTGATGCGCGGCCCGTCTTTTGCGGAAGGGGCCGGGGCTCTATTGGGACGGCGAATGGGTGGTTCTCCAAGGCTGTGGAAGGAAGCGGCTATTTTGAAGGAAGATACTGGTGCCGGCAAGCAAGTCGCCCGTGCGAGGAGTGAAAAACCCTCAAATGCGAGGCATTTTGGTCACGCCCATCGGCACGGTGCTCGACATAGACACCTTGCCCCCGTTCCGCAAGCGTCCCAAACGGACAATGCCAATATAGGTGGCGTCACGGAATGCGCGGCCTGAGACCTCAAACCCCACAGCAAGAGTAAACGTTCCATGACCTCAGCTATTCCCGATGCCGTGCTCGACTTCATCGATGTTGGCGAGGGTCCGTCGGCGCGCAGGATCGCGGTGCGCCACCGCGCCGGAAACGGGCTCGATCAAGGGCCTGGCCTCGTCTGGCTCGGCGGCTTCAAGTCGGACATGCAGGGCGGCAAGGCGGTGGCGCTCGATGGCTGGGCCGCACAACATGGCCGTGCCGTGGTCCGGTTCGACTATTCCGGACATGGTGAATCCGGCGGCAATTTCGCCGACGGAACCATCGGCAGCTGGCTCGAGGACAGCGTCGCGGTATTCGAGCGCTTCTGCACCGGTCCGCAGATCCTGATCGGCTCCTCTATGGGCGGCTGGATGGCGCTGCTGCTCGCGCGCGAGATCAAGAAGCGTTCCGGCAAGGCCTCATTGGCCGGCCTCGTGCTGATCGCGCCGGCGCCCGATTTCACCGAAGAGCTGATGTGGAAGAATTTTTCGCCCGTGGTGAAGCAGGAGATCGAGACCAAGGGCTTTTGGCTCAGGCCATCCGAATATGGCGACGGCACGCCCTATCCAATCACGCGCAGGCTGATCGAGGAGGGACGCAATCATCTCGTGCTCGGCGGCGCCATCGACCTCGGCTGTCCCGTCCGCATCTTGCAAGGCGCGCAGGACCCCGATGTGCCGTGGCAGCACGCCTTCGCGCTGACGCATCGCCTGCCGGCCGACGACGTCGTGCTCACCCTGATCCAGGACGGTGATCACCGCCTGTCGCGGCCGCAAGACATCGCGCGCATTCTTGCCGCGGTGGCCGAGATCGGGTGAAACTGTTGCACAACACCCGCCTTCGCGGGGCATGACAGCAATGGGACGGGAGAAACGCCAATGACCACCATCGCCATGCTGCGCGCCTTCTGCGACGCCGTCGAGCAGCGCAACGGCCGCGCCTTCGCCGACCTCTTCACCGAGGACGGCGTCTATCACGACGTGTTTTACGGCGCCTTCGAGGGACGGACAAAAATCGCCGCGATGGTCGATGACTGGTTCTATCGCACGGCGACGGATTTCCGCTGGGACATGCACGACCCCGTCACCAACGGCACCACGCTTTATGCGCGCTACACCTTCAGCTACGAATCAACCCTGCCGGAAGCGAGCGGCGCACGGGCGATGTTCGAGGGCGTCGCGATCATGACGCTGCGCGACGGCAAGATCGCCGGATATCACGAGGTCGCCAACACGGCGCCGGCGTTCGTCGATCTGAAGTTTGCGCCGGAGCGTATCGCGAAGATCGTCGCCAAGCAGGGCGCGGAGCTGAAGGCGCGGCCGGAGATGAAACGGCATCTGGAATGACGGCGAGCCCTACCGCTTCGACGGATTCGCCATCGGCTTGCGCTGCGCCAGCGCGGCGACCGTCGCGGTGCCGATCGCGCCCTGCTCGTCATAGAGCCAGCATTCGCCGATCGCGACGCCATCCGTGGCCTGGTGATTCACCACCTCGAACCCGATCCAGTTCGTCACCGGCAGGCGGTGCAGATAGATCGTGACGTCGCTGTTGATGTAGCCGAGCCCCTTGTCGCCGGCATTGGCAAACGGGCTGGCGAAATCGGCGCCGGTGGCGACATGGACGAACGGCGTCATCGGCACGCCTGCAACGAGCTCGCGAACCTCGCTCATCCAGAGCCGGCGTGGGCCAAGCGAGCCCATATGGCCGACAATGGGACGCGTCGTCCATTTGCCGTTCATGCCGAGCCTGGGATCGGTCGGTTTTGGAATGTCCGATGGCTTCGGCACGTCCCAGTTCGGCGGTGACCAGATATTGCCGTCGGGATTCTGCGTTTTGCGCAGCAGCTGGCACGACGCCCGCGCCATGCTGACGCCGCCGGAGAAGAACTCCGCCTCCACCACGCGGATGCGCAGGCCGTCCCGCACCAGCCGCGTCGTCACTTGAATTGGCTTGTCGATGGTCGGCAGCCGGAACATGTCGACCGTGAGTCGCGCCGGCACGAATTCAGGGCCGGAATGGCGCTCCTCGATGGCGAAACCGAGCAGGCCGACGATGACGCGCCCGTGCAGCGATTTCGGATCCCATGGGCCGTTGGCCACTTCCGTCGGATGGAATGTATCGCCGTCGCGGGTGAAGAAAGCCATGTTTGTTGTCATGGGCGGACCTTGAAGGAACGCGCGGGGAAATCAAGCCCGCCACTCTTCGCGCACGCGCTCGTCGGACTCGTTGCTCAACGCGACCGACCTCATCGCCGCAAACTCATCCCGCGACACCAACTGCCCCAGCGCCCACACCGCGGCGCCACGCACCAGCGGGCTCGCATCGTCGAGCAATCGCCGCGCCTCCTCTGCGAGCGCAGCCTCGCCGGAATTGCCAATCGCAATCAGCACATTGCGCAGGAAGCGATCGCGGCCGATGCGCTTCACGGGTGACTTCGCGAACAGCGCGCGAAATGCAGCGTCGTCCAAACGCGCGAGCTCGGCAAGACCAGGCGCCCGCAACTCATCCCGCGCGGCGAGTTTTGCTTCGCGTCCCTCCTGCGCAAACTTGTTCCACGGGCACGCCGCGAGGCAATCGTCGCAGCCATAGATGCGATTGCCGAGGGCCTTGCGAAACTCCTGCGGGATCGGTCCCTTGTTCTCGATGGTCAGATACGAGATGCAGCGCCGCGCATCGAGCTTGTAGGGAGCCGGGAATGCCGAGGTCGGGCAGATGTCGAGGCAGGCCCGACACGAGCCGCAATGATCGGTCTCGGCGGCGTCGCGCGGCAGCTCGAGCGTGGTGTAGATCGCGCCGAGAAACAGCCACGAGCCGAATTCGCGCGAGACGAGGTTGGTGTGCTTGCCCTGCCAGCCGAGATGCGCGGCCTGCGCCAGCGGCTTCTCCATCACCGCGGCGGTGTCGACGAACACTTTGACTTCTGATGGCGCGGTCGCGACCAGCCAGCGCGCCAGCGCCTTCAATCGCTTCTTGATGAGGTCGTGATAATCGTCGCCCTGGGCATAGACCGAGATCGCCGCGCGCGTGCGCTGCTGCAGGATCGTGAGCGGATCGGAATCAGGACCGTAATTGACGCCGAGCATGATCACCGAGCGCACCTCCGCCCACAGCCCGCGCGGATCGAGGCGGCGCTCCGGCTGCGCGGCGAGCCAGTCCATGTCGCCATGGCCGCCCGAGGCGATGAATTCGAGGAAATGCGCGGCGGCCTTCTCGATCGTGCCTGATGCGGTGATGCCAATGCAGTCGAAGCCGAGCGCGTGCGCCTCGCGCGAAAGCCGAGCCTTCAGTTCCCCCGGATCGGAGTTCAGAAATCGAGGTCCACGTAGGTCCGCGAGGCCGGCACGCCCGCCAGCCATTCGCTCAGCAGCGGACGGAACGACGGGCGGGATTTCACCCGCGCGTACCACGCCTTTGCCGCGTCGTCCTCGCTCCATGGCACGTCGCCCAGATAGTCGATCGCCGAGAGATGCGCCGCGGCGGCGAGATCCGCGTAGGTGGGCCGGTCGCCGGCCAGGAAGTTACGGGTCTGCGCCAGCCAGCCGATATAGGCGAGATGATAGCGCACGTTGGCCTTGGCGGCGCGCATCACGTCGGGTGAAGGCGGGCCGCCGCCATTGTCCTCGCTCATGAAGCGCTTGTAGATGCGCTCGGTGACGAGCGGGTGCGAGACTTCCTCGAAGAATTTTTCGTTGAACCAGGCCATCAGCCGGCGCACCTCGACGCGCTCGGCGATCGTCTCCGGCATCAGGCGCTTAGGTCCCATCTCGGCGCCATAGGCCTCGTCGACATATTCGGCGATGATGGCCGCGCCCGGAATCGGCGGCTGTTCATCGTCCACCAGGACGGGCGTCGTGCCGGCCGCGTTGAGCAGCAGAAATGCCTCGCGCCGTTCCCAGCTACGTTCCTCGACCAGCTTCAGTTCGAGCCCGTATTCGCCCGCGATCAGGCGGATGAAACGCGAATGCGGACAGAACGGATGATGAAACAGCGTAAACATGAAGCCTTTGACTATTTGATGGTGCTTAAGAATCCATCAATGTTTGTGCGGCGCCACACTAGTCCTTCAAATCAGCGAGGCAAGGACGCGTTAGCGCATTTTGCGATTGCGAGCGAGGGACGAATAGGCGAGAAGAACCCCGCTTTTCCAGCGGAAATGGACCGTAAATATGTCAGATACAATACGGGCAGTGATCCTTGGCATCATCGAGGGTGTGACCGAGTTCCTTCCCGTATCCTCGACCGGCCATCTCCTGCTCGCGGAACGCTTCTTCGGCCTCGGCGAGGGCGCCTTCTGGGATTCGTTTACGGTTTTGATCCAGTTGGGCGCGATCCTCGCGATCGTCGGGCTCTACTTCAAGAAGCTGTGGGATGTCGCGATCGGCATGTTCACGGGCGATGCCTATGCGCGCCGCTTCGTGATCGGCGTGCTGGTGGCGTTCCTGCCCGCTGTCGTTGTCGGCCTCATCGCCGGCAAATACATCAAGAGCGTGCTGTTCAACCCGTGGGTCGTCTGCTTCACGCTGATCGTCGGCGGCGCCATCCTGCTCTGGATCGACCGGCTCGATCTCAAGCCGCGCGAGCATGACGCCACCAAGTTTCCGCTGCTGATGTACCTCTATATCGGCATCGCGCAGTGCGTGGCGATGATTCCGGGCGTATCGCGCTCCGGCGCCAGCATCGTCGCCGCCATGTTGCTCGGTGCCGACAAGCGCGCGGCGGCGGAGTTCTCGTTCTTCCTCGCCATCCCCACCATGATCGGCGCGTTCGCCTACGACTTCTACAAGAACCGCTCGGAGATGACGATGGACCACATGGGCATCGTCGCGATCGGCTTCGTGGTGTCGTTCATCACCGCGATCATCGTGGTCAAGACGTTCCTGGAATACGTCACCCGCCACGGCTTTGCGGTGTTCGCCTGGTGGCGCGTCATCGTCGGCACGCTCGGCCTGATCGCGCTGGCGCTTGGCCGTTAACCTTTGCTGACGCGCCTCAACGCAATATCAGCTTTTCGCCGCTAGGCAGTTCCCTGGAGCGGGCTGGCCCGCGAGCGGAGCTGAACGATGACGGCAGTCAGCGGCTGGGGGCGCTTCCCGGTCGTCGATAGCGAAGTGGTGCGGCCGCGCTCGTTCGGGGCGGTGGCCGAGGCTGTCGTCGCCGGCTCGGTGGCGCGAGGCAACGGCCGCGCCTATGGCGATGCCGCAATCGGCGCCGTCAGGACCATCGGCATGACCGGGTTCGACCGGATCAGGTCGTTCGATCCGGCGACCGGCCGCATTCGCGTTGAGGCTGGCGTGCTGCTGTCCGACCTGATCGACACCTTTGGCCCGCGCGGCTTCCTGCCTTTCGTTGTTCCCGGCACGCGCTTCGTCTCGGTCGGCGGCGCCATTGCCGCGGACGTTCACGGCAAGAACCATCATGGCGAGGGCGGTTTCGGCCGCTATGTCGACAGCATCCTGCTGCGCACAGGGGCGGGCGAAACCATCGAGATCTCGCGTGAGCAACATTCCGACGCGTTCTTCGCAACCGTCGGCGGCATGGGCCTCACCGGCGTGATCCTCGAAGCCACGATGCGGCTGCGTCCCGTCGTATCAGGCTGGATCCGCGAGCGCGTGATTGCGGCGTCCGATCTCGATGCCGCGATGCGCGCGCTCGAGGCCAGCAACTCTTCGACCTATTCGGTGGCGTGGATCGATTGCGTGGCGCGCGGGCGCGATCTCGGCCGCTCGCTGATCTATCTCGGTGAGCATGCCCGCACCGACGAGCTTCCTGAAGCCGCCGATCGATTTCCCGTCGGCGGGAATCCCGGGCTCGCCGTCCCCGTCGACCTGCCGTCGATGACGCTGAATCGCTTTGGCGTCCGCGCCTTCAACGAGATCTACTACCGCATGGGCGCAAGGCGTGCCGGCAGCGAGCACGTGGTCTCGCTTTATCCCTATTTTTTTCCGCTCGACAGCATAGCCGGCTGGAATCGCATCTACGGCCGGCGCGGCTTCGTCCAGCATCAATGCGTGATTCCGGAAGCTGCCGCGCGCGCCGTGCTCGGCGACATCCTCGATCGTATCTCGAAGCGAGGCGATGCCTCGTTCCTCGCGGTGCTGAAGAAGCTCGGCCATGGCGATGGCCTGCTGTCGTTTCCGCTGCCGGGCTACACGCTGGCGCTGGATTTCCCGGTCAAGGGCGACATCCTGAATTTCCTAGACGAGATCGATCGTCTCGTCGTCGCCGCCGGTGGCCGGCTCTATCTCGCCAAGGACGCGCGGCAATCGCGCGCGACCTTCGAGGCCGGCTATCCCGCGTTGTCGCGCTTCAAGGCGATCCGCAAATCGCTCGATCCCGCCGGCAACATCCGCTCGAAACTGTCGCAACGCCTGTTCGATGAGGTTTAAGCCGTGACGTCACGCAAATCCGTTCTGGTGCTCGGTGGCTCCTCCGATATCGGCCGCGCCACGGCGCGCGCCTTTGCCAAGGCGGGTTACGATGTCGCCCTCGCCGGCCGCGATGCCGCGGCGCTTTCGCCTGACGCCGCCGATCTGCACGCACGCTACGCGATCGAAGCGAGCACGCAGGTCTTCGACGTGCTCGACATCGCTTCCTTCGAGAGCTTTGTCGCCGGCCTTCCCGCTTTGCCCGACGTCGTCATCTCGATCGTCGGTCTGTTGGGCGTGCAGCAAGATGCCGAGAGCGATCTCGTCCACGCCACCACGATCATGCGTTCCAACTATGAGGGACCGTCGCTGATCCTCGGCCTGTTTGCGCAAAAATTTCTCGGCCGCGGCCACGGCACTGTTGTCGGCGTGTCGTCGGTGGCCGGCGATCGCGGCCGCGCCTCGAACTATGTCTACGGCTCGGCGAAGGCAGGCTTCTCCGCCTTCCTCTCGGGCCTGCGCGCGCGTGCCAGCCGCGGCGGCGTGCACGTCGTCACGGTCAAGCCCGGCTTCGTGCGCACCAAGATGACCGAGGGCATGAAGCTGATCGGCCCGCTCACCGTCGAGGCGCCTGTCGTCGGCGATGCGATCCTCGGCGCCGTCGAGAACAAGACCGACGTCATCTATGTCAGCGGCATCTGGCGACTCGTGATGCTGATCATCAAGACGCTGCCGGAGGCGGTGTTCAAGAAACTGAAGTTTTGAAATGCCGCCGCACTGACGGTGCGCTCCCTCGCCCCGCTCGTCCCACAAACTCGTCATGCCCGGGCTTGTCCCGGGCATCCACGTCTTGCTGCAATTGCGGATACGCGTGGATGGCCGGGTCAAGCCCGGCCATGACGGCGGAGAGAGTGGGGCTCACACGCCCATGCGCTGGAACTGACCCTGCGGGCGGAAGCGCCAGAGATATTGTGGGGCGATCGCTTCCAGCGAATCGGCCGTGATGCCGAGGCCTTCCAGCGTCAGGCCGGCGGCCTTGGCCGCATCCGATACGACATTGTCGCGCTCGAGCAGCGTCACCTGGTCCGGCGTCAGCTTGAACGCGCCCGGGGCGAATTGCAGGAAGGCGGCCTTGAGGCGCGCGAGGCCGAACGACAGCGGCACCAGCATCCGCTCGCGGTCGGTGATCTCGAGGATCGCCTCGATGATCTCGCGCATGGTCAGCACTTCCGGGCCGCCGAGCTCGTAAGTCGCGCCCGCCTTGGCCTTGCCGTCGACCGCGTCCGCAATCGCGGTGGCGACGTCGCCAACATAGACCGGCTGCATCTTCGTCTCGCCGCCGATCAGCGGCAGCACCGGCGACATCCGCGCCAGGGCCGCAAAGCGGTTGGTGAACTGGTCCTCGGGGCCGAACATCACGGAGGGACGGAAGATCGTCGCCGACGGCACGGCAGCCGTCACCGCCGCCTCGCCGGCCGCCTTGGCCTTGGCATAGCGCGAGGGCGAATCGGCATCGGCGCCGATCGCCGAGACATGCACCAGGCTGGCGCCTGCGGCGGCAGCCGCCTTGGCGACGGTCTCGGCGCCCTTGGCCTGAACGGCGTCAAACGTCTGGGCGCCCCCCTCAGCGAGGATGCCGACCAGGTTGATCACGACGTGCGAATCACGCACCGCCGCCTCGACTGATCCAGGGTAGCGCAGGTTCGCCTGGATGGTGTGGACCTGGCCGACCTTGCCCGAGGGCTGGAGGTATCCGGCGAGTTCCGGCCGCCGCACCGCAACCCTGACGCGGTAATCCCGCCGGCACAGCGCGCGGACCACATTCCGGCCCAAAAACCCCGATCCGCCGAAAACCGTGACGAGCGTTTCCAGATTCGATGCCATGGCTGCGTTCCTGCGGAAGAGATGCGTGATATCAGGCTTGTATCGGCCCGGTTTGCATTGCGCAATCGGCATCCAGAACCATGAATTGACAACGGCGTCACCGAACCGTAGTAACCGCCTCCGTGCCCCAAACGGCATGCCCAGGTGGTGGAATTGGTAGACGCGCTGGCTTCAGGTGCCAGTGGCTTAACGGCCGTGAAGGTTCGAGTCCTTTCCTGGGCACCATCTCGTTGAGATGTGCTTGATTTCGTTGGTGTGTCTCTAACAACGCGGGGCGTTCGCCCGTCTCACCGGGTTACTGGGCGGGCGGGTTAGGTCGACCAACATTTCTTTCCTCGATATCTGATCCTGCCTGTTCGATAGGTCCGCTGTTTCGTGCGCGGACGTATCCAAGCGGGCCGATTCTCACGATCCAGCCCGCGGTGCTGGGTGTGAATGACCTCGATCGTGCGCCCACTGACACGATCGCTGCTGCGCAGCATGTTTTGATCTGCGGACGCAGTCACACCGACGTGACGCGGATCGTTCTTTGCCTCTTCCACAAAGCACTTTATAGTAGTCTAGCGATAATGAAACACCTTTCGGATGTGTCTCCTCGAACATAATGGTGGAAGCATGTTTCGCGATCTTTGTATTTCGACCGTCATTTGTGGATTGTCCGCCATCGTCCCGGCAGTTGCGTACGCGCAGCAGCCCCGGCCTTTCACGGCAGGCCCCGAAGCGCTAGCCATTCCGAAAGATCCGTTCGTTGCCAACAATGGGCAAATTCCCCCCGCCGGGCAGTACAGCGGCCCAATGTTCACCCTCAGCCACGATTGGCCAAGCCGACCCCTGCCACCGATCAAGAATCCTCCTTGGTCGAAAGCAATTGGCGGCGGTTTGATTACCACGACGAACGCGGCGGCCTACGTTGCGGCGCTAAAGGAGTATGTCGGGCCCGCGGCGCGCAAGCTGATTCTCGACTACGCAAACTGGGATGCGAAGAAAGCGGGTTGGTACAATGAGCCATGGCTTGGCTCTGTTCGTGAAAGCATTCACGGCACCTATCCCGCCGGGCAGTTCGGTCCGGACATATTTCCCGATACTGGGCTGAAGGTGACGTTCGATACCCACGTGCTCACCTACTATGACGAACGGGCTGCGCACTCCCTCTATAGGGTATGGAAGGCAACCGCGATGAAGCCCGAGATCGAGACGGCGAACTTTCAGTTCGACGAGGGCGCTGTCATCGTCAAGGCCGCGGTCTTCGTCTCAGATGATCCGAAGCAACAGACCAATTGGTGGGCGGCAGCGAGCGGCGCGCCGCAATGGCCGCTCTACCTGAGCATACCCTCCAGCGCCAAGCCGACACCGCCTCCTGCGGTGATCACCGGCGCTGTTATGCAGTTCGATATCATCGTGAAAGATACGGCCTCGTCGCCAAAGACCGGTTGGGTGTTTTCGACGCTGGTCTATGACACCAACGCGCCAGGAGATGGTTGGGACAAGATGGTGCCGCTCGGTGCGATGTGGGGCAACGACCCAGGCGCCGACTCGTCACGCGTTCCGCCGCCGCCATTGCGCGAGAACTGGATCAACCCCGCGGCGCCGAAATATTCCACCCAGACGCTGGGCTGGGGTGGGCGACTGTCCGGACCGAATGACGGCGCAAGAAATGATATTCAAGTCGGGCAGACCGTCATGAAGAATGCGCCCAATTCCTCCTGCATGAGCTGTCATTCGCCCGCAGAGTGGAGCGTTACGCAGCACAAGATGCTCAGCTTCCTGTTGCCGTCGTATCCGAATCCAAACCCGGACGGGCCGCCGTTCAAAACCTGCCCCGATGGTAAGCCGAGTGATCCCTATATCTGTTCGCCGGCCCCGGGATCGGCGGATTGGTCGCGCTGGTTCCAAGATCGCAGCGGGACCCAACCGATCGACGCCGGTTCGATTGCGACCGACTACGATATGGTCTTTGCGTTCAAGTCGCTTCCAATGTGGTGGCGCGCGACCGGTCCATCGGGTCAGTCAGCTCCGTTCTCCATGCGCCTCTTCCGAGCTGGCGTCAGCGAGCCGCAGGAGTTCAACGAGTATTCCGGCGCGCCTCTGAGGAAGCCAAACCAAAACTGACCGGAGCCGCGCTGGCTTTGATCGGGATCCCCGATATCGGCGCGCGACGGAATCATCCTCGGTCAGGTGGGCCCTGACCCAGCAATGCCTGAAGGTCCACTATCCGATGTCACGTAATGTGCGCGAGGTCAGACCGTAGAATTTCAGATGAACCCGATTCATCTGCTCGACTGACCCGAAGCCGCATCTGGCCGCGACCGTCTTGAGCGGCAAGGTCGAGGTCCGAAGGTGGTGACGTGCCGTATCGGCACGAAGCCGTTTGACGGTCTCGGCAGGCGGCACGCCGATCAGCGTTCGATATTTGCGTGCGAATGTTCGCTCGCTCATGCCCGCCCGAGCCGCAAGCTCGGGAATGCGCAGGTCGCGGCTGAGATTGGCCAGGATCCACTGGTGAAGCTCCGCAAAGGCTCCCGCCTTGTCGTGGTCAATGGTCTCGATGAAGTCGCTGAATTGCGATTGGTTGCCTGGTCGCTTGACGTAGAGGACCATCCACTTGGCCGTGATTGCGGCAGCCGCTTCGCCGTGATCGTCCGCGACGAGCGCGAGGGCGAGGTCGATGCCGGCGCTGACGCCTGCAGAACTCCAGATTTTGCCGTCACGCACATAGATGGCATCGCGGTCAACGGTGACATCGCGGAAGTTCCGTTGGAGCTTGTCGAAATCGACCCAATGCGTGGTCGCTCGCTTGCCGGCAAGGAGCCCAGCCCGCGCAAGCACGAGTGCGCCGTTGCAGACGGAGCAGATCCGCTCCGCCTCGTGCATGTGGCGCCGCAACCAGCCGATCAGGAGCGGATCGCGCGATGCCGCTTCGACACCCCTTCCTCCAACCACCATCACCGTCGTTCCGGGCTTCAATGCGGACGGCAAAGGCTCGGCATCGATCGCCAACGACAAGGAGCCCTGTACCCTGGTGGGGCCTGATGACACGACCGAGACCCGGTAATCGATCGGCAGCCCTGTAGCGGCATCCCGCGCATGGTCGCTCGCCGAAAGGAACACCTGCATCGGGCCGGCGAGATCGAGCACCTGGAAGCCCGGAAAGGCCAGAAAGACAATCTGCCGAGGGGTTGCCGAGGCCGGTGTGAGCATTGGCAGAAAATACGAGAAATTTGGCAAATATGCCAATCGTAACAGGCGTAACCCGGACAGGTCTGAACCAAGCGAGGATGAGAGATGATCTACGAGTTGCGCACCTACCGCACCCTGCCGGACCGGATGCCGGCACTGCTGAAGCGCTTTGAGACGCGGACATTGAAGATTTGGCAGCGATTGGGCATTCGCCAGCTTGGCTTTTGGCGGACCACGGTCGGACCGTCACACCTTGAGCTCGTCTACATCCTCGTCTGGGAGTCGCTCGCGGAGCGGGAGCGTCTTTGGGGTTCCTTCGTAGCGGACCCCGAATGGCTGGAGGCAGCCGCGGCCTCGGAGGTCGACGGGCCAATCCTTGCGAATATATCGAGTTCTTTCATGAGCCCGACGAGCTTCTCGGCCCTGCAATAAGAGCGGCCTCGCGCATTCATACCTGTTCCCGGGCGGCGATATTAACATCGCCGCCGCGGGGGCCCCCTCACACCACACTCCTCCCCGCCCGCTCCGCCACCCCCTTCTGCACGAAATACATCGCCACCAGCGTGATAACAGTCGTGGTGACGATGACGTAGCCGATCCGCTCGAAATGCAGCAGCGATCCATCCGCTTGCTGCGAGATGATCGCCGCCGCGAGCATCGAGCCGATGCCGCCGGAGAGCTGCTGCAGCGAGGCGCTGATCGCGCTGAACGAGCCGCGCTGGGTGGGATCGGGGATCGCCGATATGATCGCCTGCGACGGGATCATGCGCGAGAAGATGCCGACGAACAGCAGCACGTTGACGGTGATCGCTGTTGCCAGCGAGACGTGGCCGAGATGGGTGTAGATCAGCACCATCAGGATGGTCATCGCGCAGCCGAACACGAAGGTCGGATATTTGCCGAAGCTGTCGGACGCGCGGCCGACCAGCGGCCCCGTGACGATGCTGAACAGGCCGGAGACCAGATAGATCGTCGGCAGATGCGCCATGTCGATGCCGATATTGTTCACGGTGAAGGCGCTGGAGAACGGCATCAGCATGTAGCCGCCGGTCGCCAGCAATGTCGTGACCGCGAAGGCCAGCGTGTAGCGCGGCTCGCTGACCGTCGCGACCAGATGATGGAACGGATTCCTGTCCTGCTTCAGCTTCAGATGGGCATCGACCGGCGCCATGGCGAAGGCGATCACGGCGATGGCCGCGATCGACAGGCCGACGATTGCGATGAAGCAGACATGCCAGTTCCAATGATTGGCGAGAAACAGCCCGGCGGGCACGCCGAGCACCTGGCTCGCGGCGAACGCGGTCTGGACGAACCCCATCACGCGGCCGCGCAGGTGCAGCGGAAACAGATCGGTGACGATGGCGAGCACGATCGAGCCGATCACGCCGCCGAACAATCCGGTCACGATCCGGCCGAGCAGCAGCACATGGTAAGTCTGCGCCAGCGCGCATAGCAGGGTCCCGAGCGTGAAGCCGGCATAGAAGAACAGCAGCAGGCGCTTGCGGTCGAAGCGATCGGCAAAGCCGGCGGCCAGAATGCCCGAAAGGCCGGCGCTGAACGCGTAGGCCGAGACCGCCACGCCGAATTGCGCGGCCGTGATGTTGAGCGAGGGCATCATGATGGCGCCGAGCGGCGACATGATGATGAAGTCGAGGATGATCGTGAACTGCGCGAAGGCGAGCAGCGCCACGAGGAGGGATTGGTAGCGCGTAAAGCCGCGCTGGCGTTCCTGCTGATCGTCGATCGGCGCGGCGAGCGTCTGGTCTGTCATGGCACCTGAGGCGTGGGGGAGGCTGGGCTCAGATGGGGTGCGGCGCCGCCGATTACCACCGGTACGGGCCCCAGGTTCCGCTGGTATATCGCGCGCACGGCGGATTGTGGGATCCCTGCAACAGGCTGCTGTCCGGCCCAGCTTCAAACCGGGTTAAGCCGGCCTTAGCCAATGCCGCCTAGGGTCGCGTCCGTCCTTTTTCGCGCGAAACGGCCTGCCCTGGCCCGCCGTGCCGCGGTCAGTCAGAGCATTTTCGGATGGAGCAGCCCGTCCTGCAGTACGATCGGGGTGAGGCCGCGCCGCAGGCGACGCCGGCCCGCACCCTCGTCGTCGATCTCGAAGGCGCGCTCTTGCGCTCCGAACTGCTGCTGGAAGCGCTGTTCTCTGCGCCGGCCCGCGGGCTGGCCCGCTTCGGCGCCGGCGGACGCGCCGGCATGGCCGCGCTCACCGACGTTCTGGCGCGCGCCGGGATCGACTATGCCCACCTGCCCTATGATGCCGGCGTGCTGAACCAGGCGCTGGCGGTGCGAGCGCGCGGCGCCAAGATCTTTCTGGTCGCGGACCGCTTCGCCGATCATGCCGCCGGCATCGCCGCGCATCTCGGTTTCGATGGCGTGGTGACATCGGCCGATCTCGCTGCCGGTGACCGTCTGCCGTTCGATCGCGCATCGATCGAGCGCATCGACCGCGTCAGCCGCGGCGGCGCGAGCCTGAAGACCTGGGCCAGCGCGCTGCGAATCTATCAATACGCCAAGAACACGCTGCTGTTCGTGCCCGCGATCACGGCGCACCAGCTGAATGTTGCGACGCTCGGCACGACGCTGCTGGCGTTCCTGGCATTCTCGGCCTGCGCCTCCGGCGCCTATCTGATGAACGATCTGCTCGATCTCGCCGCCGATCGCCAGCACCCGACCAAGCGCCATCGCGCGCTTGCGGCCGGCGACCTCAAGATCTCGTCGGCGCTGTCGGCGATCCCCTTATTGTGGCTGTTCGCGCTCATCGCCAGCCTCTGCATCTCGCCGCTGTTTCTCGGTGCGCTCGCCGCCTATCTCGCCACCACCATCGCCTATTCGCTCGCGCTCAAGCGCAAGATGCTGGTCGATGTGGTCACGCTTGCGGGGCTCTATTCCTTGCGCATCGTCGCCGGCGCGGTCGCAGCCGGCGTCGTGCTGTCGGAATGGCTGATGGTGTTCTCGCTGTTCGTGTTCACCTCGCTCGCGCTGATCAAGCGCTTCAGCGAGCTCAGCATGCGCCAGGGCGAGGGCCTTTCCGATCCCTCCAACCGCGACTACCGCATCAGCGACCTCAACATCATCGGTGCGATGGCGGCGGCGAGCGCCATGAATGCGGTGACGGTGTTTTCGCTCTACGTCTCCTCCTCCGCAGTGACCCCGCTCTACAGCCGGCCCTGGATGCTCTGGCTGCTGGCGCCCCTGCTGCTCTACTGGTTCGGCCGGGCCCTGATGATCGCGCATCGCCGCGAGATGCCCGATGATCCCATTATCTACGCCTTCCGGGATGGGGCGAGCCGCTTCACCGTGGCAGCGATGGTCTGCATCATGCTGGCGGCGATCTGAGGCAGCTTGCGCAGGCGCCCCGCAGTGGATACATCGCGGACCATCCGATTAGCCTATGATGACGACACGAGCGATTCGATTTTTAGGGTTTGAAACGCCATGACCGTACGCCTGCATCGCGGTGACCTGCCTGACCTCTCCCGCTACACCGGCGCGGTGGCGATCGACACCGAGACCATGGGGCTCAACCCGCATCGCGACCGGCTCTGCGTGGTCCAGCTCTCGCCGGGCGACGGCAGTGCCGACGTGGTGCAGATCCCCAAGGGGCACACCGACGCGCCGAACCTGAAGGCGCTGCTGGCCAATCCCGCCAACACGAAGATCTTCCATTTCGCGCGGTTCGACGTCGCGGTGCTGTACCAGACCTTCGGCGTGATGACCGGGCCGATCTACTGCACCAAGATCGCCTCTCGCCTGACCCGCACCTATACCGATCGCCACGGCCTCAAGGACCTCGTGCGTGAGGTGCTCAACGTCGATCTCTCCAAGCAGCAGCAGTCCAGCGATTGGGGCTCCGACAGCCTGACCGAGCCGCAGCTGGCTTACGCCGCTTCCGACGTGCTGCATCTGCACGGTTTACGCGAGCGGCTCGATGCCATGCTGGTCCGGGAGGGCCGCGCCCAGCTGGCAAAAGCCTGTTTCGATTTCCTGCCGACCCGCGCTCTGCTCGATCTGCAGGGCTGGGCGGAAGAGGACATTTTCGCGCATTCCTGAGGTTTCCTGACCTCTCCCGCTTGCAAGAGAGGTCGCGCCGAAGGCGCGGGTGAGGGTTCTCTCCTCCAGGGGACTGTCCCATTGCGCAGGCACCCCCACCCCGGCCCTCCCCAGCAAGCGGGAGAGGGGGAAGCGACCGCCCCGTTTCGGACACTTTCGTACCGGTTTGTCGCGGGCTGCATATTCCAGCGGTCGCGGGTACAATGAGGGTGCCCTCGATTGGAGCCTTCTGATCAAGGCGAGCGACCCCTCAGGAGCCCAGGTGAATTCGGCCCAGTTTCCCACCTACGACGCCGCGCTCGCGGCGAAGTTTACCCAGGCGGCGCGCCACAGCCGCCTGGTGCGGATTCTGCGCATCGCGGTGCCGGCGACGGTGGCCGCGTCCATGGCTGCGATCATCGCCGTCTCGACCTTCCTCAACCCCTTCAAGATTCCCGTCAAGCTCGACTCCGGAAACCTCGTGGTCACAGGCACCAAGATCACGATGGAATCGCCGCATTTGTCCGGCTTCACGCCGGATCAGCGCCCCTACGAGCTCTGGGCCAAGACCGCCACGCAGGACATCACCGACCCCGACCATGTCGACCTCAACGACCTCAAGGCAAAGGTGTTGATGGAGGACAGGTCGACGATATTCCTCGATGCCCGCACCGGCCGCTTCGACAACAAGCAGCAGCAGCTCGACCTGCACAAGGACATCTTCCTGCGCACCTCGACCGGCTATGAGGCGCGGCTGAACTCGGCCTTCGTCGACATGAACAAGGGCACGGTCTCCTCGGACGATCATGTCGACGTCAAGCTGACCAATGGCACGCTCACCGCCGACCGGCTGCGTATCACCGAGGGCGGCAACGTCATTCGTTTCGAAGGCAATGTCGTGATGCATCTGGACAAGCTGGACGATCCGGCTACGCAGGCCGCACCGGTCGAGCAGCCGGCACCGGCGAAGATGCGTACGCCACAGACCAAATCTGCGACCTCAAAGTGATTTTCATGATCAAGTTTTTTTCGCGCAGCGACAACAAGCGCAGGGCCGTCGTCGGCGCAGCCGCGCTTGCTATGGGTGTCTTGATCGCATCCGGTGAAAGCCGCGCGCAGAGTTCGGCGACTGCGCCCAACAACGCTTTGCAGGGCTTTACGCAGAACCGCGATCAACCGATCCAGATCGAAGCCGCTTCGCTCGAGATGCACGACAAGAAGAAGGAAGCGACCTTCTCCGGCGATGCGAAGAGCAATGTGAAGGTCATCCAGGGCGACACCACCATGACCTCGAAGACGCTGGTGGTGTTCTACGAATCCGGCAACGACAAGCCCGCCGCGCCGCAGCCGGCGCCCGCCAAGGGCGCGAAGGCGGCACCGATGCAATCGGCGACGCCGGGGCCGGGCGGCGCCTCCTCGATCAAGCGGCTGGAAGCGCATGGCAATGTCGTGGTCACCCAGAAGGATCAGGTGGTCACGGGCGAGACCGCGGTCTTCGACACCAAGACAAATCTCATCACCATGTTCGGCGGCAGCTCGGGTCAGGTGGTGATGACGCAGTGCAAGAACGTGATGCGCGGCGATCGGCTCAAGGTCGACATGACGACCGGCGTGTCTCGCGTGGAGTCCGACAGCGGCCGGGTTCAGGTGCTGCTGCCGCAGGGGGGCAAGGATGATTGCGGTCCAGGTGGCTCCGCCAAGCCCGGCGGGGCGCCCCCTTTGCAATTGCCCGGAGCAACCAAACAAAAGTGAATTCAACAGCTTGGCCCTGATGCGGCCGATCCGAGGTTGAAGCTTGCACTGCGAGACTGTATCTAGCGCGCAGGGCTTTCGAAGCGGGGTCCGCCGCTTTTCGGGCGTGTTTCACTGGGCATGAGACATCCCTTCATTCATGCTGCGTCGGCGAATCGAGGTCGGCGCGGCAGGCCGCGCGAGTGCCGCGCAGGGTCAGCGTAGAAGGCTAGAAGGCGGGGATGGTCGATCTCTTCAGCATGTTCCGTCGGCGCCCCGCAAAGCGCGGCCGGCCAGGATTTGCCCGTCAGGACATCACCTCGCTCGGTGACGGCGTTGGCGGCCTCGTGGCGAGCCCTGTCAGGGACGCGCCCCCGATTGCGCGTGAGCAGCCGATGGCCTCCGACCCCTACGGCGTCGAGGCGCCGCCGCGGCCGCGCCAGCCGGCTGCCCAGGCCCCCAAGACCCATCCGGCCACCCGGCCGGCTGCAAAGTCCAACGGCACGGGCGGCCCGCAGCTGTTGCGGCGGCCCGGCTTCCTGGCTGTGCATAGCGTGGAAAAATCCTATGGCAGCCGCCAGGTGGTGCGCGGCGTCAGCATCTATGTGCGCCGCGGCGAAGCCGTCGGCCTGCTCGGCCCGAACGGCGCCGGCAAGACCACCGTGTTTTACATGATCACCGGCCTGATCAAGGCCGATCGCGGCGCGATCGAGCTCGATGGCCACGACGTCACCAAGCTGCCGATGTATCAGCGCGCGCGGCTCGGCATCGGCTATCTGCCGCAGGAAGCCTCGATCTTCCGCGGCCTCACCGTCGAGCAGAACATCCGCGCCGTGCTCGAAGTGGTCGAGCCCTCGCGCAGGAAACGCGAGGAGCAGCTCGACTCGCTGCTCGACGAGTTCAACATCACGCGCCTTCGAAAATCGCCGTCGATTGCGCTGTCCGGTGGCGAGCGCCGCCGCGTCGAGATTGCGCGTGCATTGGCGACGCGTCCGAACTACATGCTGCTCGACGAGCCGTTCGCCGGCATCGATCCGATCGCGGTCGGCGACATTCAGGACCTGGTCCGCCATCTCACCAACCGCGGCATCGGCGTTCTGATCACCGATCACAATGTGCGCGAGACGCTCGGCCTGACCGATCGCGCCTATATCGTCTATGCAGGTGAAATCCTGACGGAGGGGACCCCGGACGAGATCGTCGCCGATCCCGATGTTCGCCGGCTTTACCTTGGCGAGGAATTTCGCCTCTAGCCCTTTTTTGCGTTTCGTCAAGGCGTGTACATCGGCGCGAGACTAGGATAAGCAAAAATCGGACCAAATTTTCGGGAACGGTTCTTGCTTCATGGCGCTTACGCAGAGATTAGAATTCCGGCAATCGCAGTCGCTGGTGATGACGCCGCAGCTGATGCAGGCAATCAAGCTGCTGCAGCTGTCGAATCTGGATCTCACGACCTTCGTGGAGGAGGAACTCGAGCGTAACCCCCTGCTGGAGCGGGCCAGCGACGAGGCCCCCAGCGAAGCCCCTGCCGAGACCGCCCAGTTCGGCGACCATGATGGCGATGATTCAGGCAGTTCTGGCGACGCTGACGGCTTTGGCGGCAGCAGCGAGGCTTTCGAGCCAGGCCAGGAAGAGTGGATGAGCAAGGATCTCGGCAGCCGGGCCGAGATCGAGCAGACCCTGGATACGGGCCTGGACAACGTCTTCTCCGAAGAGCCGGCGGAAGCTGCCGCGCGCAACGCCCAGGACGCCGCGCCCACCACTTACACCGAATGGGGCGGCGGCGCCTCCGGCGACGAGGACTACAATCTCGAAGCCTTTGTCGCGGCCGAGACGACATTGTCGGACCATCTCGCCGAGCAATTGTCGGTCGCCTTCACCGGCGCGGCGCAGCGCATGATCGGGCAGTACCTGATCGACCTCGTCGACGAGGCCGGCTACCTGCCGCTCGATCTTGGCCAGGCCGCCGAGCGCCTTGGTGCAACGCAAGAGGAGGTCGAGGCCGTTCTTGCCGTGCTGCAAAAATTCGATCCGCCCGGCGTCTGCGCGCGATCCTTGAGCGAATGCCTGGCGATCCAGCTGCGCGAGCTCGACCGCTACGATCCCGCGATGCAGGCTCTCGTCGAGCATCTCGATCTCCTCGCCAAGCGCGACATCGCCGCGCTTCGCAAGCTCTGCGGCGTCGACGACGAGGACATCGCCGACATGATCGGCGAGATCAGGCGGCTCAATCCCAAGCCCGGCATGAAGTTCGGCTCGGCGCGGCTGCAGACCATGGTGCCCGACGTCTATGTCCGCCCGGGTCCTGACGGTGGCTGGCATGTCGAGCTCAACAGCGACACCTTGCCGCGCGTGCTGGTGAACCAGACCTATTATTCCGAGCTGTCGAAAAAGGTCGGCAAGGACGGCGACAAATCCTATTTCACCGACGCGCTGCAGAACGCCACCTGGCTGGTGCGCGCGCTCGACCAGCGCGCCCGCACCATCCTGAAGGTCGCAACCGAAATCGTGCGCCAGCAGGACGGTTTCTTCACCCACGGCGTCGCGCATTTGAGGCCGCTGAATCTGAAGGCCGTCGCCGACGCCATTCAGATGCATGAATCCACGGTGTCGCGCGTCACCGCCAACAAATACATGGCGACAAATCGCGGCACATTCGAGTTGAAATATTTCTTCACGGCCTCGATCGCCTCGGCCGACGGCGGCGAGGCGCATTCGGCCGAAGCCGTACGACACCACATCAAGCAGCTGATCGATTCAGAAGAGCCTTCGGCGATTCTGTCCGACGATACGATCGTGGAACGGTTGCGTGCGTCCGGCATTGATATTGCCCGCCGCACGGTTGCGAAGTACCGCGAAGCCATGCGCATTCCGTCCTCGGTGCAACGCCGTCGCGACAAGCAGAGCGCTCTTGGTAACGTCCTTTCCACCGCAATGTCGGATCGCTCCCGCAATCCCGAACCGGCCTGATTGCGCTGGCGCGAAATCGCGCTACTCTCATCCCTCATTTGCGACCGATCCAAGCTAGGCCGATTGAACCAAGCGAGGCATCACATGACTCTTCGGATTTCGGGCAAGAGCGTTAGCGTCGGCGAGGCCCTCCGCGGCCGCGTCTCCGACCGGACCGAAGAGGTCCTTCGCAAATATTTCGACGGCAATTATTCCGGCCACATCACGCTCAGCAAGGACGGCTTCGGCTTCCGCACCGACTGTGCGCTGCATCTGGATTCCGGTATCACGCTGGAAGCCGATTCGAACGCGCAAGACGCCTATGCCAGCGCCGATCAGGCCCTGGTGATGATCGAGAAGCGGCTCAAGCGCTACAAGAGCCGGCTCAAGGACCGCTCGGCGCGCAAGGCCCATGTTGCCTCCGCCGCCCTCGCTGCCCTCGATGCCACCAGCTACGTGCTGGAGGCGCCGGGCGAGGGCGAGGACGAGGAGGAGGTCACCGGCTACAGCCCCGTGATCATCGCGGAGTCCACCACGTCGCTGAAGCAGCTGTCGGTCAGCGAGGCTGTCATGGAACTCGACCTCAGCGGGGCGCCTTGCCTGGTATTCCAGCATGGTTCCTCGGGCCGGGTGAACATCATCTACCGCCGGGCCGACGGCAATGTCGGCTGGATCGACCCGCCAGGCGCCAAACCCGCCGACTAGAGCGTTTTCCAGCGAAAGGGAGACCGGTTCGCGTGAGGAACGCGTCAAACCATGAATCTGCCCGGCATCCAGGGCGCTCCCCGTATCAACCACAGGTCTTAACAATGACCGCTGTAAAGCCGCACGCAGGAGTTGGCACCGGGATTGCGTTGGAGTAGAAGCGCCCCACATCAGGAACGGGGCTAAGTGCGCCTCCTGCTTCATGTTATTGACGCCGGCTCAGCTTGGTCTATCAAGCTGGCCAATTCGGAACCTGACGGCTTCATTCACCTCGGAACACTTCCATGCCGATTACCGATCTGGTCGCGCCCGAGGCGATTCTCCCGGCATTGAAGGTCAACGGCAAGAAGCAGGCGCTCCAGGAGCTTGCGGCCAAGGCCGCCGAGCTGACCGGTCAGAACGAGCGCTCGGTGTTCGAGGTGCTGCTGCAGCGCGAGAAGCTCGGCACCACGGCGGTCGGCTACGGCGTCGCCATTCCACACGGCAAGCTGCCCAAGCTGGACAAGATCTTTGGCCTGTTCGCCCGGCTCGATCGCCCGATCGATTTCGAGGCGATGGACGGCCAGCCGGTCGACCTCGTCTTCCTTTTGCTCGCCCCCGAAGGCGCCGGGGCTGATCATCTGAAGGCGCTCGCCCGCATCGCCCGCCTGCTGCGCGACCAGGACATCGCCAAGAAGCTCCGCGCCTCGCGCGATGCGCAGGCGATCTACTCGGTGCTGGCCCTGCCGCCCGCGACCGCGGCCTGAGGTCCATGCGCGGCGACGCGCGGGGCCGGTGACTTTGATCTGCCTTGCCAGATTTGTCCGGCTATGATCATCGCAAGGGGGCGATGATCAGATGCAGTGGCCTTTGATGGTGCAGGCCGGTTTCCGGGTGAGTAGTGGCAATGATACGCAATCGGTTTGCCTTGATCTGGACCTTGCTCTGCGTCGTCCAGCTCGCGAGCCTGTTTCCGGCGCAGGCGGATGACCGATCGACCTGCGCGCAACGCGGCAGCGAGGGCCGCATTGCGGCGTGCTCGAACCTCATCGCACAAAGCGGCGGACGCGATGCCTGGGCGTTCGACAATCGCGGCGCGGAATATGGCGACAGGGGTGATCTGGATCGCGCCATCGCCGACTTTACCGAAGCCATTCGCCTCGATCCAAAGCTCGACAACGTCTATCGGCATCGGGGATTGGCCCTGGTCCGGAAAAACGAGTACGGGCGGGCCATTCCCGATCAGACCGAAGCCCTCAGGCAAAATCCCGCTGACGTCGACGCCTATAATGAGCGCGGGATGTCCTACGCCGCCACGGGAAACGCCGATCGCGCGCTGCGCGACTTCAACGAAGCGGTCAGGATCAATCCGAGGTTCAAATTCGCCTACAACAATCGCGGTCTGCTCTATCACACCAGGGGCGACGACGACCGCGCGATCGCGGATTATTCGGAGGCCATCCGTCTCGATCCCGGATATGCGGTGGCCTACCTCAATCGCGGCGACATCCATCGTCAGAGATCCCAGTGCGATCGGGCACTGCCTGATTACGATGAAGCGATCCGGATCGATCCGTCCTTGACGGACGCGCTCACTGCTCGCGGTCTTTGCTACGAGCAGATCAAGGAGATCGCGAAGGCGCGTGCGGATTTCAATGCGGCTGTCGCGCTGCCGCCGAAATACACGAGCAGATCCGCGCAGGAGATCGCCCGGAAGCGGCTTGCCGCGCTTCCCGGCGTGCCCACGGCGACGGCGCCGTCCACCAATGCGCCGGCCGTCGTCGCGGCGACGACTCCGGTGGACAAGGTCACCGATCAGCCGGATCAGCGGGGCCGCCGCGTTGCCCTCGTCATCGGCAATTCCGCCTATGACAACGTGCCGGTCCTGACCAATCCCGTCCCCGATGCGACGCTCGTTGCCGACACCCTGAAGCGCACCGGCTTCGATGCGGTTTCGCTGGTGACCAACCTTCGCAAGGAGGCCCTGGTCCAGGCGCTGCGAACCTTCGCGGCGCAAGCCGAGACCGCGGATTGGGCCGTCATCTATTACGCCGGTCATGGCGTGGAGATCGGCGGAGTGAACTACCTCGTTCCGACCGATGCCAAAATCGCCTCCGATCGCGATATCGGCTTCGAGGCGGTGCCGCTCGACCAGGTCATCAACGTTGCCGAACGCGCCCGCCGCCTGCGCCTCGTCATTCTGGACGCCTGCCGAAACAACCCCTTCGCCGGCCAGATGAAGCGCACGCTCGCCGGAGCCACCCGCTCGGTTTCGCGGGGCCTCGCCGCGATCGAGCCCGAGGCCGGCACGCTGGTCGTCTACGCGGCCAAGGATGGCGAGACGGCGCTCGATGGGGACGGCGCGAACAGCCCGTTTGCCAGCGCCTTCGTCGCCAATGTCGTCAAGCCCGGGCTCGAGGTGCGGAGGCTGTTCGACTATGTCAGGGACGACGTGATGGACGCGACGAATGGCAGGCAGAAGCCGTTCAGCTACGGATCGATCTCGGGTCGGCAGGACTTCTTCTTCGTGGCCGCGAAATAGCAGCGCACACGTCTGCGGACGCAATCGCGCGCGGCTCGTGCGCGTCAGCACACCGTCGGCAGCAGGCGGCGGACTTCGTCGAGCAGTTCGGGGACGGCCGCCTTGTCACCGGCGAGGTGCTTGAGCAGCGCACTCTGGAACAGACCGTCGAACAGCGCATAGAGCGCCGCTGGCGACGACAGCGGTCGCTTGCCGCCGAACTCGGCATAGCGCGAGGCGATGCGCCAGATCATCGCTTCCAGGCTCTTGTCGATCTCGAGCACGTCCTTGCGAAACGCCGCCTCGAACATCGCCTGCGAGCGCAGATCGTACCAGAGCCGGTGCATGCGGGCTTCGTTCTGCAGCGTTGCGGCGAGCTTGGCGAGGAAACCCTCCGTCAGTTCGTCACGGCTCGTCGCCGTCGCGACGACCTCGTCATAGCGCGTCACGCACTTCGCCTTGTAGTGGCGAACGCAGCAGCAGATCAGGTCGAGCTTGTCGCTGAAATAATAGTGGAACACGCCGTGCGTGAACGCCGAATTCTGCGCGATCTCGCGCAGGCTGGTGCGTGCGAAGCCGAGCTCGCCCAGGGTTTCGAGCGCGGCCTCCGCAAGCTCGATCCGCCGCGCGTTGAACTTGTCGTCACGCACGACATCGACCGCGGACTCACGCTTCACTGCTGCTGTCGCTCGCCGCGCCATTGTCGCGTTGTCTCCCGTCTCTTCGTCACGACGATCACTCTGTCCGTCGTCGTCGTCTACAGACCATCCTCTTTGACAACTGTCAAATTTTTGGCTTGACAACTGTCAAGCTCCGGGCGGAGTGTGCGCGCCAAGAATTTGGACAGTCGTCAAGACGTCCGCAAATGGAGGAAATGCACCCACCGGCGCCGCGCCGCCGGAACGGACTTGCATGCCGATGCGCCGCCGCGCCGGCACCGTGCTGCGAAGCGCAGCACGCACAGACCATCAGCGAACAGATCAGTCCAAGGGACCAACGGTCGATCCAAGGGATCGATCCGAGAGATCAACAAGGGAGGACGTGCGATGAGCGAGAAGAGTCTTGATGGCCGTAAAGCCCTGGTCACCGGCGGCGCCCGCGGCATAGGCGCCGCTATTGCAGAGGCATTGGCCCACGCCGGTGCGGCGGTCATGATCGGCGACATCCTCGATGATGTCGGCAGGGACAGCGCCGGCCAGATCGCCAGGCTTGGTGTGAAGACCGGCTTCGTGCATCTCGACGTCACCGACGATGCGCAGTGGGAGAAAGCGGCCGCTGCGACGGTCGCCACACTCGGCGGCTACGACATCCTCATCAACAATGCCGGCATCGAAATCACCTCGCTGATCTCGGAGGTCACGGCCGAGGACGCGCGGCGGATGTGCGACGTCAACATCGTCGGCACCGTGCTCGGCATGAAGCACGCCTTCCGCGCGATGCGGCCGGGCGGGCCGGCCGGCAAGGGCGGCGCTGTCGTCAACATCGCCTCCGTCGCGGCGACGATCGCCTTCCCCAGCATCGCGGTCTATTCCGGCACGAAGTCCGCGGTCGACCGCATGACGCGCGTCGGCGCGATGGAAGCCGGCAAGCTCGGCTATGGCGTGCGCGTCAACTGCATCTATCCCGGCCTGATCCCGACCGACATGGGCATGCAGCTGGCGAACGACATCGTGAAGATCGGACTCGCGCCCGACGTCAACGCCGCGGTCGGCTCGGTGGTGGAGCAGACGCCGCTCGGCAAGTTGGCTGAGGTCGGCGACATCGCGAATGCTGCGGTGTTCCTGTGCTCGAACGAGGCGCGCTTCATCACCGGCATCGGCCTGCCGGTCGATGGCGGCATGGGCATGTAAGCCAAGAACCCAACAAGCAACATTTCCGGAGGAACGAGAATGAGTGCGAAGAAGCCCGTCATCGTCTATGGCGCGTCCGGCTACACGGGCCGGCTGGTCTGCGAATACTTGCGCGAATACAACATCCCCTTCATCGCTGCGGGGCGCAGCGCCGAGAAGCTCAACGCCGCGATGAAGGCGAACGTGGCCGGCATCGAGACCGCCGACTACGAGGTGGTGGAAGTGCCGCACACCGTGAGCGCGCTGACCGAATTGTTCAGCGGCGCCTCGGTGGTGCTCAACACCGTCGGCCCGTTCGCCAGGTTCGGCGGCGAGGTGGTGCAGGCCTGTTGGGCCTCGCGATGCCACTACACCGATACGACTGGCGAACAGGACTGGCTGATCACGCTGGAGCAGGAATGGGGCACCAAATTCGCCAATGCCGGCCTGCTGCTGGCGCCGGGAATCGCGCAGATGTACACCACTGGCGAGATCGCCGCCCAGCTGTGCCTAGAGACTCCAGGCCTCGACACGCTCGATATCGCCGTGTTCTGGGGCGGCAGCCCGACCATCGCCTCGACCCAGACCATCCTGGTGAACGCCGCGATGGCCAAGGCCTATTATCTGGAGCAGAACAAGTACGTCGAGCATCAGCCCGATGCCGGCCTCACCAACCTCGCCATCCCCGGCCAGCACGAGCTGGCGCTGGCGCTGCCCTGGGGCGGCACCTCGCATCCCGTCTGGTTCAAGCGCGATCCGCGCGTGGCCAATGTGAAGGTGCTGGGCGGCGTTTTCAATCGCGGACTGATGCTGGGCGTGCCGCAGATCGTCGCTGCCGCGCTGGAAGCGACCAAGGACATGAACCCCGACGACCGCTACGCCGCCTTGGCGCAGACCGCCGCCGGCGTGATGAACACCATGCCGCCGCGCGAGAACCCGCGTGTCAACAAGTCGCTGGATTCGGTGCATGCCTCCGGCCCGCTCGGGCGCGCGCACTGCGTCATCACCGGCAACAGCAACTACAAGCAGACCGGCCTGCTGCAAGCCTATGCTGCCGCGCATTTGCTGCAGCAGCCGCCCAAGCGCGTCGGCTTTGCCTCCGGTTGCCAGGCCTTCGGCCATCACGAGCTGCTCGGCCAATTGCGCAGCTTTGGACTGGTCAGCAAGCCTGTTCTGACGATCCACGACTGAACTCGATCGCGGGTGGCGCCAACACGCGCCACCCGCCTCATCGCGAGATCGACCATGCGCTTCATCGACTATCTCGACAAAGGCGCCTCGCTCGGCGCCGATGCGCCGTGCCTGACCATGGACGGGCGCGACCTCAGCTACCGCGAGGTGCAGCAGCTCAGCTACCGCATCGCGCGCGGGCTCGACCGTTCCGGCATCGCGCCCGGCGAGAAGGTTGCGATCCTCTCCGGCAACGATCCGGTCGCGTTTGGCTGCGTGTTCGGCATTTCCCGCGCCGGCGGGGTCTGGTGTCCGATCAATCCGCGCAACGAGGCGGCGGAAAACCGCATCATCCTCGACCAGTTCGATTGCAGGGCGCTGCTGTTCCATTCCAGCTTCGCGCCGATGGTCGAGGCGATGCGCGCCGGGCTGCCGAAGCTGCGCGTCCTCGTCTGCCTCGATGCCGAGCTGCCCTTCGCGCCCTCGTTCGAGAGCTGGCTCGCCGACCTCTCTGATGACCCCTACCAGCGCGAGACGGTCGACGATCTCGCGATGCTTCCCGGCACCGGCGGCACCACGGGCAAGCCGAAGGGGGTCATGCTGTCGGGCCGCAACATCGAGACCATGACGGCGCTGACGCTGATGGGCTATCCGTTCAGGGGACGCCCGGTCTATCTCGCGCTGGCGCCGCTGACCCACGCGGCCGGCGTGCTGTGTTTCCCGATCATGGCGCTCGGCGGCCGCATCGTGATCATGCATCACCCCGATATCGCCGAATTCCTCGATTTGATCGCGCGTTTCAGCGTCACGCACACCTTCCTGCCGCCGACATTGATCTACATGCTGCTCGATCATCCCAGGCTCGACTCCGCCAACCTCGAATCGCTGCAATGCTTCTGGTACGGCGCGGCGCCGATCTCGGCCGCACGGCTTGCGGAGGCGCTCCGGCGGATCGGGCCGATGGCGCAGCTGTTCGGCCAGACCGAAGCGCCGATGATGATCTCGATGATGGCGCCGGACGAGCACTACAATGCCGACGGCACCATCGCGATGCAGCGCCTCGCCTCTGCCGGGCGGATCAGCCCGCTGGTGCAGGCCGGCATCATGGATGGCGACGGCAATCTGCTGCCGTCAGGCGCGCGCGGCGAGATCGTGGTGCGCGGCTCGCTGGTGATGCAGGGCTATTACAAGAACCCTGAAGCCACGGCGGAAGCCTCCGCGCATGGCTGGCATCACACCGGCGACATCGGCTACATCGATGATGACGGCTATCTCTATATCGTCGATCGCGCCAAGGACATGATCATATCAGGCGGCTTCAACGTCTACTCGATCGAGGTCGAGAACGCGCTGCGGGCGCATGAGGCGGTGCAGGATTGCGCCGTGATCGGCCTTCCCGACGACAAATGGGGCGAGCGGATCGTCGCCGTGGTGCAGCCCCGCGCCGGCCAGCGCGTCGATACGAGCGCGCTGGCGGCCTTCATCAAGCAGCGGATCGGCAGCGTCAAGACGCCGAAGCAGATCGAAGTCTGGGACGATCTTCCGCGCTCCAAGGTCGGCAAGGTGCTGAAGCCGGATATTCGCGCGCGGCTGACGGGTCGCGCGGGCGGCTAGGGCGTGATGGATTTAGGTCGAATTGAGTTCGGGCGATAACAGCGCTCTCTCCGTTCCCTCCCCCCTTGTGGGGGAGGGTTAGGG
>NZ_JAANIH010000087.1 GCF_014529705.1 Bradyrhizobium campsiandrae
GGCGCCGCCGCTCGACCGATGTGATCACCTCCGCCCTCGAAATCGTCATAGCGCTTCTCCTAGGATTACCCCTAGGACCTGCAGCGTTCGCCTCCGTCAAACAAGGCGGCCTTCCTCGTAGGCGTACATTGCAATCGGACATCCGCTGGGTGCAACAGGCTTGCGATTAGCCGTTACAATGTCGCGAGGATTGCAGGAGACGGGCCTGCGCTATGGACTGATATCGGCTTGTATTGGCGGCGGCCAGGGCATCGCGATGCTGCTGGAGGGCAATGCTTATCCTTGACGCACAGAGCCGCGGCGAGGGGGGTTATCTGCGCTTCTTCGGCATTGTTCGCTTGGCGGCGACGACCGCTCGCGCAAGACCCGGTGAGACGAAACATCAAGATAGCTGCGCCCTAGCTATTCTGCTCCCTGAATTGTGACGGCGTTAATCCAGTGAAGCGTCGGAAGGCGTTGGCGAAATGCTCCAACTGACAGAATCCGTTGGTCAAAGCGACATCCGTGATGCTGTTCTTTGTCAGGCACAGCTCATGCTTGGCCTTGGTAATGCGCTGCTGAATGATATAACGATGGGGCGCGGTCCCAAAAGTATTTTGAAACGCCCGCTGGAAATGCCTTTTGCTTAGTCCGACTTGTTCGGCCAGACTCTGCAGCGTCATTTCTTCTCCGATATGACCGTTGATATACTCCATTACGATGCGAGCATTTCGGTTTGACAGCCCGCCACTGGCCCGACGCTCCTGCTTTTCTTCTCCTTGAGCTACTCGCGCTATGTAGGCCAAAGCTTGAATTGACCACCCCTCCGCTAAAAGGCCAAATAACCCGTCAGGCCGGATGGCCTCAGTTGAAAGTTCGGACAGGCTCCTTAGAAGAGCTGGATGTTCGAAGGCAAAGACAGGTCTGGATATTTTTGACTTCAACCGCTGATCGACGAGCTCGGGGCTCAGGAATGCGACGGTGTAGCTGGTTTTCAATCCAGCCTTCCATTCTCCCTCTATCTCCGTGCGAGGCGGCAGAAGGCAAAGTTGAGAACCGCCTAAAAAATCGTGATTTACCGGGCGGCCGTTGACTGATGCGCGGAGTGTTTGTAGCCGAGGTTCGTGGAACCAGAACAGGCAAAGCTCAGGCTGACGAAAGTGCCAATACCATGGTCCATTGGCCACGCGCCGGATCTTCTCGATCCGCATGCTGGGAGCATTGGCAATCACCGAGGAGCGAACATCGCCCCCGACCGACCTCACGAAGCCGTTGCTGCTCATACCCATCGCGTTCGTTTCCTCAGGCCCCTCGAAGCAGAGCGCGTTTTCCTTTTTTCTTTGTTTTTACGGCCTTTCGTAAACCGACGCCACAGAAACTGTTCGGACTGAACCCGCCTTGATGGTCGCGCATTCAGTGCTAGGCCTATTGTGCGGAGCACAAACCCGCCCGGACGCCGTCTGGAGGGCGTTCGTCCTAAGGCCGGCCAAGGGAACCCTCCTCGCTTAGGAAAAGGAAGGGAACTCCTCACCCTAAGAGGAGCACCAGCGCGCCACGGCTTGGTAGAAAAGACTAATCGCCAAAGCCGATGTATCGAACGAAATCGACGTTCGCCTCGCGATCGGAGGTTACTGTGTTAGCAGCAAATGCGTCGTCGGGGTACCCCATCGCAATACAGGTCATTATGGCCTCCTCGTCGGGTATTCTCGCGACCTCGCGGACGATATCCGAACGAATGATACCCTGACCGTTGATCACCGTTCCCAAGCCGCGATCCCAGGCAGCGAGGACGAGTCCATAGCAGAGCGCGCCGAGATCAAAGTGACAAATAACGTCAGGATCAAGCGATCGATCGTAGGTCAGCACGAATGATACCGGGGCATCGAACTGACGGAAGCCCCGCATGACCCAGTCCTGGCGCATCTTCTTGTCGTCGCGCTCAATCCCCATTGCGGCAAACAACTTCTTCGCGATATCGACCTGCCGCTTGCGGTGAATTCCTTCATAAGTATCGCTTGCGATGATGTCGCGCTTCATCTTAGCGCCGGCCATCATCTCCGCAGTATTCCGCCGACGGACTTCCTCGAGAGCGCCCCCGGTCAAGACATGTACGTGCCAAGGCTGAGTATTCATTGATGATGGCGCGCGCTTCGCATCTTCGATGATCTCGTCGATCAGTGAACGCGAAACAGGTTTCGATTTAAACCCGCGGACGCTACGGCGGGTCCTCACCAACGTTGCGAACTCCATCTCAGGTCTCTCGGTTCGAGTTAGCCAGCGCTGCATAGCCGCGTCAATTCGCGTGACGTCGCTCTGCATTTTGCTTCTAAGGGCATGTCTGTCCTGCGACCTGTAGCAAAGCGTCAGACCTGTAACAAAGTGACGGAGAATCTATGGATGCAGCTCGCGACGAAATTCCGATCTCACAGCCAGAGATGCCCCGCGTTGCCCATTCGAGGTGGCCCCAATTCTCTGGCCTATAATTGCAGGATTGGCACTTAACTGCAGGCATAAGCAAGACCCCCTCTATAAGAAGGAAGTCTGCGCATCCGATAGCGCTAGGGGTGGCTGCATCGTGATCTTGGTCGCCGCAGCGACCATGCGGCTTGTTTTCGGAGAAATGCATGTCGTCTTCCGCGGTGCAGCATTGAGCAGTATGGCTGACCTGTCCCTACAGAAACTGCCGCCCAGTCTTGGCGGTGACTGTCCGACCGCGATCGATTGTGACGTCGCGCTTATGAGCGGACTGACGCTGCTATTCGCGCGGGTTGTTGATCTCCGCTCGGCGGAGCGCACGCTTTCTCGATTCCGAGGAAACGAAGCCGGTGGATTGGATAATGCCGGGAGAGGAACGACGCAAGCCGCACAAAAAGGGACCAACCACGCAACCATGGCCAATGACGTGTGTCGAACTGGATAGAGGGAATTTTGCAATGCCTGGTCCGTTGAATGGAGTGCGAGTTCTGGACCTGACAGGGGTCGTGTCTGGCCCGTATGCGACGATGTTCCTGGCTGATCAGGGCGCCGACGTTCTGAAGATCGAACCAATTGGCGGAGACATAACCCGACGCAGTCGTGCCCAGATCGACAAGGCAGGTGAGTTCTCGGCGCTATTCATTTCTTCAAATCGTGGGAAACGATCGCTGTCGATCGACGTGAAGAGCAGTGTCGGCCGGGAGGTTATGGCCAAGCTGGTGGCGCAGACTGATGTCCTGGTCCAGAACTTCCGGCCTGGTACGACCGAGCGTCTCGGCTTGGGTGCCGAGGACCTACGTAAGATGCACCCTAGGCTCATTTACGTTTCGATTTCGGGCGTTGGCGATTCTGGACCCTACGTGAAGAAGCGGGTTTACGATCCGATCGTCCAAGCTCTGTCGGGATTCGCTGACATCCAGTCTCAGCCGGTCACGAACCGCCCGCAGATGATCCGCACGATCGTCTGCGACAAGACTACCGCAGTGTTTACTGCGCAGGCTGTGTCTGCGGCACTGTACGCGCGGGAGAGAACCGGGGCGGGAGATCACATCCAGGTGGCCATGCTCGATACGATGATCTCGTATCTCTGGCCGGAAGGAATGATGCAATACACCGTCGTCGGCGCGGAGCAGACGACGGCAGATCCGAACGACCGCCCAGATCTCGTTTTCAAAACGCTTGACGGCTACATCACGTGCGGAACGATCTCGGATTCCGAGTGGCAAGGGTTCTGTGAGGCAACGGAAGACCCGGAGTTGGCCAAGGACGAGCGGTTCGTGACCCCGGGCGGTCGCTTCGTCAACGCCACCGCGCGCATCAACACGATGCAGGAGTACATCGGCAAGCGTACGACAGCGGAATGGCTGAGCAGACTTGACGAGGCCGATGTGCCGTGTTCGCCGATCTTGCGTCGCAGCGAGATCATTTCCAACGATCAGGTCGTTGCTCGTGGTTTGATTGAGGAACTTGAGCAACCGACTGTAGGTCGAATTCGCCAGCCGAAGCCTGCCGCTATCTTTGCAGAGAATAAGGCCGCAATCGGTGGTCCAGCTCCACGAGTTGGAGAGCACTCTCGTGATGTGTTGCGAGAGCTCGGTTACAGCGATAGCGCCATCGACGAGTTCATCGCTAGTAAGGCCGTGCGAGTCGCGAGCTAGGCAAACAGGCAAATATCTGGGTCGTAGGAACGAAGATGCCGGAAAAAAAGGAAAGTGTGGCGCTTTTGGTCGCCGCGGGAGACGCAATCGGTGCGGGAGTGGCGCGCCGTTTTGCAGAAGGTGGATACAAGGTCGTGATCGCCAGGCGCGATGCGTCCAAATCGCAAGCGCTCGTGGACGAGCTATCGGCGGCGGGGCGCAATATACGTGCCTTCAGCACCGACGCTCGCGATGAGGCAACCGTTCAAGCTCTGTTCGAGCAAGTGGAGAGGGAAGTCGGTCCGGTCGAAGTGTGTCTCTTTAACGGTGGGGCCAATATTGGTCGGCCCCTGCTGGAGACCACGCAAAAGATCTTCTTTAGGGCTTGGGAATTTGCCTGCTATGCGGGCTTCTTAACCGGCAGGGAGGCGGCCCGTTACATGACGGCGCGCGGCCGGGGCACTATTCTGTTCACGGGGGCGACTGCCAGTCTCCGGGGCGGAAAGAACTTTGCGGCATTTGCGGCAGCTAAGTTTGGTCTTCGTGCAGTCGCTCAATCGATGGCTCGCGAGCTAGGCCCAAAGAACATCCACGTGGCACATCTGATCATCGACGGTCCGATAGACAGCGCAGAGATCCACCGGCGGATGAAAGAGAGCGGCGTCGACCCGTCGACATTGCCGCCCGATACCATGATTAAAACCTCCTCGATTGCCGAAGCTTATTGGTATCTTCATTCGCAGCCAAGAGACGCTTGGACGCATGAGCTTGATCTGCGTCCGTCAGCCGAGACCTGGTAACATGACGAACAAGCCAATTCTCTGGGGAGTGGGAACTCCACGAACATTGCGAACTCACTGGGCGCTGCACGAATTAGAGCTACCTTACGCTTGCCGTCCTATTCTTCCGCGGTCGGGGGAAACAAAGACTGCGGAGTATACCGCACTCAACATTCGGCAGAAAATCCCGCTTCTCCAAGATGAGGGGCGGACGATCGGTGAAAGTGCGGTGATTGTGGCCTATCTCGCGCAAAAGTATCGAGGGTCCAAGAGATCTCTGATACCGGAGGGCACCGATCCATACACCAAATGGCTCGAATGGTGCTTTTTCATCGTTGCCGAACTCGATTCGGCGAGTTTAAACATAGTGAGAAGGCACGGGACGAAGCACGGTCTCGCGCATATTTACGGTTACGCTCCGGAAGTAGTCGAGCAAGCCAGCAAGTATTTTCAGCACCAATTGGCGTTCGTCGATGTGGCTCTCAAAGACGGGCGTGATTACTTGATGGGCGATCAATTCACAACGGCAGATATTTTACTCGCAAGTTGCCTGATTGGCGCCGTCGACTTCGGTGTAGAAATTTGCGACAGCGCGATGCCATATCTGGAGCGCGTTACATCTCGCAACGCGTATCGCAGCGCCTCAAAGGCAAATTGTACGCCAGTAGGTGCGCCTGCTGTACGAGAGCCCTCGTTCTCGACCGAAGAACGCCAGATCGACCCGGACTAGTTGAAGCTCGCAACTCGAGCGTCCGACTTTGACGTCAGAGCTTCAGATCAGAATAGCGCTAGGCCGGATCATTCGGCCAAAGGAGTCTATCGGCGATTATTGCGTCGAACTGTCGCTCAAACAAAAATAACTTAGGAGGAAGCTGATGTATATTCGAGTCCCTGCGCTCGTTGCCGCGGCGGTCATCTTGTTGGCCCAACCAGTGCTGGCCGAAAAGAAGTATGGCCCAGGGGTCAGCGACACCGAGATCAAGGTAGGGCAGACCATTGCTTATAGCGGACCAGCCTCTGCCTACAGCTTGCTCGGCAAGACCGAGGCGGCTTACTTCAAGTGGTTGAACGAGACCAAGGGGGGCATCAACGGTCGCAAGATCACATTTATCAGCCGGGACGACGCCTATTCACCTCCGAAAGCGGTCGAGAACGTGCGTAGTCTTGTGGAAAGCGATGAGGTCGCACTGATCTTTGGTGTTCTAGGTACCCCTCTGAACCTGGCGATCCGTCCCTATCTCAACAAAAAGGGAGTGCCTCAGCTCTTCATGGCGGCAGGTTCGCCAGCATTCAACGATCCCCAGAAATATCCTTGGACAATGGGATGGCAACCTAATCTGCATGATGAGGCAAAGTTCTATGCCAAGAGCCTTCTTGCACAAAACCCGCACCCCAAGATCGGAATCCTTTACCAAAACGATGATTTCGGAAAGGACTTGATTGCCGGTCTCAAGGATGGACTAGGGCCTGACGCCGATAAGATGATTGTGGGCGCCCAAAGTTTTTCACCGACCGATCCGACGATCGACAGCCAGATCGTGGTACTGCAGACGGCAGGTGCCGACTCGCTCTTCTTATTTAGCTATTCGAAACAAGCTGCGCAGGCGATCAGCAAGATTTGGGATTTGAAGTGGAAGCCGGCAACGTTCTTGCATCTTGGAGCCGCTTCGATTGGGTCGACGTTCAAACCTGCTGGACTCGAGAAGTCAGTCGGCGTCATGACGGCCGGCTTTATCAAAGACGCGACCGATCCGCGATGGGCCAGTGATCCCGACATGGTCGCGTGGAAGTCCTGGATGAAAGAGAACATGCCAGGTGCGGATATCAACGACCTTCTAACCATTTCAGGTTTCGCATTCGCTCAAACTCTGGAGCAGGTGTTGCGCCAATGCGGGGACGATCTTACCCGCGAGAATATCATGAAGCAGGCCGCGAACTTGAAAAATTTCCGCCTCGGCTTGCTTTTGCCGGGCAGCTTGATCAACACCAGCCCTGACGACTACCGGGTAGTGACCTACATGGCGCTACAAAAATTCAATGGTAGCAGCTGGGACGAAGTGAAGTAACAAACCGACGTCCCTGGGTGGAGTGCTTTGTCGCATGACCTCCGCCGAGATATTTGCGTCATGCGAACGGCCGCACTAGAGGCGGCATGGGCCGGCGTGAACGCTCGCTCGTGCTTTGGCACCGCACAGGGTTGGCGCTGTCAGGCCTGCCTGGCCAACAGGTGTCGTATTCGGTGAGGCGTGCCTGCTGCCATGTTTCCTTGAAGAACCTCTGTTGCGGCCGGCGGCAGCACTTGTGCCGAATCAAAGTGGGCGCATGAGGGATGACCCGCTGATACTGTCTAGCTAAGCTATTGGTTAGCGGCGGTGCGATTACCGCCCGAGAGGCGAGCCGTGCGAGCCTTCATTGCCATTCTTGCTCTGTTCGTCGCAATAGCAACCGCGATCTCGCCTCAGAAGCCGCATATCCAGCCCAGCGCTCTTATGCCACCTGTCAACGTGCCGTAAAGCCCGCGCTGCTTATCTCCTGGCATTGACAATCTCGCATTGCATTTGAAGTTGATGTTTGTAGTCTGAGGTTGGGACGGGATCAGAAAAGAAAAAGGTGGCCTGCGCTGAGAGGTTGTGGGGCACAAAAAATTGCGATCGCCGGGAAACGCATCCGCGATGGGGTCAAATGTCGAACCTGGGCGTTCTGCTTGGCAATTTGAAGTACGACGTTTCTCGTGCAATAACATTTTCACCCGTAAGCGCAGGTGTTTGGCGAGGCGCGGGCCTAACCTTCGCACGGACGGACTTTTCATTTTCGTCAGACGCCGCGTTTAGTTCCCTCGCCTTGCAAAGGGCAACCCGCAGTCTGACAGGTGTTTTGCGCCCGGCCAATGTCGATCTGGGTGGCGATCTGTCTGCCAGCATCCCTGAGCAAGAATACCGGGCTCGGGTGACAGCGCCGATGGAGTGCGCCACACTCTTCCTCACTCGTCCTCTGCTTGAGACAGCACTCGATACGAAATACTCGCCCTCGCTCAGTGTGCAGAATTTGGCAAACGTCAGAAATTCCGGTTTTCTTGCTCACTTGCTGGAAGCGCTGCTCGAGGATGCTCGCGCCGGGAGTCCGGGCGGGCCGTTGCTGGGCGAGTCGATTATCATGGCAATCATTAAGGTTCTGCATCCTATCGAACTGGGGAAGATGGAGATCCGCGATCGGCAGCGATCGGTGCTGTCCTCGAGGGATCTGACGAAGGTCACGGAACTGATCGATGCGCGATTGTCGGCTCCCCTTCATATGGAGCAGCTGGCAGATCTCGTTGGTCTCAGCGTTCGGCAATTCTCGAGGCTATTCAGAAATGCCAAGGGCGTTTCTCCACATCAGTACGTCGTTAGCGCCCGTGTTGAACGCGCGCGCCACCTCATCTCGTCGACGGCTAAGTCACTGGACGAGATTGCTTGGTCGGTCGGCTTCGCCAATCGGAATCACATGGCAGCTGCGTTCAACAAGGTACTCGGTGTCACACCGTCGCATTTTCGCAACAGCCATACAAAATTAAGCTTCATTCGCGTCTGACGTGTCTGCTTTGAGTACGCGTGACCATTTTACGGTCCGCCAAGGCTGAACTTGATTGGTAACGAGTCATGTTTTCTGGGGGAAACATGATGTCAGATACCGCCTTCGCCCGACTTGCAAAAACAAGCGGGAAGACTCTCAAGATGCCAACCATTGGGTCACGCAAGGTCCTTACCCTTGCTGCCATATCGCTGATGCTCGGATCATCCGGGGCTCACGCGCAGTCACGATACACCCGCCTCACGGCCTTCGGCGATAGCTACGCAGATAGCGGGATAAACAACTTTATCAATGTGATCGCCAATCCATCGAGCTATCCCTCTCTCGGGGCATCTCCATCGACGGTGGCTGCGATCAATCCCTATGTTGCTTATCCATACTGGATTCAGAGCCAACTTGGACTTACCAACTCGCAGTTCACGAACTACGCGATCGGAGGATCAACCACCCAAACGTTGAACGCCTACGGTACGCCAGTTAGCCTTCCCTTTCAGCTGTCCAATTGGAACGGGAAGCCATTTGGACCGAATGATCTCATCACAATATCGATCGGCGGGAACGATGCCCTGTCTGCGAGCGGCGCGGTCTTTCCGCTTCTTGGCTTCGGGCCAACCGGCCAGCAGTTCACACCAAACGCGGCAACAGCGCTTGCGAATCAGTCGACGGCAAATGTGACCGCAGCGATAACGCAACTTGCTGCGGCGGGTGCACGCAATTTTGTCTTTGCCGGATTCTCTGACATTACCTCCCTACCTCAGTCGTCGGCAGCTCCGTTTCCTGCAAACTTGACCATCTATAGCCAAACTTATTTCCAAGGCCTGCAAACAAGCCTGCAGCCGCTCGCGCGGTCGGGCGTCCGCATATTCCTTGTGGATGAATCGCGATTGATCCGACAGTTGGGCGCCAATCTGGGCGCTTACGGTTTCAGCTCTTATCAATACAATCCATCTCAACAAAGTCTTTTCCAGCCCGAGGGAGTGCATCTCACGACGAAGGGATTCGAACTACTGGCGCGCTACATGACAAACCTAGTCAACGCGCCTGACACGGTTGCTGCTCAAGGAGAACTTTCGCAGCTGGTGGCAACAAATTTTTCAGGTTCGCTCTTTCAGAGGTTGGACGCCTACCGCAACCTCGGCTCGTACGGTGAATCCGTGAATAACGCGCTCGCCTATGCGCCTACGAGCAAGGCAACATATCTCAAGGCACCGGTGGTCGAGCCCATGCCTTTTTCGGTCTACATGGAAGGCGGCGCCTATTCAGGACGGCGCGCTGACGTCGTCGGAGCCAACGGCTTTGATTACAATGTGGAAGGTGGCACGATCGGGTCGGCCTATAGGATCATCCAAAATACGCAGATAGGTGCGGCCTTCAATTACTCGAATCCGAAGGCGAACCTTACCAATGGGGCTGGTAGCATCGGCATCGATGCTTTCCAATTTGGTGCGTTCGTCTCGACGGAGCGTAAGAATTGGTTCGTCGATGCAGTTGCGACATATGGCCACAATCGATATCGGCTCGAACGAACCGGCATACTGGATCCGGTTCGAGCCAACCCGTCGGGAGACACGTTCACAATCGGCGCGAAGGGAGGCTATCTCTTCGACCTCGGAGCGGTGCGTTTGGGCCCGATCGCAGGGTTAAATTATGCCAAGTCTCGCATCGAGGGCTACACCGAAACCGGCGACCCATTATTGACGTTCATGGTCAACCAGCCTGATCTCGCATCCTTGATCGGAAGCGTCGGCTTCCAGCTTCGTGCGCCTTTCTATATTAACGCAACGAAGGTGAATCCATTCCTGAATTTGACGGCTGAGCACGACTTTATCGGCGGCGGCCGGACAATTCTCTCGATAGAAACTCAAGCGCCGCTGCTGCCGATCTATTCGGCCTTGCCCAGTCTGTCCGGAGGCACTTACGGCCAGGTCGCGGGTGGACTGAGCGCGCAGATCAGTGATCGCCTGAGCGGCGAGCTGCACGCGGTGAGCACGTTTGCCCGCGCCGGCGGCAATGATTATGGTGTCGGCGGCAGCCTTAAGGTGAGCTTCGCGACGCGATAGGCGCGTCGATTGCAAGAACGGGGTAAGCATTTCCGAGAGCTCAAGCATTTTGCGGAACTGCTTCATCTAACGACAAAGAGGCGCAGCAGGCCAAACCCGGCTGCGCCTTTTCTCTATTGAACTCTAACTGTTGAACGATTCGAAGATTTACTGGCTATCGCCCTAACCGGCTTGATACCGTCGTCGGCGTCGTACTGCCAGTGGAGACCGAGCCAGATCCTCTCTGCCCGTTTCTCAAATTCTGCTTCCGCGAAATTGTTGAACCCGCGGAACGCATCCCTTCCGGCGAACAGAGCCGGCCTATATGCCCGAGATGATAGAGGCCGCCTGGCCAGAGGTCTCGGAAGACGTGCGAGCCGAGCAGCAAGCCGCATCTTGCGCAGATTGGATCAAGCGCTGGCGGAGAGCTGAGGAGTGGGAGCGTGATGTCGAGGCGCAGCACCGCACAGTCCGCGGTAACCACTCCATCGGCAGGCATCGTTCCTGCAAAGGGCGCCGGCCAAGGGTTGAACGACTACGGCGTGGCGGAGCATGGCGGCTCTTGGGGCCTGCCCGCTCGGGTATCGCTCACCCAGAGTTGCAGCGAACCCGAATGGTCGCTTGACCATGCCGTCCTGAGTCGAAGAGAGCGGAACATCCACTGCGGAGTTGGGATTAGCCCTGCTTTTCCGTTGATCGGATGGCGGCGATCGCTCTGGTAATCTTCCAGAGGCCCTTTGAAGTCATGGCCCGATTGTTCATGTACTCAAGGGCCTTGGTAGCCACATTTGGTAAGGGCTTTTCATAACCAAGCGAACTTGCTTCCGCCAAGTCCTGAGCAAGTTCGTCTTCGGAGCCGATGACTCTCGGATTTACGTCGCCTTCGGTAATGATGCGATTGTGTTTGAAGCCGAGATGAAGTAGCGCGAGTCTGCCAACTATCGGCTCGCCTTCCAGAGAAGCCGACATGAATACGCCGGAGAGAAGCCTCGGCTCTGGTACCAGCGCATGGTCCGGGACCGCGATCAGCTTCACGCCCTGAGTACGTTCAGTTTTGTCAGCCAAGCGAGGTTTTGAAGCGCCTACAAGTAGAAGGCCTTCTCCAAGTTCATGACCTCGCCATCCGCGACTTTCGTGGTGCGTGATCCGCCTGGTGTCTTGAAATGGTAGACATGATGAAACGTAAACCGATCGATTCCCAGAGTTGGACTACATAATGTCAGGAAAGTCTTGACGACCTCCGGTTTCGACATCGAAAACCGATAGCAGGCGTAATAGCTCTCTTTGTCGACTATTCGGCCATGTTGATTGAAGAAGCGCTGCCCGATTTCTCTCAGATCTCGTCTGGTGACACCGAGGGCGAGCCGAACGCTCGGCACGGATGTCTTCGGAGCACTGTCAACGGGCTCCTTATCTTCCGGCTTAGTCGTAGGGACGTCGAGATCCTTTCCATCCTTCGTCGAACAATAGCGCTCTATGACGGCCGGAAAGTCGAAAACCGACAGGCCTTCAGAGATTGCAGGCTCTGTTCTTAGAGCGGGCGTCTCCGACAACATGTGGCTCACCATAAGCCCGATATATGCATGCAAGTGCTTAGGCCTGCGTTGAATGTGCAAGCTGTGAGCGAAGCGCTTGATCTTGTGTCGATCAACTATGCTGTGCGCAACTGCCCCTTCAAACAGCTTGTCGATAAGCCGGTTCATTGGCGCCCACGAAGGCGCTTCCTGATCCAGTCCGCCGCTTAGTCCGATGCAGCATAGGCGGAGCGCTGCTCTCGGCAATGGCTGTCGTTTGAAGAAAAGCTCCAACTCGCCCAATACAGCATCAACCCGAGAGGGGCCGCCCTCCCCCTCAATGAACGTCTCCACGAATGACATTTTTTTCTGAGTATCCCCGCCGGCAAATGCCGACACTTTGCGACACTTTGATAACCATTTCAACTTGCACGTTTATTTGACGCCGGGCTCTCCTCAAGTGCCTAGATCTGTCTGGGACGGGACACTTCGCGGACGTAGGCCTGAAATCCCAATCAAGCTCTGGCTCTAGAGTGTCGTTTTGCTGAGCGTGACACTCGCCCGACGGAGAGGCCTTCGCCTCTCAACCAAGGGAGGGAAATGTCATGAATTGGCAGAGCTATCGCTGGACGGGTGATGAAGTAGACCCACGAGAGGACCAGCTATGCCCGGACGCCACTCCCGTGGCGGCCGGAGGGCTATTGGAGCCAAGGATTCGTTTACACTTTGGGACTGGTATCCGGTACATAAATCCGGTACACACGACTTGGCGGAAGTTTCGTAAGTTGCTGTTTTTGATGATGTTTTCGATGCGTTCCGGAGAGTGGTTTCGAATCCCTCCCTCTCCGCCACCTGATCGCATCGCGCGCGCTACTGCTCAATCCAGACCGTCATCCCCGGCTCCAGCGCCTTTTGCTGGCCTTCTTGATCGAGGCGCAGGCGGAGCGTATTGCGGTCGTGGTCGCCGACGACCCGTTCGGCCTGCCAGGTCGCGAAGACGCCGATCGGCCGCAGCTCGGTGACGACCGACTTTATCGCGGCTGCGTCGCCGTTGCGCAGCACGTTGATCGCCTTGCCTATCGCCAGCGCGCCGAGATGGTCCTCGCGGACGTTGAATGAGAGCCATTGCTTGCCCGATGCCTCGACCATCAGGATCGGCTGGCCGGCGCGGACGTTTTCCCCGATCTCCGCGGCGATGACGCTGACCACGCCATCGGCCGGCGCGCGCAAGACCATCTTGTCCAGGCGCCGCTCCAACACCGTGACCGCCGTGGCCGCGGCCTGCACTTGCGCGTCGGCGATTGCGCGCTCTTCCCGGGTCGGCCCCGCGGCGGCGGCATCGTAATTGGCCTGGGCCTCAGCCACAGCAGCTTGCGCGGTGGCCACGTCGTTCTCGGCTTGGTCGAGCACCTGCTGCGATTCAAAACTCTGGCGGGCCAGCGTGCTGGTGCGCGTGAGCTGCGCCTGCACATAGTCGAGGCGGGAACCGGCCTTGGAAATCGCCGCCTTGAGAACGTCGACCTGTTCACGACGCACGCCGGCATACACGTGGTCGCGGCTTGCTGTGGCCGACGCGAGCGCGGCGCGCGCCTGATCTGCCTGTGCGGTCAGCTCCACCGCCGACAGCCGCGCCAGCACGTCGCCCGCTTTCACGACCGCGCCTTTCCTGACCTCGATCGAGACGAGTTGGCCGTTCACCTCCGGCTCGACCCTGACCTCGGTCGCGCGCACGACGCCGACAAGGGCCGGCGGTGATGCCGGACGGCGCGTCGTGGTGAACACGACGCCCGCGACGAGCACGAGTGCCATTCCGACGATGGCGGCGCGTCTAGCCTGCATGTCGCTGTTTCCTCTTGATCGCGAATGCCGAGATCACCGCGAGCGCGAAATAGGCGAGCGCCAGGCACCACAGGCCGAGCCAGTCATGGGCGACCTCCCAGATGCCGGCTCCGAGCTGGTTGATGCGGACGAGGCCGTCGATGGCATGGTCGGCGGGGAATATCTGCCCCAGCGCGCGGGCCGCCTCAGGGATCGCCTCGCGCGGCCATGCGAAGCCTGCGGTGAAGAATTGCGGCAAGCTGGTTGCCAGCAGCAGAAGGGTCGCGTTCTCCGGCCGCGTGAACCAGGCGCCGACGGCCTGCCCCATGAAACTCGTCGCAAGCAGGAAGATGGTGGCAAGCGCGCATACTTGCGGAAGATGGCCGAGCGTCGAGAAGCCGTAGATGCGCGGGAGCACGATGAGATAGAGCGCGAGCACCGGCAGGTAGATGGTGAGATGCGCGACGCCGCGTCCCAGCACGCTGGTGAGCGCCCCACCGGATGTTGCCAGCGCCGTTCCGGTCAACATCGCAGCACCAATCAGCAAGGTCTGCTGGAGGATCAGCATGAACGCCGCTGGGACGATGTAGCTGGCATAGCCGCCAACCGGATTGAAGATCGGTTGCAGCAGCACGTTGGCCGGGCTCGCGCTCGCGAGCCTGGCTTTAACCAGGCTGCCGTCCGAGCGCCCGCCGCGGGAGACCAGCTCGGATGTCAACGCGCCGATCGCGGTGGCGACGCCGCTTGCCGTCGAGCGGAACATGAAGAGATAAGTGGCATCCGCATAGATCGGCAGATGCGCATTGAGGCCCTTCAGCACATCGCGCTCGGTGTCGGCGGGAATTTCGACGGCCGCGAAGGCCTTGCCTTGGTTGATCGCGGCGTGCGCCTCCGCGACGGTGTGGGCGCGAACCACCACGCTCAACGCCCCGCTTGCATCCAGGGTCTCGACGATCCGCCGGCTGAGCTCGCTGAGGTCATTGTCGACCACCGCGATCGGAAGCTTGCGCAGGATCTGATTGAGGTACGGCTGCGGATAATAGATGCCATAGACCAGCGGCGCCAGGAACAGCACGCTGAAAGCGCTCTTCATTCCGAGCACGCGCCGCCATTCCGCCGTGAAGGCACCGCCGATTCCGCGCGGCGAGGGAGCAGTCTCGCCCGGTTCGGCGGGTTGCGCCGCCGCAAACCATCCGCTGCGATTGAGGCTCGCCATGCGCCACCAGGCAAGGCCTGCGAAGAGGATGGCGAGGCAGCCGAGCGCGGCGAAGGGAATCGCGGATGCCGAGACGGGCAATCCCCGCGCCGCCTGTCCCAGCAGCACGGCCATATACCAGCGTAGCGGCAGGATGGCACTCCAGACCTGTGCGAAGGTGTTCATGGCGATGATGGGAAAACCCACGCCGGCATAGCCGAATGCAGGCGAGGCGATGAGGCCCGCAAGTCCGAGCCCGGACGCGAGGTCGCGCGTAAGGAGTTGCAGCAGGGCGCCGAGCGAGAGATAGGCAATGATCAGCAGCGAGCCGGCTGCGATGATCAGGGGCAAATCGCCCTTGAAGGGAATCTCCAATACGCCTTCCAGAACGAGCGGCTCTGCCAGCATGATCACGACAAAGATGCAGAACAGCGGCGCGAGCTTGCCGACCAGCGCAACGAGCGGATCGCCGCCCGCGCTTTCGAGCCAGGCCCGCGCGTCGCGGCGGCGGAATTCGGAGCCGACCGAATAGCTCGCGGCCAGCGTGATCACGACGTGGATGATGGTTGGCAGCAGCGCGCGCAGCAGGAACTGCGCATAGTTCTTCTGCGGATTGACCAGCGCGATGGTCTCCGCCGTCAGTGTTCCTGTCGAGGCCGGTGCGGGTGCAGCGCGCGTGGCAGGAGCGGCGACGTTGGCCGCAGCGGACAAGGCGTCGTTGAGGCCCGAGGAGGCGATGCCGGCTGCCGTGAGAAACTGCTGGTTATAGAACCCGACGATTTGCGGTCGGCGCTGCGCCTTCAGGTCGCGCTCGAAATCGGGCGGAATATAGATCGCCGAGATCGCCTTGCCGGACCGGATGTCCTGCACGGCCGACGACAGATTGCCGGAGCGGTCGACGATCCGCAGGCTCGGCGACGCCGCAACATATTCGGTGACGGCGCGCGATGCGTCCGATTTGTCCTCGTCGACGACGGTGACGCCGAGCCCGCGGATGACCGGATGGCTGAAGACGGTGGTGAGCACGGCGAATGCGAACAGCGGCACGCCGAAGATCAGCAGCAGCGCCACGCGATCGCGGAACAGCCAGCGGCACTCGCGCAGCGCGACCAGAAAAAATCCGGGCCTGGTGCCGAGACTCATTGCCGCGACCGCCAGTCGAGATAGGCGCTCATCCCCGGCCGCAGCTCGGGCACCGGCTGCACCGGATAGGCGCGGATCGAAAACGTCCGTAGGTCGAAATCGCCCGAGGCGCGCGTCGCCCGCCAGCTCGCATATTCACCTTTGGCGGCGATCAGCTTGACCTCGACGGTGACGCTGCGGTCGTTGAGCGCGGGAATGCGAACGTCGAACTTGTCACCGACCTTCAGGCCCTTGATCAAATCCTCGCGCAAATCGAAATGCACCCAGACATCGGCGAGGTTGATCAGCGTCACCAGCGGCACGCCCGGCGAGACATACTCGCCCGGCTCGACATTGCGCTGATACACTTGCGAGGCAACAGGTGCGTAGACCACGAGCTGGTCGATGATTGACTGCACGCTCTGGATGTCGGCCTCTGCCTTTTCGACGTTGGCCTTGGCGATCGCGCGCTCTTCCTTGGTATAACCGTTGACCGCCTGCTCATAGGCGGACCTGGCCTGATCGACCGCGCGCTCGGTCTCGTGCAGCGCGTCCGTCACCTGATCGAGTCGGGCCTGCGGCGCGTTGCCCTGCTCGGTCAGGGTGTGGGTACGGTCAAAGGTCTTTTGCGCCAGCACCAGTGCGGCCTGCGCACGGTCCATCTCCGCCTTGCGCGCCGCGACGACCTCGACGCGGGTGCCGACCATGATGTTCGCAAGCTGGGCATCTGCGACAGCCTTGGCGGCCTTGACCTGCTCCTGCTTCGCCACCGTCTCCGGATTGTCGATCCGGACAAGAACGGCATTCGCGGCGACGTTCTGGCCGCGTTCGGCAGGAATCTCCTTGACCCGCCCATCAACGCGTGCGGCGATGTCGAGCCTGGTCGCATCGACCTCGCCCTGCACCAATAGCGGCTCCGGCCGCAACAGATAGTAGATCGAGAGCGCGACGACGACGAGGGCAACGATGCCGACGATGAGTGAGGGAGTGCGTGCCGCTCTGTGGTCTGGTCGCGCAGCCGCTATTTCCTGTGTGCTTTGCGGCTCGTCACCGGAAGTCGGCGCGTCCATGGCAAGCTCCCCTTCGCTTCAACGCCAGGACGTCGACTATGTCGCGGCAGCCAAACTCTGTCCAATCGCGATGATGTTTTTCAAGGCGCGCATCGGGCGATTCAGCAAAACCATGGCGATGTGACCCGCCGGTTGCATCGGCTTGAATTTTTTGATGCTTTTTGGCCAGGGTTGCTGCACTTGGTATCGTGTCTTCCTCAGCCTGATGCCGCTGACGTCCGTTCGGATTGCTGCGCGCCCCCGTCCGGGCCCTCCCGCGATGATGCGATCATGCTCGTGTTTTGCCCAACCGGTCAAAGGCCGCATGACGTCATTCGTAGGACGTCGAGACCAAGATCAATTCCCCATGAGCGCGGCTAGTCGATGCCGGTCGCAATCGCCCTCCCGTAGTCCTTGCGGGGCGGGCGCCTACCTACCTGGTGTGTCCGCTTTCCACATATTTCTTCCAGGTTCGGCTCCCCTCAAACCTTGCAGCCAGAACTGCCGTCAAGCGCTCTTAATCCGGGTACGACTTGGGGTGCCCCGCATCGTGAGACGCAGCGACGGGCGTCGTGACCGGGCGCCTTGGGGCAAACCGCGTTCAGCCAATGGAGAGGCGGGTTGAATATCCAACTTACCGCTGCTTGGACCCAAACGGCCCGGGAATCTCTGGCAACCAAGTTTGAGCTGGCGTATTGTCGTCCGATCACCGGCCGAGGCTTGTCCCCGTAGGCGTCGGTGACTGAGAGACCGAGAGCGCTCCCGCCTGCACGGAACCGGAGTGCTCCTATGGTACGCTATTTTTTTGACATCCAGAGTGGCCGGGAGTTCTTCGCCGACGAAGAGGGCCTGCGGCTGCCCGATCAAAAGGCTGCCGAAGTTGAAGCGATGCAAACGCTGACCGGGATCGCCAGAGAGTCCGTATTCAAAGGCAGTCGTCCAGATTTGGCAGTGGAAGTGCGCTCGACGACTGAACGGCTTTTCTGCGTATCGATCGTTTATCGAAGTGAGAGCACAAGACATTGAGGCTGCCTGCGAGAATAGACACCTTCATCTCGACTGGATCTCCCGCTCCAGTTGGAGTTCTCGACTGGCCGCAAGGCTGTCCGAAAACATTTCTTCGATCACGTCTGGTCGGAGTGCCTTCGGGCACATAAGTGGAGACGGTTACCGCCCCGCCCGAGGTAACGTTGCTGTCGAGGTTCGAACGGAAGCCGGGCTCCTATTTCAAGCGGCATTAATCTTCGAAGCGAATAAAGCCCGGCAATAAGTCTGTCTTTGTCGCGGTGGCTCGATATGTCGGTCGCATTGCCCTTTCGCGATCAGCCGGCGAGTTCGTCGGTCCAAACCTTGAAGCTCAGCAAAGTGTTGGGTCCGAATGTCTGGGTGATCGGAACGTCAGCGGCATCGCGGCCCTGCGCGATCAGGACGCGACCGATCCGCGGAATGTTGTTACGCGGATCGAATGTGTACCAGCGACCACCGATATAGGCTTCGAACCAGCCTGCGAAATCGCCGGCGGCATATGGAGGCTCCATGCCAATATCACCGAGATAGCCGGTGCAGTAGCGCGCAGGAATGTTCATGCAACGGCAGAACGCAATAGCGAGATGTGCATAGTCCCGGCAAACGCCTTTGCCTTCGTTGAACGCCTCCCAGGCAGTCTTGGTCGGGCGGGCGTCCTGATAGCCGAAAGCGATGTGGTTATGCACGAAGTCGCAGATCGCCTTGACCCGTGCCCAACCGGGCGCGGTCCTCTCGAACAACTTCCACGCCACGTCGGTAAGTCGGTCAGTCTCGACATACCGGCTGCCGAGCAAATATACGATGGTGTCCGACGGAAGATCTTCCACTGCGTGCTGCTGGGCCGATGGTCGGATCACGTCGGGTAGACCGCTGTCTCGGACCGTGCCGTCCGCTGTGAGGCGCATGCGGCCGGCGGGCGCGACAAGACGGCTACACCAATTTCCGAAACCGTCGCGGTATGGCGTGATCGGCACTGAAGGCTCGCTGACAAGATGATCGGGCACGACGATGTCGGATGCCCGTGTGAAATGAGTGCCGACGATTGCGATAAGAGGGGTCGGTTGCGGAAAGTCGTAGATCATCTCGAAGCCGACGCGGATCTTCATGGAACTAGCTCCAAAGAGATGATTGCGATCGTCGCGAAACCGTTTGGGCATCGTCGCCGATGAAGGCTGCGAGCGCTCGGGTGTGAACAGTATGCCATCGCAGTCCCGGCCGCCAGCCGTATGCTCGATTGCGTTCGGAACATCCGCCCCGCGCATGACAGGAACCTGTTTTGAACTGAAGGCTTTGTTGAAGATGAAAACGCGATCCAGAGTCACGCCCATGTCCATCCAACCCGCGCAAGACTGGCGGGCACGGCCAGTATCCGAGAAGGCATCCTACCAGGGTGCGTGTCGCACTGTGAGCGAGGCTGATGCTGATATTTTGAGGAAGCGCGCATTAAAGAGGCAACGTGCGCTGATCGACACCTTCAATGGTCGTGCGCCATCATGAGAGATTTCAAATGCCCTCATTGCGGACAGCTATCGGCCTTCGAGCTCTCAAAATGCAGTGGCTGCAAGCGGCGGCTGATCTTCGATCCAGAGAACATGGCGATGATCGGTGCGGAGAACGCACTTGAATGCGTCAATCGGAATATCATCGGTTGCAACTGGTGCGCGGTCGCGACGACTCCCTACTGCATGTCCTGCTCCCTCACTCATGTCATTCCCGCCACGCAGAATCCCCGCAACGTGGCCCTTTGGAAGCGAGTGGAGGAAGCCAAGCGCAGGCTGATCTACGACCTGCGACGGCTTCGCTTGCCCATCGCGTTCGCGGGCGGATTTCGACTGGCATTCGAGATTCTGTCGGACGAGCATGGGCCGGTCATGACCGGTCACGAATCTGGTCTGATTACGCTAAATCTTGCGGAGGCCGACGATGTGCAGCGCGAGATCAGGCGCGTTTCCTTTCGCGAACCCTATCGCACTTTGCTTGGTCACTTTCGACACGAAATTGGCCACTTTTACTGGAATGCCCTGATCCAAGAAGCGGGCTTTCGAGCGCCGTTCCGGCTGGTGTTTGGCGACGAGACTGAGAACTACGAGGCTGCGCTTGCCGACTATTATGCCCGCCAAGACCGGTCTTGCGATCCAGCAAGTCACATCAGCATGTATGCGACGTCTCATCCCTGGGAGGACTGGGCGGAGACTTTCGCTCACTTCCTGCACATCGTCTCGACCCTGGATTCCCTGGCAGGGCTTCCGTTGTCGTTGGACGCGCGTGGCAAGCACACGCTGAACGACCCGTATCTGGAAAGCGATTTCGGTGCTCTGCTTGAGTTGTGGACCCCGCTCGCTCTGACGATCAACCGCCTCAACCGTTCACTTGGTCTTGCCGACGCGTACCCGTTCGACATTTCACCAGCAGTCGAGGGCAAACTACACTTGGTGCATATGGCGATTACCGCCTTCAGGAATCGGCAACTAAATGCGCACACAACGCAGATGATGTGCTAACCTGAATCCTGGTCGAAGCGCTTAGCTCGTGAGCAGCGCCACACCTGGCGGCGATTTTAACGCCTGGCAGGCGAGCGGCGGCGTGGGCTTCGGACCTCGCGAAAGACTTGGCGCAAAGCGGATCGTTCTGGTTCGCTCCTGGGCGAGTATATCTTGGGGTGCCACGGCGACTATCCGAGCCCCCAGGCCGTCGCAGACCAATTCCTGGAGAACAAAATGATGAAAAGCGAAGCGAAGGCTGCCCGGCATCTGCGGGAAGCGAACAACGCGTTCAAAGCGGTACGGACAGAAAAACCAATGACCGATTACGCGAAAGATCAGCAATCTCTGCACGATAATCACGAGCGCCTGAAGGCGGCCCGATTGGCGCGTGAAGCCAAGTCGAAAAACTCCCGGGCATAATCGCCGCTCTGGATTTATGGCATCGATCGCACGACGATTCCGTTTTCGAGTTCGCCAGGGGCGAGCCGCGCACGGGCTGGCTTCTGCGCAGCCATCCCGCGATGCTTGTCGAGATCGACGGGATGGTCAGTCATGCGAGGCGCTCGCATCCGCAGCCTGCGCATTGGCGAGATCGACTGACCCGATCGAGAGCATCTCCATGGAGTCGCGAAGGCCTTCCGCGGGGACCATGATCATCGTAGCGATGCGGCGATAGGCCGAGAAGGTGAGACCTTCGATTGTCTCTTCATCGGTTATGACCTCGTAGACGCCGGCGGGCAGCACCCGCTCGATGCCGCGGATTCGGAACGGATGTCTGAACGTGACGGTCTCTCGCCGTGAGCGGATGGTCATGCACGCCTGCCTTTTGCAAGAGGGGCTCTAACCGACCGACGGCGACGACCATGCGCCTATGATGGGGCAATAGCCAGCACATTCGTCGCTGCCGGGCGCCGACGCTGCAATGAAGCCTTGCCCGAACGGCGTTTTAGTACTCGCTATTGGCGCTCCGCAGGCGTAGCGTTCACGCATCACCGCTCTTCTCAACGGCATCGACCGGTGACTGAGGGTCACGTGCGCTCCCGCCGACAGAGTTGCAGGAGCACTCGATGTCGCATTTTCGCGCCTCGGAATGGATCGTCCCGCCGGTGATCGTTCCGTTATTCCTTTTGCTTCTGGTGTGTGCTGCGGCCATCCTCAATGGCTAGGGCAAAGCGCGTGCCTTATTTGGTCACGGGAACCAACGAATATGGCAGCGCAAATCTCGGGCGCGGCAGCGCGACCGTTTGACTGCGGCCCGGGCGAAAGCTGCTGCGTGACGGCTACATGGATGTCCGCGTCTGTACGCCTCGCGGGCGCATCCTGCAGTCGGACGAACTGAACGAACTTGAACCCCAACGGGAGATGGACGTCATGGCCAAGGGACAGCAACGCGGCAATCGCGAAGCCAAGAAACCGAAGAAGGAAAAAGCCAAGGTGATCGCGGCACAGCCCAGCCGGAAAGAGGTCGCCTGGCAGCCGGATTTCGGACCGGCGAAAAGGAGATAGGCGGCGCCATCAAGCGTGAGGCCGCCGCTTGATCGCTATGGCGGCGAGGGCGCTACCTCATCGATGCTCGAAGATGGATCGAGGAGCGACGCCGGGACCCACAACCCGTGTCACTGCCGCCTTCGTCCTCAAATTCGAACCAGCGCAGCCCCGCAACATCGCGATCATTGCGCGTCACCCAGCGCCAGATCGTAAGCCAGCGCGGTTGCCGCGAGCAGGCCGTCGATGACAGGGACGGACCTGAGGGTGCCGATGCGGCCCCGTTGATCCGATACGGCGTTGTCGATGCCGGCCGCAATCGCCCTCCCGTAGACCTTGTCAACACCCGAAATCATCCCGATGATCGGCGCGTCATAGCATCGCTCGCGAGGCCTTCATGCGAAAATGCGAAGTCGCCGTGCTGGGTCTGGGGCTCATGGGCGGAGCAGCGCTCTCCGCATTGCTGGATGCCGGCGTTGATGCGCTCGGCTTCGACCCGGTCGCAGCAGGTTCGGATCGCGGCTCGTCACACGGGTCGTGTCGCATTTTCCGTCGCTTCAATTTCGAAAATCCCAACTACACCAGCCTGAGCGACGAGGCTCATGCCGACTGGATCCGGCTGCAGAGCGAAAGCGGTCAAACGGTTCTGACGGAAACCCCCATTTTGGAGGCCGGCCGTCCTGGCTCCGCCATGGTGGCGTCCTCGCGTGCGGCGGCGATCGCGAAAGGGCGGGCGGATCCGATGGTGACCGCTCCCGTCGCGAACAAGGAATTTCCGGCGTTCAGCCTGCCCGACGACTGGGACGTCGTCGTCCAGGACGGTGGCGCGATCCTGCACACCGCTACAGTCATGAGACTGATGCGCGCACGCGCCGGCGCGCGCGTCATTCCGGAACGCGCGAGCTTCATGCCGCACCACGACGGCGTGTCGATCCGCACGGATAGCGAAGAGTTCTTCGCCGAGCGCGCGATCCTGGCGCTGGGCCCATGGCTCGGTCGCGCATTGCCGCCACTCGCCGCGCTGCTCAACGTGACCCGACAGCCGGTCGGCTGGTTCGCACCTGGCAGCCCCGAGACCGTGGTTCCCCGTCGTTTCCCGATCTTCATTCTGGACCGAGGTCCTGATGACATGGTCTACGGCTTTCCGGACTTCGAACAGCGCGGCGTCAAGGCTGCGCCTCACAACCACGGGCCAGTGGTCGGCCCCGACGATTGGGGTCCGCCCGCCAGCGATGCCGAACTCCGCTCCGTGAGCGACGCCTTGGCCGCGCTCGTCCCCGGCGCGGCCGGGCCCATCGTCGATCGCGACGTCTGCCTCTACACCAACACCGCGCCCGCCGACATCAGGCGAGACGCGGGCGAGGAATTCATCATCGATCGCTGGCCGGAGTCCCGCCTGATCGTCTGCTCCGCGTGTTCAGGCCATGGCGCGAAGTTCGCGCCCGCCATCGGGCAAAGGCTGGCTCGCCTCGCCACCGATCCGTCCTATCAGGCAGAACCCTTCTTTCAGCTGTCCCGCTATTCGGAGTTCGCCTGAGCGGATGAGCCTCCTGCCACGATGCCATCATGCACCTGTTTTGCCCGACGGAACAAGCGAAATTTCTGAAATTCCGCAATGGCTGAGCGAAAGCTCTTGTTCGAGCGGGCGTTGGCTACTGTGCATGGGGTTGTTTTCGACTTTCTTGCCGGCCGGCGACCGAAGCCCGCAAGCGCGGTGCTGGTTTGAACCCGCCGCTGCCGCGCTCCGACCAATAGCCCACGGCCGGCACTCGGCCAGCTGACCTGCGACGATGTGATCCACGATGATGTTCGACAAGAGCTACCGGCAGCGCCTAGAGGCTGACCTTGCGCAATGGGAAGCCGACGGCGTCATCGCGCCGGCGGCAGCCAGCTCCATCCGCAAGGCGCTCCCCCCGCTCGCGCCGGGCATCAACATTGCCGTGGTTGTCGCCATCGTCGGCGGCTTGCTGATCGCGGCTGCCTTCCTTGCCTTCGTCGCGGCGCACTGGACCGAGATTGCGCGGCTGCTGCGCTTTTCGATCCTGCTCGCCGGCATGGTCGTCGCCGGCGGCCTCGGGGCGTGGTTCGCATCGACGGGCCGCGACGTTCTTGCCGATCTCTGCGCCAGCATCGGTGCGATCATCTTCGGCGCGGGCATCGCGCTGGTCGGCCAGATGTACCATCTCGGCGACGACTTTGCCGGTGGCATGCTGCTGTGGTCGACCGGCGCGTTCCTCGCGGCATTGCTGACCGGCTCGCGCGGCGCGCTGGCGGTCGGTCTCGCCGCCGCCAGCATCTGGACCTGCATGCGCGTCTATGATGCACCCGATGCGCTTCACCTCCAGTTCGTTGCGGCCTGGCTCATCGCCGCCGCCATCGCGTTTGCGTGGCACTCCCGCGCGGCGGCTCATCTCGTCGCGGTCGCGGCGATTCCGTGGTGGGTTGCAACGTCGCTTCGCTTCGACGTCGATGGCGCCCAGCCGTCCTTCGTGCTCGCCAACGGTGCGGCCTTGTTGTTCGGCGCCGGGCTCGCCATCGCCGCGGCGCCGTCACCGCGGGCGCAGCGGCTTGGATCCGTTCTGTCGATCTACGGTGCGCTGTCGCTCGCCGTCGTCGCCTTCCTGGAGGTGACGACGGTCGACGATGTCTTCCGCCTTCGGACAGCCCCGGTCGCAGCCCAGCCGCCATGGGCGGTCTTGTGCGGCGTCGCGGGCGTGATCCTCGCGCTTGCATCGGCCGGCCTCACCCGGCGCGTTGGTGAAGTTCTCGCAGCATGCGCGATCGGCCTCGTGTTGGTCGCCGCGCCGATCTGGCCGGCATCCGCGGGCGGCGAGCCCTGGTTCGCCTATGCCGCGCTGCTTCTCGCCATGCTCTGCCTCGTCGTCTCCGGCGTGCTCGACGACGTGCGTCCGCGCATCGTCGCCGGCTGGCTCGGCATTGCCGGCGTCATCGCCGGCATCACCTGGGCGGTGAAGGGCTCGCTGCTGCGCCGCTCGGCCTTCCTGGCGGCGGCAGGGCTCATTGCCGTGGTGTTTGCGTCCGCGCTCAACCGCCTGCTGCCGAGGGCCGAGCGATGATCGAGTCCGTCACGAAAGTCTGGCAACGCATTCCGAAAGCCGTGCTGTTCGCTCTCGCCATCCTGCTTCAATGTGTCCTGCTCGTGCTGATGGTCGCCGATCGCATGCAGATCCTGCGCGAAGGCCGCGAGGTGACCTTGCAGACCCGGCCGGTCGATCCCCGCGATCTCCTGCGCGGCGACTACGTCACGCTCGGCTACGACATCTCGCAACTGCCGGCAGGCGCGCTCGCAGGTCAGCCGTCCGCCGAGCGCAATCCCGTCGTGTTCGTCAAGCTCGCGCCTGGTGCCAACGGATTGTACCAGGCTGTCTCGGTGCATGCCGGGCCTGTCCCGGTCACGGGTCCCGAGATCCTGATCCGTGGCCGCGTGACCTATTCCTGCGGCTCGAGCGGCCGCACCTTCTGCGACAGGCTGACCATCAGATATGGACTAGAAAGCTATTTCGTGCCGGAAGGCGAGGGCAGAAAGCTCGAGCAAGCCCGCAACGAGCAGAAGCTGCGCGTCGTCGCCGCCGTGCTGCCCTCGGGACGCGCGGCGATCAAGCGGCTGCTGCTCGACGGCGAGCCGGTGTATGAGGAGCCGTTGTATTAGGGCTTGGTATTAGCGGCTCGGCTGCGCCTTCAGCGCTCGCCGCAGCACGTCCCACATCCGCGGATCACCCATGTGCGCGACGTTGAAGCGCAGGAAGCCTTGCGCGGTCTGCGACACGCTGAACACGTTGCCGGGCGCCAGCACCACATCCTCCTCGAGCGCGTCGCGCGCGACCGCGGTGGCATCCTGGCCGCCGGCGAGACGGCACCACAGGAAGAAACCGCCGCGCGGCATCAGCCAGGGCTCGATGCCGAGCGCCTGAAGTTTTCGGGCGACATCGCGCCGGCTGCGCGCGAGCTTCTGCCGAAGCTCGTCCATGTGCTTGCGATAGCTGCCGCCGGCCAGCACGTGTGCGATCAGCTCGGTCGCAACCGGGCTCGGGCCGCCGAAGCTGGTTGCGACCTGGAGATCGACGAGATGCTCGACCCAGTCGGCGCGCCCGGCGATGTAGCCGCAGCGCACCGAGGCCGACAGCGTCTTGGAGAAGCTGCCGATCCGGATCACGCGGTTCAAACCGTCCAGCGCGGCGAGGCGCGGCGAGCGCTCCGGCTCGAAGTCGCCAAAGATGTCGTCCTCGACAATAGTGAGGTCATGCGCGGCCGCCGCGATCAAAAGTCTATGCGCGGTCTGGAGCGAGAGCGTTGCACCAGTCGGGTTATGCAGCGCCGAATTGGTGATGTAGAGCCGCGGCCGCTCAGTGGCAACGATCGCTTCGAAGTGCGCGACGTCGGGGCCTGATGGGGTGTGGGGCACGCTGACGATCTTCGCCTGATGCGCGCGCAGCAGCGCACGAAAATTGAAGTAGCAGGGATCGTCGACCAGCACGGTGTCGCCGGGGCGGAGCAGAAAGCGACAGATCAGGTCGGTTGCCTGTGTGCCGGACGCCGTCAGCATCAGCTGCTTGATCGAGGCCTCGATCCCGTCTTCGGCGAGCCGCGTGAGCAGCAGCCGGCGCAGCGTGAGGGAGCCTGATGTCGAGCCGTAATTGGTGAGCACGCTCGCCTCGGCGCGGCCAAGCGCACGCATGGCGCGGCGCAAGGCGGCCTCCGGCATCCACGCCGGCGGCAGCCAGCCGCAGCCGGGTTTGGGCACCGCATCGCCGGTGTCGAGCGATTGCCTGGAGACCCAGAACGGATCGACCGCCCGGTCGCGGCGCGGTTCGACCTCGGACAGCGCAAGCGGCGGGGTGACCGTCGGCGACACATAGAAGCCCGAGCCACGGCGGGCGCGGATCACGCCCTCGGCGGCGAGGCGGTCATAGGCCTCGACGACCGTGGACGGCGAAACGCCCATCGTCGCGGCAAGGCTGCGGATCGACGGCAGGCGGTCGCCGGGGCCAAGCGCGCGGCCGGCGACCTTGGTGCGAATCGCGCTCATCACGTCGATGGTCCGCGTTCCATCGCGGCCTTTCGGTTGCGTGTCGATGTCCAAGGTGTATCGCCTTCCATACCAATACAGTTTTGCCAAATTGTACTGGATTGTGACTGGTTCTGCCATGGGTGACGGCTGAGGATCATGTCTCAAAAGGTGGGACGGACATGCAATCGGCGGGCACCGGCTGGGGCAACGGACTTCTCGGCGTCATCATCTTCAGCGGCTCATTGCCGGCGACGCGCGTGGCCGTGGGCGGCTTCTCCGCACTGTTCCTGACCTCGGCGCGCGCCGTCATCGCGGCACTGATCGGCGCCGCCGTGCTCGGCTTGCTCCGCCAGGCCCGACCGGAGCGGAAGGATCTTGCCTCGCTTGCCATCGTCTCGCTCGGCGTCGTGGTCGGCTTTCCCTTGCTGACTGCGCTCGCGCTCCAGCACATCACCTCGGCGCGTTCGATCGTCTTCATCGGCTTGCTGCCGCTGTCGACCGCGGTCTTCGCGGTGCTGCGCGGTGGCGAGCGGCCGCGACCGCTGTTCTGGCTGTTCGCAATTCTCGGCAGTGCCACCGTGGCGGGCTTTGCCCTGTCGAATGACGGCTCCGCATCGCTCACCGGCGATTTCCTGATGGTGGCTGCGGTCGTGCTGTGCGGGCTCGGCTATGCCGAGGGAGCCGCGCTGTCGCGCCGGATCGGCGGCTGGCAGGTCATTTCCTGGGCGCTGTTGCTGGCATTGCCGCTGATGCTGCCCGCCGCGATTCTCGCCTGGCCGCAGGCATGGAGCGATGTCAGTGCGCCGGCCTGGATCGGGCTCGCTTATGTCTCGATCTTCAGCATGTTCGTCGGCTTCATCTTCTGGTACCGCGGGCTTGCGATCGGCGGCATCGCGCGGATCGGTCAGTTGCAGCAATTGCAGCCGTTCATCGGCCTCGCACTGGCCGGTCTCCTGCTGCACGAGCCGGTCGCATGGAGCATGATTGCCGCGACCGCGCTCGTCGTGGTTTGCGTGTTCTTCGCGCGGCGTTACGCGTGAGGCTTTCGCGCCTCACGCCTGATCCATCACCGTTCGCGTCAGCGCACCCCGCGCAAATTTCTTCAGCGGCATCGGCTTTCCGAACAGGAAGCCTTGCACGAGGTCGAAGCCGAGCTCGTTCGCCGCGACGAGGTCGGCGCGGCTCTCGATCCCCTCGGCCGCAGCGCGTGCGCCATAGCCCTGCGCGAGCTCGACGATGCGACGGCACACCGTGCGCTTGAGACGGTCGTTGGCGCTGCCCGTGACGAAGTGGCGGTCGGCCTTCAGCTTGATGAAGGGGATCTTGTCGAGGTCCATCAGCGAGGGCCAGTTGGCGCCGAGATTGTCGATCGACAGGCCGATATTGTGCAGGCGCACCTCGCGCGCGACCTCGGCGAGGAGATCGAGGTCGCGGATCGCCTCCTCGCTGTCGATTTCGATCGTCAGTCCGCCGAAGGCCGGATGGGTGGGGACGCGGCGGCAGAGATCGCGCACGGCCTGCGGCTCCCTCAGATACGATGCCGGCAGGTTGATCGACAGATCGACCGGGCTTTGCCGCTCCAGCAGATAATGCCAGTCCCGCACGGCGCGTTCGATCACGAACTCCGAGAGATCGCACAGATGCGGGTCGTGCTCTTCCGGGATGAAATACGCCGGCGGCACCACGCCCCAGGTCGGATGGCGCATCCGCACCAGGGCCTCGGCGCCGCATCGGATCAGCGTGCGCGCGTCGATCTTCGGCTGATACCAGAGCTCGAGCCAGCCGGCATGCAGGGCCTCGCCGACATGCACGGCCGGGCTCGGCGCCGGCTCGTCCGGCAGCAGCATCGCGACGCGATCGCGCAGCGTCTCCGCGGCAAAGGGCGTCGTGAGCGGCGGCAGCATCGCGAGGCCGTATTCCTCGCCGACCTGCTGCACGGCCTTGACGATGATCGACTCGCGGGCGCCGACGGCGAGCACCTTGCCGTCGAAGGCCTCGCGCACCAGCGTCTCCAGAAACGTACCGGGCTCGATGCCGTCGGCGGCGACGCCGAACAGGATCAGATCCGGAAAGCCGCCGGCGAGCACCGTCTTGAGCTCGTCGGCGCTGGCACATTCGCTGGTGACGAAGCCGAGATCCTCCAGCACCTCGGCGAGGAACGCGCGTAGATGGCGCTTGCCGTCGGCGACGCATGCGCGCGGCGTTATCTTTCGCCGTCCGAAGGTCTTGGGCCTTCGCTCGGCGAACTCGACAATTTCATCGTTCATCGCAAATCACTCCCGTTCCGCGACCGGTGTTAGCGATGGGAGCCGTTTCAAATAAGGAGGGCTTCAGTCGATTGTTGAATTATCTGGGTAACGTTAAAGCCCCCATCATTCGTAAAATTGTTCGGATCTCGTTCGAGAAATTTTCACGCTTCGCAGCCCCTTGCGCATGCGCGTACGGCGATCATGCGGGGATTTTTCGAGCGCGCAGCCCGCGAGGCGCTCGCAGCCATGTCCTGTAATTGGACGAAGCCGCACCAGCTTCGCCCAATTGAATAATGGACGCCTCAATTGCTCGTGGCTTTGTCGTGTTCGGCCATGCCGACCGCCTTGTAGTCATAAGTCGGATAGAACTCGGTGCGATAAGGACCCCAGGCGGTATCCTCGATGATGCGGTTCACCTCGCGCAGGCGCGAAGCCGGCAGCCGCAGCGTCACCACCTGGCCGATACCCATCATTACGTACCAGCTCACGACCTCCACGCCGGCAGGCGGAAACACCTTGCGAAAGCCCTGCTTGTCGAGCTGCGCGTTGAGCTCGCTCAGCGGACGCGACTGGTCGTGCTTGAAGAAGACGGTGAGCAGGACGGCATTGTCGGCGGTCGGCGCCGCATTGCCGGGCGGCGGTGCCGTCTGCGCCATCGCTGCCGACGGCAGCGCGCACGCTCCCATCAGCCACAACATCGTCGTGAAACTCAGTCGGGTCGATCTCATCGCCAAGGTCCTTCCCAAAGCTGCCTGTGATGCATCGAGAGTAAGGGCGGCGGGTTCCCTGGACGAACTCATTTTCGCGCGATGCGCGCATGTTCCGGCGTCGCGCGTGACGGTTATGCGACAACGCGTCAAAACGCCGGGCCGGCGCGTGTGAAGCACCTCACATCCACATTGCTGCAATCGCGCTATTGGTCGGCTTGGCCGGTGGAGGGCGGTCAGGGATCGCAGCTATGACGACGCGGCGGATGATCTATTGGTGGTTCAGGGTTGTGATGTCGGGGCGGTTCCTCGATCGTTTCCTGTGCCTGCCGCACACGCCCGAATAGCGCAGGGGATTCTCGTTAGAGCATGATCATGTCGGCAAGCCCGCTGCACGCCTTGCGCTGGCGCGGCCGTTCGGGTCCGGATCAAGCTCTAAGTCGCCCCGATCAATTTGCGAAACGCCGCCGCGCCGTCCTGTACGGCATCGCGGCCCTTCCAGGCCAGGTAGCTCAGCCTGCCGCTCAACGTGTCCTGGCTGCGCAGCCGGCGCGATCCTAGGATGTGACCGACATTGGCGGGGAATCGGCTGACTTCGGCGGACACGAGTGTCGCAATCGCATCCATCAATTGCTGAAGCCGGACGCCCCATTCGCAATTTTCGAGACCATCGATGCGGACCTTGAGCGCATATTCGGTATCGTAGATCTCGGCGAGCAGGTCGCGCGCGACCAGCACGCGATTGTGCCGCAGCGCAATCCGGAGTGCCAGGCGCTTGTCGTCGAGCCGGTCAAGCGCCATGGGAACGACGCAGGCATACGGCGTGGCCGCGACGTCGGCCGCGCTCTTGCTCGGCGCCGCCTTGGTCGCGAGGCGCACCAGCTGCCATGACATTTTCAGTCGCCGGGCCACCAGCGCCAGGGCGAAGGGCAGCGCCTCGGGATTGGTCTTCTTGAAGGCATCGAGCAGCGCGGTGATCTGGGCGACCTGGCCGTCATCGAATTTCGTGATGGTCGCCGGCAGCTTCTCATTGAATTTCGGCAGCGCATCGCCCGCGCGCAGCACTTGCTGCATCTTTTTCACGTCGTCGAACGCGGTGCGCGAAGCCGTGTATTGCGCGAGCTTGGCGCGTGCGAACTCGGTGCTCTCCGCTGATGCGAGCGTGTTCTCCAGCACCTTGACGACCTTGACCTGGAACGTCGTGGCGACCTTCAGCACTTCCTTGGGATTGTTGCTGCTGACCTGCTCGTTGATGGCCTTGACGTAGTCGCGCGCCATCGTGGGCAGCAGGTCGCGGCAGATCCACTCCCAGATCGGCGTGAGGGTGTTGCGCGAGATCCGTCCGGCATTGGGGTGCTCGGGCGCGCCATCGATCAGCAGCAGCTCGAGCGGTGCGAAGAAGTAGCGCGACGGATTGGCGGCGCGCGCCTGGGTCGATCCGTCCTTGCGAAATTCGGCGCGCAGCTTGGCCTGGATCTCCGCCGAGCCCGGCATGTCGATGCCGCACAGCTCGAGCCGCTCGAGTTCGCTGAGCAGGCAGCTGCGCGACAATGGCGTCAGCTTCTGCAGGAACTCCGTTAGCTCGTCGATCTCGTCCATGGCACGCAATCTCTCGCAACGATTCCAGCAGGCCTA
>NZ_JAANIH010000088.1 GCF_014529705.1 Bradyrhizobium campsiandrae
GGCGTAGCCGCCCACGCCTGATGAACGCTTTCGCATCCCATCGTCGGCGGCGATGACGGCCGCCGACATCGACGAGACCGTCCGTGCCGCGATTCATGCGACTTGGCGCGTCGCGCAGCCGCGGCTGATCGCGACGCTGTCACGGATGCTGCGCGACGTGCCGCTTGCGGAAGAGCTGACCCAGGATGCGCTGGTCGCCGCGCTCGAAGCGTGGCCCGGCATCGGCGTGCCCGACAATCCCGGCGCCTGGCTGATGACGACGGCGAGGCGCCGCGCGCTGGATCATTTGCGCCGTGGCAGGATGCTCGCGGACAAGCACGACATGCTGGCGCGGGACATGTTGCAGGAGCAGGAGGCCGTGCCGGATTTCGAGGCCGCGCTCGACGATGACATCGGCGATGAACTGTTGCGGTTGATCTTCACCGCCTGTCATCCGATCCTGTCGCGCGAGGCCCGCGCGGCGCTGGCGCTGCGCATGATCTGCGGCTTGACGACGTCAGAGATCGCGCGCGCCTATCTCGTGCCTGATGCCACCATCTCTCAGCGCATCGTCCGTGCCAAGCGGACGCTGTCGGGGTCCGGCCTCGCCTACGAGACGCCATCAGGCGAGGCTTTGTCGGAGCGTCTTGCCTCGGTGCTGGAGGTCGTCTACCTCATCTTCAACGAGGGCTATGTCGCGGCGCGCGGCGATGAATGGCTGCGGCCGCAGCTGTGCGACGAGGCGCTGCGTATGGGCCGCGTGCTCGCAGGTCTCGCCCCTGACGAGCCCGAGGTTCACGGCCTCGTCGCCCTCATGGATTTGAATGCCTCGCGGGCCCGCGCGCGCACCGATGCGAATGGCGATCCCATTCTGCTGATGGACCAGGATCGCACGCTCTGGGATTGGTTGCAGATCCGCGACGGCCTGCGCTCGCTCGAACGCGCCACCGAGCTCGGCGGCCAGGCAGGATTTTATGCACTCCAGGCGGCGATCGCGGCGTGCCACGCAAGGGCGGAGACCGCCGCAGCGACCAACTGGCGTCGCATCGCGCAGCTCTACGGCGAACTGGCGCAGCTGGTGCGCTCGCCGGTCATCGAGCTCAATCGCGCGGTCGCGGTCGGCATGGCCTTAGGACCGCAAGCCGGCCTCGACGTGCTGGACACCATCGCCGGGGAGCCGGCGCTGGCCTCATATCATCATCTGCCGGCGGTGCGCGGCGATTTCCTGCAAAAGCTCGGGCGGCTCGCGGAGGCGCGGCAGGCCTTCGAAGCCGCCGCGCATCTTGCGAGCAACGGGCGCGAGCGTGCGCTGATGCAGCGCCGCGCTGCGGCACTCGACGCCCGGAAGGTTTAGCTCGTCACCTTGGGCGGCGGTGCGGTTCCTTGCGCCCATTTCTCCAGCTTGCCGAGCACGCCCCAGGCGGTGAGCGCCAGCGAGATCGGCAGGGCGAATTGGCCGAGGCCCGGGACTGCCGATGCAATCGTTCCGAACAGTCCGGCAAGGCCGCCGGCATTGGGGCTTGCGGTCACGGCTGACAGCAGCGCGGTGATGAGCGCGCCGCCGATGCCGAGCGCGGTCTTCTTGCCGTCGAGCATCTTGCCGATGGTCTCGCCGAGCGCGCCATTGACCTGGCCGAGCACGGGCTTGCTGTCCTTGTTGAGCAGGACACCGAGCAGGTCGAGCACCGGCTTTAGCTGGTCGACGGGCGACGGAGTTGTCGGAGTGGTTGGCGAGGGCATCGGCACCGTCTTGTTGACGAGAGAGAGCAGCCGTTCGAGCACACTGATCGGATCGTTGGTGGCAGCATTCGTGCCGCCGAAGGTCGCGCCACCCGAAGACGTGCCTCCTGGTGTCGCACCGGCGCCCTGCAGCAATTGGGCGAGGCTTTCCAGGCGCGTCAGGATCTGGGACAGATCCACGTTGGGCGTCTGGACCGGTTGTACTCCCGCGCGCGTGATGGCGGCGATCGTGGTTCCGTCGAGCAGGCCAGTGTCCGGGAGGCCGTTGCGCTGCTGAAAGGCCGAGACTGCCGCCTTGGTCTTCGGTCCGCTGATGCCGTCTTCATCGAGCGGCGGATTGGCGCCGAGCTTGTTGAGCGTCTGCTGCATCAGCAGAACCGACGCCGCCGCGTCCTCGTCAGGCTCGGAACGGGGAGCGATGGACGGGCTGTCGTCGATCGTGATGGAGGCATCCAGCGACATCATCGCGTGCAGGATGACCGCAGTGCCGAGCTGGGTGTCGACATGGTTCGGGTCGAAGACGTGGTCCGCGACGAATTTGCCGCCCCTTGCCTCGGTCGGTCCGTAGAGGGTCGAGCCGCCATAGAGATAGGGCGAGTTGACGCCCTTGGCGTGATAGCCGAGGCCGTTGAAGCATTCGAGCCGGTAGAGCGTGCGCGCGATGCCCCAGTCCTGCGTGCCGACGAACTGCTGGATCCTCAGCGCGTCCACGGCGCCGTCGACGAAGGAGGCGAACGGACCGCGCCCTTTCGGGACGAGGCATGTCGCCCGATGCAGCGGCTCGCCGTTGCCGAGATAGGTGTCGAAATCGAAATTGGATTCGCGATAGTGGCACAGCGCGACGAAGTACCAGGGCACGCCGGTCAGCCGTTCGACCTGCTGGTAGGTTGCCTTGCCGTTGATCGCCTTGCGTGCTGTCGCGTTGGCTTCGCCAAGGCGTGAGGGCCGGATCTGGAGATTGGCCCAGTTCCTCTCGTACTCACTCTTCAGGCTCTCGTATGACACCATCTCCCGCTCCCGCGAATTGATCAAAATTATCGGTTTCGTTGTGCAAATCAGGCGTGAGCCGCGCGCCGGCATACGCGGGCTCGGGCTCTGGGCGTGGTTTGCCCAATGTGGCAGGCCATCGCCGGAGTGTGTGTGAAATGGCTTACACGTGCAGCGCGAAAGATTGCGGGCAGTGAAACGCGATCTCCGGCAGCCGATGCGCAAGGGCGAGACGGTGCATTCCGGAACCGGCCGGTCGGCCATCCGTTAGCACCAGAGACGGTGTGTTTCGGGAATCCTGCAATGGCCAAGCGCGTCCTCGCGATCGGCATCGAACCCGGCAATGCGGATTACAGCGCGTTCCCGTAGCTGACGCCGGCGCTCGTGCGCAACTATATCGAAGCGCAGCTTCTGCGCCTGCGCGGCCTCGGCTACGAGGTCACGAGTTGCCTGATCGATCTGGACGCGGCCGCTGAAGCCGCCCTGACGGCGGCGCTGCGCGACGAGCACTTCGACTGCGTCGTCATCGGTGCCGGCCTGCGCGAGCCAAAGGAGCGGCTGCTGCTGTTCGAGAAGGTGCTCAATCTCGTTCATCGCCTGGCGCCGCAGGCCGCGATCTGCTTCAACTCGACACCGGCCGATACCGCCGAATCCGTCCAGCGCTGGATCGAGCCGTAACGGCGACAAGCGGCTGTTCCCGAAGCCATATGAAGCCAACTCCCCGGGCGACCTTGCAGGCCTCGTGCGTACCGCGGTGACTAGGGAATTCAAGCAGACGCCGGAAGCGATCATACTCTCCTTTTGCTCTGGACAAGGGGGCCGCGATCGAAGTGGAATTGCGGCCGGCCCTGGCTGTCGCGGCAGGCCGGTCTTTTGGCGCAAGGGTCGGAAGCGGGCCGGGCTCAAACGATTGTTCTGGCCCGTGATCGCGCCGGACGCTATGACTGGCCTGAGCAGATGGGGAGGATTCGAATGCTCCGACGCCTTGGAATTGCAGCGTGTTTCTCGGTCGCGATGGCCATCCCGCTCCACGACGCGGTGGCGCAGGACGCCATTGGCGGCGCCATCGTCGGCGGCGTGGGCGGAGCGATCCTGGGTGGCGCGCTGGGCGGTGGCCGCGGCGCGGCAATCGGCGCCGTCGTCGGCGCCGGCACGGGTGCTGCGATCGCCGCCGAAGGCGAGCGCCGGCGCTCCGGCTATTACGCCTATCAGCGCGGTTGCTACATGCAGCGCCCGGACGGCCGCTACGTCCCGGTCGATCCGCGCTACTGCTACTGAGCCAGGCGGGCGCCCCGCGCCTCCAGAAAAGGGCTCCAGGAAGGCGCCGGTCCTCGAATTGACCTCGGCATGAATGCCGGCTCGACAAGCCGCTATACCGCGTCGGCAGGCTCGCTTGAGTGGCCGATCATGCGCCGGTGGCTGGTCGTCTTGATCATTGCCGGCGATCCCATTGCAAACAGCGGGCAGCCGGGCCCGGGATTCTCGATATCCCGGTTGCGGGGAAAGGGCCCCTGACGTCTCGATCGGCCCCAAGCTAACGATCGCTTCGGCGTACATTGGATACTGAACTGCACAGGGGCGCGTCCTAGCCAGCTCGCCGGCAAAGTCCGGGGCGGCTATTCGACGGGTCTGGCCGGCTTCGCGTCGGTCTTCGCGCGGCGAAACAACACGTCTCCTTTACGTAGCGGCCGGCCGGAGATAAACTAAAGGTAGCATTTTTAGCTGACCGATTTTTTGTCCCGCGGGCCGGCACTTGTCGCTAGGCCGGTTCGCCCTGAGCTCGTTTTGCCGAAAGGGCGGGTCCCATGGCGCGATCGATTACTCTGAACAATGCCAGCGAATGGATTGTGGTCTCCGAGAGCGCGGCGACTGTCCGTCGAGGCAGGAGGCGCGCGGCCGCGACGGACGCGGTCGCCACTCCGGTCATCCCGGCCGAATTCCTTGCGCCGCAGGTGACGATCGATCGCACCATGGAGCTCGCGCCGACGGCCACGCGTCGCGCGGCCGGAGTGCCGATGGTCGACATCTCCGTCGTCCCGTCGGCGAACGAATCCTATCTGCTGGCCATCAGACACGCCTCCGGCGCACTCACGTTCCATGCGCCCGAGATCGAAATCGGAACGGCCGAAGTGCGCAGAGGACGATCGGCCGCGCCGGCAAGCTTCCGCTTCCGAGTCCCACTCCGCAGTGCTTCGTTGTCGGCCGAACGGCGCGGCATCGTGAGCTCGGTCATCAAGGCCGTCATCCTGAAAGTCGCTGGCAGGATCGCTGACGCGCTGCTGCCCAAGCTTGCTGCTACCGTCGAGACGGCGTTGTGGAGAAGGGCGGGTCTATCCGAGGGGTGGTTCAGGCTCGACCAGAGTTCGCTGGCATCGGGCACGTTGCGCCCGGGTGGACCTGCCGCCGGTCAGACCGGACGGGCGCTGCTGTTCCTGCATGGGACGTTCTCACACACGACTTCCTCATTCAAGGAGCTCGCCACGCCGCAATTCTTCACGCCGTTGCAGGCGGCATATGGCGATCGGATTTATGCGTTCGATCATTTCAGCGTCAGCAAGACTCCCGAAGAGAATGCGACAGACCTGCTCGCCGGCTTGCCCGATCAGGAGACCGAATTCGATGTCATCACCTATTCGCGTGGCGGCCTCGTGTTGCGCAATCTGGTGGAGCGCAGGAGTGCTCTCGGGCCCACGGCAAGCCGCTTCAAGCTGAACCGCGCGACGCTTGTCGCCTCGCCCAATGACGGCACGCCGCTGGCTACGCCCGCGCGGTGGGAGGAAACTGTCGGATGGCTTGCCAATCTGATCGAACTGTTTCCCGAAAATCCGCTGACGTTTGGCGTCGGCTTCGTTGCTGACGCGCTGGTCTGGATTGCGCAGCGCGCCGGCGGCGCGTTGCCGGGCATTGCTGCAATGGACAGCGGCGGTGAGATGGTGGCCGATCTGCAGGGACCTCCGGCGCCACCTGCTGCCGCCTATAGCGCGCTAGTTTCGAACTTCACCCCATCGGGCAATATCCTCGAGCGAATGGTCGACGTCGGCATCGACGCGTTCTTCGCTGGCGCGAATGATCTCGTCGTGCCGAGTGCCGGTGGATGGCTCATCGACCGCGCCGATGGATCGATCCCCGGTGACCGGATCGGCTGCTTCGGTGCGGGCGGAAACTTTCCATCGAATCTGCCACCGGTGCATCACCTGAACTTCTTCGGCCGCGCCGAGACCGCCAATTTCCTGCTTCAGGCGCTGGCTGGAACGCCGCACGGATTGCCGCAGATCGACCCTTCGGCCACGCTCCCCGACAGCCGGGGGCGGCGCGGCTTTGCCGAAAGACCGGCCGTGCCGCCGCTGCCTCAAGCCGCTCAGCTCCCTGCGCCCTCGGCAACTGCGGTCGCGCCCGCGCCGCTTCCGACGCCCTCGGATTTTTCGATCTTCAGCGATGCTTTCCAGCTCACGCTGATTGATCCCCGGCCGCTGGCGCAGGACGGCGGGCCGGTTCATCCAAACGGGGATGAGCAGGAAGATGGTGTGGTGAAGCCGCAACCCTACCAGTTGCTGGCGACCTATGGCGGCGCGCGCATCGTGGAGCCCTTTACCGCCAAGGGCGGTGAAGCCGGGCAGAGGTGGCACGACATCATCGCCATGCACGAACGCATGAAAAATTACGTCGACGGCAAGCTCGGCTTCGACGCGCCGACCGACGAAGAGCTCATCAAATACGGGACGCTGCTGTTCGACACGCTGTTTCCGCGCGAGGTGCGTCGCCTCTACGACGTCGCGCGGTCGCGCGAGGAGCGCAATGGGCATCTCAATGTGATCTTCACGTCGATGATTCCGTGGGTCGCCGACAAACCCTGGGAGTTCGCCTTCGATCCGGACCGGAAGACGTTTCTCGCCACCCAGGAGCTGCATTTCGTCCGCAATGCGCTGACGGCGATGCCAGTGGAGGTTGCTCGGCCCAAGTCGGGGCCGCTCCGAATTCTGGTCGCCGTCGCGCAGCCGATCGGGACCGCGAAGCTCTCCACGGAGCAGGAGGAAGCCGTCATCATGCGCAGCTTCCAGCCGCTGATCGATGCCGGCCTGGTCAAGGTTGACGTGCTGCGCGCGACGACGCCGACCCGGCTTCATCGGTGGATTTCAGCGACACCTTACGACGTCGTGCACTTCATTGGCCATGGCACCTTCGACACCGAGACCGGCCAGGGCTTCCTTGTTTTCGAGGATGACAAGGGGGCGGTGTGCGAGGTCGGTGCACGAAACATCTGCGAAATCCTCTGCAGGCGGGGAATCCAGCTCATCTTCCTCAACGCGTGCGAAACCGGGCGCGGGGAGGCGACAGGCAGGAGACCACGCAAGGCGGATTTCAACCGCGGCATCGCGCCGGCGCTGGTGGCGAACGGCGTCCCGGCCGTCGTTGCGAACCAGTTCAGCGTCCGCGACGAGGCCGCAACCGAGTTCTCTCAGCATTTCTACTGGTCGCTGGCGCAGGGAGCGTCCTACGGAAGCGCGGCGCGGGAAGCGCGGATCGCGGTCAACTACTCGACCAGCCACGATACGATCGACTGGGCCGTTCCGGTCGTCTACGCCAGGGATCCCGAGGGGCGCATCTGCGAGCGGCGTACGCTGCCAAAGGACGCGTTGCTGACGCCGCTGGTGTCCCCCACGGCGCGACGCGCCACCATGCTGCACAAGTTCCGCGTGGCTGTTTGGGACGTCAACCATGTCTTTCCCGAACTCGAGCGTACGGTCCAGCGCTTGAATCTGGCCCAGGGCGAGTTCGGCTTCGAGGTTGTCGACATGTCCGTTCCGCTCGGAGCCTGGCAGCGCGTCAACGGAGGCCTGCAGCTCAATGCCAATCTCGCCGCGCGTGGGTTGAACAACAAGCGCCAGGAATTCGGTGTCGATTTCCTGTTCTGCATCATCGACAAGCCGATCACGTATCAGGAAGACGGACGGACGCACACCGGTTACATGTGCTGGTGGTCCAACCGCGGCGCGGAGAACATCATCATCTTCGGCGCCGTCTATGAAGACAAGCCGACGCAGGGACCTGCCGCAGATCATATGATCGCAAACGCAATCGTGCAGGGGCTGACGGGCATCCTGGCGGACCGCGGCACGCACAAGCGAAAGGCCGGAGGCGCCAAGCACTGCCCGCTGTATTACAACGGCGAGTTGGACATGCGGCTCGACATTGGATCGCAGCGTTTCGATGCCGTTTGTGAACGCGAGCTCAAGAAGCAGATCCCCGAGCACCTGCCCGCGCTGAAGGCGTTGCTCGCTGCGTTCGACTGAGATCGCTCGTCAGCGGTTGCCGGGCGCATCCGGCATGATCTGCCGGAGCGGCTCCGGCGAGATCGATATCTGGCCGGTGAACGGACGGTCGTGCGCCGCGATCAGCAGCACCGAAGTGGCAACGCCGGTCGCGAACAGGCCCATCGCGATCGCCGATCCCAGCCGGTTGTCGCAATGGACGAAGCCGATCACCAGCAGCTCGCACAGGGCCTGGAGATAGAGGCACCACCACTTCACCGCATTCACCGAGGCGAGGCTGACGATGATGCGCTGCCGCCGTGCATCCAGCGCCTGTTCCAACGCAGCGAGGATCTCGCGCTGCGTCGTCTCCTGGGTCCGCCCCTGCGGCGCCATGGTGACGACGAGCTGCAGGGCTTCCGCGAGCGCCGCCGGCGTCGCCTTCAGCGAGGCCTCCTGATGCGCCATGTCAGGCCATTCCTCCGCGACGGCTTTGCCGACATAATCGCGCACCAGCCCACGCAGCCTCGTTTCCTGCTCCGCCGGCAGGCCGGCGGCGAGCAGCACGGCGCTGCGGAGCGCGCTGGCCTCGCGGCTCACCGCGGCGCCGGCGCGGTCGCTGTCACCCCAGACCTGCGCCGCGGTGAAGGCGACGAACAGGCCGAAAATGATGCCGAGCACCGGCAGCATGCCCGGCGAGATCGCCTTCAGCGACGCCGCGCGCTCCTTCGTCGCGACCAGGGCGACGGCGACGAACACCGCTGCAGTCAGAAGATAGGTGAAGCCGAAGATCACCAGCGCCATCACGGACACGGGCAGATTGTGCAGCCAGTCGCTCATGTCATCTCGTTACGTGTCTGGAAGCTCTTTAGATCAGCCGCATGCCGCGCAGGCTTGCGTGCCCGTTCTTGCCGACGATGATATGGTCATGCACGGCGATCCCGAGCGGCTTGGCGATGTCGATGATCGCCTTGGTCATCTGGATGTCCGCCTGCGACGGCGAGGGATCGCCTGAGGGATGGTTGTGGACCAGGATGATGGCGGTCGCCGAGAGCTCCAGCGCACGCTTGATCACCTCGCGCGGATAGACCGGGGTGTGATCGACGGTGCCGGTCTGCTGCACCTCGTCGGCGATGAGCTGGTTGCGCTTGTCGAGGAAGAGCAGGCGAAACTGCTCCTTGTCGGCGAAGGCCATGCTGGTGCGGCAATAGGCGATCACCTCGTTCCAGGACGATAGCGCGTTGCGGCTGTTGACCTCGCCCTTGGCGACGCGGTGCGCCGCGGCCGCGATCAGCTTGAGCTGGTTGATCGCGGCCTCGCCGACGCCGTCGACCTCGCGCAGGCGCGCCACCGGCGCGTGGACGACCTCGGCAAAGGAGCCGAAGGTCTTGATCAGCGCTTTCGCGAGCGGTTTGGTGTCGCGCCGCGGCAGCGCCGGAAACAGCGCCATCTCCAACAGCTCGTAATCGCTGAGCGCGTCCGCGCCGGCGCTGTAGAAGCGCTCGCGCAGCCGCTCGCGATGGCCGAGATAGTGCGGCGTCTCGTCGGGCTTGCTGTTGTTTTGGTCGGCTTTGGTGGGCATCAGCCCCCAGCATTGCCGGGGACCACCGCTTTTGCAACCGTCAATTGCGGTGAAGAACGGGGTTCAAGCCGGTGCCTCGGCCCAAACCTCAGCCGATCTGCTTCTCGCCGTGCCGCTCCGAGAGCGTGAAGATCTCGACACCCGTTGCGGTGACGCCGACCGAATGCTCGAACTGCGCCGACAGCGAGCGGTCGCGGGTCACTGCGGTCCAGCCGTCGGAGAGGATCTTCACATGCGGCTTGCCGAGATTGATCATCGGCTCGATGGTGAAGAACATGCCGGGCTTGAGCTGCACGCCTTCGCCGGGCCGGCCGATATGGATGATGTTCGGCTCGTCGTGGAACATGCGCCCGAGGCCATGGCCGCAGAAATCGCGCACCACGCTCATGCCCTGCGGCTCGACGAAGCTCTGGATGGCGTAGCCGATGTCGCCGGTGGTGGCGCCGGGCTTCACCGCGGCGATGCCGCGCATCATCGCTTCATAGGTCACCTCGATCAGCCGCTCCGCCTTGCGCGCGATCGGGCCGATCGCGTACATCCGGCTGGAATCGCCATACCAGCCGTCGACGATGAAGGTGACGTCGATGTTGACGATGTCGCCTTCCTTCAGCGGGCGGTCGCCGGGCATGCCGTGGCAGACCACGTGGTTGAGCGAGGTGCAGGTCGAGTAGCGGTAGCCGCGATACATCAGCGTCGCCGGATAGGCGCCATGGCTGAAGGCGAAGTTGCGGACGAATTCGTCGATGCGATCGGTCGGCACACCGGGGCCGACGATGTCGGTGAGCTCGTCGAGGCACTTCGCCACCAGGGCCCCCGCCTTGCGCATGCCGGCAAAGGCGGCCGGCCCATGCAACTTGATCTGGCCGGTCTTGCGCAGGGAGGTATCGGTGGCTTCGACGTAGCTCATGCTTGTCCGGTCTTCTGGGGCTCGGGCGGGCGGAAAGGGCTTGAATTCACGCCCCAATTTAATGATTACGGGCCTTCGTGCAAGCTCAGCCTACCCGCTATGCGCCTGAAAACAGGCTCAATTCGGGACTTCTACGGTGGTTTCGACCGGCAGCGCCCCGCCGCGGACGCGGATTTCGCGGACGGGGTAGGGAACCCGGATGCCCTCGCGCTTGAAGGCCTCCCACAGCGCCAGCATCACGTCGCTCTTGACGTTGTCCATGCCGTCGGGGTCCGCAAGCCAGAAGGTCAGCGAGAACTTCATGCCGGCCTCGGCGAACTCGGTCAGGATGCAGTTCGGCGGCTTGGCCTTCTGGGCGCGCGGATGCGTGGCGGCGGTGTCGATCGCGAGCTTGCAGACCAGCTTGGGATCGGCGTCGTAATTGGTGCCGAAGGGGATCTTCACCAGCGTGTTCTTGTCGGTGTAGGTCCAGTTGACGACCTTCTGCGTCACCAGATCCTCGTTCGGCACCAGGAATTCGCGGCCATCGCCGGCGGCCACGGAAATATAGCGCGTCTTCATCGCGCTGATGCGCCCGGTATTGTCGCCGATGGTGACGAGATCGCCCGGCTTCACCGATTTGTCGGCGAGCAGGATGATGCCCGAGATGAAGTTGGCGACGATCTTCTGCAGGCCGATGCCGATACCGACGCCGACCGCGCCCGAGAATACCGCGAGCGCCGAGAGGTCGATGCCCACAGCGCCGAGCGCAATGACGACAGCGACGGCAAGCAGCCCGATGCGGATGATCTTGATCAGCAGCACCTGCACCGACGGGGTCAGGTCGGTGGTCGAGTTGATCTTGCTCTCGGCGAAATTGCTGGCGATGTTGGTGAGCCAGAGCGCGAAGATCAGCAATGCGCCGGCCTTGAGCACCAGCAGCGGCGTCAGCCTGAGACCGCCGAGCACGATGGCGTAGGAATCGAGCAAATCGACCGTGGCATCGAGCTGGCCGAGGATCGACAGCGCGGCGACGAACCAGGCCGCAACCGACACCAGCCTGACGAAGAAGGCGTTGCGCAGCACCGAAGTCACGAGCCGGATCGCGAGCCAGGCGAGCCCGAGCTTGGCGGCGACCATCAAGAGATAGCTGCGGCTCGGCCAGGTCGCGTGATACATGATCACGCGGGAGATGATCACGAGCAGCGTGAACACCGCCGTCGAGCCGCTGGCGACCATCACCCGGGCGGAGTGACGGAGCGGCAGCGGCCAACGCAGGGCGAGCGAGCTCAAATCGACGCGGTTGCGAATGGCGGTTTCGGCGGCATAGGCGATCCCGGCCGCCGCGAGAATGAGCCCGAATTGCAGGTAGAACCACGGCGAGGCGATTTCCGCCCCGACGCTGCGCGCGGTGGTCTGCACGAACTCCATGATGTCTTTGAGGTCCATGTCCATCGGCGGGTCTCGTCGGGAGGCAGGCGGAAGGGTTTGATTCGAAGGCGCCGCAGAATCCCACAAAGGCAGCGGCCGGACCATCGATACACCGCGAAGTGAAGCGCGTTAAGGCTGTAAAATACGGGCAGATTGCCGCGAGGCGCGAAAATCGGTTGGCGCGCCGCGGCGGCGACGATAAGGATGCAATTCCAGCGATTTGTACCCGGAAGGTGGATGGCTTCCCTCGACTCTTTCAGCATCGCCATTCTGCTCGGCGCCGTCCTGGTGATGGCCGGTATCCTGTCGAGCCTGCTCGCCTTGCGCTTCGGTGCGCCGTTGCTGCTGGTCTTCCTCGCCATCGGCATGCTGGCGGGCGATGCAGGTCCCGGCCAGCTCCAGTTCAACGACGTCGGCACCACCTATCTAGTCGGCTCGGTGGCGCTGGCGCTGATCCTGTTCGACGGCGGCTTGAAGACGCGCTTTGCCAGCATCCGCACCGTGCTCGCCCCTTCCGTGCTGCTCGCGACCGTCGGGGTGCTGCTGACCGCGGTGATCACGGCACCGTTCGCGAAATTCGCACTCGACCTGAACTGGACGGAATCGCTGCTGGTCGGCGCGGTGGTCGCCTCGACCGACGCGGCCGCCGTGTTCCTGCTGGTGCACACCCAGGGCCTGCGCCTGCGCCCGCGTGTCGGCGCGACCTTGGAGGCCGAATCCGGCACCAACGATCCCTTCGCGATCTTCCTCACCTTGATGCTGGTCGAATACATCTCGCTGGGCTCGAGCACCCCGGGCCATGTGGTGATGGAGTTCGTGCAGGAGGCGGCGCTAGGCGCCGTCGTCGGCGTGATCGGCGGACGTCTCGTCGTCATCGGGCTCAACAAGGTGGCGCTGCCGCAGGGCCTGCACGCGCCGTTCGTGACCACGGCCGCGCTGGTCATCTTCGGCGGCTCGCAGATCATGCACGCCTCCGGCTTCCTCGCCGTCTATCTCGCCGGCATCATCATCGGCAACCGGCCGACGCGCGCGCATAATTCGGTGGTGGCGTTCCTGGATGCCGCGACCTGGCTGGCGCAGATCGTGATGTTCGTGCTGCTCGGCCTGTTGGTGTCGCCGAGCCGGCTCGGCTCCAGCGTGCTGCCCGCGATTGCGGTCTCGCTGGTGCTGATGCTGGTGGCGCGGCCGATCGCGGTGTTCGTGTGCCTGGCGCCATTCCGCTTCAACTGGCGCGAAAAGATCTTCATTGCCTGGACCGGCCTGCGCGGCGCGGTCGCGATCTTCCTGGCGTCGATCCCGATGCTGGTGGGTCTCTCGAAAGCCTATCTCTATTTCGACGTCGCCTTCGTCGTGGTGATCATCTCGCTGCTGCTGCAGGGCTGGACGCTGGCGCCGGCCGCGCGAAAGCTGCACGTGGCGCTGCCGCGCGCCGAGCGTGGGCCCCGTCGTGTCGAGCTGGATCTGCCCGGTCAGCTCGAGCAGCAGCTGGTCGGCTACCCGGTGCGGCCGAAGAGCCTGTATTTCCGCCGCGGGCTGATTCCGTCCTGGTCCAAGCCGACGCTGGTGATCCGCAACGAGCACATCCTGACGCCCCTGGAAGCCGAGCCGGTCACGCCCGGCGACTACATCTATCTTCTGGCGCCGCCTGAGAAGGCCGAGGCGCTCGACCGCTTCTTCGTCGACATGCAGCCGAGCACGGCGCCTGATCCGCATCTGCTCGGCGACTTCATGGTCTCGGGCGAGCACACGCTCGCCGAGCTCGCCGAGATCTACGGCGTGAAGGTGAGCGAGGACGAAGGCAGGCTGACGCTTGCCGATTATTTCGACGTCCATCTCGACCGCGCGCCGAAGGAAGGCGCAGAGCTCGCGCTCGACACCATCGTGCTCGTCGCGCGCAGCATCTCCGGCGGCCGCGTCAACGTCGTCGGCCTCCGCCTGCCGGAAGACGACGAGACACCGGCGCCGCTGACGCGCAGGGAGGCGCTGCGGAAGAAGCTTGCGGAGCTGTGGACGTCGGTGGCGGGGGTCTGACACTTCCGTAGGGTGGGCAAAGCGAAGCGTGCCCACGCGTTTTTCGCGATCGAGAGAGTTGGTGGGCACGGCGCAACTGCGCCTTTGCCCACCCTACGAGAGCCGTCGCAAGGACGACCACGAACTTGCTACGTCAGCACCTTCACGCCGCCGAACGACGTCACGCGGCCCTGCCTCAGCATCACGATCTGCGTGGCGAGCTGGCGCAGCTCGGCGGCGTCGTGGCTGACATAGACCATCGGAACGTTGGCTTCGTCGCGCAGCCGCACGAGGTAGGGCAGGATCTCGAGCTTGCGGGCCTCGTCGAGCGCACCGAGCGGTTCGTCGAGCAGCAGCAGGCGCGGCTTCGACAGCAGCGCGCGGCCGAGCGCGACGCGCTGGCGTTCGCCGCCCGACAGCTTTCCGGGGCGGCGATCGAGCAGGGCGCCGATGTCGAGCAACTCGACGACGCGCGCGCGCTGGGCCGCATCGGGCGCGAGGCGGTTCATCCGCCTGCCATAGTCGAGATTCTGCGCGACGTTGAGATGCGGGAACAGCCGCGCGTCCTGAAAGACATAGCCGATGCGGCGGCGCCAGGTCGGCACGTGAATGCCTGATGCGGTGTCGTCGACCGTCTCGCCGTCGATGACGATGGTGCCGCGGTCGGGCCGCAACAGACCCGCGATCATGTTGATCAGCGAGCTCTTGCCGGCGCCGGACGCACCGAACAGGCCGGTGACGCGGCCCTCGCTGCTGAAAGTTGCGTGCAGCGAAAACTCGCCAAGCTGCTTTTCGACGTCGACGCGCAGCATGGTCAATTCCCGTGCAGGCGCTGCGTGGCGCGGTGGGCGAACCATTCGGCCGCGATCAGCGCGCCGAGTGCGAGCACGATCGAGACGATCACGAGCCGGCCCGCGGCCGCGTCACCGTCAGGCGTCTGAATCAGCGAATAGATCGCCGACGAAATCGTCTGGGTCTCGCCGGGAATGTTGGAGACGAAAGTGATGGTGGCGCCGAACTCGCCGATCGCCTTGGCAAAGCCGAGCACCATGCCGGCGAGCACGCCTGGGAGCGCCAAGGGCAGCGTCACGGTGAAGAACACTTTGAACGGTGCGGCGCCGAGCGTCTCGGCGGCCTGCTCGAGCCGGCGGTCGATCGCCTCGATCGACAGCCGCATCGGGCGCACCAGCAGCGGAAACGACATCACGCCGCAGGCGAGTGCAGCTCCGGTCCAGCGGAAGGCGAAGACGATGCCGAGATGATCGGCAAGGAAGCCGCCGACGAGGCCGCGGCGGCCGAAGGTGAGCAGCAGCAGATAGCCGGTCACGACCGGCGGCAGCACCAGCGGCAGATGCACGACGGCGTCCAGCACCGACTTGCCCCAGAAATCGCGGCGGGCGAGCAGCCAGGCCAGCGCAATGCCGAACGGCGTTGCCACCAGCGTCGCGATGATGGCGACCCTGAGCGAGAGCAGGATCGCCGTCCATTCGGCAGGAGAGATGTCGAGCATCAAGAGATGAAGATTAGGTCGCAAGAATCATGTTGTGGGGCTGATCAGGAATTTGAAGCCGTATTTTTCCAGAATGGTCTTGGCGGCCGCGCTGCGCAGGAAGGCGAGATAGTCGCCGGTCTCGGGCTTTGCTGTCGTGGTCGCGGCGACGGGATAGATGATCGCCGGATGCGAATCTGCCGGGAACGTGCCGACGATCTTCACGCCGGGCTCGACCTTGGCGTCGGTGGAATAGACGATGCCGAGATCGGCCTCGCCGCGCGCGACCAGCGTCAGCGCGGCGCGCACGCTCTCGGCCATCGCGAATTTCGGCTCGGCAGCCTGCCAGGCGCCCAGCTTCTCCAGCGCGGCCTTGGCGTATTTGCCAACGGGTACCGACTTGACGTCACCGGTTGCGATCTTGCCGTCGCCGGCGAGTTTTGCGAGATCGAAGCCTGGCGCGATGGCGACGTTGTCGATCTTCGAATCCTTCGGCGCGATCAGCACGATGCTGTTGCCGAGCAGATTGACTCTCGAAGGCTCGTTGATGGTCTTCTTGGAGATGGCGTAATCCATCCAGTCGGTGTCGGCGGAGACGAACACATCGGCCGGCGCGCCCTGCTCGATCTGTTTTGCCAGAACCGAGCTTGCGGCGTAGCTGACGCTGAACTTGACGCCGGTCTTGGCCGTATAGGCGGCGTCGATCTCGTCGAGCGCGTTCTTCATCGACGCGGCGGCGAACACGGTGATGGTCTTGTCCTCGGCGCTGGCAGGCGAGAGGCTCGCGAGCATGACGAAGGCGATGAAAAGTCCAGCGATACGATACATGGATGGCGCTCCGTGCGTGCCGACGCGTGCAAGCGCACGCGCCATTCTGGCGTTGGATGGATCGGGCGACGGGCGGAAGCGCTGTTCCACGTGTCCCCACGACGGCTTACGGCCGGCAGGGATATCGCAGCTCTCGAAGATAGCAGGCTGAGCCCGGAGGTCAAAGGCGCCCGTTTGGCGGGCTCGATGGCCTATTGCGCCGGCAGGATCGAAATCGACAGCGAATTGTCCTTGGCGCCGCTGATCTGGAGCACGAAGGGTTTATCCGTGAGCTCGTACTTCATGGTCTTGCGGATGCCGTCGCAATCGGTGGCGCCGCTGAAGGCCACCGGCTTGAGGAAATGGCCGTCCTGGACCAGATCGACCCAGGCACCGGCCGAAAGGCTAACCGTGTAAAGGCCAGCCTTCGCCGTCCTGATGCTGGTGAAGCCGGCAAAGGTGCCGTCCTTCGGCGCTCGCTCGGGCGGCGAGGGCAGCTTTGCCTCGGCAGGCGCGGCCACCAGCCCCAGCGTGATGGCCGAGGCCGGCACCGCGGCCTGCTCGGCGCCCGAGGCGAGCTTGGTACGATCAGGCGCGGTCAGCGCGGCGCGGTCGCGCTCGATCGGCCATTTGAACTTGTCGCAACCGCTGGGCTCCTCCGCGGCAAGAGCGGAGGTCGCACTGATCGAGAGCACGGCAAGGAAGGAGAGGATGCGCATGTGAAATCTCATCGTTGGCCGCGCGAGCAAGCGGGGCGTGCAGTCAGGTTCTTGTCGGAAGCGGGATGCGCATCCCGGAATCCCGCGGGCTTACGGCCGCGCGGCGAGGCAGACATTAGCGCATTTGGATGGTGCGTACCAACCAAACTCATCGTCATCCCGGACAAGCGTAAGCGCAGACCCGGGATCCCCGCGCGAGCGCTTGCGCTCGTCGCCATAGCCATAGGATCGTGTTTGGCGAAGACTCGGAGTGACCATCTCGCGCCACACTGCTCCCTCGGAGTATGGGTCCCGGATCTGCGCTTACGCTTGTCCGGGACGACGGCAGTGGGTGAGGCGCGAGCTTGCCTACCCGGCCATTCTACGGCTTCGCATCCGGCGCGTGCAGCACCACCTTGCAGGCGGCCGGCATCTGGGCCAGCGTCATCGGTGGCTTTGGCTTCGGCGGCTCCGGCGGCGGCTTTGGGTGCAGCACGCCCTCGCTGAACCAATAGGCGAAATCGGAGGGCTTGCAGCCTTCGTCCTCGGACTGCGACGGCTGGCCCTCGCATTCGCCTGATCCCGCCGGGCAGCGCATGCGGATGTGGAAATGATAGTCGTGGCCCCACCACGGCCGGATCTTCGACAGCCAGGAGCGGTCGCCCTTGGCCTCGCGGCATAGCGCCTTCTTGATCGCGGCATTGACGAAGATGCGCTGCACCGCCGGCTCCTGTGCCGCGTCGCGCAGCACCAGCACATGTCCAGGGGTGAACACCTTCGGATCGATGTCGAGGCGGTCTTCGCGCACCATCATCACCGCCGACATCTCCTCGCGCTCCTCGCGCGAGAGACGATGGTCCGGCATCGGCGTCAGCCAGATGTCGGCATCCAGTCCGATCTGATGGCTGGCATGGCCGGACAAGGCCGGCCCGCCGCGCGGCTGGCCGATGTCGCCGACCAGGATGCCCGGCCAGCCTGCGTCCTTGTGCGCCTTGGCGGCCAGGCGCTTGATCAGCGCGATCATCTCGGGATGACCGTAATTGCGGTTGCGCGACAGCCGCATCACCTGCCAGCTATCGCCGTTGAGCGGCATCTGCTCGGCGCCGCCGATGCAGCCTTTCACATAGGAGCCGATGACATGCGCCGGCCCTTTGGACGGCAGCAGCTTTCGTGCGAACAGTTCCTTGGCGCCGATCTTGGGGTCGTTGGGGTTGGCGAGCGGCGGCAGCGGTTTCGGGTTGACGCTGCCCTTGTCCTGGGCCAGCGCGCCGCCGGCGGCCAGGACTTCTATGACGACAAGCGTCACGACGATCAGGAGAGAAGCGATGCGGCAGCGACTCATGCTGCATGCTTATAACCCAACGCCGCCTCAGGGTTAAGAATTCGGCGTGCTACGCGGACCTGATCTCACAACGTCTTTACGGAAGCGGTCGTGTCGCGACGCTCAAGGAGCCGGCATCACGATGATCCCATGTCGGACGCGCGCGCCATCAGGCGTCGCAGGGACATCGTGCAAAAGTCGTAGATTTCCGGTACGATAGTGCGGTTTTTAACGGCGCGATAACTCTATCCTGTATTGACCAAAATTCGTGCGCGGAGAGAGCTGTGCTTGCCTCTTGCATGCAAGCGACCTCCGTTTCGGAATTGATTCATGGAGACTGCGGGTTTTTGCGTCTCCTCTCGCGCCGATCGCGGCGCGGCAGCAGGCCGGGCGCGCCTGAAGGCGCTTCCCGCGCCTCGCAAACGGGCAAATCGGGTCTGCCTCGCGGCGGCGGCAAGTCATGCCTGCCCGCCAAGATTACTTTTCTTTCAGACACTTGGAGCAAGACTTGTGACCGCAGGGCGCGGTTAGGGCGTGTGAAGTTGAGTTCGGGGTCCAAAAAAGAAGAAAAGCGAAAGAGTGGCGTGTCTGTGCGGCGTGGCCGACAGAAGCGCAAGCCGCGATTCGCGCGCGCGCCTCATGCGCCTGTCGAACGCGATCTGCTGGTACAGAGCCGTGCGGAAACCGAGGCTGCCATCGCGGAGGCGCGCAAATCGCACGAGCGGCTGCGCCAGGCCGTCGACCTCCTGCCGCAGGGCATCGTGATTCTGGATCCCGAAGGCCGCTACGTTCTCTGGAACAAGCAGTACGCCGAGATCTACAGCAAGACCGCCGATCTGTTCCAGGAAGGCGCGCGCCTCGAGGACACGTTGCGCGTCGGCGTGGCCCGCGGCGACTATCCGGAAGCCGCCGGCCACGAGGACGAATGGATCGCCGCGCGGCTGAAGAAGTTGTACGAGCCCGGCAAGCGCCACGAGCAGACGCTGTCGGACGGACGCGTCATCCTGATCGAGGAACGCCGCACCGATGACGGCGGCGTCGTGGGCCTGCGCGTCGACATCACCGAATTGAAGCGGCGCGAGGCCTCGTTCCGCCTGCTGTTCGACGGCAATCCCGTTCCCATGATCGTCTGCGCGCTCGACGACGAGCGCATCCTCGGCGTCAACGATGCCGCGATCGCGCATTACGGCTACAGCCGCGCCGAGTTCGAGCGGCTGAAGATCCGCTCACTTCAGGCCTTCGACAGCGAGCCGCCCTGGACCAGCGATCGTTCCAGCGACGAGCAGGCCGCGCGCACCTGGAAGCACGTCAAGGCCGACGGCACGCTGATCGATCTTGCGATCTATTCCCGCGAACTGACCTATGACGAGCAGCCCGCCGTGCTGCTCGCGCTGATGGACATCACCGAACGCAAGCGCGCCGAGGCGCGGCTCGCCTTCATGGCCCAGCACGACGGACTGACCGGCCTGCCCAACCGCAGTCTGCTGCGCCAGACCATGGACGAGATGCTGCTGCACACCCGCCGCAGCGCCGAGAAGGTCGCGGTGCTGATGCTCGGGCTCGACAATTTCAAGTCGGTCAACGATACGCTGGGGCACGCGGTCGGCGACAAGCTTTTGCGCGGGGTCGCCAAGCGCCTGCGCTCGACCTTGCGCGAGGAAGACGCGCTGGCCCGGCTCAACTCCGACGAGTTCGTGATCGTGCAGAGTGGCTTGGCCCGGCCGGAAGACGCGGTGGGATTGGCAAAACGCCTGCTCGAGGCCATCGCCGATCCCTATCTGCTCGACGGTCATTCCGTGGTGATCGGCGCCTCCATCGGCATCGCGATGGCGCCCGGCGACGGCGACGATTCCGAAAAGCTGCTCAAGAGCGCCGACATGGCGCTGTCGCGTGCCAAGGCGGATGCCCGCGGCACCTTCGCGTTCTTCGAGGCCGCGCTCGATGCCAGGGCGCAAAGCCGCCGCAAGATCGAGGTCGAGCTGCGCGATGCGATCCAGAACGACGTGCTGCGTCCCTATTACCAGCCGCTGATCGACCTCCAGAGCGGCCGCATCACCGGCTTTGAGGCGCTGGTGCGCTGGCCGCATGCCGAGCGCGGCATGGTCTCGCCGGCCGAGTTCATTCCGGTCGCGGAGGAGACCGGGCTGATCAATCCGCTCGGCGGCCTGATGCTGCGCCGTGCCTGTCTCGATGCGGCGAACTGGCCGGACGATGTCCGCGTCGCCGTCAATTTGTCGCCGCTCCAGTTCCGCAGCGGCAATCTGCTCTCGATGGTGACGGACGCGCTGAAGCATTCCGGCCTGCCGCCGCGCCGGCTCGAGCTGGAGATCACCGAGACGCTGCTCCTGGAGAAGAGCGCGCAGGTGCTGGCGACGCTGCATGCGCTGCGCGCGCTCGGCGTGCGCATCTCGATGGACGATTTCGGCACCGGCTATTCCAGTCTGAGTTACTTGCGCAGCTTCCCGTTCGACAAGATCAAGATCGACCAGTCCTTCGTGCGCGATCTCGGCGCCAATCGCGAGGCCCAGGCGATCATCCGTTCCATCGTCAGCCTCGGCAAAGGCCTCGGCGTCACCATCACCGCCGAAGGCGTCGAGACCGAGGCCGAGCTCAGCTGCCTTCGCACCGAGGGCTGCGACGAAGGGCAGGGCTTCCTGTTCAGCAAGGCGCGGCCGAACGTCGAGATCATCAGCCTCTTGGCCGCACAGCGCGGCATCGATGCGGCTGACGATGAGGACGCCGCGCTGGTCGCCTAGCTAGTAGCCGGAGTAGGGACCGGAAGGCAGGCAAGTGTCGTCGACATAGTTGTAGCCGCCGCCATAGCCGTATGCCGGCGCATAGCCGTAGCCGGGATAGCCGCCACTATAGTAGCCGCTTCCGTAGTAGGCGCCCGCGATTCCAGCGCCGACGACGGCACCTGCGACACCGTAACCGAGGCCTCGGTAGCCATAGCCTCGGTAGCCATAGCCTCGGTAGCCATAGCCGCGATATCCGTAGCCGCGATAGGCGAGGCCGCCACGATAGCCATAGCCACCGCGATAGCCCCACCCAACGCCGCGATAGCCGTAGCCGCCACGGTAGCCATAGCCCCAGCGCACTTCGGTGGTTACAGGATCGACCATCGATTTCATCGTCGTCACAGATGTCGGCATCGGGCCAGCCTGGGCGCTGGTGACGAGCAGAGCACCGGCGGCGGCGAGAACGGCGGTACGCAGAGAACGCGAGGACGTCATGATGATCTCCGTGCTGTGCGGCGGCGCTTCTGCGCGGCCGTCGACAGTCTATTCGGAGCAAGCCTGGCTGTGGAGGGCTTGACTTGGATCAAACGGATCATCGTCACGGGAGGCCTACGCCGCGCGAAGTCCGGCCAGGAATGTATCCACGCTTCGCATCAGCGCCGCGGCGTGCTGGCCGAGCTCGCCCGAGGCGCTCATGACATTGCCGGCCAGCGCCCGCGACTGGTCCGCGGCCCGGCTTGCGCCGGCGACATTGGCCGAAACGTCGGTCGTGCCGGTGGAGGCCTGCTGCACGCTGCGGGCAATCTCCCGCGTCGCCGAGCCCTGCTCCTCGACGGCGGCGGCGATCGTGGTGGTGATGCCGCTGATCTCGCGGATGGTGCCGCTGATGCCGGAGATCGCGGTGACGCAATTGCCTGTTGCCGCCTGGATCGCGTTGACCTGCGCTGCGATCTCGTCGGTCGCCTTCGCGGTCTGGCTCGCCAGCTCCTTGACCTCGGATGCGACCACGGCAAAGCCGCGGCCGGCTTCGCCGGCGCGCGCCGCCTCGATGGTCGCGTTCAGTGCCAAGAGATTGGTCTGGCTCGCGATCTCGCTGATCAGGCGGAGCACGTCGCCGATCCGTTCGGCGGAGGCGGCAAGGCTGGTGACCATCTCCGTCGTCTCGGCGGCCTTGACCACGGCGCCGCTGGCGACCTGGCTGGAATGGGTGACCTGGCGACCGATCTCGGTGACGGAAGAGGCGAGCTCCTCGGTCGCAGCGGCCACCGCATTGACGCTGGTCGAAGCTTCTTCCGCCGCCGCCGCCGCGGCCGAGGCGCGCTGCGAGGTGCCGTTGACGCTGGAGGTGATCTCGCCGGCGACGTGCTGCATGCCCTCGGTCGCCTTGGCGACGGCGGCGACCACACCCTTGACGTCGGCTTCGAAGCGGTCGGCCATCTGGCGCTGCAGTGCCTGCTTCTCGATCGCCGCCCTGGCCTTGTCGGCCTCCTGGGCCTCGCGCAGCGCGCCTGTCTCGAGCATGCTCTGGCGGAACATCTCGACCGCCTTGGCCATGGTGCCGAGCTCGTCGGCGCGTTCGCTGCCCGGAATGGTGACGCTGGTGTCGCCGCTCGACAGCCGGTTCATGACCGCGGTGATCGCGGTCAGCGGCCGCGACAGCCCGCGCCCGAGCAGGAAGGCCAGCAGGATGGCGGCGGCGAGGATCGCGACCGTGCCGAGGATCAAATTGCGCTCGGAGGCGGCGAAGGCCGCTTCGTACTCCGTCGTATCCTTGACGATCTCGAGCACGCCGACCGGTTGGCCGGCGTAATTCTTGATCGGCCCGGCATAGACCTCGGCCGGATGGCCATCGAGTTCGGCCTCGCGCAGAAGCGGCGGGCCTGAGATCACGGCCCTCAGCTCGTCCGGCTTGGCGACGGCGTTCTCGCCGAACGTCGACGAGAGCTTGTTCAGCGACGCGCCGTCGACGGAATAGACCGCGAGGTCGATGCCAAAACGCTTCTTGGCGCGGTCGACGAATTCCTTGCCGAAGGCGGCGCCGACATCGACATTGGCGAGGTTCTTGCCGTCGCGCACGATCGGGGTCATGCCGAAGATGCCGAGTGCCTCGCGGCCCGGCTCGACGCCGACGATCTGCCGGCCGGTCTTCAATGCCTCGACCACGGTGACACGGCGGCTCGAGACGTCGTCGCCAAAAGTCTTGGGGGTGTGGACGCGGAAAAACGAGGTCGCCGGCGGGACCTGGAAGGTGATCAGCGGGATGCCCTGCGCCTTGAGCGCCTTGTTGGCATCACCGAGCAGGGCGCCGAGGGCATCGCGGTCGCCCTTGGCGATGGCGTCGCCGACCGGCGGCAGCGCCGCGATCACCGCGGAGACCGCCAGGGCCGAACGTCCCTCATAGTCGATGGCTGCAATCACGCTGTCATATTGCAGCTTGAGCTGCTGATCGAGCGCCAGCCGGGTCAGCGTCCGCTGCTGGGTGATCGAGAAGCCGGAGAGGATGGCGCAGGCCACCGCAACGGTGAGCGCGATGGCAAGGATCAGGCGGGCCGCAATCGACTTGAGCTTGAGCATCAAAAAATTCCCGGGCATTCCAAAAGGTGATTTTTGGCTTTGCCGAACGGTCTCAGAAATTGATTAACGACTGGGGCGTCGTGCGTTCGTGAGCGCAGGAAATTGCTCCCCTGCTTTTGCATGACTCAATGCGATGGACGCATGGAGCGGTCGCTCGCCCGTCGCGCGCAGGCGGCTAACGATTTTCGGCGAGGATCGTCTTGCCGACGTCCTCAAAATGCGTGTCGCGCGCCTGGATCTGCTGGGCGATTGCGTGCATGTCGCGAAACCGTCGCTCGAACGGATGGCTGCGGAACACGGCGGTGGCGCCGGCCATGCGATAGGCGGTATCCACCACCCTGGCCGATTGCTGGATGGTCCAGGTCGCGGCGAGGCGAACGGCGTTGCGATGCGCCGGGCTGAACATGTTCGTCGCGGAGAGCTCGCGCCACATCGCATGCGCCGTCGCGTAGAGATAGGCGCGGGCGGCGCGCAGATCGCCCTCGGTGCGGCCGATCAGGCCCTGGACCGCCTGATTGTCGCGCATCGCGTGTGCGGCAAGCGACTGGTGCTTGCCGCGCGCCAGCGCGATCGCCGCATCCAGCGTCGCCCGGGCGACGCCGAGCGAGACCGCGGCAAAGCCGAGGCTGAAGGTCGAACCGGTCGGTAGCCGATAGAGCGGGCCCGGCTCGCGCAGGGCTTCAGGAACGTCGCGGAAGACGGCAAAGCGATCGGGGATGAAGAGGTCTGTCACCTCGTAGGAATTCGTGCCGGTCCCCGCAAGGCCGATCGCCTGCCAGACGTCGTGGATCGTGGCGCGCGCGAGCGGGAACAGGACGGTGCGCAGCTCCGGCGACCCATCGGCATTTTTCCGCGGGCTGCCATCGGCGTTGACGATGCGGACATGGGCGCCGAGCCAGCTTGCCTGCGGCGAGCCCGAGGCAAAATCCCACCGTCCCGTGACGCGGTAGCCGCCCTCGACCGCGCGCGCCTCATGCGCCACCGCGCCCCAGGCGAGAATGCCTGATGCGGTGTTGAAGATCTCGTGCGCGCACTCATGGTCGAGCGCGGCTGCGATCATCGCGCAGACGCTGCATTGGCCGAGACACCAGGCGGTGGACGCATCCGCCTTGGCGACCTCCTCCAGCATCTGCATGAAAACGTCCGGCGGCGCTTCCGATCCGCCGAGGCTTCGCGGCAACAGCGCGCGATAGAGCCCGTTCTCGATCAGCGCGCCGACGACGGAAGGCGTCAGCCGCCGCGTCCGCTCGATCTCGTCCGCCTCCCCGGCAATCAGCGGCGCGATGGCCCGCGCCCGCGCAACGAGATCGGCTCCAGTTCCGTCCATGTCTGCGTTTCCTCGCCCATTCTGCCGTGAGCGGTGAAGCGCGATGGTGGTCTATTTCCCGCAACCGATCAAGCCGCTGCTAGGACGCGCTGAGCAGCCGCTCCATGATGATCGTGCGTTCGTCGCCGTGATAGCTGTCGCGCACGGCCGTGAAGCCGAGCCGGGCGTAGAATGTTTCGGCCGTCACCGACGAGGGAACCGTCAACATTGCGATGTTTCTGGCGCGCGCGACGTGCTCGATCTCGGCCATCAGCAGCTTGCCGATCCCGCGGGCCTGGACGTCGGGTGCCACGAACACGGTGCGGACGATACTTCCGTCAAGACTTGCCGTTCCGACCACGCGACTGCCGATGGTGGCGACAAAGACGGTGCGTTTCGCTATCAGCGCCTGCACGGCATCCGGGCTAAAGCTGCGCTCGATCCTTGCGATGATCTCGGCGGCATAGTCCTTCGCATTGGTTTCACGGAGCGCACGCAGGATGACGGCGCTTATGTCCGCGGCGTCGTCGGACAGTGCGGAACGGATCATGCATTCCATCGGCGGCCTCCGATCGGCTTGTCGCGCCAGCGGGATCAATGCTACGTTGTGTAGCACAGGTCCATCCAGGAGGCACGCGATGAACAAGCCAACCCGCCGTGCCGCAACGCCGCCCGAGCTGAGGCTCGAGGACGTGCCGATGAGCGATATCACCGAGGCCCTGGCCGGCAGACGCGTCACCGCGACAGCGCTCACATCTGCCTATCTGGCGCGGATCGCGGCCTATGACCGCGGCGGGCCGGCGCTGAATTCCGTCCGCGCACTCAATCCGGACGCGCTCGCGATTGCGGCCAAGCTCGACGACACGAAACCGTCTGCCAAACGGCCGCTGGCCGGCGTGCCGATCCTGGTGAAGGACAACATCGCCACCGGAGACGAGCAGCCGACCACGGCGGGCTCGTTGGCGCTAAAGGGCGCGCGTGCCAGGCGCGACGCCACGGTGATCAAGCTGCTGCGCAAGGCCGGCGCGGTGATCCTCGGCAAGGCGAATTTGACCGAGTTTGCCAACATCCTCGCGATCGAGATGCCTTCCGGCTATTCCTCGCTGGGCGGCCAGGTGAAGAACCCCTTTGTGCCTGATCTGGTCGACGATCGCGGCATCCCGGTCGTGGACCCGGGCGGCTCCAGCTCGGGTTCGGCGGTCGCCGTGGCGGCAGGCCTGTGTGCGGCCTCGATCGGTACCGAGACCTCGGGCTCGCTGCTGCACCCCGCCAGCCGCAATGGCCTCGTCACGGTGAAGCCGACGGTCGGGCTGATCAGCCGTGCCGGCATCGTGCCGATCGCGCACAGCCAGGACACCGCGGGGCCGATGACGCGCACCGTGCGCGATGCGGCGATGCTGCTGAACGTGCTGGCAGCCAAGGATCCGCGCGACCCGGCGACGGAGCGGCAGCGTAGGCCGGCCGATTACACCGCCGATCTCGCCCGCGATGCGATGAAGGGCGCGCGCATCGGCGTGCCGAGCGACCCGGCCGACCCGCTGAACGATTGCTACTACGGCAAGCTCCCACCCGACGCCACGAAGCTGATGGCCCACGTCATCAAGGTGCTGGAGGATCTCGGCGCCACCATCATTCGCGCCAGCATGCCGACGCGTGGCTGGATCGGCGGCCCCGGCACGAACATGGCCGTGCTCAACCGCAATCCGCTCAGCCGCAACAAGGGCAATTTGAGCCCCGCATCGATCGTGTTCCTCTACGAGCTGAAATACGGCCTCAATCTCTATCTCAGGAATTGGGCGACCAACACCGACATCAAGACCATGGCCGATGTCATCGCCTTCAACGCGGCGCATGCGAAAGAGGCGCTGCGCTTCGGCCAGGACCTGTTTCTCGCCGCCGACCTCACCAAGGGGAATTTGAGCGAGCGCGAGTACAAATCCGCGCGTGCGATGGATCTGCTCGCCGCCAAAACGCACGGCATGGATGCCTATATGAACCAGCACAGGCTGGACGCCGTCCTGTTCCCCGGGGCGACGGGCGCTGCGATCGCGGCCAAGGCCGGCTATCCCAGCGTCATGGTGCCCGCAGGCTTCGTCTCGGGCGCCGACGGCAAGGACACGCCCGACTATCCGCTCGGCGTCACCTTCGCAGGCCGTGCATGGAGCGAGCACAAGCTGCTGCGCATTGCCTATGCCTATGAGCAGGCCTCGGCCATGCGCAAGCCGCCGCCGGAGCTTCCCGCGCCATAGATCGCCGCGTCAGACCTGCGCTTCCGCCTTCACTTCAAGGCTGCTCCGTCCAAGCCGCGGCTCCGTGCCCGCGAGCAGGCGCTCAATGTTGGCGCGATGGCGGACGATCACGTAGAGGCCGCCCGCGATCACCAGCAACTGATAGGGCAGCGGGTGCGGCCAGCCGCAGACGAGGATGACGGCCGTCACCGCCGCGAGCATCGAGCTGAGCGAGACGATCCTGGACACTGCCAGCACGATGCCGAAGACCACCGCGGCTCCGAGGCCCACCGGCCATGACATTGCCAGCAGCACGCCGAGCCCGGTCGCTGCCGATTTGCCGCCCGTAAAGCTCAGCCAGATCGAGCGACCATGGCCCAGCAGCGCGGCAATGCCCGCGAGGCACACGATCCACGGCACCCCGATATCCAGATCCGACGCGGTCGGCGGCGCCGGGGAAAGCTCAGTGATGAGCCAGGGGCAGAACGCGCGGGCAACGATGATCGCGGCCGCGCCCTTGAGCACATCGATGACGAGCACCGCCAAGGCAGGCCATTTGCCGAGGGTTCGCAAGACATTCGTGGCCCCGGTGGACCTGGAGCCGTGCTCTCTGATATCGATGCCCTTCAGCAGCTTGCCTGCCAGATAGCCCGTTGGTATCGCGCCGAGCAGATAGGCGATCACCAACCCAGCTGCGCCTGCGATCCAGAATGCCATGTTTGCGTCCCGTGTCCGACAAGGCGCATTTTATCGCCGACGGCGGCTGGCCGGCAAGGAGCTTGGAGCCATCTTCCCGTTGTAGTAGAAAGCGCCGTGGTTCGGGTGAACATGATGCGTCGGGCTTTCAAGGTTTTCGGTGTCTTCGTCGGCCTTTTGGCGCTGACGATCGTGGGGTTAGGCGCCTGGATCGTCATCGCCCGACAAGATGTCTTGCAGCTTGTCACCGCAGCGACGGCGAAAACCGTCTGCTCGAATGTCTTCATGGCCGGGCGCGAGGTGGACGCGATCGTGCACGCCGACCTGCTGGCCCTCGGCTATAAGATCTTTCATCTGGTGAAGGTCGACGTCAGCCCCGCAGAACACCGCGTCGATGCCGCCCTTCTCGGGTTCGTCGCCAGACGTCACGCCCAATATGTCGAGGGCCGGGGTTGCACTAACGTCATGGACGACCAGTCCTGGAAGCGCCCTGCGGCACAGCCGCTTCCGCCCAGGGCGAGCACGGATGCGCTCTGGCCAGCCGGCGAGAAGGTGGAAGTGTCCGAGAACACACGCTTGCAAGCGGCGGTGAACAATCCGGCCCTGCAAGGCCCGGGCATGCGCGCCATCGTCGTCGTCCATGACGGGCGTATCATCGCCGAAATCTATGGCGAGGGATTTGGCGCGACAACGCCGCTGCACGGCTGGTCGATGACCAAGAGCGTCACCGCGGCGCTGGTCGGCATGGCCATTGGGGATGGCAAGCTGTCGCTAGATCAGAAGCATCTGTTTCCGCAATGGGCTGGCGACGAACGCGCGGAGATCTCGATCGCCGATCTGATGGCCATGACCGCCGGCCTGAAATGGAACGAAGGCAAGGGCGGCTTGGCCGATCCCGGGCGCATGGAATATCTGGTGAGAGATGCCGCTGCTTTCGCGCGGGACCTGCCGCTGGACACGCCACCGGGAACGCGCTTCAACTATTCCAGCGCCCAGTCGGTGTTGCTGACGCGGCTCTGGCAGGATGCGGTCGGCGAGGGCGCTCCCTCCTATCCGCGCGAGCGGCTGTTCAACCCCTTGGGGATGACCAGCGCCGTGCTCGAGGCCGACGAGGTCGGCACGTTTCTCGGCGAAGGTTTTCTCTTTGCCACCGCGCATGATTGGGCGCGGTTCGGCGAATTCTTACGCTTGGGCGGAAAATGGAATGGCCAGCAGCTTCTGCCGGCGGGCTTCGTTGATTACATGCGCGCGCCCTCTCCCGTGTCCGACGAGGGCCACGGCCCGGCCTACGGCCGCGGACAGATCTGGCTGGCCAAGGGCCTGGGCTATGATCTTCCCGCCGACACCTTCATGATGGAAGGACATCTCCGCCAGGTGATCGCCATCATCCCCTCGCGCAAGCTGGTGATCCTGCGCATGGGGATGACGCGCGAGGATATCGGCTTCAGCAACGCAAAACTGCTGCGCGCGATCGTGGCAGCGACCCGTTAGCGCATCCAACGACTGCGTCGTGTTCTGCATCTGCCTCAAATGAAGGCGCCTCCAACGCCCGCAACGCCGCAAAATGGCCGCACATGGAACGGCATCTTTGCATCACGCCTTGTGGGAAGCGGTGGGGGAGAGCCTGACATGCGTAGATGGTTCGGCGTTGCTGCAGCCGTGTGTGTTTTCACGTCGAGTGCTGTCGGTGCCGAACCTGCGTCCGGTTGCGGCGTTCCGCAGGATATCCACGATGGATGGGCGATCACCTCGGCGGACAAGCAGGGGCTGAAAACTGCGCTGCTGTGTGCGATGGACGAGGGTATCCGTGGCGGCAAGCTCGCCAATGTCGATGACATCGTCGTCATCAGGCACGGCGTGCTCGTCTACGAGAGCTACTACGACTATCCGCATCAGCTCAATTACGACGCGACCTCGCGGCACAACGGCTATTCCATGACCAAGAGCGTGGTCTCGCTGCTGGTCGGCATCGCCATGGATCGCGGCCTGATCAAGGATCTGGACGCGCCGATCGCGTCGTACCTCCCTGATTATGCGGGCCTGCGCGCATGGGACAAGGATCGCATTTCGCTCCGGCATCTCCTGACGATGTCGGCGGGATTGGGCACCGAGAGGGCTCCCAGCGTGTCCTTCCAGTACGACAACGTGTCCTTCCAGTACAACAATGCCGAAACCGAGCTGATCGGCGCCATCCTGAAGAAGGTCACCGGGAAAGGCGTCGACGTGCTCGCTCAGGAGAATATCTTCGCCCCGCTCGGGATCGAGGATGTTGCGTGGTACAAAAGCCCGGTGGGCGGTGTTCCGACGTCGTCGAGCGGGCTGAGCCTGCGGCCGCGCGACTGGGCGAAGATCGGCCAGCTCGTTCTCAACCGCGGGGCCTGGGACGGCAAGCAGATCGTTTCGGCCTCCTGGATCGAGCGATCGACCGCCGAGCACATCAAGACGGATAAGGCCGAGTTCGGCTATGGCTATCAATGGTGGATAGGGCATTCGCCGGACAGCGCCGGCACCATCGAATGGGCCGCTGCGCTTGGCTTCAATTCCCAGAAGACCATCATCATCCCCGCGCGCGACATGGTCGTCGTCTTCAACGCGGGGCGGGAATCGAGGAACATGGTCGCGCCCGAGCTCGATCTGCTGGATCGCTACATCCTGCCGGCGACGTCGAGGGAGTGAGTGGGGGGCGGTCCGCCCAGCCGCTTATGCATGCCATGCATAATCATATTTTGCCCTGACATTGGATTTTCGTCGGGCGGGGCGGCACGTTCGTGGAAGGAGCCTATTCCTCCAGGGAACGCGACATGTCCGAGCCCGAGTCATTCAAAGATCCATCCGATGCGGGGCTGACGCGGCGCCGCCTGATGTCGCTGGCCGCGACGGCCACGGGCGCGATCGGCTCGACCGTGCTGGACTTGCCCGCTCGCGCCGAGGAGAAAACGACCGTGCCCACCGACCGAATCGAAAAATTGCTGCCGGGTTTCCGTCGCAGCCGCATCAAGACATCAGGCGCGGAGATCAACATTGTGGTGAAGGGCGAGGGCGCGCCGCTGTTGCTTCTGCACGGCCATCCGCAAACGCTGGTGTGCTGGCACAAGGTTGCGCCAAAGCTCGCCGAGCGCTTTACGGTGGTGCTCGCCGATCTCCGTGGCTACGGCGATTCCAGCAAGCCCGACGGCGGCAGGGACAGCATCGCCTATTCCAAGCGCGAGATGGCGCGCGACCAGGTCGAGGTGATGCGCGCGCTCGGCTTTTCGCGCTTCCACGCGGCGGGGCACGACCGCGGCGGCCGCGTCCTGCATCGCCTGCTGCTGGATCATCCCGCCGCCGTGACCAGGGCTGCCGTGCTCGACATCGCGCCGACGGCGACGATGTACGCCAAGGTGACCAAGGATTTCGCCATGCGTTACATGTGGTGGTTCTTCCTGAGCCAGCCGGCGCCGCTTCCGGAAACCCTGATCGGCAACAATCTCGACTTCTATCTGCAGGCGCATATCAGCAAGCAGAACAAGACGCCGGGCGCGATCGATCCGGTTGCGCTGGCGGAATACCGCCGCTGCTACACGGCCGAGACGTTGCACGCCGTCTGCGAGGACTATCGCGCCGCCGCCGGCATCGATCTCGTCCACGACGCGGCCGATGCGGACAAGCGGATCGCCTGCCCCCTGCTTGCGCTGTGGGGCGAGAAAGGCGTCGTCGGATCGACCTACGACGTGCCCGCGACCTGGCGCGAGAAGGCGACGGATGTCCGCGGCGAAAGCCTGCCTTGCGGGCATTATTTGCCCGAAGAGGCGCCGGAACTCGTGATCGACAGGCTGAGCGC
>NZ_JAANIH010000089.1 GCF_014529705.1 Bradyrhizobium campsiandrae
GCCGAGCAATAATGGAGCCGCGCCATGAATGCGTGGAATGACCCTGAAACCCACGACAACCCGTTCGGCACGAGGTTGTCACCCATGTCTTAGGTACAACCTGTTACCTATGTCTTCAGGCCGGACATAGAATTTTGATGGAGCGGGTGAAGGGAATCGAACCCTCGTATTCAGCTTGGAAGGCTGCTGCTCTACCATTGAGCTACACCCGCGACAGGGGCTCCCTAACACGGCCGGGCGGCGGTCTCAACTGCCGGAACGGCGGCTTACGCCGGCTTTCCCATCCTTGCACACAGGCCCGGTTCCGCCCTCGCCCGGCTGGCCCCTTAACAGCGGCGGCCTTCCGACCTATATTGAGGTCTCCCGTAATCAACGAAAGGAGGTGATCCAGTGTCTTTTACCAAGCGCTGTCACCTCGCTGGGATCGCCCGCTAGGCTCTAGCTAGGGCTTGGCATCGGGGCGCTTCCAGCCCTGGACCAGCGAGCAAGAAATCGGGCGCGACGGGGTCTCCCCGCCGCGCCTTTTCTTTTGAGCCATCACTCTTGCCGGCGCGGTGCGGGACCGGTGATCGCGCAGATGGAGGCGAGCGGCGAGTTCGCAACGCTGCGCGAGGCTCTCGTCAAGCAGGTCCTCAGCGCGCCCTGACCGTGCCGGCTCAGGTCGTGCCGCTTCGCTCCGTGCGGCTCAGAAGCCGAAGATGGCGAGCACAGCGGGGCGCTTGCCGCGGCGCGTCTCGACCATGCGTTCGCCGCCATTCTCGGCCGAGCTGCCATAGTAACGGTGATGGCCCGCCTGGTCGTGCAGATCGGCAGGCTCCGCCTTCCCTGCCCGCCGCGCATCGCAGATGATCTTGATGGTCTGACCCGACATTGCCGCCTCCGATGAACCTCAATCGTTTCTTGTGGCCATCAGTCGCCTCTTCGCCGGACGGCGTTCACCACGGCAGACGGCAATCAGGTTTCAGGACGGTTTCGCCGCACATTCGCCGACGCAACATTTTGGACTTTCGGGATTGTCCGTACCGGCGGCGATGGTAAGTCCTTCGGACGGCGCGGTAAAAAAACAAGCGAGGTGAAGATGCTTTACGCGATCCTGGCCTATCATGTGGAGGATGAGCTGCTGGCGTGGACGCCGGAGCAGGATGCCGCCGTGGTGGCCAAAGTCATCGAGGCTCAGGCTCCCTTAAGGGCAAGCGGACACCTTGGGCCTGCCGCCCGTCTGGACGACACGAGAAAGGCCCATACCTTGCGCGGCCCGGGCGCCGGCATCGTGCTGGACGGCCCATTTGCCGAGACCAAGGAGCAGTTGCTGGGCTTCCACCTCGTCGAATACGACACGGATGAGGAAGCCATCGCGGCGGCGCGGACGCTGCGCGCGGTCAATCCGAGCGCGGTCTACGAGATCCGGCCGGTCAAGCTTTATGTGCCAGCCGATGGGTTCGGCGCGACCAAGGGATGAGCCGCCGCCTCACGCGCCGGGCTCGGTCCGGCCGATCCGGAAGCGCTGGATCAGGAGACCGCCGAAGGCGATGAACCACACGAAGGGCGCGATATGCGGCGCGAAGGCCGCAACGATCGTGCCCGGAATGAACACCAGCAATGGAAACATCGAGGCCATGATCTCCTGGCGCCAGCCGCCCACGATCAGCCACCACAGCCAGGCATTGAGGCCGGCGATGGCGGTCAGATGCAGTCCGTAGAGAACGGCCACCGCGCTGCTCATGCCGTAATTGGTGTAGAGGCCGTTGGTCACCGGCAGCAGCACGATCGAGAGCAGAAAGAACAGGTTGAGGATCACCGTGCCGCGGCTGCCCACCGGCTGGCGGGCCAGCCTGCGATGATGGCTGATCCAGAACACCCCGGCGATGATGAAGCTGAGCGCAAGACCCGCCAGCCTGCCGGAATAGACCTGGGCGAGATCGCTCCAGTCCGGCGCGCTGGTGAACACCGCCGCCTTGGGCAGGTCGTAGGCGAGTAGTGTCATCGCCACACCAAAAATGGTGTTGCTGAGCGATTCCAGCCGCCGCATCTCGAACTGGTCGGGCTTGAGCTCGGTCATGCCAGGGCGCGCTTTTCGAAACTGGAACCTTGGGCCGTCTTATCCCTAGGTGTTGTCAGAGGTTCCGTCCAGCCGCATTGCGATTCGCGCTGATTTCGCCGAGTCTCTGTCTTTCATCGGGGCGATTCGTGACGACCTATCTGGACACGCTCAATGCGGAGCAGCGCCGCGCCGTGGAGCATGGCGTGGCCGATGGCGCGACCGTGGGCTCTCCCCTGCTCGTCATTGCCGGCGCCGGCTCCGGCAAGACCAATACGCTCGCCCACCGCGTCGCCCACCTGATCGTCGCCGGCGCCGATCCGCGCCGGATCCTGCTGATGACCTTCTCCCGCCGTGCCGCAGCCGAGATGGCCGGCCGCGTCGAGCGGATCGCCCGCAAGGTGCTGGGCGAGAACAATGCTGCGATCATGCGCGATGCACTGACCTGGGCCGGGACCTTCCACGGCATCGGCGCACGGCTGCTGCGTGAATATTCTGAGCGGATCGGCCTCGATCCCGCCTTCACCATCCACGACCGCGAGGATTCCGCCGACCTGATGAATCTGGTCAGGCACGAACGCGGCCTGTCGAAGACCGAGAGCCGCTTTCCGGCCAAGGGCACGTGCCTGTCGATCTACTCGCGCTGCGTCAATGCCGAGATGGAGATCGAAAAAGTGCTGGGCCAGCACTATCCCTGGTGCGCAGGCTGGGCCGCCGAGCTGAAGGGGCTGTTCGCCGCTTACGTCGAGGCCAAGCAGGCCCAGCACGTGCTCGATTACGACGATCTCCTGCTCTACTGGTCGCAGATGATGAGCGATGCGCTGATCGCCGACGAGATCGGCGGCCGCTTCGACCACGTGCTGGTCGACGAATATCAGGACACCAATCGCCTGCAATCCTCGATCCTCCTGGCGCTGAAGCCCGATGGCCGCGGGCTCACCGTCGTCGGCGACGATGCGCAATCGATCTATTCGTTCCGCGCCGCCACCGTCCGCAACATCCTGGACTTTCCGCAGAGTTTCTCGCCCCGTGCGGAGACGATCACGCTCGACCGCAATTACCGCTCGACGCAAGCGGTGCTGGCGGCGGCCAATGGCGTCATCGGGCTGGCGCGCGAACGCTTCACCAAGAACCTGTGGACCGATCGCACCTCCGGGCACAAGCCGCAGCTCGTCACTGTGCATGACGAGGCCGACCAGGCCCGCTACATCGTCGAGCAGGTCCTGGCCAATCGCGAGCAAGGCGCCCTCCTGAAGCAGCAGGCAGTGCTGTTCCGGACTTCCTCGCATTCCGGTCCCCTGGAGATCGAGCTCACCCGCCGCAATATCCCGTTCGTCAAATTCGGCGGCTTGAAGTTTCTCGACGCCGCACATGTCAAGGACGTGCTGGCACTGCTGCGCTTTGCCGAGAACCCGCGCGACCGCGTCGCCGGTTTCCGTATCCTGCATCTGTTGCCGGGCATCGGCCCCGCCACCGCCCAGCGCGTGCTCGACCAGATGGCGGAGAGCATGGACCCGCTGCACACGCTCGCCCGTCTCCCGGTGCCGCCACGTACCGGCGATGACTGGATCAGCTTCGTCCGCACGGTCGAGAATTTGCGCTACTCGGAATGGCCTGTCGACCTCGAGCGTGTCAGGCTCTGGTACGAGCCGCATCTCGACCGCCTTCATGAGGATTCCGAGACGCGCCGCGCCGATCTGATGCAGCTCGAACAGATCGCGAGCGGCTATTCCTCGCGCGAAAAATTTCTGACCGAGCTCACGCTCGATCCGCCGGACGCAACCAGCGACAAATCAGGCCCGCCCTTGCGCGACGAGGACTATCTGATCCTCTCCACCATCCACTCCGCCAAGGGACAGGAGTGGAAGTCGGTGTTCCTGCTCAACGTGGTCGACGGCTGCATGCCCTCCGATCTCGGCGCCGGCACCAGCGCCGAGATCGAAGAGGAACGCCGGCTGCTCTACGTCGCGATGACGCGAGCCAAGGACGATCTGCATCTCGTGGTGCCGCAACGCTTCTTCGTCCACGGCCAGGCCGCCAAAGGCGACCGCCACGTCTATGCCTCCCGCACCCGCTTCATCCCGGAGCAACTGGTCTATCTGTTCGAGCGCGCGGCCTGGCCGAAATCCGCGGCAGGCGCGGCGCGCACCGCGGCGCAGGGTCCGAAGATCGACATCGGGGCGCGGATGCGGGGGATGTGGCGGTAGACACAAGAGCCCGGCCGCGGGACCTGACAGGATGTCAGGAAACCGGAGGTCCGACATGAAAGCCGTCGTCGTCGAGCAATATGCCCCTATCGATCAGATCCAGCTGAAGGACGTTCCGTCGCCGCTCCTGGAGCCCGGACAACTGCGCATCCGAGTGGAAGCCGCCGGCATAGGGTTTGTCGACGGTTTGAAGATCGAGGGGCGGTATCAGACCAGGGATCCCCTGCCCTTCATTCCCGGGACCGAATTCGCCGGCGCGGTGACCGAAGCGCCTGGCGCGCCGGGCGGCTATCAACCCGGGATGCGCGTGATGGGCATGACGCGATCGGGTGCGCTTGCCGAAGAGATCGTCGTCAACCCTGAGGCGGTCTATCCCTTGCCGGAGGGTGTCGCGGCCGAGGTCGCCGCGTCGTTTCGCGCCAACTATCTGACGGCGCTCTACGCGCTCAGCACGCGCGCCATGCTGGCTGCAGGCGAGCGGCTTCTGGTGCTGGGGGCGGCCGGCGGCACTGGAATTGCGGCCATCCAGATCGGCAAGCTGCTCGGCGCTCGGGTCATCGCAGCGGCATCGAACTCGGAGAAGCGCGACTTCGCGCGCGCACACGGCGCCGACACAGTGATCGATTACACGCAAGCAGACTGGCGCGACACGTTCAAGCAGTTGACGGACGGACACGGTGCCGACGTCATCTTCGATCCCGTCGGCGGCGAGATCTCGGTGCAGGCCTTTCGCTCCATCGCCTGGCGCGGGCGCCATCTCGTGGTGGGTTTTGCCGCCGGTGCGATCCCGGCGCTGCCGTTCAATCTGCCGCTGCTGAAAGGCGGCGCTCTGCTTGGCGTCGACCTCGCGCAGATTCCAGTGCGCGAGCCCGAGGTGCAGAAGCGCTTGATGTCGCAGTTGACCGCCTGGCTTGCCGACCGCCAGCTGAAGCCCGTGGTCGGCCACGTCTTCGCGCTTGAGGATTTCCGCGAGGCGTTCAGGACGATGCAGACGCGCTCCGCCCTCGGCAAGATGGTCGTGCGGATCGCGGCATAGCCTCACGAACGGAAACCGAGCATTTCCGGAATCCGCCTTGCCGCCTCGCGCGCAACAATTACCTCTGGCCGATCCTCCCCACAGAGACCTGATCGATGACCGCACCGCTCGAATTCGGACTGGATACTTTTGGCGACGTCACCAGGGACGCCACAGGCAACATGCTTTCGCATGCGCAGGTGGTCCGCAACGTCGTCGACGAGGCGGTGCTGGCGGACGAGCTTGGCCTCGACTTCATCGGCCTCGGCGAGCATCACCGTTCTGATTTTGCGATCTCCTCGCCCGAGACGGTGCTGGCGGCGATCGCCGCGCGCACCAGGCGCATCCATCTCGGCTCGGCGGTGACGGTGCTGAGCTCGGACGATCCCATCCGCGTGTTCCAGCGCTTTGCAACGCTCGACGCACTCTCAAACGGACGCGCCGAGGTGATCCTCGGCCGCGGCTCGTTCACGGAATCTTTCCCGCTGTTCGGCTTCGACCTAAGCAACTACGAGGAGCTGTTCGAGGAGAAGCTCGACCTGTTCGCCGCACTGCTGGCGCAGAAGCCGGTGACGTGGCACGGCAAGCTGCGTCCAGCCCTGAAAGACCAGCTGGTCTATCCGCCGGTGGAAAATGGTCAGCTCAAGACCTGGATCGGCGTCGGCGGCAGCCCGCAATCGGTGGTGCGCGCCGCGCATTACGATCTGCCGCTGATGCTCGCCATCATCGGCGGCGATCCCGCACGCTTCGCGCCTTATGTCGATCTCTATCACCGCGCCTTCAAGGAGTTCGGCCGCCCCGCGCAACCGATCGGCGTGCACTCCCCCGGCTACGTCGCCGAAACCGACGAAGAGGCCCGCGAGGAGCTGTGGCCCGACTACAAGGCAATGCGCGACCGCATCGGCCGTGAGCGCGGCTGGCCGCCGATGGGCCGCGACGAGTTCATCAGCGAGGCCGAGCACGGCTCGCTCTATGTCGGGGCACCCGAAACTGTCGCGCGAAAAATCGCCAAGACCGCGAAGGCGCTCGGCATTGCTCGGTTTCAGCTGAAATATTCGGCGGGGCCGTTGCCGCACGAGAAGCTGATGCGAAGCATCGAGCTCTACGGGCGGGAGGTGGTGCCGATGGTAAAGTGTTTACTGTCGTCGTCGTCCGCCGCGTTTTGATCCACGTCAAGCCGTCTGGCCGGGAATCGCAGCTAGAAGCGGATTCCCGTGCATCTTCAGGACAGGCAGGCGAATGGCATCTCTTCCGCGGAAGTCCAGGCAGGCTCGACCCCAAAAGAGCAGCGCAACGAGACGGGCCAAGTCGGCGAATGCGACGGCGCGTGCCGTCAAGCTCAGCCCGGTCGAGCGCTCGTTCGCGGAACAAGCCTCGACAGGCGCGTTGCAGACAGAACTCGCGGTGCTCGACAGCGTCCTGAAGGGGCCGCCGGCCCTCGCGCCGGATAGCGAGCCGGTGCAGGCGATTCTCACGGGCGCGGCGCCCGACGATGCCAAACGCCTGCAGGCGCTTCTGGTCGGCAAGGAAGCCAAGCGCGCCAAGCGCACCACCAGCGACGAGTTGGCCGACGACTGGCGGGTCGGCGGCTATCCCTACAAATCGCGGATGTACCGCCGCGACTATGAGGAGCAGAAGTTCGCGCTTCAAACCGAACTGTTGAAGCTGCAGATCTGGATGAAGGAGCAGCGCCAGCGGCTGGTTCTCTTGTTCGAGGGCCGCGACGCCGCCGGCAAGGGCGGCACGATCAAGCGCTTCATGGAGCATCTCAATCCGCGCGGCGCCCGCGTTGTCGCCCTGGAAAAACCCAGCGACGTCGAGCGGGGCCAATGGTATTTTCAGCGTTACGTGCAACATCTGCCGACCGCCGGCGAGATCGTGCTGTTCGATCGCAGCTGGTACAACCGCGCCGGCGTCGAGCGGGTCATGAGCTTCTGCTCGCCGTCGGAGTACGACGAGTTCCTGCGCCAGGTCCCTGAATTCGAACGCAACCTCGTTCGCAGCGGCCAGCATCTCATCAAGTTCTGGTTCTCGGTCAGCCGCGAGGAACAGCGACGGCGCTTTAAGGAGCGCGAAGGCCATCCGCTGAAACAGTGGAAGCTGTCACCGATCGACCTCGCCTCGCTCGACAAATGGGACGACTACACGCGGGCCAAGGAAGGCATGTTCTTCCACACCGACACCGCGGACTGCCCCTGGATCGTCATCAAGTCCGACGACAAGAAACGCGCGCGGCTCAACGCCATGCGCTACGTGCTTCACGCCATGCCCTATGCCGGCAAGGACACCAAACGCATTGGATTGGTCGACAATCTCCTCGTCGGACGCGCCAATGTGATCCACGAGCGTGAAGAACACGCGAAATAGGTCAAGCGATGCCGGCGAATGGGGCGATGATGGAGGCAAAAGGTCCGTCTTCGCTTTCGCTGCGCTCAGCTTCGCCGGACAGGCTTTTTGCCCTAGCGGGCTACGCTCGGCTGCGCCACGCGTAGCCCGTTAGGGCAAAGCGTGGTGGGGGAGGCAGGACTCGAACCTGCGAAGCCATGAGGCGGCTGATTTACAGTCAGGCATCTTGTGGTTTCGGCAACTACCACCAAGCCCCACATGCGTCAAAAAATCTCATTCTAATCAATAGCATCGCCCTCTACTGGTAGCTGACGACACCCCAAGAAATACCACTACAGCTAGGTATTTGTTGGGGCTTGGAGTGGGGCTCAGAAAGGGGCGCGGATGAAAAAACCGCTGACTGCGTTGGCGATCGAACATGCAAAGCCGCGAGCGAATCGCTACGCCCTGCCGGACGTGGGGCATCCTGGCTTACGCGTGCTGGTGTATCCGTCCGGGGCGCGGACGTTCGTCTACAGATTCCGACGCGGTGATAAGGAAGACGGGCAAGACGTGACTGTCGTGCTGGGTCCCGCCAGCGGTCCAGGCGCACTGACGCTAGCCCAGGCCCGCGATGCGGCTGGCGACGCCCGCCGACAACGCGCGATGGGTGTGGACCCTGCCGACCAGAAGCGCACGAATCGCAAGGCGGAAGCCGCCCGGATCGCTGCTGAGGAACAAGAAGCTCGCCGCCGGGAGGATACCGTCGCGAATGTGCTGGTGCGCTACTACGCCGACCACGCCGATGGGTTGAAGTCCGGCCGGGAGGTGCGACGGGTTCTCAACAAAGAACTGAAAGGTTGGGCTAAGAGGCGCGTGGATGACATCCGGCGGAGCGATGCAATCCGGGTACTCGACACGGTTAAGATACGCGGGCCGATCCAATCGAAACGGCTCCGGGCGTATGGGCGGCACTTCTTCCAGTGGTGTATTTCCAAGGAACTAGTCGAGAAGAACCCTTTCGACGGAACTGCTGTCGTCAAGGAGGTCGCACGGGATCGGGTTCTGACCGATGATGAGTTGCGCCTCTTGCTGCGGGCAATCGACCGCCTCGAATGGCCTCGGCGTCAATTTGTCCATCTGCTCTTATTGTCCGCGCAGCGGTTGAACGAAGTCGGCGACATGGAGTGGTCAGAACTCGACCTGACCAGCGACACACCGACATGGACCCTCCCCGGTGCACGCGCGAAGAACGGCCGCGCACATGCCGTTCCGCTCGCCCCGATCACCGTTGAAATTCTGACGAGTATGGACCGGGTCAAGGACACGCCCCGTGTGTTCGCCTCGTTCTCTGCGGCCCACGCGAAAACGCGCATTGATGAAGTGATGCTGGAGATCGCGCGGGAAGACGCGGCAGCGGGGGGCGACAATCCTGAGGAGGTTAAAATCGAGCCCTGGCGACTTCACGATTTGCGGCGCACGGCCGCCACCACCATGCCGAGGCTGGGCGTTGACGTTGTGACTGTTGAACGGGTGCTGAATCATCAAATGCGCGGCGTGATGGCTGTTTATCAGCGACACTCGTTCGCTCAGGAGAAGCGCCACGCGCTGATTCTATGGGCAGATTTCCTCGCTGATCTGACGGCGGTACGCGAATCGAATGTCGTGCCCTTCGCGGCGGGTGCGTGAGCGATGACGAAAATCGACATCGATTTTATTGGTAGTGAAATAGCCGACCTGACCGCCTATTTCGAGGAGACGGGAAACGTCGTCGCGGCGTGGCGCGCATATTCACTCTCGCGTCAGCACAACAGGCCAATAGCGGACTCCGTGATGCTTGAGGTCGATCGTTTCGCGACGGGTGTTAGCGCCGTAGCCGAACGGGCAATGCAAACCTTGCCCGACGCCCCTTTGTACTTCACGCCAGAGAAGTTAGGCGTCCTGTGGCGCGGCAATGGCGGACAGAATCCCGCCGACGCGCTGCGGCGCGACTGGCGTGACAGAAAGATCGGCCATGAAGTTTGGCGGCGTGTTGAAAGTGGTGAGAAGGTCGGCGTGGCTATTGAAGCTGTTGCTAAGGGACCACCTAGCCGCGACACTGAAATCGTAAGGAAGGCTTGGCAGCGATTTCGCCGCGACGGATAGGCGACGGAAAGTCCGACGATTTTTGGGTAAAATCCGTCGGCTTCCTTTTACCTAGATAGTTGCGTGTTGCTCCGGATACCTCCTGAGCCGTCATCAAATCTCAAGAGGCGCAAAATGAAGCAACTGATGAAGTCCGAAACCGTTCGCGAAAAACTGGATATGCCGAGGTCCTCGTTCGAACGGCTTGTCAAGTTGCGCACGAAGGGGTTTCCCGCACCTGTATATATCTCACGGTCGCGCTTTTTCGATGCGGCAGAAATCGAAGCGTGGATGACGGGACTCGCCGACCGCGCTGCGAACGAAGCCTAAGGGTGGAACTCATGATCAACGTTGACAATCTCGACCCCGAAGCCGATCGCGCCAAGTACGCTCTCGCACTCGCCGAAGCTCTCGAAGGCAACGAAGAAAACACGGTAGGGCCGACCGACCGGGATATTATCGTGACAGCAGTTCGCGCCTATTCCGCGCTGATCGATGCCGGGCTTGCCTGATAGCCATTGGCCCACCTTCGGGCGGGCTATCTTCAGCGCGTAGCGCCACCCCCTCACAAAAGCCCGAACGTGCCGACACGCGGTCCTGCCGCGTGATCGGCGACGTTTGCCTTGAGCATGAGGAATTTAGCAAGGGATACCCAAACACCCCCGACAAGACCACCATAACCCTTCGAGACTAATCGCTGTCTCTCACAATAAATCGGAGCAGATCGTGGGCATTAATCTTCTGACCGAAACTGAAGTCGCCGACTTCCTTGGCAAATCAGTCGTCACGCTCGCACGTTGGCGACGCGAGGGCTACGGTCCTGCCTATGTTCGCATTGGACGCTCGCCCCGGTATCGGCGTGAAGACCTCGCATTCTTCATGCAGGCCAACTGCACCGCCCCCGGCGGCGCTACTGCGTAACAAAAAAGACCCCGCTGAGCGTTGGCGCGCGCAGCGGGGTGAGGTTCTTTTCGAAAGAGGAAGCTGACAAATGGACAATATCCCCGAAGCCGCACGTTCGAGAGGTGATTATGATCGCCCTCCCGAACTCGACACCATCGTCGGACATCGTCATTCGGCCAACCATGGCTGTTTCTGGGTTCGCTTCAACGGTCGCGATGGCTCGATCATTGAGCTTTTCGCCGATGAAGTCCGCGAGATCGTTGCGCATTTCAAATTTTCCGGAAGCGCGCTCGACCGGCTGTGGCAGGTCTATCAGTGGACGAGGACGAACCGACCGGATTGCTGGCTGACTGACATTCCTTCGCATGTCTGAATCCGCCCTTGCCCGGTCGGCCCCGGCTCTTGTCGCACGGGGCTACTCGCCCTTGCCGATTGCACCGGTTGGCGATGACGATTGGGCACCGAAAGGGAAGGAGCCGGGCGCACTCGATGTGCGCGACGGCGAACCTGTGTGGCGTCGCCTCAAGAAGTGGGACGTGTTCTGCCAGCGTCAGGCGCATCCCAAGATCATCGCCCATTGGGCTACGTGGCCCGATGCTGGCATCGGCTTGGCCTGCGGTCTTGGCGGCCTTGTCGCGGTTGACATCGACGATGACTCTTTGATCGACGCGATCAGCGCAGTTCTGCCGCCGATTATCGTGGCGAAACGAGGTCGCAAGGGGTTCACTGCGTTCTATCGGGCCGCTGAGCCGCTGCCCTCGAAGAACTATCGAACCGCAGACAAGCGCGGCCTTCTCGATTTTCTCAGCGTCGGCAAGCAGACGGTATTACCGCCGACCGCGCACCCGGCGGGTGGTCGGTACGAATGGATTACCGAACGGACGCTTCTCGACACCTCGATTGCTGAGCTGCCCGAAATCACCAGCGCGCATTTCACGGCGATGGAGGAGGCACTTCGCGCATACGGATGGGACGCTCCTGAGCGTCCGCACCCGCGTGGCGCTGCCGGTGAACGACCTGCGCACAACACCATGCCCGGCATGTGGGGCAATGATGACGTGAACTCGGCCGCACTCGCGAACCTATCCGCCTGGGTGCCCGATCTTGGCCTGCCGAAGCTCCGCAGAAACGGTGCGGGCTATCGCGCGGTCGCGCCATGGCGCGCGTCCGGCTCGGGTCGGGCCGCCGCCGCGCGCGGCGCACATCTTGGCATCCATCCGACCGGTATCGTTGACTTTGGGTCCGGCGATACGTTTTCCGCCATCACAATCGCCGCCAAGGCGCGTGAGATCAGTTACGGCGAGGCGCGCGACTGGCTCCGTGACAAGCTCGGCCTCTCTGCCGCGCCGCTCATCCATTTGCGCAATGTTGCGTCGGCATCGGCGGTGGTCCCGAGCTATTCAGACCAGCGTGTCCACCTTGACGAGGCCACCGCGCGTCTTCGGACGCTAACCGGCCCCGAGCTCGCCAACGCCATTCTGAACGGCATCGCGGTTCGGAATCAGGCGGCACTCAAGCCGCCGCTGATTCTCCCGGTGCATCCGGTCACGTCGGTGCGGTCGGAAGCCGGTATCGGTAAAACGCACGCCGCGCGGGAGGGGGCCGCCAAGCAAGCTCGGCTGGGCCGCCGCATCGCCTATGTCGTGCCACGCCACGATCTTGCGGAACAGATCGCGGCGGACTTCGCATCGGATGGTGTCAAGGCCGAAGTCTATCGCGGTTATGAGCGCCCGGACCCGCTCGCGCCCGAACATCTCATGTGCCGCAACATCCCGGCCTACAAAGCCGCGCGTGACCTTGGCGTCAGCATCCGGGACTCCGTGTGCGAGCGCCGGATCGATAACGAGATTGTCCGCTGCCCGCTTGCGAAGGCGTGCGGCATGGAGCGCCAGCGCGAGGCGCGTCCGTCCGTATGGGTCACCCCGGCGGCGTTGCTGTACACGAAGCGACCGGACTTCATTTTCCCGCCCGACGCGGTCGTTATCGACGAATCGTTCATTGACGGCGCAATCGGCGATCCGGTGAAGGTCGATGTAGCAGCGCTGCTCGGATCAAAGATCGAAGGCTGTAGCGACGAAGATCACGACGCGGTCGAGCGATTCCGCCACCGCCTTGCCGCCGCGATCAAGGCGAACGGCAACGGCCCGTTGGCCCGCGCCGCTTTGATCGACCACGGAATTGACGCCGAAGTCGCCAACGCAGTCGGTTGGCTAGAGCAACGCCGCGTCACTTCCACGATCTTGCGCCCTGACATGCGGGAAAGCGAACTCAAGACCGCCACCTATCGCCATGCGGCCCGGAACGAGCTTGCGCGGGATGCGGGGACGCTTTGGCGGGAGATCGCGATCTTTCTTGAGGAATGGAAGATCGAGTCCACCATTGGCGACCGATCGCAATCGGGGCGTATTACGGTCGAGGGCGGCAAGGTGTCTGTGACGCCGCTGCGGACGGTGCATCCGTCATGGCGTGACGCGCCGACGCTGGTTCTCGACGCGACCGCGCCGCCGGCTTCGCTGATCGCGATTGCGCTTGGTGAAATCCAAACCGCCGACTTTCCGCCGGTGGTGACCGAACAGCCGGTTGTTGCCGCCAAGTGGCCGGAGCACGTCCGGGTGCGGCAGATCCTCGACGCCCCGGTCAGCATGTCAAAGCTGGGCTTATGGGAGGCCCCCAAGCCGCGCAACGTGCTGGACGTTGTCCGGTTCGTTCGGCTCCGGGCTGCCTTGGCCGCGCCCTCCCAGATCGGTGTCGTCACCTACAAGGGTGTGCTTGACCAGATCGCCGGGCAGCTTCCGGCCAACGTGATCGCTCGGCACTTTGGGGCGCTGGCCGGCATGAACGACATGCAAGACGTCGCCGGGCTGATCGTGATCGGGCGTCCTGCCCCCAGGCGGTCCGCCGTTGAAGCCTTGGCGGCGGTCTTCGCTGGGCGTCCGGTATCCGGTGGCGAAGGTCATTTCTTCGATAAACATCCGGGCGGTATCCAGCTTGCTGACGGCTCCGTTGTCGCGACTACGATTGATCGCCACCCCGAGCCGATTGCGGAGGCGCTACGCTGGCGGATCACCGTGGGCGAACTACTTCAGGCGGTTGGTCGATTGCGCCCCCACCGGCGGTCCGAACCGTGCTGGCTGGACATCGTGTGCGACGTGCCGCTGCCGGTCACGGTTCATGAAGTGGTGCGGTGGGATGAGATCGCCCCCGGTCCGACCGCTGACATGGCGGCGGAAGGGGTGGTTCTGACGAACAGCCGGGATGCCGGCTTAGCGTTCGGAACGACGGATTGGGGTGCGCGAGGAGTCGGTGGTTTCTCTATAGAGACTCTTATTAGGGATTCCACCGACTCCTCGCCCGTCCGAAAGTTCACCTATCAAAAGGCCGGTTCCGGCCAGAAGCGGTACACGGGCTGGTATCTTCCCGGCATCATACCGTGCGGCGTCGCCGCCCTCCGGGTGTGGCTGGAAGAGCGGCTGGGGCCGCTGGCGAGCCTCACGGTTGAGCGGAAGCCGTCGGGCGCCACGTTCGCCAAGATCGGTCTGGATGTCGAAGGGCGCTAGAAGTTAACGCAGGTTGTTTTGTTAGCCTGGGGAAAGCTCAGCATCCAAATTCACCAAAGTCACTGTCTCGATGCCTGCCACCGTCGTAGAAAATCTGATAGCGCATAAATTGCCAGACGTATATTCTATCTTGGGTGGAGCATTGCATGGGCCTAGAGGGGGAAACATGTACTCTCGCAGAAATTTTTTGATCGGCTCTTTCTCTCTTCTCTCAGGCTTTGGATTTGAATTAGGACGCGGTCGAGATTCCGCTCGCGCGGAAGACTACCAATCCAATCCAAAAGAAATTTCCGTATGGATGAACGATTGGATGAGTCGCACTAAGGACGTGGAGGGCCCTCTTCGTATCGGAAGGTTCGCTGATCCGACCTATTTCCTGCTGCGTCCTATCACTTGGAAGCCTAGCTCTGAACAAGGCCGAAAATATCAAAGCGTTACAGTTCCCATCGGCTTCGTAACGGACTTCGCAAGCATCCCTCGCATATTTTGGAGCTTGCTCAAACCTGATGGGCTCTACGCGTACGCCGCAGTACTCCACGATTACCTGTATTGGACTCAGGAGCAATCAAAGGACGCAGCAGACGACATCTTGAAGCTTGGTATGGAAGAATTTGGAGTATCTAGTTCAGTTGTTTCCACAATTTATTCGGCGGTACACCTCTTCGGTAAGAGCTCGTGGGACCAGGATGTTCAATTAAAAGCTGCTGGCGAAAAACGCGTTCTACAACAATTTCCCGACAACCCGCGAATAACGTGGGAACAGTGGAAGAAGAGCCCAGGCGTTTTCGGTCCTTAGCAGCGCAGAGAAGCATGGTGCAATTCCTCCGGATTGTAGGTGTCTTATTAGCCTTGGCTATCCGTGTCGAAGGATGCTTGGCTCAACCACGCTTGGCATTGGTTGTCGGGAACGGCGCATACTCTCGCGAGGTCGGCACACTCAACAACCCTACGACTGACGCTGACATCGTTGCCGCCGCTCTGAAAACTGCAGGTTTCGAGACAACGATCGTAAAGAACGCGACACGAGGGCAGCTACTACAAAAGATTGACGAGTTTGGGACAGCCCTTAGCAATGCTGGGAGTGGCAGCATCGGATTTTTCTATTATTCGGGGCACGGAGCGGCACGACCAGAAGATGGAGCAAACTATCTTATTCCCGTTGACGTGCAGTCTCTTCAGCTTCAGTCGGCATGGTACGATGCAATTTCGCTAGATGCGGTTGTTCACGAGGTTGCCCGGCGAGCTTCGAAAGAAACAGCACTCTTCTTCGTTTTCGATGCCTGCCGGACTGAATTGCACTTGCCGATCAAGAGCATCTCAAAGGGGTTCGAAGACATTCGAGGTCAGAGCGGCTCATTTATTGCTTTCTCCACAAGTCCGGGGCAGACCGCATCAGATGTCGGCGATGAAGGAGGCCCGTACGCTAGAGCTTTGTCAGCTGAACTCCGTAACCCCAACCAAGATTATTTAACGGTGTTCAAACGCGTGAAGGAAGCCGTCTACAGCTCCACCCGCTTTACTCAGCATCCGTGGGAGCATGATGGAATAATTGGGACGGTCGTTTTGAATGCTAATCGACTCGCCCCAAATTTATCAAACTCCCCACAGCTCGCGGCACCTGCGTTGCAGAGCGGTGCAACGATATCACCACCACCACCGCCGCCGCCGCCCAGACCTCGTTCCTCAGAGGCGAGCCTGCCTGCATACCACCGACTTCAAGATATCCGCGACGCGCGTGAGGAGCAGCAAGATGGCAACCGCACTATCATCAACGAGCCCGGGCGCTTCATCATCCGGGATCCAAGCAGCAGATCTTACGTGCGTCATAACGATCTCGCACTCTTACAGATTGGTGCACGCGATGTTCGCACCGAGACCGTTGGCGGTGACAAACGTACCGTCGTGATTCGTCCTGACAACAGCGAAATCATTTCTGTCGCTGCTCCTGACGGTCGGCTCATCCGGCGAATCGGACGCGGTTCAGACGGTCGCGAGATCATCATCATCGATAATACTTATCGTGATCCACGCTCCGTCAACGGCATGTTTATTGACATTCCGCCGCCGGTGGTCCGCATCCCCTATGATCGCTACATCGTTGACTACGACAGCGCACCGTCGAGCTTAGTGTACGACACTCTGCTAGCATCGTCGGTAGTTCCGATCGATCGGCGCTACTCGATGGACGAGATCCGCTACAGCCGTAACGTGAGTAAGATGATGCCGAGCGTCGATATCAACACAATAAACCTCACACCCGGTTCATGGGAGTTCGCTTCCGACCAAGAAGCAAAGTTGAAGCCAATTGCGTACGGGCTGAAACAGGCGCTCCAGCGCAATCCACGCGAGGTGTTCCTGATTGAGGGCCACACCGACGACTCTGGAAGCGAGATCGACAATCTATCGTTGTCAGATAGGCGAGCGGAAGCTCTAGCCGCATTCCTGATCCAACAACTCCGCGTGCCCACGGAGAACTTAGTCTCGCAAGGTTACGGCTCACAGTATTTAAAGGAACAGAATGGCGGCTTGGGTCGCACTAATCAACGCTTCACAATCCGACGCATCACGCCATTGCTGAACGGTGGAAGTACTCCGCTGCCACCAGCACCGCCGGGCACTTCCCCGCCGCGATGAGTTCCGCGCAGCGCATTCAAACTCTGGAAGATACCGAGTCCACTGTTGGGCATCCACTGCCTTGCGAAACAGCCGCCATTTTGCGGCTGATTACGGGCTTCGTACGTACTTTTTAGCGCGCAGCTGAGCCCCTTGCGCATCAGCTTGCAATTTGCAACGCGTCGGGTCCTTCCGGGGCCGCCCCCCACGCGGGTGACGCGCGACCGCCCGATCTGGCTAGATTTAAAATTTCAAAAGTGACTTTCTGTTCTCGAACGTGTTTGTGCCTCCAAACTAGGGGCATGCACAGTGGCTACTGAATTGGGCTGTAGCGGAATAGCCCATTGTCCGACGCTGAAGGCAGTTCAATCGCCTTCAGGATGACCCGATGCCCACTACCACTCCGCTGTATCCGCCCGATTTCCGCGCTTCGCCCATTTCGCCGTCCGCTCGGAAGCGACGCAAAAATCCGCGCACCGTCTCGATCCCCGAGCGTGTCGGGCCGTTCGCGAGGCTCGTTTTCGCCGAGATGGCGCGCCAGCGAATGACCTACGACTCTCTGGAAGAGCGCAGCGGCGTGCGCAGGGCTACGTTGAAGGCTTGGAGAAAGAAGAACCGTCCGGGTCTGGAGAGCATCGAGGCGGCCCTGGCAACGCTCGGATTCGGCCTTGTCCCGGTCGCCGCACTCGAAGCGCTGAGCCCTGAACTCGCGGGCGAACTCACGGCGCTCGCCCTCAAGATGCGAGTGAATATCCCGCAGACCTGGGCTGCTCTGATCGATATTTGCGTCGAGCAGAAGCTTCTCCGCATGCGAGCGGAAGAGCGCGCCGCCATTCTCGCCGAGCATGAATCGCGCATCGCTGGCATCCCCGCCAACGACAATAAGAAGCGCCGCCGTAAAGCGGCTTAAGGGATACCGAAACAGTCCCGACAGCCGCCCCTGATTTTCCCATACTCCTCCCGTTGCTTGGTCCTCCTCCACACCAAGTAACGCCATTCGCCAGCCTTGGCCGGCGTGTTTGGTAAACCAAATGCATCGGCCACTTTTTCAGATGGATGCCAATGTCTAAAATCTATCTCTCGCGCACCCAGGCCGCAAAGCGGATCGGCCGTTGCGCAAAGACCCTCCGCAACCTCGCCAAGCGTGGCGATGGGCCCCCGTTTTTCTTGATCGGTGATCGACCTGCTTATCCGGCCGATCGGCTTCAAACCTGGATTGCAGCCGGCGGAGATGCCCAATGAGCCGCGCCACGCTTCTCGCCGACCTTCAGGCGGCGTCCGCAGATTACGCAACGGCTCAGCGGCAGCTTGCAGAAGCGCAGTTCAGTGCACGTCACGGCATGGCGCACAACCTGACGTTTGCCGAGAGCCGCGAGCATGTTGCCTATCACCGCTGGCTGCGGGCGGGCGAGGCATATAGCGCCGTTGCACCGAAGCCCGCTCCGAAGCCGGCTATCGCGACCAAGCTCCCCCCGAAGGCATCGACCATCACGCCGCGAGACCCCGGCGCAGAGGCCGTCGCCAACTACTGGCGGCGCTAAGTTCCCCCCTTGAGAACAATCACATGACTCTTATCCAAAAGCTGTTCGGCAAGAAGCCGATTACCTCCACCGCTATCGCCACCGAGATCGAGAAGGCGCGCGCCGAACATGACGCTGTCCTTGCTAAGCGCGGCGCAGCGCTAGCCGGTCTCGGCTTGATGGATGATGCCGCCCATCAGAAGGCCGAAGCAGAATATGAAGTGCACCGGCGCGCTGCCGATCGCGCTGCCGCGCGGCTCGCTGATCTTGGAAAGGCGCACGCGGAAGCGCTCGCGACCGAAGCAGGGGCCGAGAAGCAAGCCGAGGCAGAACGCTTCCGTCAGCGTGTCACGAACGCGCGCAGTAATGTTGAGGTTGAGGCAGTTGCCCTGCTTCGCGAGTACGACGCTACGGCTGCAAAGCTCGGCGACATCATCGCCCGGCTCGGCGAAATCGACACCGAGGCGAGCGCGGTTAACGAAGCTGGCCGACGCGCACCGGGCTTCGAGCCTGTGCGCAGCATCGACGCCGCGCACCGTCAGCATCCGGGTCGGCAAGCGAGCGAACGTCGCGAGATGCAGCCGTGCTGGGTATTTTCAAACGGAGATGTGCTTCCCGTGCGAACCAACGCCAGTGGCAACGTCATTAAGGAAGAGCCGCGTTGGGTTCATCATGAACAGCGTTTCGACACCCCGCGCCGGGAGCAGCGTGAGATTGTCGTGTCGCGCACCGAAGCGCGCGCTGGCCACTATGAAGCAGGCTTGGCCGGGATCGTGCTTCCTCCGGGTTTCGCGCGCGGCTCGGCACATTGGCCGCGCAAGTCATGAGTGCGCGGGGCTTGAAGTTGATTTGAGCCATCCCGTCGAAATCGGCTGGCTGGTGTGCGAGAACGCCGCTATGTCGTGCAGAGGAAGCGCAGCTGCGACGTGACCCGTGCTGAGCTTAGTGGCTGCGACATCGAAAAATGGCGTTAGCGCGCACGCCTGATGTTGGCTTGTCCGCCAATAGCGGCGCATTAGCGGACGGCGCCAGAGGTCGCAAAAGGGCCAATTACCGATGTCGAGCCCCCTCAGTCCGTTTCCTAACGGACGCCGACCGCGCAAAAGCAAGATGTGATTTTTTCGGCTCCAAGTTCGTCGCAACCGACCTATCGACAAACGCGACGAATGAGCGATTTAGCAAGCGCAGAGAAAGTTTCGAAACGTTCGATCTTGCGAGCGCGGAGCGTCTCCTCAGACAGCCACAAATGAGGACCTCCCGGAGGAGGAACGCGGAGTAGTAAATAGTCAAGAATACTTGCGTTATTCTCGCCCATTCTGATCGCCGCTATCCAACCTGAATGCCATCGAACGCGGTGGCGCATACCCCAACGCACCTTGCCGTCGTAGTTGCGCCATTTAGCCAAACCGAAGTGGACGTGCACAATCTCGTCCACCAGCAAGCTCCCAGTTGACGACTCAATCGTGACACTGCCACCAGCCTTCTCAAGAAGCTCCCGAAGCTGCACAGCATGCCCGATGTTCATATCGAGCCACTGCTGGTGGGCGGTAAGATCCGTCCAGTGTTTATTGTTCTCGCGATAGTCGATTAGTCGGTAAAGGTTTTGAAGACTACCGAAGTGCTTATAATAGGTGCCGCTGTGTGGAAGCGTCGGAGCTTGATTAATAATCTTGGCGCTGAGTTTGCCTTTCTTCAGAAGTACTTTGCGCACCCGCCGCAGCATCTCGTCTTCTGAAATCTTGACGTGCCATTCATCCATGATCTTGTTCGCGCGTATAAACGCAGCCTTATCGATAATGGGCGTGATGCAGCCCTCGCTCCTTATCCAATGCTCTTTTGGATTGTGCCTTCGCTTCGTACCTAGTTTTTCCGTCGAACGATTGTAGACGTAGTTGCCGATGAATGCTTCGTTCTTTAGAATTGCGCCTACAAGCTTGTTACTCCAGGGTCGGCCGTTATGTGTCGCCACTCCTTCCTGATTTAGTTCTTTCGCGATTTTCCATTGAGACTTTCCTCCAACAAAATCATCGAAAATCCTCTTAATGATTGCGATTTGCTCAGTCGGTCCTGGACGTAGTTTCACTCGGTCTGTAGCCAAGCATTTGCGTTCACCGGGCTTGAGAACTCCTTTGAGCTGAGCGTGGTCGTCCACCAAGAAACGCTCCAAGCCAAAACCGGCCGAGCCGCCCATTTTGAACCCGATCCTAGCCAACCGCGAGGTCCCAGCAAAAACCTTTGCCGATAGCTCGCGGCTGTACTCGGCCGCCATGACCCGCTTGATGTTCTTCAAAATATTGGAAAGAAGGCTTCCGTCGTTATCAAACTGCTCCGCGCAGTATGCGACCTTAACCCCCGCCTTTTTGCAGATGAACTCATAATGCGCGCTTTCGTCTACGTCTTGAAAGCGCCCCCAACGGCTGACGTCAAAGACTAGAATATTGCCAAAATCTATCTGATCCGAGCTAACGTCAGCGATCAACTGAGTAAGGCCCATCCTGTTCTTAATCAGCAAGCCGCTTTCACCTTCATCGCGATAGGTGCGCACAATTGAGAGCCCGTGAAGCTGTGCGTAGGCAGCAATGACCACAGCTTGATTCTCAATCGAATATTTTTGGTAGTCAGTGGACATACGGACGTACTGCGCGGCCCGTTGCGCTTTTTGCGTCTGAGGTAGACTCTCCCTACGAGCGACAAGCGCGCGCTGCTCCGGCACTGCTGGCACTCCGCTGCGCGATATCGTTTTTATCTATACAACTTTGCTGCCGGCAGCGCCACTGGAAACGCCCTGTGGCTCCGTAAGCCATCAAACACGTCGGCGCGACGGTGATGAAACTGGACCTTCGGCGCTTGGTGCAAAATCGCGCAGGACACTAAAACTGTTCTCCGGAAATCTGTCGCGCCAACAGGCGTCTGTCGCCATCCATTGTTCCGAGCGTTGGCGCGCCAGCGGTGAAGAATCCTGACAGCCGTTAGCGCGCTTAGCGTCACGAGTTGCAAACAAGAAGGATACCTCAAACAGGAGCTCGCGAGCACACATCGCGCGGTGCACGGAAGATACGACGCTCCATTAGAAAAGATCCTCGATCGCTTTGGCCGAACCCTTGGTGCGTGGACGGATGATGAGCTCCAGATCGAGTGCGGCCAAGGCATCCGTAAGCGTGCGTATCTGTGTCGCTGGTTCGCCGGCTTCTAGCTTCGAGATGGTCGCTTGACGCGCATGCATCTTATCACCCAAGGCCCCCTGGGTGAGACGTTTCATCCGGCGGTGCCGTCTAATGGCAGCACCAAGTTGCTGTGGGGAGCGGGCGATTATATCCATCGGGCAGCCAATACGCGAAAGCGTATAAAATGACACTATACGCGGATGCGCATAATGAGGATCGATTGGTCTCTTTCTCTTCTATTTCATTCATCTATCAGTATCTGCTTCGGGGTCATGAGCGTAAAAACTCCGAGTGAGCACAATAGGTCTGCTTTTGGGCGGATAGCGAACTAACCTCTCCTTGGCGAGCCAAGCGAACCTTCCCGCCCATCCGCGCGCTGGGCGGCCCCGTGAGCTATGGCAAGCCGTACCTTGTGGGCGAGCAAGGCCCCGAGCTTTTCGTGCCCGGCATGTCCGGCCGTATCGAGTCGAACGACAAGCTGCGCAGCCTGACTTCGGACGGCGCGGCAGCGGTCGCCAGTTCGAGCGAGATGGTCACGATGAGCAAGCAGATCAGCTTTAATCCGACCTTCAACATCTCAGGCGGTGATCCGCGCGAGGTCGCTGGGCAGGTGCGGAGCGAGATGCGGCGATTCCTGGCCGCGCTTGAGTCCGAACAGCGCGGCAATTTGAGCGATTGGCGCTCGCGGCAGAAAACGTCAGTTCCTAAGAGCGTCAATTAATGCGGTTGGATTTCGAAAAGAGAACCGCGCATTACTTCATGAACCGGTACCGGAGGAGCGCTACGAGCGGCCCCCAATTCGAGCCCTTGTTTTTAAAGGTTTAAAGAGCGGCTTGATGGGCGGCTAGCCATCCTTTTCGCCAGAGTTTCTGGTCGAGACAAAGCTAACGTGAGTTGAGTGCGTGGTGTGCGTGATCCCTGACGGGAGCCGCTCTCCTGCGCTCCATACGTGGTTGGTCGATTGTGGAGGCGCAGCGCGTCCGGTTGACCCCGTTGTCGGCCCGGTCTGGCCGCTAGCCCCAACTGGTCCAGACGGTCTCCAAAGCGACTTGTAGGGCTCACCGAGCTGCGACGCGAACTCTCTCATGTTCGCTTCGAGCCATTCCATCAACTTCACAGCATCATCGAGAGCGAGCTTCTTCTCGTCGTCGCTCGTTCTCTTCCCGCTCAAATGTAGCACATGGTGATGCAAGTCATTTATCTCGCCCTCTAGGTGCCGCGCGGATGACGCCTTAAATCGCGCGATGTAATTCTTTGCCTTGATTGATTCCTGATCATCGTCCCCGTTCAGAAATTTCTGACAGTTTCGCCAGTAGACCGCGAAGGCGGCAAGCAAAACATTCCATTGGAATTGAAGTTGCTCGTTTTTCAGCTCTACGATACAGCCCCGCGCCATGTCATATTCATATCGTGCATGACCGAGGCGCTCTTCAAGAGTTTCTTTCAAAACTACGCTCCAGCGCTAAACAAAATCATTCTTTCCGATCTTCCGACCGTAGGTCCGAACGAACTCTATGCGCTTTAGAACCTCGTCGTCAGCTAGCTCTCTCCCAAGCCTTCTCTCCAGCTCGCGAAGTCGAAACTGCTCCTCTTCGACGTACAAATCCGCCACCCGCACATTTTCGATCAGAGTGACCTGAAGATAGCTGGGCATAGTGTCCCTCCGACCTCCCTGCCCACTACGGTAGACGGTGTCCTGCGATCTAACGGTTATCACGTCACGCTGCCTCAGCTCATCGTGCTGCCCTGCCAAGAGAAAGAACTCGCGCACGTTCTCATTCAGCTCCGCCAGACGAGCTGTTTCGCTATCGATTGAGATAGCTCCCTCCGGATAGATTGTACCAACGACAGGGGGTGGAAATTCATCGGGAAATATCTTTCGTCGACGATAGTCTCTTAGGTCTATGTGCTGGCTAGCAACACCGCGCCGAAGTTCGGCAAACTCCCAACCGCCAGAGAACGGGCCGTCCTTTCCCTCGGTATCTACGAATATGTGTGTGAATTTGTGCGGCGCTATGCCTTGATCATCGATCACAAGCATGTCGTCGTATCGAAGCAGGCGCTCAGCAACAAAGTGACATTTATTTCGGTGCGGCAGGTGATTCCAAAAGTCTTCGATGACTTCTCTGCGCTCGTGCCAGTCTCTTCGGTCCTGATGCTCTTCATCCCCTCTGAGCATTAGCAGCGAGATTGCATCAGTGAAATCGAACTCTTTTCTCTTCTGATCCACGAAACCAAAGTACTCCCGGGTCTTCAAGACCAACCCCCGGGGATGATAATTAGTTGCTAGGCATTCTCGCCACCGTGGGCGAACGTCGAAATCCTTAATGTTCTCTTTGAATGGGTAATCTTCATCATTCGCGTCTCTGATGAGCACAGATACATGACCAAGTTCAGTGCCGAGCACCCTAAATAGCTTGTTTTTGTTGGTGACGATCCTGCGGATTTCGGTAGACCTTGATCTTCGCCTGGTTACGAGCGAGATGCCGAAGAAGGTGAATAGTATGTGGTCGTTTTTCGGCTGGCAAAGCATATCCTCAAGCTCGGCCTTCCCCCACAGCTGAAACTCCATAACTCCCTTTTCAATCAGCCTGTCCCGGAAACGATCATACGACTGCTTGGAGAAGTTACAGGCCGCCGCAAGTACGTACCCGTAAGGCGGGTTCTTAGGGTCAAGCTCCGCGATAATTTCCGCAACGCGTTTGGGGCCTAACTCCTTCTCTCGTTTGCACTGCACGATCCACTGATTTCCCATCATAGGGTGAGGCGATTCCTTGGTCTCTTCGTCCTCATCGTCTTCATTTCTCGGGATCGCCAATCGTTCGAACGCGCGAATATCGATGCCATCATCAGAGCCGCTTCGACCTGTGCCCTCAATCGTTTGCCAATCCTTGAAATCGTATACGAGCTGTCGCACCAAATCCTCAAAGCGATGCGGGTCAAGATCCTCAAAATGTATAGGCCCGTACGTTCGCGATACCTTTGGCATGATCTCGGATTTCCTGGTGCTTGGTTTTCCCCGCCCCGAGGCTTTTCGATGCATTTCGGGCTTCGCGGCACGGTCACACTAGTGCTTGGATGGCCCTGTGACCCAAAACCACAACGGCTTCTTGCGCCCCACCATAGAGATTTTCAGATAAAGGTCGTCCGCTGCTCCGCGACCCCAGACAAAGTGGTCGATACCCGAGAAGTTCAAGGTCGCAGTCGAATAGCCGTCAATCTTTAGGTCGGCCAAATTGTCTTCCAAGGTGAACTCGTAACCGACCTCCTTTCGATACAGTCCGAACCACCGCGTAATCCGCCTAGGCTTTAGCCAGATTAGTTCATAGTAGTACACGCAAGCGGGGACCTTCGAAGAATTGATGAGCAACAAGTCATTCCCTAGCTCCACATGATTTCGGAGCATAGCTTCCAGCTTAAGCTTCGGTTTTCGATCTCGGAAGAACTCCAAGACCTTCAAAACCGCGAGCCCGAACGCGACGAGCGAGCCAAACGTATTCAAATCGATTGTCATTGTTGAAATAGCCATTGCCGTGCGACGACGATTAAATGACCTTCCTCTATTGACGTAGAGGAACCTCCGAAAAAACAATCTTCTCGGCTGGATTAGGAACACCAACCTCGGCAAGCAGCACCATCAACGCATCGTAGATGCCTGCCGGAAATTTTGTCGGCCCAATGATAACGCGGTCGATGAAGTTCGCGGGCGCTAGGCCGTAGAGCCCTTCTTCGGGAACATCTCTAAGTGGAATCCTGCAAATCGACTGTGGGATTCCACCTATAGATTCCACAGATGAAGCAATTCGTTCAGATCGCTCGTATCGAGGCGAGTAAATAACACGCCATTCTCTCTCTTCATGGAAGCCGGGATGCTTGGTGCAGAGCACAGCGTAACGTAGCGCAGAGAACATATTCCCGAGAATTTTCTCTTCCTCGAACGTCCCGAGGAAGCCAGCGTTGTTCTCCACGTTATCGAGAACCGCTGCAAAAGCTTGCTCCAGATCTGTGTTATTGAGGTACGCGACGGGACTGGTATATGCCTTCAAAGCGTTCGAAGGTCGTAAGATCGGTCCACCGTTCACGACAAGCGCGACGCCTGATCCTGCCCCATATGCGCGCCACATTGACAGGCGGCCATGCTGGTCTTCAGACGGATCGTGCTCCGAAAGACAGCTTATATAGCTGTCGCTTCGGAAATGTGGCATCCAGCCCTCGAAGAGCTTTTCCAACCGCTCACAGAAACCCGGAAACATGCCGTCAAATAGAGTCCGCATTCGCTGCGCATTCTTGCTGTAGGCGTTGGCCAAGCACTCATACCCGTGCTCAATCTCACGAAAATCGTTCATTAGGTGCGACTTGCGCATCCATATCTCGCCGTTGCGTAGAATGCGCATCGCGGTGTCTGCGCTGGTGTAGTACACGAACCGCTGATTTTGCCGCAGCGCCTCAAGATTTCTATTCAGCGCGTAAGGCTGGAAAATCTCAAACAGGCGCATTTGTTCTGCGCTAATTCCGGGATCGGTACCCAATCGTTTGCCTCCGAAGCACTATTGACTTTTACAAGAACATAATGAGAACATCATCTTATCGCGTATCACGGAATCGTTTCAATGTCCAAGGCAAGTAAGCTCCATCCACAATCAGACGTGGAGTGGGTGGAAGCGGCTGCGGATCAAGCGATAGCAGCGTGCGGCAGCGACGCCCGCGAAGCTGTGAAGGCACTGTTGATTGCAAACGAGTTCTTAGAGCGTGAGATGGAAGAGCGGGTGTCGCGCGGATACATTCGCGGCGTGAAGCACGGAAGATTCAACACGTATTCAGGCTGAAGGCCAACTGTGGGGCAAGCAAAGCTAAAGAAACGAAGTACAGCGAACTTCATCCAACAGTTCCCTTTCTGCTCGCTGTGCGGTGGTGATCGCTCGACCGCAACGCGCGAGCACATGCCGCCGAAGGCTCTGTTTGACAACAAGCACCGCCCCGACAAGCTCGTGATGCCTGCATGCTCCGAGTGCAATAGGCAAACGAGCACGTCTGATTTGGTCGTCTCTCTGGTTAGCCGCTGGGGCGCCGAGCATTCACATTCAGTCAGGGCAGATCACGCAAAATTATCAGCACAGGCGAAGATTCAAGCCCCCGAGCTTGTTTGCGAGTGGCTGAGCGGTGCGTCACCGGCGACACAGCTTAGAGCGCGGAGACACCTCAGGAAGAATGGCGTTGTCGCTCCTGCGGATGCGAACTTCGCAACGATTGGCCCCCTGACAATCAGGGCATTGAACGTTTTTTCACATAAGGCCGTGCTCGCCTTATACTTTGAACATTTTCAGCGCCCTTTACCGAACGCAGGACGCGTGCAGGCGATGTGGCGCACGAAGGAAGATTTCTTTCAGAATGGCATCCCGTCCGATCTTCTTGATCTAATGCAGAGGTACGGCACCTTGATCCAAGGGCGCTGGGATGCATCAGAAACGTTCGAATATCGGTATGATCTCAACACCACTGACGGCCTCTTTGGTTGCTTCGCGCGATTTCGCCAAGGGCTATTTGTGCTGGGTTTCGCTGTCGAAGATGCGAGCCTACTTGCCAGTAACCCGGACCTCGATGGTGAATGGATTATGCCTCGTGACCTGCTTGGGCCAAACCCTCACTTCGACAAACGGCTTGAATAAACTCTGTTGAAAACCCGAACCCAATTCCAAGTCGGGAGCGTCGTCGTATGATAACCTGTAATCTTCAGAGACTGTAGGAGACGTTCATGTCGAACGACCGCAAGCCTATTCCATCTCGTCAAATGGCGCTTGATGCCGCCAGCACAGCGAACCTTCGTAGCAGCCTCTCAGCTCGGCAAGACAGCGTCAGCTCGGCGAATCTTCGAGGCTCTCTACAGAGAGGTGCGTCGTCTGCGAACTTGACAACTGCCTTGGCGAGCCGCCCGGCTCCGTCAGCTCAGACATCGCAACCAGCCGCTCCGGCCACGCCACCGGCGCAGCCCAAAAAGTAAGCCGTTGAAAGCGACGTGGGCTTCTGAGCTACTTCCCTACGTTCAGGTCGGCGGCACCGTTGCCGCAGCCGCTGGCTTGCTCATCAACGCATACCAAACCTGGAGAACCCGAAAGACGGTCACGCTCCAGCATCTGCAAGATTTTCTGAAAGCAATGAACGAACGCGAATCCGCGCTCGCGATGAATAAAGACGATGCAGCGAAGCAGTTGCATGCGCTCATCGAATTTCTAAATTTTCTGGAAATCTACTCGGCCGCTATCAATTCACGCCTTTTTGTCGGCGTGGCGCGCGAGATAGTACAAGAGAAAATATTGGACTCTATTATCGAGCTAGAGAACTTGCCGCACTGGCACGAGGAGATCGAAAAGTCGATCACAAGCGCAACGACCTATAAGCACTTGCGCCTATTTATCGGAACCCACAGACGAACTATTGGGACGCGAAGGAGCGCTACGCGTTTCATCGAGTAGACCGTCGAACGACCGCCTACGATACTCTCGGCCAAGCCTATACGGCGAGCGCGCTGCTTCTCTCTTCGCGTGCTGGCACACTCTTACATTCACAGGGGCGCGCAGAGGATGCCTTTGTACGTTAGCGTGCACCCTCATTCGCGAAGCTTTAGATAAAAAGCACCTGAGATATCGACCGTTAGCGTCGGGCTTCCGGGCATATCGTAGACCACTTCAGCTCCTCCGAAAAAAAGCCCCGTAAATCGATCGCCTTCTAGTGACCCCACAGCTTCTGAATAGGTTGTCATTTGAGCGTCGACGGTCGCAATGCCCTGCTCTTGGGTAAAAAGGTTGAACTGCGGCTGCCCTCGCCGAATTGAATACATGTTGGTCGACTCGAAGATATTGGGATGATCGCGAGACGTCGATAAATCTGCGTCAGACGAGTAGTAGGTCGCTTCACCAGCCCCAATCGCTCTAGATGCCTGTTGATGAAGCCGATGAAGAAATCCTTGCTTGGCGCGCACAGCGATTTGGTTCTCTAGCCTCCAGACGAAGCCGCTGTCCATCGGCATTCGGACGCCGACCATTCGGCTTAACTGCTCGGCGATTGCAGGCAAGGAACCAGACGTTTTAGTATACTCAATCTCACCTGCGACGATCTGCAATGTCGAGCCCCAACCAGGCGCTAGGGGGCGAGCAGTGTCAACGTGCTGTGTCATTAGCGACCTGCGGAAACTAGCCGGAGCAAGGATATTGCTGATGACCTGAAGCTTGTCATCAAGTTGCTCATATCGGAGATCCACTAAAGGCGCAGCCCCGGGCCCATCAACCGTCTTGAAAATGAAAAGCCGACGCCCATTGGAAAGGACGAAATACCCAGCAGCAACTTCAGGGAGAAACGCGTAGCTGAATGCCTGCTCGATATCTGCATCAGAAATATCGTCAGATGGTGGCTTGGCCTCGACAATCCACCGATCGAGCCCTCGGATCTCCAGTATGTAATCCGGGCGGCCCTTAATCTCAGGGTCGTTCGGCTTCCTTCGTCCCAAGCTGCGGCGGGGATACCGTAGCGATCTTTCGCGGACGATGTTGAACTCGGTGCCGGACCGATATCCCAAATGGCGGAGAAGCGGGTCGATTACCTCGCCCCGGATGTCAGCTTCGTTTAATTCATCAAAATTCACTGGCGGGAAAAGCATCGCACGCCTCAAGTAAGGGAAAGCACAACCTCTAGCATTTCATTTTGGCCGCCGTATCGAGCCTCAAACCTTTGGTGCCATTATCGTTCAAAATTCACAGAGACGAAATCACCATGTGAAAGAAGTTATCGCTCGTTCGGAATCCATAGTGCGCAATCCCAAGGAGGACCGCGACTACGATCAGATATGCAAGTACGATAAATCGTCGATACCAGCGGAAGTTACTCTCTGCCTGCCGGTAGTGCTTGCCGGCGAGTTCTTCGTATTCTTTGTCCAGTAGTAACGGGCCATACAGCCGCGATCGAAAGCTCTTCTCATTTTCAACGATCCCGCTAACGGCACTGGACGCCGCAATGCACGAAAAAATGCAACTAGCTAGCAAATAAGCGGCGGCCATCCAGAGAAGCCAATCGCCGACCGTCGTGCTCGCAAGGCGAACGGCAATCACGCCGAAAGCGACCGCAGCGTCGCGCCACAACCCAGACGAAAGCGAGGATGTGTTATTCGCCAATGAGCGCACATCATCTGCCAGTCCTTTTCGGAGATCGGACATGAGTTTAAAGGCATCGACGCCCTTGGATTGAATGTGGAGACGG